>NZ_BCTR01000004.1 GCF_002091475.1 Sphingomonas azotifigens NBRC 15497
GGGGGGGGGCTGGCGCGCTCCAGCGTTACCTTCACGTCGTTCCCTCCCCCGACCCCTCCCGCAAGCGGGAGGGGAGCGAAAGTGCCGATCCGCTCGGTGCTCACCTTGGGGGCGCTGCTGCTCGCCGGCACGGCGACCGCGCAGACGGCGACGCCGGTGCCGCATATCGAAAGCAGGAACGGCCGCCACGCCCTGATCGTCGACGGCGCGCCGTTCCTGATGCTCGGCGGCCAGGTCAATAATTCGAGCAACTATGCCGAGCCGCTCGCCACCGCCTGGCCCGTGCTTGACCGGATGCACGCCAACACGGTGGAAGTGCCGATTGCCTGGCAGCAGGTCGAGCCGCGCGAGGGGCAGTTCGACCTCCGCTTCCTCCAGACCCTGCTCGACCAGGCGCGCACGCACGACAAGCGTGTGGTGCTGCTGTGGTTCGGTACCTGGAAGAACACCAGCTACAGCTACACGCCCGACTGGGTGAAGCTGGACGCGCGGCGCTTCCCGCGGATGAAGACGCGCGACGGCAAGGACCACGGCGTGCTCAGCGCCCATGGGCCTGAGACGCTCAAGGCGGACCTGCGTGCCTTCGTGAAGGTGATGGAATATCTCCGCGACCATGATCCGCAGAACACCGTGATCCTGGTTCAGCCCGAGAACGAGACCGGCAGCTACCGCAACCCGCGCGACTATTCGGCCGAGGGCAACCGCCTGTTCGCGCAGCAGATCCCGGCCGAGCTGGCGAAGAAGACCGGCAAGCGCGGCACCTGGGCGCAGGCGTTCGGCGCGCAGGCCGATCGTGCGTTCAACAGCTGGTATGTCGCGCGCTACGTGAATGCGATCGCGGCGGCGGGCAAGGCAGTGAAGCCGCTGCCGATGTACGTCAATGCGGCGCTCGCCGGTCCCTCCAACGTGCCCGATCCCGACGGGGTGGCGAGCGGCGGGCCGCAGCAGGACGTGCTCGAGATCTGGAAGGCAGCCGCCCCCGCGCTCGATTTCGCCGCCCCCGACCTCTATGATCGCAGCAGCGCCAATGTCTCGCTCTACCTCGAGAAATATGCCCGGCCCGACAACGCGCTGATGGTGCCGGAAATCGGCAACGCCCGTGAGTTCGCCCGCTTCTTCTACGAGGCGCTGGGCCGCGGCGCGATCGGCTTCGCGCCGTTCGGGATGGACGCCACCGGCTATTTCAACTTCCCGCTCGGCGCGCGCGATCTCGATGCGGCGACGATGGACGCCTTCGCGCTGCCCTATGGCATGCTGCAGGGCATCGCGCGCGATTGGGCGCGGATCGCCTATACCCGCCCGACCTGGGGCGTCGCCAAGCCCGACGACAACACGCCGCGCAGCACCACGCTCGGCGGCTGGCAGATCACCGCCAGCTGGGGCGAGTGGCAGTTCGGCATGAAGGAATGGAGCTTCCTCAAATCCGATCCGGCGCCTTGGGGCGCGGAGAAGATCGGCGGCGTCGCGGTGGCGCAGCTTTCCGACAACGAGTTCCTGGTGGTCGGCGATCATGTCCGCGTTACCTTTGCGCCCGCGCCAGGCAGCGCACCCAACGGCATCCTGCTGCGCACCGAGGAAGGTACCTTCGTCGACGGCACGTGGCGGACGACGCGCGTATGGAACGGCGACCAGACCGATTACGGGCTCAACCTGATCGACCGACCGCAGGTCCTGAGGGTCACCATGGGCCGCTACCGCTAATCATTTGCATGACAAGAACAAGGCAGGAGACTAGGGCATGAAGAGGGTTTGGATCGCGGCGCTGCTCGCCGGCAGCGCGATGGCGTCGGCGCAGGCGGCGCAGGAAAATGGCTATAGCCGCAGCGATACCGGCGTGGTCGTCACGCCGACCGGCGGCAGCGCCGCCAAGGTCGAAGTGACCGTCCATGGCGACGGCATCTTCCACGTTATCGCCACCCCCAAGGGCGTCGACACCGGCACGCTCGCGCCGAGCCTGATGGCCGCCAACCCGCCGGCCGCCGGTGCGTTCGAGGTAAGCGAGGCGAACGGCCATGTGCTGGTCAAGGCCAAGCGCGCCACCGCCGATATCGAGATCGCCACCGGCCGCGTCCGCTTCACCGACGCCAAGGGGCGCGAGCTGCTCGCCGAATCCGGCCAGGCGGCGTTCAAGCCGGTCACCGTCGAGGGCAAGCCGTTCGTCGCGGTCAGCCAGCAGTTCAACCGCGGCACCGACGAGGGGCTGTACGGGCTGGGCCAGCACCAGAATGCCCAGATGAACTATAATGGCGAGGACGTCGAACTCGCCCAGCACAATATGGACATCGCCGTGCCGTTCGTCGTCTCGACGCGCAGCTATGGCCTGCTCTGGGACAATGCCAGCATCAGCCGCTTCGGCAATCCCAAGCCCTATACGCTGGTCGGCGAGGGGCTGAAGGTGACGAGCGGCGGCAAGCCGGGCTGGAAGGCCGAGTATTTCCTTGACGGCAAGCTGGCGGTCGCGCGCCAGGAAGCAACGATCGACTATCAGTACATCAAGGACCAGAAGAACTGGCCCGAGGAAGCCAAGGCCAAGACCGTCGCGGCGACCGGCGGCCAGAACACCGCCGGCAACGCGGTGCAGAAGCAGACCGTGGTGTGGACGGGCGACGTGCAGCCCGAGGTGACCGGCACCCACAAGTTCCAGCTCTACGGCTCGAGCTATTACAAGGTCTATGCCGACGGAAAGCTGGTGCTCGATCGCTGGCGGCAGAACTGGAACCCCTGGTACGCCAATTTCGACCTGCCGATGGTCAAGGGCAAGCCGGTCCAGATCCGCATCGAATGGGAGCCCAACGCCGGCTATATGGCGCTGCTCCATAACGACCCGCTGCCCGCGCAGGACCGCCATTCGGTTTGGTTCACCAGCGAGGTGGGGCAGGCCAAGAGCTATTGGTTCGTCCCCGCCGACACTCTCGACGGCGTGATCGCCGGCTATCGCCAGCTTACCGGCAAGGCCGAGATGATGCCCAAATGGGTCTATGGCTTCTGGCAGTCGCGCCAGCGCTACGACACCGCCGCCGAGGTGACCGGCGTGGTCGACAAGTACCGTTCGCTGAATATCCCGCTCGACAATATCGTGCTCGACTGGCGCTATTGGCGCGACGACAACTGGGGCAGCCACGATTTCGACCCCACCCGCTTCCCGAACCCGAAGGCGATGATCGACAAGGTCCATGCCGATCACGCCAACTTCATGATCTCGGTCTGGCCGAAATTCTATCCGACGACCGAGAACTACAAGGAACTGAACGCGGCGGGTGCTGCCTATCAGGGCAATCTCCGCCAGGGGAACAAGGACTGGGTCGGCCCCGGCTATCAGAGCACCTTCTACGATCCCTATTCAGCCGAGGGGCGCCGCATCTTCTGGCGCCAAGTGCAGGCGAAGCTGGGCGTGCTCGGCACCGATGCCTGGTGGGCCGATGCCAGCGAGCCGGACATGCACTCCAACCTCTCGATTCCCGAGCGGATCGACACCATGGGCCCGACCGCGATCGGCCCGGCCGAGCAGTATTTCAACAGCTACCCGCTGATGAACGCCCGCGCCTTCTTCGAGGGCTGGCGCAGCTTCAAGCCCGATGTGCGGCCGTTCCTGCTCACCCGTTCGGGCTTTGGCGGCCTGCAGCGTTATGGCGCGGCGATCTGGTCGGGCGACGTCGCGACCCGCTGGTACGATCTGCGCGCGCAGATTTCGGCCGGGGTCAATGCCTCGATGTCGGGCCTGCCCAACTGGACGCACGATATCGGCGGCTTCGCGGTGGAGCCGCGCTACGAGACCAAGAACCCCAAGCCGGAGGACCTTGCCGAATGGCGTGAGCTCAACCTGCGCTGGTTCCAGTTCGGCGCGTTCAGCCCGCTGTTCCGCAGCCATGGCGAGTTCCCGTATCGCGAGATCTACGAGATTTCGCCCGAGGGTTCGCCGATGCGCGCGTCGATGGTGTGGTACGACCAGCTCCGCTACCGGCTGATGCCCTATATCTACACGCTGGGCGCCGACACCTATATGAAGGACGGCAGCATCATGCGCGGCATGGCGATGGACTTCCCCGCCGATGCCAAGGCCCGAACGATCAACGACCAGTATCTGTTCGGCGATGCGTTCCTGGTGGCGCCGATCACCGAGTACAAGGCGCGCAGCCGCACGGTCTATTTCCCCGGCACGGGCACCTGGTATGACTTCGCCACGGCGAAGACCTATCGCGGCGGCACCATCGCCGGAGTGCAGGCGCCGGCCGAACGCATGCCGCTGTTCGTCAAGGCCGGCGCGATCGTGCCGATGGGGCCGGTGACGCAATATGTCGACCAGCAGCGCGATGCCCCGCTGACGATCACCGTCTATACCGGCGCCAACGGCGCGTTCTCGCTCTACGAGGACGATGGCCGCAGCGAGCAGTACAAGACCGGTGCGTTCAGCCGCATCCCGCTGACCTATGACGACAAGGCCGGCACGCTGACGATCGGCGCGCGCGAGGGCAAGGGCTGGGCGGGGATGCCCGCCACCCGCAGCTTCCGCGTGAAATGGGTGAGCGCCGGCAAGCCGGTGAACGACGACAATGGCTTTGATGCCGAAATTCGGTATCAAGGTGGTACTGTCGTGGTTCAGCGGAGGTAATAATGATCGGATCAGGGTGGCGGCGTCGCGGAGTTCTGGCGGGGCTTGCTGCCCTGCCGGCGGTGGCACGGGCGCAGGTGACGGCACAGGGGCCGGTACAGGCGAACTGGCCGTCGCTCGTCGCGAACTATCGCTATCCTGACTGGTTTCGCGATGCGAAGTTCGGGATCTGGTCGCACTGGGGCCCGCAATCGGTGCCCGAGCAGGGCGACTGGTATGGGCGAAACCTCTACCAGCAGGGGCACCCCCAGGCCGACTTCCATCGCAAGACCTATGGCCATCCCGCCGATGTCGGCATGATGGAGGTCCAGAACCGCTGGACCGCCGCCAACTGGGATCCCGAGGCGCTGATGCAGCGCTATGTGAAGGCCGGTGCGAAATATTTCGTGTCGCTCGCCTGCCATCACGACAATCTCGATTGCTACGACAGCGCGCATCACGGCTGGAACAGCCTGCGCGTCGGGCCGAAGCGCGACGTGGTCGGCACCTGGGCGAAGGTGGCGCGCGCGCATGGCCTGCGCTTTGGCGTCTCCAACCACGCCGCCCATGCCTGGCACTGGTACCAGACCGCCTATGGCTATGATCCCGAAGGACTGCGCAAGGGCGAGCGCTACGACGCGTTCCGCCTCACCAAGGCGGACGGCGCCGGCAAATGGTGGGAAGGGCTGGATCCGCAGCTGCTTTACACCGGCAAGCACATCGTCGCCCCCGACGGCATCGACACGATGCAGGCGATGGGCAAGTGGCACGAGGACAATGACGGCCAGTGGGTCGAGCATGGCCCTGCCGGCGATGCCGCCTATGCGACGCGCTGGCTGCAGCGGCAGGTCGATCTCGTCACCAAATACCAGCCCGATCTCTGCTATTTCGACGACTACGAGCTGCCGTTCGGGCCCATCGGGCTGGCGGCTGCGGCCGACTATTACAACCGCTCGATCGCCTGGCACGGCAAGATCGACGTGGTGCTCAACGCCAAGCAGCTCAAGCCCTATGCCCGGTTCGGGCTGGTGCAGGATGTCGAGCGCGGCTTTGCCGACAAATTGTGGGACGAACCGTGGCAGACCGATACCTGCCTGGGCGACTGGTTCTACAAGCGCAGCCTGTTTACCGAGAAGCGCTACAAGTCGGCGAACGACGTGCTCCAGCGGCTCGCCGACGTGATCTCGAAGAACGGCAACCTGCTGCTGTCGGTGCCCCAGCGCGGCGACGGCACGATCGATGCCGAGGAAGAGCGGATCCTTGACGATCTCGGCGCCTGGATGGCGGTCAACGGCGAGGCGGTGTTCCGCACGCGGCCGTGGCGCAGCTATGGCGAGGGGCCGACCCAGCTCGCCGCCGGCATGCAGAACGAGGACGGCTTCAAGGGCTTCACCGAGCAGGACGTCCGCTTCACCACCAAGGGCGACACGCTGTACCTGTTCTTCCTCAAGGCGCCGACCGGGCCGGTGACCGTGCGGTCGCTCGGGCTGGGGGCGGGGCGCGTGGCGCGCGCGCGGCTGCTCGGCGGCGGCGACGTGGCGTTCCGGCAGGCGGCGGCGGGGCTTACGCTCACGCTGCCGCGCGGCCTGGGCACGGTGCCGGTGGTGCGGATCGACGGGCTGCGCCGCGGCTGAGCCTGCGGTGCCTAGAGGGTGGTGTCTGAGATTTGCAGCTTGCTAGCAGCGATCCCAGTACCGGTCGCCAGGCATCGCAATCGCATAGACACCGGCTTCCCCCTCACCCTTCCGCCGCTTCGCGGCTCCCTCCCTCTCCCACAAGGGGAGAGGGATTGGGGCGAAACTTCTCCCTCTCCCCTTGTGGGAGAGGGAAGGGGCCCGCCGCCGGAGGCGGTGGGAAGGGTGAGGGGGAGGAGGGGGCGGATGCGACTGCTGGGGTTGCGCGCGGGCGTTCGTCCGCCGGTTCAGCCTGTATCAGCCGTCGCGATCGGCGCGGTGCCGTGCAGCATCGGCGCCAGCGCGGTCATCTCGTCGGTGAGCCAGCCGAGGAAGCGGTCGATCCGTGGCAGGCCGCGCAGGTCGCGCGGGACGACCAGCCAGAAGCTGCGCTGGATCGCGATGCGGTCGCGCAGCACCCGCTGCAGCGCCGGCATCGCGTCGCCGAGGAAGCAGGGGAGGATGCCGCACGCCTGGCCGCTGGCGATGATCTCGGCCTGGGCGTTGATGCTGGTGCTGCGGACCTGCGGCACCAGCCGCCGGTCGATCTCGCCGAGATAGCGCAGCTCGGGCGCATAGATCTGGTCGGTGACATAGCCGGTCATCACGTGGCGCTGCAGGTCGTCCGGCGCCTCCAGCCGCGGCGCGGATTCGAGATACCCGGGGGTGGCATAGAGGCCGAGCGCATAGTCGGTGAGCTTGCGCGCGACGAGCGCGCCGGTGCTGGGGCGCGCCAGCATCACCGCGACATCCACTTCGCGCCGCGACGGACTCAGAAACCCGCTGGAGGCGATCAGGTCGACCCGGATGTTGGGGAAGCGGCCGGTGAAGCGGTGCAGGCGCGGGGCGATGATCCGCGTGCCGAAGCCTTCCGACGCGCTCACCCGCAGGGTGCCGGCCAGCGCGCTCTCCTTGGAGGCGGTGCCGGCGATGTTCAGTGCATGCGCCTCGATCCGTTCGGCCTGGTCGAGCAGCTGCTGGCCTTCTTCGGTGAGCATGTGACCGGTGGCGGCATGCTCGAACAGCCGCCGGCCAAGCGTTCCTTCCAGCCGGCGCAGCCGCCGCGCGATCGTCGTCGGGTCCATGCCCAGCGTCGGCGCGGCGCGGCTCAGCCGCTGCGCCCGGGCGACCGCCAGGAAGATGCGCAGATCGTCCCAGTCCATGGTCGTCCTCGCTCCTGCATTTTTGCAGGTTCGACCTGCACATTCGTCCTATTGCCTGCGTCGCTGGAACATAGCAACGGTGCCCGCGGAAGAGGATGGAGCACGAAGATGCGGTTGATCGAGCATGTGATCGGCGGACCTGCGGGCGGCGGCGGTGGCCGCCGGTCCGAGGTGTTCGACCCCAATAGCGGCGCCGTGCAGGCGCAGGTCACGCTCGGCACCGCCGCCGATCTCGACCGCGCCGTCGCCGCCGCGATGGCCGCGCAACCCGGCTGGGCGGCGACCAACCCGCAGCGCCGGGCGCGGGTGATGTTCCGGTTCAAGGAGCTGGTCGAGGCGAACATGGACGCGCTCGCGCACCTGCTCTCGTCCGAGCATGGCAAGGTGATCGCGGATTCCAAGGGCGACATCCAGCGCGGGCTCGAGGTGATCGAGTTCGCCTGCGGCATCCCCCACGCGCTCAAGGGCGAATATACCCACGGGGCGGGCCCCGGCATCGACGTCTATTCGATGCGGATGCCGCTGGGTATCGGCGCGGGGATCACCCCGTTCAACTTCCCGGCGATGATCCCGATGTGGATGTTCGGGGTTGCGATCGCCTGCGGCAACGCCTTCCTCCTCAAGCCGTCCGAGCGCGATCCCTCGGTCCCGGTCCGCCTCGCCGAACTGATGCTGGAAGCCGGCGCGCCGGAAGGCATCCTCCAGGTGGTGCAGGGCGACAAGGAGATGGTCGACGCGATCCTCGACCATCCCGCGATCGGCGCGGTGAGCTTCGTCGGTTCGTCCGACATCGCGCACTATGTCTACCAGCGCGGCGTCGCGGCGGGGAAGCGCGTCCAGGCGATGGGCGGCGCCAAGAACCACGGCATCGTCATGCCCGACGCCGATCTCGACCAGGTGGTGGCCGACCTCTCCGGCGCGGCGTTCGGCTCGGCCGGCGAGCGCTGCATGGCGCTGCCGGTGGTGGTGCCGGTCGGCGACAAGACCGCCGATGCGCTGCGCGAAAAGCTGATCCCGGCGATCGAGGCGCTGCGCGTGGGGGTCTCCACCGATGCCGAGGCGCAGTACGGCCCGGTGGTCAACGCCGCGCACAAGGCCCGCGTGGAGGGCTGGATCCAGACCGGCGTCGACGAGGGCGCCGAGCTGGTGATCGACGGCCGCGGCTTCCAGCTGCAGGGGCACGAGCAGGGCTTCTTCATCGGCCCGTCGTTGTTCGACCGCGTGACGCCGGGCATGAAGAGCTACCAGGAGGAGATCTTCGGCCCGGTCCTCCAGATCGTCCGCGCGCCCGATTTCGAGACCGCGCTGCGCCTGCCGAGCGAGCACCAGTACGGCAACGGCGTCGCGATCTTCACCCGCAACGGCCATGCCGCGCGCGAGTTCGCGGCGCGGGTGAATGTCGGGATGGTGGGCATCAATGTGCCGATCCCGGTGCCGGTCGCCTATCACAGCTTCGGCGGCTGGAAGCGGTCGGCCTTCGGCGACGTCAACCAGCACGGCATGGAAGGCGTCCGCTTCTGGACCAAGGTCAAGACCGTCACCCAGCGCTGGCCCGACGGCGGCGTGGGCGACGCGGCCAACGCCTTCGTCATCCCGACGATGGGGTGATGGGGGTGGCGGCGTCGCTTTCCCTTCAGTTGTCATCCCGGCGAAAGCCGGGATCCATTGGGGTCACCGGCGCGGCTCCAGCCCAGGCCGAGTGGCGAATGGATCCCGACTTTCGTCGGGATGACGCCTTAGAGGTCAGGGACTTCCAACGGTGGGAAGCCGAGGCCGATCGCGAGGTCTTCCCAGAAAGGGTTCTCGCGCTCGATCAGCACGACCTTCCAGTCGCGCTTCCATTCCTTGAGCTGCTTCTCGCGCCGGATCGCCGCCGCCATGTCGCCGCCGACTTCGTACCAGACCAGCCGCTTGACCTTGTTGCGCTTGGTGAAGCCCGGCACCGTACCGCTCCGGTGCTGGTGGACCCGCCCCATAAGGTCCGAAGTGACACCCGTGTACAGCGTCCCATGCCGCCCGCTCGCCAGCATGTAGACGCACGGCAGTTTGTCCACCCTACCCCTCCACTGTCATCCCGGCGAAAGCCGGGATCCATTCGCCACTCGGCGGCAGCAAGAGCCGCGCCGGAGACCCCAATGGATCCCGACTTTCGTCGGGATGACGATGCTAGACAAGTGAACCCATGACCCACCAGTTCGACCTCACCGACGACCAGCGCCAGATCCAGGAGATGGCGCAGAAGTTCACCGCCGATGCGATCACCCCGCATGCGGCCGAGTGGGACGAGAAGCACATCTTTCCCCGCGAGACGATCAAGGCCGCCGCCGAGCTCGGCTTCGCCGCGATCTATGTCTCCGAGGAATCGGGCGGCATCGGCCTCGGCCGGCTGGAATCGGCGCTGATCTTCGAGGCGATGGCCTATGGCTGCCCGTCCACCAGCGCGTTCATCTCGATCCACAACATGGCCGCCTGGATGATCGACCGCTTCGGCGCGCAGGCGGTGAAGGACAAGTATCTCCCCAGCCTCGTCACCATGGACCGGCTCGCCAGCTACTGCCTCACCGAGCCGGGCTCGGGCTCGGACGCGGCGGCGCTCAAGACCCGCGCGGTGCGGGACGGCGATCATTATGTCGTCACCGGCACCAAGCAGTTCATCTCGGGCGGCGGCGAGAACGACCTGTACCTCACCATGGTCCGCACCGGCGAGGACGGCCCCAAGGGCATCTCGTGCCTGGCGATCGAGAAGGACATGCCCGGCGTCAGCTTCGGCGCGCAGGAGCGCAAGCTCGGCTGGCACTCGCAGCCGACGGCGCAGGTCAACCTCGACAATGTGCGCGTGCCGGTGGAGAATCTGATCGGCGCCGAGGGCGAGGGCTTCCGCATCGCGATGATGGGGCTGGATGGCGGCCGGCTCAACATCGGCGCCTGCTCGCTGGGCGGCGCGCAGCGCTGTCTCGACGAGGCGGTGCGCTACACCCAGGAGCGCAAGCAGTTCGGCAAGGCGATCGCCGACTTCCAGAACACCCAGTTCCTGCTCGCCGACATGGCGACCGAGCTGGAGGCGGCCCGCGCGCTGCTCTACCTCGCCGCCGCCAAGGTCACTGCGGGCACCGGCGACAAGACCCGCTTCGCCGCGATGGCCAAGCGGCTGGCGACCGACACCGGCTCGGCGGTGGTCGACCGTGCGCTGCAGCTGCACGGCGGCTATGGGTACCTCATGGACTATCCGATCGAGCGCTTCTGGCGCGACCTGCGCGTGCATTCGATCCTGGAGGGCACCAACCAGGTGATGCGGATGATCGTCGGCCGCGAATTGCTGAAGGACTGAGGCGGAAAATGCTTTCCTACAGCAGTATGTTTATGCTTTGTTCGCTCCCGTCCGGCGCGCGGAGCAGGGAGAAAGCGGGGTTGATGTCGGTTTCCCGGAACTTTCGGAACTTTTGGCGGGCGGGGCAAGCCGATGGCAGCAATAGACGCCGTCATCCCGGCGAAAGCCGGGATCCATTCGCGCTGAAGCTGCGGTTCTTTCCCCCAGCGCCGAGGGCAATGGATCCCGGCTTTCGCCGGGATGACAATGGTTTGGGGCGCCGTTTTTCCTTCATCTCGCCTTCCATTCCATCACCGTCTAGGGGAGGATCTTGCTGATGGACATCCTCACCGCCATCGAAGGCCCCGTGGCGCGTCTCCGCCTCAACCGCCCCAAGGCGCTGCACGCGCTCAACACCGCGATGTGCCAGGCGATGCTCGACGCGCTCGACGCCTGGGAGCAGGACGACTCCGTCCATATCGTGCTGCTCGACCATGCCGAGGGCCGCGGCTTCTGCGCCGGCGGCGACATCCGCATGATCGCGACCAGTGGGGCAGGGGACGGCGCCGAGGCCGCCGATTTCTTCCGCACCGAATACCGGCTCAACCACCGGCTGTTCACCTATCCCAAGCCGATCGTCGCCTTTGCCGACGGCATCGTGATGGGCGGCGGCGTCGGCATCTCGCAGCCGGCGCGCTACCGCGTCGTGACCGAAAACACCAAGTTCGCCATGCCCGAGACCGGCATCGGCCTGTTCCCGGACGTGGGCGGCGGCTGGTACCTCTCGCGCCTGCCGGGGCGGATGGGCGAGTATCTGGCGCTGACCGGTCACCGGCTCGACGGCGCCGAGTGCCTCGCCCTCGGCCTCGCCACCCATTACCTCCCCGCCGAGGCGCTCGAGTCCGCCAAGGCGCAGATCACCACCGCGCCCGACAAGGCGCAGGCGATCCTCACCGATCTGTCGATCGAGCCGCCGATCGCGAGGATCCTTGCGCACTATGCCGATATCGACCGGCTGTTCGCGGGCGATACGGTGGAGGGCATCTTCGCCGCGCTCGAAGCCGAGGGCAGCGACTGGGCCATGGCGACGCTCGCCACGCTGCGCACCAAGTCGCCCCAGGCCTGCAAGGTGTCGCTGCGCATCGTCCGCGAGGGCCGCGACATGCCCGATTTCGCCGCCGAGATGGCCCAGGAATATGCCGTCGCCACCCGTGTCTGCCGCCTGCCGGATTTTGCCGAGGGCGTGCGCGCCGTGATCCTCGACAAGGACAATGCGCCGCGCTGGTCGCCTTCTACGCTGGAAGCGGTGGACAGCGCCGCGATCGATGCCATCTTCGCCCCCCTGCCGCCCGCGCAGGCCTGGGCGCCCTGAACGGAGAACGTCATGTCTTCCTACGAAACCCTCCTCGTCGAGCAACGCGGCGCGGTGACGCTGATCACGCTCAACCGCCCCAAGGCGCTCAACGCGCTGAACAGCCAGGTGCTGAGCGAACTGCTCGACGTGATGCGCGCCTTCGACGCCGATCCGTCGCAGGGCTGCGCGGTGCTCACCGGCAGCGAAAAGGCCTTCGCCGCCGGCGCCGACATCAAGGAGATGCAGGCGCAGGGCTTCGCCGACATGTACGGCCATGACTTCTTCGCCGGCTGGGACGCCTTCACCCGCACCCGCAAGCCGATCATCGCCGCCGTTGCCGGCTATGCGCTGGGCGGCGGCTGCGAAGTGGCGATGATGTGCGACTTCATCCTCGCGGCGGACACCGCCAAGTTCGGCCAGCCCGAGGTCAAGCTCGGCGTGTCGCCCGGCATGGGCGGCTCGCAGCGGCTGACCCGCGCGGTGGGCAAGGCCAAGGCGATGGAGATGTGCCTCACCGGCCGGATGATGGACGCGGAGGAGGCCGAGCGCGCCGGGCTGGTCAGCCGCATCCTGCCCGCCGCCGAGCTGGTCGAGGAAGCGGTACAGACCGCCGCGACGATCGCCGCGATGCCGCCGCTGGCGGTGAAGGCCAACAAGGAAATGGTCAACGCCGCCTTCGAGACGAGCCTGGCCCAGGGCGTGCACTTCGAGCGCCGCCTGTTCCACGCGCTGTTCGGCAGCGAGGATCAGAAGGAAGGCATGGCGGCGTTCGTGGAGAAGCGTCCGGGGAACTGGACGGGGCGTTGAGGGCATACTGATCTCTCCCCATGCGCTCCCCTCCCGCTTGCGGGAGGGGTCGGGGGAGGGGCTGGAATAAGGCGGCAGGGCGTGACTTCCACGTTAGCCCCTCCCAGCACGGGGTGAAAAGCGCCCCGCGCTTTTCAGGTCATGCCGGGGGCATGACCGACCCCATGCTCCCTCCCGCAAGCGGGAGGGGAACGTAGAGAGGAAGCAGATGGCACGCGTAGCATTTATCGGCCTCGGCAACATGGGCGGGGGCATGGCGGCGAACCTTGCCAAGGCCGGCCACGACGTCCGCGCCTTCGACCTCTCGGCCGAGGCGTTGGACCGCGCGAAGAAGGTCGGCTGCCTGCCTGCCGCGAACGCCGCGGAGGCGATCGCCGGCGCCGAGGCGATCGTGAC
This sequence comes from Sphingomonas azotifigens NBRC 15497, assembly GCF_002091475.1. Taxonomy (GTDB): domain Bacteria; phylum Pseudomonadota; class Alphaproteobacteria; order Sphingomonadales; family Sphingomonadaceae; genus Sphingomonas; species Sphingomonas azotifigens. The sequence goes on from NZ_BCTR01000004.1 coordinate 13,289, forward strand.
GATGCTGCCCGCCGGCCGGCACGTCGAGGCGCTCTACGCCGAGACCTTGCTCGACCATGCCGAGCCCGGCGCGATCCTGATCGACTGCTCGACGATCGACGTCGCCACCGCCCGCCGCGTCGCCCAGGCCGCGACGCAGCACGGGCTGCTCGCGGTCGACGCGCCGGTCTCGGGCGGCATTGCCGCGGCGACTGCCGGGACGCTAACCTTCATGGTCGGCGGCGCGGTCGCGGCGTTCGAGCGCGCCGAGCCGTTCCTCGAGGACATGGGCAAGGCCGTCATCCATGCGGGTGCCAGCGGTGCGGGGCAGGCAGCCAAGATCTGCAACAACATGATCCTTGGCGCGACGATGATCGCGACCTGCGAGGCGTTCGCGCTCGCCGAGAAGCTGGGGCTCGACCAGCAGCGCTTCTTCGATATCGCCTCGGTCTCCTCGGGGCAGAGCTGGTCGATGACGAGCTATTGCCCGGTGCCCGGGGTCGGCCCCGAAACGCCCGCCGACCGCGGCTATCAGGGGGGCTTTGCCGCACCGCTGATGCTCAAGGACCTCAAGCTGGCGCTCGAAGCCGCGGCGAGCGTCGGCGCGCAGGTGCCGATGGGCGAACGCGCCGAGCAGCTCTATGCGGCGTTCGTCGAAGGGGAAGGCGCCGGGCTCGATTTTTCGGGGATCCTCAAGACGTTCAGCTGAGCGTGCGGCGATAGAAGCCGAGCGTCAGGTCCATCGCCCAGAGGAACAGCGCCGGATCATAGCGGGGCCCTTCGTCGCGGAGAAAGGCATGCTGGGCGTTTACTTCGTGCCAGGCATAGGCGGCGCCGACCTCCTCCAGCCGGGCGCGGATCGTCTCGCGGCCGGCAAAGGGGATATGCGGATCCTGCCGGCCCCAGACGAACAGCGTCTCGGCCTTGAGCTCGGCCATCCGCGCCAGGCTGTCGTCCTCGCGTCCCTCGCCGAGCGTGCCCGAATGGATATCGGTCGGGTAGAAGCACACCGCTGCCGAGACGCGCGGGTCGAGCGCGGCCCGATAGGCGAGGTGGCCGCCCAGGCACACGCCGAAGGTGCCGAGCTTGCCGGTGCAGGCGGGATGCTCGGCCAGCGCGGTCAGCGCCGCCGTCGCATCGGCATCGAACGCGGCGACCGGCTTGGTGATCTTGAGCGCATTGCCGCGATCGGTTCCGGCCGGGTCATAGGCGAGCACGGTGCCGGCGGGCTCATATTCGTGATAGACCTCGGGCACCGCGACGACGAGACCGTTGCCCGCCAGCATCGCCGCCAGCCGCCGGATCGGCGCGGTGACCTGGTAGATCTCGGAGAAGAGCAGCACGCCGGGGAAGCGGCCCTCGACGGCCGGCCGGAACCAGTGGATCCGCATCGCGCCGCCGCCGGGCACCTCGACGTCCTGGGTCTCGTCGCTGCGAATGATCATCTGCTTGCCCTTTCCCGCCGCCGTTCGGCCGGGGCTTTAGCGCGGATCGTGGTGGGGGGAAGGGGGCTATCCACAGATTCGTCGGCCGCCCGGCTGGACAGGCCGGCGCTGCCCCGAATAGCGGACGGGCATGCCAGTCGTTGCTACCATCATGAATTCGAACACCGGCGAACCCATTCAGAAAATGACGTTCGGCCGCATGCCCAAGCCCTGGGCTTCCTTCACCCTCGCCAATGGCGAGCTGGTCCAGGCCAGCCGTGTCGATATCGGCAAGCCCGCACCGGGCAAGGTCGTCGTGCCGGTCCATGTCTGGGTCGCGCCCAAGAAAACGGACCGCCAGGACGATTAGAGCCAGCCGCCCCTGAACCCAGCGCGCTGCAGCCCGCGACGGATATGCGGGTTGCGGCGCATCACCTCCCACACCAGGCCGCTGCGCAGATTCTCGATCATCAGCAGGATCGGCCCCTGGTCGATGCCGAGATGGTCGCCGTCGACCCAGCCGATGCCGGGCACGATCTTGCCGTGCCGGAGCGGCTCGGCGGTGCGGGTCAGCGTCGGGTTGAAGCTGTCGAGAAAGCCGTAGCGGCCATAGATGCCGCGCCCGTAGCGGGCATGCATCGTCGAAACCGCCCGCGTTGCCAGTTCCGGCTCGAATGCGATCGACGCCGCCGCAGCCGTCGGCGCCAGCGTGCCGTCGTCGCGATCGCCCGGCCCGCGTGCCGAATAGCTGAAGAATTCGCGCTCGCGCCCCGCAATCCGCAGCTTGAAGTCGCCCGGCCCGTCGCAGGCGGTCAGGCCCCAGACATCCTCGCCATAGCCGCTCCAGCCGCCCGGATTGGCGATTGCATAGGCGCGCTGCGCCCGCACCGCGCGGCGGCTGTTCTCGAAATAATCGATGCCCTTCGCTGCCATGTAGCGGTCGCGGATGCCGCGGAAGTCGATCCAGCAATGGCTGTACTGGTGGATGAACAAGGGCGCGAAATGGAGGTGCGGTTCGCCCCATTGGTCGCTCCACTGCGCGTCGAAGCGAGCTGTCCACGCCTCCCAGGTTTCGGGGGGCAGCGGGTGGCTCGGCGAGCCGAGCGCCAGCACGTAGAGCAGCAGCCCCTCGTTATAGATGTTCCAGTCCGAGGGGATGAACCCGCTTTCCGGGTGCCAACCCATCGAGACGAAGGGCGGGCGCGGCGTGATCCAGGTCCAGTCGACCGCGGCATAGAGCTGGTCGGCGAGGGTGCGGATCTCAGCCTCTTGCAGGTCGTCGCCATCGAACCAGCTTTGCGCGAACAGCACGCCGCCCAGCAGCAGCGCGGTGTCGATGGTCGAGAGTTCGGCGCGGGCGAAGCGGCGGCCCTTGGTGACGCCGAGAAAGTGGTAGAAAAAACCCTTGTAGCCGCTGGCGTCGCTCTGCCCGTCGCCCTGCGGCGCGGTGGCGAAGAAGCGCAGCGTGGCGAGCGTACGGGTGCGCGCCTGGTCGCGGGTGATCCAGCCATTGGTGACGCCGATCGGATAGGCGGTGAGCGCGAAGCCGACCGCGGCGATCGAGGCGAAGGACGGTGTCGGCCAGCGATCGGGGGCAAGGCCCGTCTCGGGATCGGTGGTATCCCAGAAATAGCGGAAGGTGCGTTCCTGCAGGTCGCGGATCAGCGGGTCTCCGCCCGGTGCCGGGCTGGCGCCGCCGATGCGCGCGCCCGGTGTCGTGCACGCGCCGGCCAGTCCGGCCAGCGCAAGTCCACCGGCGCCGAGCAACTGCCTGCGATCAATCATGTGAAATCCTCAAAAAAATCGGGGCGGCGCCGGAGTTCCGGCGCCGCCCCGGAGGAGGGATCAGAAGGAATAGCCGACCGACAGCTTCACCGTGCGCGGCGGATTGCCGCCGATGCTGTAGCCGACCTGGCGACCCCAATCGGACGAGCCCGCGTTGTTGTTGAAGTCGACGAAGTTCCAGTCGTCGAACACGTTCAGCACGTCGACGCGGAAGCGCAGCCGGGTCTGGTCGCTGATGAAGTGGATCGGCACGTACTTGGTCAGCGCGACGTCGAGCTGGCGCCGGCCCCAGCCGCCGCCCACGCCGTCGGTGAAGCGCCCGACCAGGATCCGCTGGAACGGGTTGGCCTGATCGAGGAACGTCTTTTCATAGGCGGCCGATTCGATCTGGAACTTGGACGAGAAGGCGACGCCCAGCGGCAGGTCGACGCTGCCGGCCACCACGAAGCGGTGCCGCGGCACGCCCGAGGATCGCAGCGTCGGATAGTCGTTGATCGACGGGTAATCGAGCGAATAGGTCTCGCCGAACTGGCGGTTCTCGCTCGCTTCGGTGAAGGTGTAGGTGGCGTCGATGCTCCAGGGCGAGGCGGGGGTATAGGTCTTGGTCACCTTGAAATAGACCGCGTCCGATGCCGTGCGCAGGCCGTTGGTGCCGAGAATGATCGCGCCATAGCCCGGGGGCGGATCGCCGAACGGCGCCGACGGGGTGTCGGTCGCGCTCGTCGGATCGTTGAAGAAGAAGCTGCCGTCCTTGCGGCGATTGCCCAGCAGGAAGACGAAGCCGTCCTTGCTGGTGATGTGGGTGTAGCCGAGCTCGAGCCCGACCAGGTTGAACCGGCCGCGCAGCCCCAGGCTGAACTGGTCCGAATAGGGGACCTTCAGATTGTTGTTGAGGAAGCGGAATTCGCGTCCGCCGCCGGTCGTGCCGGCGAGCAACTGCTGGCGGCCGGCAGCGGTGAGGTAGATCGGGTTCCAGGTGACGCAGGTCGTCGACGGCGTGCACGGGTTCTGCGAGTCCGCGCCGATGAAGTTGAAGCTGCGCGTCGGGAAGGCACCCTGGCTCAGCTCCTGCTGGAGGAAGTCGAACTGGTTGCGGTCGTAGGAGCGGCCATAGCCGCCGAACATCGCGAACCGGCCCGCCTCGTCGAAGCGATAGGTGAAGCCGAGGCGCGGCTGCCATGCGCCCTTGAACGCCTTCCGGTTGTGGCCGTTCGAGATATAGTCGTTGATGTTGTAGTCGGCGTTGATCAGGTTCGGATAGTTCGCCGGCGACACCGCCGTGATGTTCTCCTGCGTCGTCACGAAATTGAGGTAGGACGGCGTCCGCTCATAATCCCAGCGCAGGCCGAGGTTGAGCGTCAGGCGCGACGTCACGTCCCAGTCGTCCTGCGCATAGACGCCGAACTGGAAGTTGTTCGAGCGCACGTCCGACGAGCCCGAACTGGTCGGCGCGCCGAACTGGACGCGATAGGGAACCGCGTCGTTGAAGCCGGTCTGGCTGAACGCGTTTACGTCATAGGTGTAGAGCGGGTTGGTCAGGTTCTGCTCGAGCGAGCGCAGCTTGATCCAGCTCGCCTTGGCGCCGACCTTGATGGTGTGGCCGTCAAAGCCGGTCCAGGTGAAGTCGTCCTGGACGGTCCAGCCCTTCTGTCCCTTGTCCTGCTGGTTGCCGCCGGCACCGAATTGCAGCAGGTTGAAGCGGCTGCGGTTGCCGTTCACCAGCGGGGTCGCCTGGAACAGCGTGGTGATGCCGTTGGTCGCCGGCGTCGGCGCCCAGCGCGTATCCTGGTACGACACACGCGCATCGTTGATCCAGTTGTCCTCGCTGCGCTGCCAGCGGCCGGTGAAGCGCTTTTCCTCGACCTTGTTGAGCGTTGCGGTGCTCGACGACGCGAAGCCGGTCCGGATCTGGACGCCCGATTCCTTGCGGTACTTGCCGGTGAACTCGATCAGGTCCTTGTCGCTCGGCTCGACGTCGATCTTGCCGAAATACAGGTCCTCGTTGAAGCGCTGCGAGAAGCTGCCGAAGTACTGCTGATATTGCGATGGCAGCGCGCCCGGTGCGATGCCGTTGTCGGGCCGCACGTCGTACGGGCTGCTGATCCGCTTGCCTTCATAGGTCAGGAAGAAGTGGGCGCGATCCTTGACGATCGGGCCGCCCAGCGCGGCGCCGAACTGCTTGTTGTCCGAATTGACCTTGTCGGTCCTGGTCGGGAACAGCTCGCTCGGGCGGCGCGAGCGGAGGTCCTGGTTGGTGAAGTCGATAAAGCCTTCACCATGGAACTCGTTGGTGCCGGACTTGGTCGCCGCGGTGATCGCCACCGAGCTGACCTGGTCGAACTCGGCCTTATAGTTGGACGAAAGCACCTGATACTCGCCGATCGCGAGCTGCGGGAACGGATTGCCGGCCGAGGTGTCCTGGCCGGTGATGCCATTCTTGAGGACATAGTCCTTCTGGCTCACGCCATCGATGAAGACGTTGACGGTACGGCTGTTCTGCGCGCCTCCCTGGATGCGCGACGAGCCGTCGGCATCCTCGACGAAGCGCACGCCCGGGGCAAGATCGGCGAAGGCGAGGAAGTTGCGGTTGTTCTGCGGCAGCTGCTCGATCAGCCGCTGGGTGATGTTGATGCCGACCTGGCCGCCGTCGAGCGAGCGGATCCGGTTGCCGGTGACGACGATCTCGTCGCCGCCGGCAGGTGCGGCGGCCGCGCCGTCCGGCGCCGCGCCGGCGTCCGCGGCAGGGGCGCTCGACGTCGTGAGGTCGAGGTCGAGCCCGGCGTTCTGGCCGACCCGCAGGGTGAATGCGTCGGAATTGCGCATGCCATTCTGCAGCTTGATCTCGAGGCGATAGGTGCCCGGGCGCAGCGAGGCGAAGTTATAGGCCCCGTCGGCCCCGACCGTGGCGCTGCGGCGAATGCCGGTCGCGACTTCGATCGCGGTCACGTCGATAACCGGGTTGCCGGCCGGCGCGGTGATGGTGCCGCGCAGCGAGGCCTGGCCGACCTGGGCGATGGCGGGGGCGGGGGCCAGCAGGGCACCGCTGCCCAGCACGGTCATCGTCAGCAATGCGGAACGCAAGACAAGCTTGTTCATGGTCACTCTCTATCTCCCCGGCGGATCGGGTTTTCTGTTGTGTTATTCGAGGGTTGGCGGGTCGATTCCCGCGCGATGACGATCGGCGCGCGCCATTCGAGATGGTCGTCGGCGGCGCCGTCGATCAGTCCGGCGAGGCGCACCACGGCGCGCGCGCCGAATTCGGCGATGTCGATGCTGGCGGTGGTCAGCGCCGGCGAGATGAGGCGGGTGAGCGGGATGTTGTCGAACCCCGCCACCGCGACCTGCTCGGGCACCGCGATGCCCGCGCGCTTGAGCGCCATCAGCGCGCCCACCGCCATGTTGTCGTTGGCGGCGAAGATCGCGTCATAGGCGGCGCCCTCGGTCTGCAGCGTCGCGACCGCGGTGGTCCCGCTATCCTCGTTGAAGTCGCCCTGAAGTACCCGCAACGCCAGCCCGAGGCGGGCGCACGCTTCCTGCGTGCCGCGCAGACGCTCCTGCGCGTCGATATTCGCTTCCGGGCCGGCGATATGGACGATGCGGCGGCAGCCACCCGCGGCGAGATGCTCGACGATCGCCACCGCACCGGCAACGTTGTCGACGCGCAGTTCGGGCCGCACCACCGCATGCGGTGCGCAGTTGACGAGGATCGACGGCATCGAGCGCGGCAGATGTGCGAACAGCTCGTCCGAGGTGATCTGCGGCGCCATCACTACCAGCCCGTCGACACGGCCCCGCATCGCATGGAGCGCCGTGACGCCGCGATCGGCTTCGCCGTGCATCACCATCAGCAGCAGGTGCAGGCCCAGCTCCGAGGCCTGGCGGTCCATGCCGCGCAGCAGTTCGGAGAAGAACTCGCCATGCAGATCGGGGACGACCACGCCGATCGTCGAGGAGCGGGCCAGGCTGAGATTGCGCGCGCCGGCATGGGGCACATAGCCGAGCCGATTGGCGACGTCGCGGATATGGTCGCGGAGTTCCGGGCGGATGTTGGTGGCGCCGTTCAGCGCCCGCGACACCGACGCGACCGACACCGACGCTTCACGTGCGACATCACGGATCGTGGCGTTCGGCATGGCGTGGTCTCTTCCCCTCCAGGTTCTCGTTTGCGGCCGCTCGTTTGCAGGTGGCGGCCCGAAGCTCTTGATGTAACCGGTTACATGAAGCAATAGCAGCTTGCAAGATTGATGATGCGGCGGCCTAAACGCGGTCGTGCCAAGGGAGGAAACGCGTGAAAGACGGCCATATTTCGAGGCGGGCGGTAGTGATGGGCGTAGGCGCCGCGGCCGCCTGGGCGACAAGCCCGGCTCGGGCAATGCTGCGCGAAGCAGCGACGCGGAAACTGCCTGCCGCGGTCGAGTCGCTGCTCGCCAAGATGACCGTCGAGGAGAAGGCCGGGCAGCTCACCCTGATGGCTGCTGCCTGGTCGGGCGGGGCGGCGGTGACGCTCAACCCCGCCGGCGCATCCTCGAATTTCGAGGGCCAGCTTGCCGAGGTCCGCACCGGGCGCCTGACCGGCGTGTTCAACGGCAACGGCGCAGCGATGGCGCAGCGGATGCAAACCGTAGCGATGCGCGAGTCGCGCCTCAGGATCCCGTTGCTGTTCGCCGCCGACGTGATCCACGGCTTCCGCACCGTCTTCCCGGTGCCGATGGGCGAGGCGGCAAGCTTCGATCCCGATCTTGCCGAGCGCACCGCGCGCGTCGCGGCGGTGGAGGCCGCCGCTGCGGGCATCGACTGGACCTTCGCGCCCATGGTCGACATCACCCGCGACGCGCGCTGGGGCCGCAGCGTCGAGGGTGCGGGCGAGGACGTGCTGCTCGGCAAGCTGATCGCGGCGGCGCGGGTGCGCGGCTTCCAGGGCGCCAGGGGCCTCGAAGCGGCGGACGCGGTCGCCGCCTGCGCCAAGCATTTCGCCGCCTATGGCGCAGTGGAAGCCGGCCTCGATTATAACACTGTCGACATTTCCGAGCGGACGCTGCGTGAGATCTATTTCCCGCCGTTCCAGGCGGCGCTGGCGTCGGGTGCGCCGACGGTAATGGCGTCGTTCAACGAGCTGTCGGGTATCCCGGCCACCGCCAACGAATGGCTGCTCACCGAAGTCCTACGCCGCGAATGGGGCTTCGAGGGCCTGGTCGTCTCGGACTATACCGCAGACGAGGAACTGATCGCCCACGGCTTCGCGGCCGACGCACGCGAGGCGACCAGGCTCGCCTTCATGGCCGGCGTCGACATGAGCATGCAGAGCGGCTTCTACATCAAGCACCTGCCGGACCTAGTCGCCAAGGGCGAGGTGCCGATGGCGCGGCTCGACGAGGCGGTGCGGCGGGTGCTGGCGCTCAAGGTGCAGCTCGGGCTGTTCGACGATCCGTTCCGCCGCATTGATCCGGCGCGGGAGAAGGCGCGGGTGCGGACCCGCGAGCACCTCGCACTGGCCCGCGAGGCAGGATCGCGCTCGATCGTGATGCTCAAGAACGAGGGGCAGCTGCTTCCGCTGCCGCGTGCGGGCAAGAAGATCGCGCTGATCGGCCCGTTCGCCAGCGGCTTGCACGATCTGATCGGCACCTGGAACGTCTATGGCACCGATGCCGAGGCGGTGGATTTGGCGACAGGCGTCAAGGCGCTGGTCCAGGATCCGTCATTGGTGAGCGTCACCGAAGGCGCCGGGCTCGACGGGCCGATCGCGGGTGGGATCGAGGCGGCGGTGGCCGCCGCCCGCGCCGCCGACGTCGTCGTGCTCGCGATCGGCGAGCATGCCCGCATGTCGGGCGAGGCGCAGTCGCGCGCCGCCATCGTCGTGCCGCCGGCGCAGATGGCACTGGCCGAGGCGGTTGCGGCGACCGGCAAGCCGGTGGTGGTGCTGCTCCGCAACGGCCGCGCGCTCGCGCTGGAGGGGGCGGTGCTCAAGGCGCCGGCGATCCTGGTCACCTGGTTCCTCGGTTCGCAGGACGGTCCGGCGATCGCCGACGTGCTGTTCGGCGTGGTGAGCCCCTCGGCCCGACTGCCGGTCTCCTTCCCGCAGGCGACGGGGCAGGAGCCCTATCACTATGACCACAAGCCGACCGGCCGTCCCAACCCGGCGGGGCCGCCGCAGGAATACAAGACGCACTATCGCGAATTCCCGAACCAGGCGCTGTTCCCGTTCGGCCACGGCCTCACCTATGGCGAGATCGCGTATAGCGACCTCGATCTGGGCGGCGGGCAGCTGACCGCGGATGGCAAGCTGACCGTATCGGCTACGATCGCCAATCGCGGGTCGCGGGCGGCCGAGGAAGTGGTCCAGCTCTACATCCGCGACGTTGCCGCCAGCGTCACCCGGCCGGTGCGGGAGCTCAAGGCGTTTCGCCGAGTCGCGCTCAAACCCGGCGATCGGCAGCGGGTGGCGTTCACCCTGACGCGCGCCGACCTGCTGTTCATCGGCCAGGCGCTGAAGCCGACGGTGGAGCCGGGCAAGTTCCAGCTCTGGATCGCGCCGTCGGCGGAGGCGGAGGGTGTGTCGGGCAGCTTCGAGCTGGTGTGATCGCTACGGCTTGGCGGCGCGGCTATTCGCCCGCCGCCAGGCGCGCCAGCGTGTGGCGCCGCAGCGGTAGCGCCAGTACCGCCGCCAAGGCTGCGAGCAGCAGCAGGGCAGGGCCCGCCAGCATCAGCCAGCGGATCGCTTCCAGGCTCGCCGTTCCCTGCGGCGCCCCCGCGACGAAGCCGCTCGCCTGGTAGATCGCGCCGATCGCGAACCCGGCGGCGGCCAGCGCTGCCTTCTGGGCGAGCGCGAAGGTGCCGAAGGCGATCGCCTCCACCCGGACGCCGTTGCGCGCCGCGCCCCAATCGACGCTGTCGGGCAGCAGCGTCCAGGCGGCGAGCCCGAACCCGGCGAAGGCGATCTGCATGCCGAGCAGGAAGACCGTCGCCGCCGGTACCCCTGGTGCCGGCAGCAGGACAAACCCGGCAGGCAGCGCCAGCGCGAGCGCACAGGCGACAAGCCATGCGGCCCTTGCGCCGGCCCGCCGCGCAGCCATCGTCCAGAGCGGCGTCGCGACCAGGCTGGCAAAGGCCATCGCCGCGAGCGCCTGCGGTCCCGCGGGTGCGTCGACCAGGACGTAGCGGAAATAGTAGAGCACCGACTGGGTGGTGAGTGCCGCCGCGGCTGCGCCCGCTGCCGCGGCGAGGTTGAGCGCGACGAACGCACGGTTGCGCGCGAGCAGCGCCAGCGCGGGGACGATCCGTGGGCGGGCCGCTACCTCCACCGTCGGTCGGCGTTCGGGCACGCGCCACGCGATCGCGAGCAGCAGCGGCACGCCGAGCGCCGCCAGCAGCGCGCTCGCGGCGGCATAGCTGTCCAGCAGTGTCACCAGGCGGGGAAGAGTGCCGGCCACCAGCGTCGCCGCGACCGCGCCGAAGATCATCCGCAGGCCTGCGACCAGCGACCGCTCGGCGCTGGTGCCGGCGAGCCGCGTCGTCCAGGCCGAATAGGGGATGTTGGTGAAGGCGTAGAGCGTGCGGAAGCCCAGCTGCGCGGCCAGCGCCGGTGCCCAGGCACCTGCGGGCACCGCGAACATCGCGACAAAGGCGAGGCCAAGCGGCAGCGCGCCCCAGCCGATCAGCACGCGATAGGGCCGCCGCATCCGCTCGGCGACTACGCCGGCGATGAAATCCGCCACCCCGTCCCAGGCCGCGCCGAGCAGGAACAGCGTGCCGGCGAGCGCGGGCGCGAGCCGAAGCGTGTCGATATAGAAGAACAGCAGGTAGAGATTGACCGCCTGCCAATAGAGATTGAACGCGAAATCGCCCGCGCCGAACAGCAGCAACGCCGCGCGGGGGGCCGGGGAAGGGGGCTCGCTCATCGCGGCAGCGGGAACACGCGCATCGCGGCCGTCTTAGCGCACGACGGCCGCCTGTCCACGCGTCGCGTTCAGAAGAAGCGCGGGATCGGCCCCAGTTGCGGCGTCTGGTCCGGCAGGTCGACCTCGATGCCGTCGGCATAGCACCAGCCCCAGCCTTCGGGCGGGTCATAGCCTTCCATGATCGGGTGGCCGGTTTCGCGAAAATGCGCGGTGGCATGGGCGTTGGGCGACTGGTCGCAACAGCCGACATGGCCGCATTCGCGGCACAGCCGCAGGTGCACCCACCAGCTGCCGGTCTTCAGGCACTCCTCGCAGCCCTTGGCGCTCGGCGTAACCTCCCGGACCGTCTCCGAATTCATGTGCGTGCAGCGAGTCATCGCGATCTCCTCGACGCCGGTCTAGCCGAGCCGGCGCCGCGGATCGCCTGTACGATGGATGGGGATGCCAAAAGGGGCCGCACCAACGGCGCGGCCCCTTTGTCGACCGATGGGCCGTGATCAGCGGCGAGCGTCAAGGCTCCAGCCGCCGGCGCCGAACGCCACGACCTGCAGCAGGCCGCCGGCCATCGCGATGTTCTTGAAGAAATGGATGAACTGGTTCTGGTCCCCCAGCGCCGAATGGAAGGCGAGCGCGGTCGCGACCGAGAAGACCGCCAGAATCGCGGCGACGATGCGGGTGCGATAGCCGAGGATCAGCGCGATGCTGCCGCCGAGTTCGACGAGCAGCGCGATCGCAAAACCGAGCTGCGGCAGGGGCAGGCCCGACGACGCGATATAGCCGATCGTCGCTGCCGGTGCGGCGAGCTTCGACAGGCCGCTGAGCAGGAAGATCGCCGCGATGCCGATGCGGCCGACCAGCGGCAGGGCCGACTGAACGTTGGTAGGGGTGGCGGTGGTGGGAAAGGGTGCGGTAGCCATGATGTGTCTCCGAAATGCGGCGGGGACCAATCTGCCTCGCCTGGTGACCGGAAAATGGTCGCGCCGAGATGAGACGAAAACTGGAATAAATTCGTCCCATACGTTCGACTATATCGAAAAGATGGCTTTTCGAATTTGTCGAACAGAAGCGCTGAAACTATCCGGCTGATCGGAACGGCAGGGCCCGGCTAGCAAGGGGGCAACACAGGAGGTTTCGATGGATCGTCTAGCAGCACCCGAACTAAGCCAGACCGAATGGGCAGCGGTTTCCGTGGCATTCCAGGACGCGGCCGCCTGCGGCTGCACCGCGGTGCCGGCAACCGAGCGGCCGTCATTGCTGGGGCGTGTAGCGGAGGCGCTGTTTGGTTCGCGCCGCCCTACCCCGCTTGCCAATCCGCGGCTGGAGGCGATTCGCCAGTTCGTCTGCACGACCCGGCGCCAGCGCAAGCCTGCGGCGGACCTGGCTGCGGTGCTCGTCGACCATGGTTTCAACCCCGCGCAGGTCGAAGCGATCGCGCTGCTGGCAATCTGAGGAGCTACCCGCATGCTGCACGCCACCGCCCATATCGGGCCCGAGACCATGGAAACGCAGATCCAGGCCGGCACCCATCCGATCCTCGCTGACGAACCGCCGAGCAATGGCGGTCGCGATGCCGGCCCGGCGCCCTATGAGCTGCTGCTGGCCGCGCTCGGCGCCTGCACTGCGATGACGCTGCGCATGTATGCCGATCGCAAGGGCTGGCGGATCGAGTCACTCGACATCGACCTCCGGGTCCTCGGCACGCCCGAGGCGCGCCACATCAAGCGCACGCTTACGATCGCCGGTCCTGACGAAGCAGGCCGCGCCCGCCTGGCGGAGATCGCCGAGCGTACCCCGGTGACGCTGACGCTGAAGCAGGGTATCGCCATCGAAACGCACCTGGCGGAGCAGACGGCATGAGCATGGACGTGGCCCTGGACGCGATCGCGCGCGATACCGGCGCCGGGAAGTTCCAGGTCGCGGTACAGGTCGCCGGGGTGGCGCTGATGCTCGACGAGCCGGTGTCGGTCGGTGGCATGGGTACGGGCCCGACCCCGTACCAGATGCTTGCGTCGGCGCTTGCCGCCTGCACGACAATGACCTTGCGCGTCTATGCGCTGCAAAAGGGCTGGCCGGTCACCGGCATCCGCACGCTGGCCGGGCACCAGCGCCAGGCGGGCGTGGTGCCGGCGGATCTGTTCACGCGGCGGATCGAGATCGAGGGCGACCTCGATGCCACGCAGCGTGCACGGCTGCTGGAGATCGCCGATCGCTGCCCGGTGCACCGCACGCTCACCGGCGGCGCTCGCGTCGAGACCGAACTCGCCGATGCGGCCGCGCCGACCGAGCCTGCCGCCGCCCATGCCGCCGATCTGGAGCACGCGATCCGCGACAGCTGACGGCCCGCACGTCGGCTGCTGAAACATTTTGTAACACGCCTCGTTTGGCCCTCATAGCGAACAGGGGGACATATGCGGCGAACAGCGTTCAAGGCAGGGGCGATGGCGGCGGCGCTGCTTGCTGCGGGATCAGCGCTGGCCGATGACGACGATCCGCGCTTCTGCCCGACTCGGCCGAGCATCGGCGGATCGAGCTGCACGACCGAGCCGGGGCGGGTGCATGTCGAAGCCTCGTTCCTCGACTGGGAGCGCGACGACCAGGCCGACCAGCGCGAGGACCGCATCGTCGCGGCCGACCTGCTGGTGCGGGTCGGCGTGGCGTCGAAGACGGAAGTGCAACTGGGCTGGACCGCCTATGGTCAGGATCGCACGCGCGACAAGGAGACGGGCGCGATCGATACGATCCGCGGCACGGGCGACCTGCGCTTCGCCGTTCGCCAGCATCTGGCGGGCGAGAAGGGCAAACCCTTTTCCGCCGGTATCGAGGCGTTTGTGACCGCGCCCACCGGCAAATACCCGGTCGGCGACGGCACCTGGGGCGCCGGGGTGGTCGTGCCGGTGCAGTATAACCTGACCGACAAGGTCGCCATCGCCTTCACTGGCGAGGCCGATGCCGCGGCCAACCAGAGCGGTGCCGGGCGGCATTTTGCGTACAGCGGCATCACCAGCCTGCGCTACAAGTTCAGCGAGAAGGTATCCGCCACCGCCGAATTCTCGCTGGAGCGCGACCAGGATCCGGAGGGGCACGAGACCCACGCGCTGGCGGCGCTGTCGACCGCGTGGCGGCCGACCAAGGTACTGCAGCTGGACGTGCTGGCGGTAGCGGGGCTGAACCACAACACCCCGGACTTCCGACTGGTGACGGGCGGGGCAATCCTGTTTTAGCATTCTGGATGCCTTTGGGCGCGGTCTTCAACCGTCGCGCGAAGTGCCGTATTTCAAATGCACATATTTGACTTGATGCCGGCACAGAAATGCTATCTACATCATGGTTAATTGGGCAATCGTTTGTGGTTGGTTGCCCTGCGCGCGGAGTCGAAGCGTCCTTCTTGTCTACGGGGCGGCTCCTGGCGTCGGTAGCGTTTAGTAGGACGATCGCCGTACTGCGATCGGTAGAATGATTAGATTCACACATAGGGGGGATCGTCATGAAAGCTGCAGTCGCGCTGTTTGCATCGATAGCTGCCGTGGTACTCAGCGTTCCGTCGCAGGCGGCGGTGTACATGTTCAACTTTGTCGGCCCGAACGTTCACGGAACGGTGGCGCTCACCTACGCGTCAAATCCGCGTGCCGGCGGACCGCTCGGCACCTCGCCCAACATCTATGATCCCATCGGATCGTACGTCGTCACCAATGCGACGGGATATCTGGTGAACAGCACGATCGGGCTGACGACGAAGATCACCGGCGTGGTCGCGAGCGACCCGAGCAATCCCGAACCGGGCAACTTGCTCGCGCCGGCGAGTTTCGGCCATTACATCGTCGCCAATGGTGTGCCCGGACCGGGCGGCAAGGTCGCGCCCGGCTTTTCCTACGATAATCTCTTCTATCCGGAAGGTTCGCCGCCGGCAGCCACCGATTATCCGTTCGGGGGCGGGTTCCTCGACATTTACGGGCTGGTCTTCACGACCTCGAGCAATGTTGCGGTCAATTTCTGGAGCAACGGGGATCTGGGCGGGCTGAGCTATGGGGCGGGCTTCACAGACGGCGTTAACGTTCTCGATTATGTCGGCGGCATTTCCGCCTCCTCCGTTCCCGAACCCACGGCCTGGGGCATGTTGATCCTGGGCGTCGGCGTCGCGGGCGGTGCACTTCGTCGCCGCAGGGCCGGCGCGCGCGTGGTCGCTATCGCCTGAGCAAGTCCAGGCCCGTCGGGGCCTGGGCCTTCTTGGACCCATTGTGCACCGGGTTTTGACTGTTGTACTTTCGGGATCGATCGCGACGACGCGCCGTCGAGATGGTTTGCTGCCGGAAGAGGGCGGTCGGTTCGCTGCCCAAAGCCCGTATCGATCCAATGGCGTGGGGGAACTTCATGTCCGAACTTCCGGAAGTTGCACTGCTGCACGCGAGCATCGAGCGGGTCTGGAACGAGCGCGACGACGCTGCCCGGCTGGTAGCGATCGGCGAACTCTATCATCCGGAAGCCATTATCTTCGAGCCCGCGCGCGCGGTGACCGGGCATGCGGCGATCTCTGCGGTCGTGGCGGGCGTGCTGGCCGACATGCCGGCCGGCTTCCGCTTCGCGATCGACGGGCCCGGCCTCGGCCATCACGGTGTCGCGACCGCGCGGTGGAAGGGTGGCCCGCCGGGCGAGGTTCTGGTGAGCGGCGTCGATGTCGCCCGTGCACAGGACGGCAAGCTGATCGAGCACTATTTCTTCTTCAACCCCGCGGACTGAGCGACTGCACCTCGGCGCCTCGGGCCTGGAGGGGGCGACTTTCTCAGGCTTCGCCCAGCCCGGGCAGATCCACATCCTCGCGCCCCACTTCCACGAACCGGGCCCGCAGCCACGATGCCGCGGGGCCGGGGGGCGCGTCGCGGCGCCAGATCGCGCTGAAGCGATACATCCCCCCGGGGCTCTCGGGCATCGCCAGCCGCACCAGCGTGCCGGCGACCAGGTCCGGCTCAATCAGCGGCAGCGGCATGTTGCCCCAGCCGATGCCTTCGCGCAGCAGTGCGTGCTTGGCGCCGAGGTCGGCGAGCCGCCAGGTCCGCGGGCTCATCACCGCGAAGTCGCGACCGGCGGTGAACGGCGAGCGGTCGGAGAGTACCAGCTGAACATAGTCACGCCCGGCCCCGGGCGGGATGGGGTCCATCCGGCCGAGCGGATGGTCGGGCGCCGCCACCGGCACCATCGCCACCGATCCGGCCGTCTCGCCTTCGATCCCGTTGACGCCGGCAGCGAGCGGTCCGGAAATGCCGAGCACCGCCTTGCCCTCCAGCACAAGGCTGGTGATCGCGCCCAGCGCCTCGACGTGCAGCCGCATCGTCACGGTCGGGAATTCGGCCCGGAAGGCGCGTAGCACCTCGCCCAGCCGGCGGGTGGGCAGCATCACGTCGACGGCCAGGTGCACCTCCGCTTCCAGCCCGTCGAGCAGCCCCTTCACCTTGGCGCGGAGCCCGTCGATGCCCTGCGCCACCGTCCGCGCCTCGGCCAGCACCGCCTCGCCGGCAGTGGTAAGGCGCGGCTTCTTGGTGCCCTCGCGATCGAACAGCAGCACGCCCAATTGCGCTTCGAGATTGGCGATGCCGTAGCTGATCACCGAAACAGCGCGGTTCAGCTGTCGCCCGGCACCCGCAAAGCTGCCGCTGTCCACCACGGCGAGGAAGATGCGCAACTGGTCGAAGGTGGGCGTGCCCGGGTTTGACATTTCGATTTCCTGGAACGTTTTGGCGCAACTTATCTGACTGATTGGAGAAGTCGAGCCCGCCTATATCCGGGTCATCGAAACGGCGCCGCGGCCCGGCGCACCCCCAAGGGAGACCCACAATGATCGAACTTCGCCCCTTTTCCAGCCTCGGCGGCGCCAACCATGGCTGGCTCGACGCCAAGCACCATTTCTCTTTCGCCAACTATTATGATCCGGCCCGCACCAGCTGGGGCAATCTGCGCGTGTGGAACGACGACACGATCGCGCCGCAGACCGGCTTCCCGCCGCATCCGCATCGCGACATGGAAATCATCACCTATGTTCGCGACGGCGCGATCACCCACCAGGACAATCTGGGCAATCACGGCCGCACCGTTGCCGGCGATGTGCAGGTGATGTCGGCAGGCACGGGCATCGCGCACTCCGAATATAACCGCGAGGACGAGACCACCCGCATCTTCCAGATCTGGATCCAGCCGACCCGTGGCGGCGAGAAGCCGAGCTGGGGCACGCGCCCCTTCCCGAAGACCGATCGCGCCGGCCAGTTCGTGGTGCTGGCGAGCGGCTTCGACGGCGACGGCGACGCGCTGCCGATCCGCACCGATGCCCGGGTCGTGGGCGCTACCCTGCGCGCGGGCAAGACCGCGGAATACACGCTGGGCAGCGACCGCCGCGCCTATCTGGTGCCGGCCACCGGTGCGGTGGAGATCGACGGCGTGCGGGTGAACGCCCGCGACGGCGCGGCGATCAAGGATGTCGAGGTGCTGAAGGTCACCGCGATCGAAGACAGCGAGATCGTGATGGTCGACGCGGCCTGACATCGCGGTGAGGGAACGGGCGGCAGAGAATGCCACCCGTTCTTTCGATGCTTAAATCCTGCAGGCATGCGTTAACTTGTATCATGCTGATTTAAAAAGAAATCTGTCGCGGCTCGGGAACGGTGCGAAGCTAGCGGGGGTTCTTCCTGTTGATCGTAACAGGGAAACCGTCCTTGACCATCCTTGCCGCCAATGCCCGTTCGACCAGCAACTTCGCGCTGATCTGCTTTTCGCACCTTCGCTGGAACTTCGTCTTTCAGCGACCACAGCATCTCATGACCCGCTTCGCGCGCAACATGGACGTGCTGTTCTGGGAGGAGCCGATCGACGACGACAGCCCCACCCCCTGGCTGGAACTGCGCGAAGCGGGTGCGGGCATCACCGTGGCGGTGCCGCATCTGCCCGGAAACCTGGCAGGCGATACGCGCATCGCAGCGCTGCGGGCACTGCTTGACGATCATGTCGCGGGCGTCGGCGAGCGGCTGATCCGCTGGTATTACACGCCGATGATGCTGCCCTTTTCCCGGCATCTGGGCGCGGCGTGCACCGTCTATGACTGCATGGACGAACTGAAGAATTTCCGCTTCGCCCCGCCCGACCTGATGCCGCTGGAGCAGGAATTGTTCGGCCTGGCCGATCTCGTCTTCACCGGCGGGTACAGCTTGTACGAAGCCAAGCGCGACAGCCATCGATCGGTGCATGCGTTCCCGTCCAGTGTCGATGCGGCGCACTTCGCACAGGGCAGGGTGGCGGGACCGGACGCGCCGGACCAGGCCGGGCTGCCGCGTCCGCGACTGGGCTTTTACGGCGTCATCGACGAGCGGATGGATCTCGGCCTGATCGCCGCGCTGGCCGATGCCCGACCCGACTGGACAATCGTGATGCTCGGCCCGGTGGTGAAGATCGACCCGGCGGAACTGCCGCAGCGGCCGAACATCGCTTGGCTGGGCGCGAAGGGATATGCCGAGCTGCCGCGCTATGCCGGCGGCTGGGACGTGGCGCTGATGCCGTTCGCGATCAACGAGGCGACGCGCTTCATCAGCCCGACCAAGACGCCGGAATATCTCGCCGCCGGCCTGCCGGTGGTCTCGACCCCGGTCGTCGACGTCGTCCGCAACTATGGCGACATCGCCGGGGTATTCGTGGCCGACGACGCGGCGAGCTTCATCGATGCCTGCGATCAGGCGCTGGC
This sequence comes from Sphingomonas azotifigens NBRC 15497, assembly GCF_002091475.1. Taxonomy (GTDB): domain Bacteria; phylum Pseudomonadota; class Alphaproteobacteria; order Sphingomonadales; family Sphingomonadaceae; genus Sphingomonas; species Sphingomonas azotifigens. Next base: position 32,089 of record NZ_BCTR01000004.1, read on the forward strand.
ATTGCGCAAAACGGGGGATGCCTGGCGTATCGAGGCGGACACCCTGCTCGCCGAGCAGAGCTGGGACCAGGTCGCGGCGCGCATGCAGCGGCTGATCCTGCAGATCGCCGAACCCGACCAGCCCCTGCTCAAGCCGGTGCGCAGCACGCACTATGACTATCTGGTGGTCGGCGCAGGTTTCGGGGGCGCGGTGATGGCCGAACGGCTGGCGGCCGATGCCGGCAAGCGCGTGCTCGTGATCGACAAGCGGCCGCACATCGCCGGCAATGCTTTCGATCACCGGGACGAAGCGGGCATCCTGATCCACCAGTATGGCCCGCACATCTTCCATACCAACAGCGCGGATATCTTCGATTATCTGTCGCGATTCACCGAATGGCGGCCCTACGAGCACCGCGTGCTCGCCGAGGTGCGCGGGCAGCTGGTGCCGATCCCGATCAACCGCACGACGCTGAACGCGCTGTTCGGCTTGTCGCTGGAGACCGAGGCGGAAGCCGCCGCATTCCTCGCCGCGCGCGCCGAGCCGGTCACGGTGATCCGCAGTTCCGAGGATGTGGTGATCTCGGCGGTGGGGCGCGAACTCTACGAGACCTTCTTCCAGGGCTATACGCGCAAGCAATGGGGGATCGATCCATCCGAGCTCGACAAGAGCGTCACCGCGCGCGTGCCGACCCGGACCAACACCGACGATCGCTACTTTACCGATCGCTTCCAGGCGATGCCGCGCGACGGCTTCACCGCGATGTTCGCGAAAATGCTGGATCATCCGAACATCGATCTCGAACTGGGCGTGACCTTCGAGGAGGCGAAGCGCCGGTTCAGCTTCGACCAGATCGTCTATACCGGGCCGATCGACGAATATTTCGACTTCCGCTTCGGTAGGCTGCCCTACCGGTCGCTGCGGTTCGAGCATGTCCATCAGGATCGCGAATGGGCTCAGCCGGTGGCGGTGGTGAATTATCCGGACGAGACGGTGCCGTACACGCGGGTGACCGAATACAAGCACCTCACCGGGCAGCAGGCGCCGAACACCAGTCTGACCTTTGAATATCCGAGCGCTGAGGGCGACCCATACTATCCGATCCCCCGCCCGGAGAATCAGGCGCTGTTCAAGCAGTATGAGGCGCTGGCCGAGGCGACCGAGGGCGTGCTGTTCGTCGGGCGGCTAGCGACCTATCGCTATTACAACATGGACCAGGTCGTCGGGCAGGCGCTCGCAACCTACCGCCGCCACATTGCCGAGGAGCGCGCGGTTGCGCCGGCGGTGGCCACGGCGCTGGCGGAGTGATCGCTCTTAATCCCCCTTCCGCAGGCGGGAAGGGGGGAAGGCGGGGGGTGCGTTTGGTGCGTTATGCCGCCTTTGCAGCGTCCTCGCCCGGAGCGGGACCATCTTTCCCCGCTTCCACCTCGATGATCGGCCAGCGCGGCGCCTTGTCGTCGAGCGTTCTCAGCAAGCGGAGGAATTCGACCTCGGTATCGTCATAGGGGATGCCGCCGACGTCAAAGATGTCATGGAACCACTTGTCCTTGAGCCCCGCCAAATTCGGGTTTTCCCAGGCCGCCCAGGGCAGGTGGGTCTGCGTCTTGCCGCGGACCAGGCCCCAGCAAAAGGCGCCGACATGGCGGGCCTTCGCAACCGGCAGGATCGCCTCGAAGGTGCTGCCGGCTGGGCGCGCCATGAACTCGGTGCACCAGATCGGCCGGTTGAACACGCCGAGCCAGTCGATCCGCTGCGCAAAATCCTCGGCGGTGCCGTAATTATGGAACGAGATCACGTCCGACAGGCCGGTCTGCGCCTGCTGGAGCGGCGTGAGCAGCTCGGGCGACGACCAGTCGCCAAGCCAGATTCCGCTGGTCAGCGGCTGGACGGGACCCACTTCGCGCGCCCAGCCGAAGGCGTCGACGAGCAGCGGCAGGACCAGATCGGCCTTGGCGCCCAGCTCGCCCGCGTCGCAGAGCGAGACTTCGGGGCCGTTGTCCGGCTCGTTCCAGATGTCCCAGGCCAGCACGCGGCGGTCGTTGCGGAAGCAGGCGACCACGCCCTTGATATAGCCCTCCAGGCGCGGCCGCTGCCCGGGATCGCGCAGCGCAGGGATGCCCGGCGACTGCACCCAGCCCGAATTGTGCACGCCCGGCTTGGGTGCGGGCTGCGGCCCCAGCGCGGGATCGGGGTGCCAGCAGCTGTCGAACAGCACCAGCATCACCCGGATGCCATAGCCGTCCGCCACCGCGAGCATCGTGTCGATGCGGTCGAGAAAGCCGTTGGGGTCCTCGGCCCAGAGCAGGTCGTGCAGGTACACCCGCACCGCATTCATGCCGACATCGGCGGCCAGCGCCAGCTCGGTGCGGATCGCTTCGATGTCGAAGGTTTCCGCCTGCCACATTTCGAGCTGGTTGATCGCGTTCGACGGCGTGAAGTTGCAGCCCATCACCCAGGGCTGCTGCGCATACCACGCGCGTGCCTGGTAATCCGTCCAACGCCCGACCATCGCCTTACACTCCGTCGCCGGCATCGCCGGGTTTTGCCCATAAACGTCGCTAACCATGTTGTTTTTATAGGCGGAGAAGTGAATTGCGGATGTACCCGCTACGCGCTTCTTCGGAGGGTTTTCGGGTGCTTTTGCGACGAGCCGAGCACGGGGCCTAACCCAGGTTGGTCGCTGGCGGCCTTTTGCGGTCGGAGCGGCCGATGAGGGCGTCCATGCCACCCTTGGAACTCTGGGGCGGTGCCGAGTGCACGGTCAACCGCGTGGGCGACCGCTACCGCGATCAGCTGGTCGAGACTGGCCACCGGGATCGGCTGGAGGATCTGGATTGCATCGCGGCGCTGGGCGTGAAGTCGCTGCGCTTTCCGGTGCTGTGGGAGCGCGTCTGCCCTGTGGATCCGGCGCGCTGCGACTGGGTGTGGAGCGACAGCCGGCTGGCGCGGATGCGCGAACTCGGCTTGCGGCCGATCGCAGGGCTGGTCCATCACGGCAGCGGTCCCCGGCGCACCGATCTGCTCGATCCCGATTTCGGGGCGAAGCTCGGCCACTATGCGGCGCGAGTCGCCGAGCGGTACCCCTGGATCGCCGATTGGACACCGGTCAACGAACCGCTGACCACCGCGCGGTTCGCGGCGCTCTACGGGCATTGGTATCCGCATGCCCGCGACGAGGGCAGTTTCTGGCGGGCTTTGGTGCATCAGGTCGAAGGCGTGGTCTGTGCGATGGCGGCGGTGCGTGCGGTCCGGCCGGACGCGCGGCTGATCCAGACCGACGATCTCGGCAAGACCTATGGCACGTCTGACACCCGAGCGCAGGTCGCCTATGACAATGATCGCCGCTGGATGGGCTGGGACCTGCTGTGCGGCCGCGTCGTGCCGGGGCATCCGCTTTGGGAACGACTGGCGGGTTTCGGGCTTGGCACCAAGCTCGAGGCGCTGGCGGCGGCACCCTGTCCGCCGGACGTGATCGGCATCAATCACTATCTGACCAGCGATCGCTTCCTCGATGCGCGGATCGCCGCCTATCCGCCGGCGATGCACGGCGGCAACGGCAGCATCGCCTATGTCGATACCGAGGCGGTGCGCGTCCTCGATCCCGCGCCGGACGGGCTGGCCAACGCGCTGGCCGAGGCTTGGGCGCGCTATCGCATCCCGATCGCGATCACCGAGGTCCATAACGGCTGCACCCGCGAGGAGCAGATGCGCTGGATGCGCGACGCCTGGGACGGTGCCGAGGCCGCCCGGGCTGCGGGCATCGAGGTGCAGGCGGTGACCGCTTGGTCGCTGTTCGGCGCCTCGGGCTGGAACACGCTGCTGACGTCCCCCGGAATCTACGAGCCCGGCGTGTTCGACGTGCGCGGCGGCGAACCGCGGCCCACGGCCATGGTCCCGTTCCTCCAGGCGCTGGCAAGCGGCGAGCGGCACGACCATCCTGCACTCGGTGGCGCCGGCTGGTGGCAGCGCGACCTGCGCATCACCCATCGCCGTCACGCGCATCCGGAGCCGCCCGCGCGTGCCCGATCGATGCCAAGGCGTCGGCGCCCGATGCTGATCGCTGGCGCAACCGGAACGCTGGGGCAGGCGCTGGCACGGTGCTGCGAGATGCGCGACCTCGCCCATGTGCTCACCGATCGTGCGATGCTCGACCTGGGTGACGGCGCATCGATCGCAGCGGCGCTCGACGCACATCGGCCCTGGGCGGTGATCAACGCCGCCGGCTGGGTCCGCGTCGATGATGCCGAGGAGGAGGAGGCGGCCTGCTTCGCCGCCAATTGCCTGGGCGCGACCGAGCTGGCGATCGCCGCATCCGAGCGGGACATCGCGACCGTCAGCTTCTCCAGCGACCTGGTGTTCGACGGCGGGCTGGGCCGGCCCTATTCCGAAGCCGATCCCTGCGCGCCGCTGGGCGCCTATGGCCGCAGCAAGGCGGCGATGGAGGCCGCGATCGGCCGGCTGGCGGGACGGCACCTGATCGTGCGCACGGCGGCATTCTTCTCGCCCTGGGACCGGCACAATTTCGCGGTGCAGGTCGTCGATGCAGTGGCGGCCGGGCGGCGGTTTGCCGCTGCGGAGGATCATTTCGTGTCGCCCGCCTATGTGCCGGACCTGTGCAATGCGGCGCTCGACGCATGCATCGACGGGACATGCGGCATCCTGCACCTCGCCAACCAGGGGGAGGTCAGCTGGGCGGACTTCGCCGTGGCGGTGGCGGACGCCTGCGCGCTGCCGGCATCGCTGGTCGACCCGGTTCCCGGCGCAAACCTGGGCTGGAAGGCGCCGCGCCCACGTTACGCGCCGCTGGCCAGCCAGCGGATGCCGTCGCTCGAAGCTGCGTTGCACGCCTTTGCCGCCGCACCCGAGGTGCTCGAACGCATCGCCCGGGCCGGGCAGGGAGCCGAGGCGCTGCATTCGGCCTGACCGCCGCCTCCGCAATGCCCCTCTTGCGCTGGACAGCCGGAGCGCCGATGTAGTCGCGGGCAATACAACAACCACGAGATCATCCCACATGCATCCGCTTTCCGGTCAGATGACCATCGATCCCGTTACCGGCGCTCTCGTTCCCATCGTCATCGAGCAGTCGAGCCGCGGCGAGCGCAGCTTCGACATCTATTCGCGCCTGCTGCGGGAGCGGATCGTGTTCGTCACCGGTCAGGTGGAAGACCATATGGCCTCGCTGATCACCGCCCAGCTGCTGTTCCTCGAATCGGAAAATCCGAAGAAGGACATCTGGATGTACATCAACTCGCCGGGCGGCGTCGTCACGGCGGGTATGGCGATCCACGACACGATGCAGTATATCCGTCCGCGCGTCGGCACGGTGTGCATCGGCCAGGCGGCGTCGATGGGCTCGTTCCTGCTGGCGTCGGGCGAGCCGGGCCTGCGCGTGGCGCTGACCAACGCCCGCATCATGCTTCACCAGCCCTCGGGCGGTGCGCAGGGCATGGCGTCGGACATCGAGATCCAGGCCAAGGAAATCCTGCGGATCCGCGCGCGCATGAACGCGCTGTATTCGAAGTATACCGGCCAGCCGATCGAGAAGATCGAGACGACGATGGACCGCGACTCGTTCTTCGAGGCCGAGGAAGCCAAGGCTTTCGGCATCGTCGACGAGGTGTACGAGAAGCGCCCGGTGCCGAGCGAGGATGCGGCAGCGGCAAATTAACACTATATCCCTATCCTCGGCCGTCTGACGATTCCCGGTGCATGGAACGTCAGGCGGGCGGGGCGATTTATGGATTGCCGGAATTTCGCCTGCGTGTAGGATGGCAGGCGAGCGTTACGCGCCCGAGGCGCGAAGGATGGATTGAATGACCAAGCTCAGCGGCGGTGACTCGAAGAGCACGCTCTATTGCTCCTTCTGCGGCAAGAGCCAGCATGAGGTGCGCAAGCTCATCGCCGGCCCGACCGTGTTCATCTGCGATGAATGCGTCGAGCTGTGCAACGACATCATCCGCGAGGAGACCAAGTCCTCGCTGGTGTCCAAGAAGGACGGTGGCGTGCCTTCGCCGCAGGAAATCTGCGACGTGCTCGACGATTATGTCATCGGGCAGAAGAAGGCGAAGCGCGTCCTCTCGGTGGCGGTGCACAACCACTATAAGCGGCTGAACCACGGCGCCAAGGGCGCCGATGTCGAGCTCGCCAAGTCGAACATCCTGCTCGTCGGTCCCACCGGCTGCGGCAAGACGCTGCTGGCGCAGACGCTGGCGCGCATCCTCGATGTGCCGTTCACCATGGCCGATGCCACCACGCTCACCGAAGCCGGCTATGTCGGCGAGGACGTGGAGAACATCATCCTCAAGCTGCTCCAGGCCTCGGATTACAACGTCGAGCGGGCGCAGCGCGGAATCGTCTATATCGACGAGATCGACAAGATCAGCCGCAAGGCCGAGAATCCTTCGATCACGCGCGATGTGTCGGGCGAGGGCGTGCAGCAGGCGCTGCTCAAGCTGATGGAAGGCACCACCGCGAGCGTTCCGCCGCAGGGCGGCCGCAAGCACCCACAGCAGGAATTCCTGCAGGTGGACACGACCAACATCCTGTTCATCTGCGGCGGCGCCTTCTCGGGCCTCGAGAAGATCATCGGTGATCGTCTGCAGGGCAAGTCAATCGGCTTCGGCGCGCATGTCGCCGCACCGGACGAGCGTCGCACCGGCGAGCTGCTCCGCCAGACCGAGCCGGAGGATCTGCTCAAGTTCGGCCTGATCCCCGAATTCGTCGGCCGTCTGCCGGTGATCGCGACGCTGGAAGACCTCGACGTCGAGGCGCTGATCAAGATCCTGACCGAGCCGAAGAACGCCCTGGTCAAGCAGTATCAGAAGCTGTTCGACATGGAGGCGGTCAAGCTCGGCTTCACCGACGACGCGCTAACCGCCGTCTCGAAGAAGGCGATCGAGCGCAAGACCGGCGCACGCGGCCTCCGCTCGATCCTCGAAGGCATCCTGCTCGACACGATGTTCGACCTGCCCAGCATGGACGGCGTCGACGAAGTGGTGGTCGACAAGGATGTGGTCGAGGGCCGGAAGGAGCCGGTGCGGATTTACGCCAAGAAGGAAAAGGCCGGCAGCGCCGCCTGATCCGGTGGCACGGCTGATCGCGATCCGTTCGGCCGCCCGCCAGGACCACTTGCCCTTGCCGCGATGCTGGGGCGAGCCTTCGTAGCAGACCCGGCGTTCGCCTATATCTTTCCGGATCCAGAGGTGCGGCAACTGCGGTTGCCGCGCCTCTTCGCATTATTGGTCGAGTCGGACCTGCGCGGCGGCAGGGTTTCGTCGCCGACGAGGCTGCTTGCCTTGTGGCGAGCGCCTGGACGGTCGGACCGCGGGCTCTGGTCGATGCTGTGCCCGGCCGACGGAGCGGTCAGGGGGCGGTTGCCGCCGAGTCGAGCGGTTCGGGCCAGGCGAGGCCGCGCAGCAGGTCGACGAAGGTCTGCTCCAGATCGCTGTCGCGTCCCCAGCTCGCGCGCGCCGCGACCAGCCAGCCGCTGGCCGGGCAGAAGAGATAGCTTTCCGATATCAGCGGCTGTTCCTTGCCGTCCAGCGTCCCGGTCATCGTGAAGCGCGCATGATAGGCGGCGCCCGGGGTGCGGCCCGAAGGCGATGGCCAGCGGCCGTGCGATACCAGCTTCACGTCCGCATAGTTCGCCGCGACGTTGCGCTCGATGTCCGCGAAATTTTCAGCACAGCTGCGGTTCGGCGGGGCGGGGTAGACGTACAGTGTCACGAAGCCGAGCTCGCCGTTTCGCCGCAACGCATAGCCTGCGCTCACATCGAGCTGCTCGGCGTCGTAGCTGTGGATGCGGGTGCGCAGCGCGTTGTCGAGCCGCTCGGGGAAAACCATTCCGGTCGCGGTATGCGTCCAGTCGCCCTCGATCCGCAGATCCTGCTGCGCTCCGGCCGGCAGCGCCGCGCAGATCAGCGTTGATCCCAGTATCAGGCCGCGCAGCATGATCCTTCCCAAGCGTCACCTGCGGCATGCAAGGTGCACGTAGGAAGGTACAGTGCAGGGCGGTCGATGCAAGCGAAGCCTTGGCAAAGCGCCCCTTGAGAGCGTTAAAAGATGCCGGGAATGAAGCGCTTCACGCGTGCGGCATAGGCCTCATACTGCCGTCCGAAATGTTCGTGCAGCAGCTTTTCCTCCTCCTGCACGCGGATCCAGGCGCCATAGGCGAACAGTGGCACCGCCACGATCAGGCCGCGCCAGTGGCCAAAGGCGACCGCCATGGCGAGCAACATCGCGAACAGTCCGGTGTAGATCGGATGCCGGATGGTCGCGAACGGTCCCCAGGTGACCAGGTCGTGGTCGCGACGGGTACGCGCGCTGACGCTCCAGTTGCGGCCCATCGCGGCGGTTGCGGAGAGGAACATGCCGATGCAGGTCGACACCAGCAGCGCCACCACCACGGCCTGGCCCAGCGCCGGCGCGGTCATGGGCAGCAGCGTCGGCCGCAGCGGGCCGAATGCCACCAGAAAGAATGCCGTCGCCTGCAGCCAGATGCCAGCGGTCGCGCGCGTGCTGACCCGCGCGGCGCCCTGCCGCCGGTCACGCTGGCGCCACCATGCGAAAAGCAGCGCTGCCACGAACAGGACAAACCCGAGCAGAAGCACCACCAATCCCGGCTTCCCGATCGGAGCAGGTGCCACCAGAGAGATCATCGTTGTCGCGCCCATCGTTGCAAGGCCTCCACGGCTTCGGAACGGCGCAGGATGTGCGCGTCCGGATCAAGGATAATGTGCGCGCCTGCCGGCACCGCCAGCGTCGCGGTGCCGCCCGGCATCGCCACCCGCTGCACCTTGCCGTCGACCGAGACATCGATCGGCAGGGGGAAGGGGCGGTCGCCGGGCGTCTTCCAGCGCAGGGTCAGGCTATCGCCGGTTCGCTCGGTCAGGAGTTCGGGCAGGTCGGCGGCGTAGAGATAGACATCGAAGAACCAGCCCAGATCCTGTCCGGTCACCTGGCGAACGATCGCGATATATTCGGGCGTGGTGCCGAAGCGCGGCTTGAAATTGCCGGGCTTGGGATCCGGACGACCATAGACCATCCGCCGCGTCACTTCGAAGAACTGGTCGTCGCCGATCAGGTAGCGCAGCGTGTGGAGGACCCAGGCGCCCTTGTAGTAGATGTCCTGGCCGGGGCCGCCGTTGCTATCCTCATACACCGATTCCTCGGTACGGCTCTGGCCCGAGACGATCGGTGCCTTGTTCGAGATGGCAAGGCGAAACTGGTCCATCATCGCGGCATAGCGGGCATTGCCCTCGCGCCACTGGCCATAGAGCGGCTGCATGTACTGGGTATAGCCCTCGTGCAGCCAGTAATCGTCCCAGTCGGCGGCCGTCAGCTGGTTGCCGAACCATTCATGGCCCAGCTCGTGCTGGAAGATCTCGTCAAAGCCCGACGGGGTCTTGCGGTAGTTGTTGCCGTAGGCGTTGATCGTCTGGTGCTCCATGCCGAGATGCGGCGTCTCCACCACGCCCAGCTTCTCGTCGCTCCAAGGATAGGGGCCGATCACGCGCTCGTAGAAGTCCACCGTCGGCGCGAACTCGGCGAACAGCGCCTTTGCCTTCGCCTCGCGACCGGGCAGATACCAATAGTGCAGGGGGAAGCTGTTGCCGAAGCGGCTCTGATACTCGGCCGTCAGTTCCTGATAGGGCCCGATGTTGAGCGCGACGTCATAGGGATTGGGGCTGCGTGCCCGCCAATGCCAGGTGGTACGACCGTCAGCCAGCGTCTCCACTCGCATGAGCTTGCCGTTGGAAGGTGCCTTCAGGCCCGCCGGCACGGTGATGTGCAGATCGACCAGTGCCGGCTCGCCCTGCGGAAAGTCGAGGCAGGGCCAGAACAGGTCGCAGCCATAGCCCTCGGCAGTGGTGGCCACCCACGGCTTCTTCTCGCCGGGCGTGGTCGCCCATACCAGACCATCGTCCCAGGGCGCACGCACCGCGACATGCGGCGTGCCGCCATAGATGATCTCGGCAACTACCCGGTCGCCGGCCTTGAGCGGGTGAGGCAGGGTGATGAACAGCCGCCCGTCGGGGTTGCGCCATTGGGTAGGAGGGAGCGGCTTGCCGTCGATGCGAATCGCGCTCACCGGCAGATTGCGGTCGAGATCGATCTGCAGCTCGGTCTGCGGCGCGCTGGTCCGCAAGGTGAGCGTTGCCGTGCCGTGGAGCGTGTAGGTCGACGGCTGCACGTCGAAGGCGAGGTCGGCATGTTCGAGGCGCAGCGCGGCGCGTGCCGCGGCGATCGGACCGCCCGACGCCTGCGTCGTCGCGGTGATCGGCGGCTCGCCACGCTTCTGCGCCTGTGCGGCGCTCGCGAGGGCCGTGGCCATGGTCGCAAGCCAGGCCAGTGCAATCGTCGATCGTCTCAAAAGCCACCCCCAGAGGCTGCGTTTGACCCATTTCGGTGCCCGAATCAACGCGCCAGGCATGATAGCAATGCTGCACTGCAAGGCGAGTCGCGAGATTCCCCGCCCCTGGGGCTGGAGTTTTCCACCGCAATCTGGGCTAATAGCCCGATCCGATTGATGCGTGCGTTCCAGGCCCCATATATAAGGTCTATGGTGCCCCGGATGGGGCAGACCCGGAGTTTTCATGAAGCAGTCCTATCCCGTCCTGCCGCTTCGCGACATCGTCGTTTTCCCGCACATGATCGTGCCGCTGTTCGTCGGCCGCGATAAGTCGGTCGCGGCGCTGGAAGCGGCGATGGCTGCCGACAAGGAGATTTTCCTCGTCGCGCAGCTCGATCCGGCCGAGGACGATCCCGGCCGCGAGGATCTCTACGATACCGGCGTTTCGGCCGAAGTGCTGCAGCTGCTCAAGCTGCCCGACGGTACGGTGCGCGTGCTGGTTGCCGGCAAGGAGCGTGGCAACCTTCTCTCCATCGAGGAGACCGGCGCGTATCTGACCGCGCATGTCGAGCCGGTGGGCGAGGGTGACACGTCGCTCGAAGCCGCCGCCGAAGGCGTCGATGAGGCCGTTTCGAAGCTGACCCCCGAAAGTCTCAGCCCCGAGCTGAAGGCGCTGATGCGCTCGGTCATCGAGCAGTTCGAGAATTATGCCAAGCTCAACCGCAAGCTGCCGGCCGAGACCGCCTTGCAGCTGGGCGAGCTGGAAGATCCGTCGCGTCTCGCCGATGCGGTCGCCGCCAATATCTCGGTCAAGGTCGCCGACAAGCAGGCGCTGCTGGTCGAGAACGATCCGCAGAAGCGCCTGGAAATGGTGTTCGCCTTCATGGAAGGCGAGCTCGGCGTGCTGCAGGTGGAGAAGAAGATCCGCAGCCGCGTCAAGCGCCAGATGGAGAAGACGCAGCGCGAATATTATCTCAACGAGCAGCTCAAGGCGATCCAGCGCGAGCTGGGCAATGAGGGCGAAGAGGGCGAGGGCGACGAGGTTGCCGAACTCACCCAGAAGATCGCCACGCTCAAGCTCTCCAAGGAAGCGCGCGCCAAGGCGCAGGGCGAGCTGAAGAAGCTCAAGACGATGGCGCCGATGTCGGCCGAGGCCACCGTCGTGCGCAACTATCTCGACGTGCTGCTGGGCCTGCCCTGGGGCAAGAAGTCCAAGCTGAAGAAGGACATCGCCGAGGCGCAGGGCGTGCTCGACCAGGATCACTATGCCCTGGAGAAGGTGAAGGACCGGATCGTCGAATATCTCGCGGTCCAGGCGCGCACCAACAAGCTGAAGGGGCCGATCCTGTGCCTCGTCGGCCCGCCGGGCGTGGGCAAGACCTCGCTGGGCAAGAGCATCGCCAAGGCGACGGGCCGCGAGTTCATCCGCCAGTCGCTGGGCGGCGTGCGCGACGAGGCCGAGATCCGCGGCCATCGCCGGACCTATATCGGCTCGCTGCCGGGCAAGATCGTGTCGAACCTGAAAAAGGCCGGCACCTCGAACCCGCTGTTCCTGCTCGACGAGATCGACAAGCTCGGCCAGGATTTCCGCGGTGATCCGGCCTCGGCGCTGCTCGAGGTGCTGGATCCGGAGCAGAACAGCAAGTTCAACGACCATTATCTGGAGATCGATATCGATCTTTCGGACGTGATGTTCGTGTGCACGGCCAACTCGCTCAACCTGCCGCAGCCGCTGCTCGACCGCATGGAGATCATCCGGCTCGAGGGCTATACCGAGGACGAGAAGGTCGAGATCGCCGAGCGGCACCTGATCGCCAAGCAGATCGACGCGCATGGCCTGAAGGAGGGCGAGTTCGTCCTGACCAACGCGGGCCTGCGTGATCTTATCCGCTATTACACTCGGGAAGCCGGCGTGCGTACGCTGGAGCGCGAGATCGCCAAGCTCGCGCGCAAGAGCCTGCGCAAGATCCTCGAGGGCAAGGAGACCCAGGTCACCATCACGCCCGAGAACCTCGCGGACTATGCTGGTGTCAGGAAGTTCCGCTTCGGCGTGGGCGAGGAGGAGCACCAGATCGGTGCGGTCACCGGTCTGGCATGGACCGAGGTGGGCGGCGAGCTGCTGACCATCGAGAGCGTCACCGTGCCTGGCAAGGGCGCGATCAAGACGACCGGCAAGCTGGGCGACGTGATGAAGGAATCGGTGGAAGCCGCGTTCAGCTTCGTCCGCGCGCGCAGCCCGAGCTACGGCATCAAGCCGAGCCTGTTCGCGCGGAAGGACATCCACGTCCACCTGCCCGAGGGCGCGGTGCCGAAGGATGGTCCGTCGGCGGGCATCGGGCTCGTCACCTCGATCGTCTCGACGCTTACGGGCGTGGCGGTGCGCAAGGACATCGCGATGACCGGTGAAGTGACGTTGCGGGGTCGCGTGCTGCCGATCGGCGGCCTCAAGGAGAAGCTGCTTGCGGCGCTGCGCGGCGGCATCAAGACCGTGCTGATCCCGACCGAGAATGAGAAGGATCTCGCGGAAATCCCTGCAAACATTCGCGAAGGTCTCGAGATCGTCCCAGTCGCGCATGTCGATGAGGTGCTGCGGCTGGCGCTTACCGAACCGCTCACCGCAATCGACTGGTCGGATGCCGACGAATTGGCTACCCAGCCGCCCGCCGGCGTCCCGGCGATAGGAGATGCGCTGCATCATTGACCTTCCGTAACTTTTCTGACGCAATTCCGTCCGAAAGGCTTTGACTCCGGCGGCTCGCCCGTGCTGACTCGCACGCCAGCGCAGCCGCCGCGACTCATTCGGCTATCCATCATAACCATCGCGGTATCCCGCGCAGTTTCAGGGGGTTTGCACCAGCATGAACAAGCAAGAGCTGATCGGTCAGGTGGCCGACGTTTCCGGTCTGGCCAAGGGTGACGCCGTCAAGGCGGTCGAAGCGGTGTTCGACGTGATCACCGGCGCGCTCACCAAGGGCGACGAAGTCCGCCTCGTCGGTTTCGGCACCTTTTCGGTCAGCAAGCGCAAGGCCTCGACCGGCCGCAATCCGCGCACCGGCGAGGAAATGACGATCAAGGCTTCCAATCAGCCCAAGTTCAAGCCGGGCAAGGTGCTGAAGGACTCGGTCAACTAAGCACCGAAAAAATGCGGGCGGGGTGCGAAACGGGGCTGGACAGGCTCGCAGCCGCACCGTAAAGGCCCGCTTCCCGTTTCGGCCACAGGGTTTCACCCACCGGCCAATGGGCGCGTAGCTCAGTGGTAGAGCACTGTGTTCACACCGCAGGGGTCGCTGGTTCAATCCCAGCCGCGCCCACCATATTCGCAAAGGGTAGGAGTCATCAGGCTCCTACCCTTTGTCGTGTCAGGGGCCTCAGCCGCGAGGCATTCCGTACCGTCGTCGGTTCCTGCACGCCCCGGTTCCTGAGGAGAGACGACCATGCGCCATCTTCTGCTTGCCCCTGCGCTCCTGCTCGCCGCCTGCGGACATGGCATCGATGCAGACAATGCCGCGGCCAATGAAAACGAGATCCGCAACGCCCAGCGCACCGAATCGAGCGCCTCGCCGGCGGCCGCCGCAGCCAAGGCGCAGGTCGACGCCTATTACGCCAAGATCGCTGCAGGCGACTTCGCCGCCGCGCGGGCGATGTGGGACCAGGACGGTGCTGCCTCGGGCGGTTCGGCCGAGGACCTGAAGGGCGCCTATGCGGTCTATCGCAGCTACACGGCGCAGGCCGAGACGCCGACTCACATCGAGACTCGCGAAGGCATCGACTATGTCATCGTCACGGTCGCCGCGAAGGCGGAGACCAAGAGTGGCGCCACGCGCGAGCTGAAGGGCATGGTATATCTGCGGCGGCCGGCGGCGCCTGCCGATGCGGCGAAGGGGCAGGGCGGGTGGAAGATCTGGGCGGTGGACGTCCGCCCGCACCACTGAGTCGCGCGCTATTTCCCCTACGGCAGGGCGGGTAGCTCTTCGATCCTGACGATCGCCCGCCCGCCGCTTCCCCAGCCGCTTTTGCAGCGCACCAGCGGCAGCGCGCCATCGCGCTACATAACGGATTTCATCTTCACATCATAAAATCGGCGGACTGTCACACAAGCATAACATCCAATCCATAATTGCCCCAGGTCGGCAGCGGTCGGCGCCGGCCTTTCGGCTGCCACCACGAACGTGATCGTGCCCGGCGACGAAACAAAGGGGATTGAGATGAAACTGGTTCGCAACATCCTGCTGGCCGGCTGCTCGGCGGTTGTGCTGAGCGCCTGCGACGGCGCCAACGAGATCGCGTCGCCGGGCACGGGCTCGGTCAACGTCAACATCAGCAACCCGGCACCCACGCCGACCCCGACGCCGACGCCGACCAGCACGCTGGTAACGCCCGCCACGGGCTGCCCGACGATCGCCGACCCGCAGGGCCTGGCCGATCGCGGCACGATCACCGGCCCGACCGGCACCTACCGCATCTGCGCGCTGCCCGCCCGCATCGTGCGCAGCGTGACGCTGCCGAAGGTCGCCGGCCTGCTCTACCAACTCGCCGGTCGCACCGATGTCGGCTATGACAATGGCCCGACGCCGCTGAGCAGCAGCAACACCAAGACCGTGACCGATCCGTCGGGCGCGACCATCACGCTGACCGCCGACTCGAACGTCACGCTGACCATCGAGCCGGGCGTGATCATCTATGCCAACACCGGTGTGGCGTGGCTGAACGTCAACCGCGGCAACAAGATCCAGGCCGTCGGCACCGCCACCGCCCCGATCATCTTCACCAGCCGCGACAACGTGCTGGGCCTCAACACCGACACCTCGTCGGGCCAGTGGGGCGGCGTCGTGCTCTCGGGCCGCGCGCCGATCACCGACTGCGCCGCGACGGGCGCGACCCCGGGCACCGTGGCGTGCGAGCGTCAGACCGAAGGCGCGGTGGATCCGGCGCTCTATGGCGGCGCCACCGCGAACGACAATAGCGGCCGCATCAGCTATGCGCAGATCCGCTATTCGGGCTATGTCCTCTCGGCGAACAGCGAACTCCAGTCGCTGACGACGCAGGGCGTCGGCTCGGGCACCACGCTCGACCACATCATGTCGTTCAACAGCTCGGACGACGGTGCGGAGTTCTTCGGCGGCCGCGTCAGCATGAAGTATTTTGCGTCGATCGGCGCAGAAGACGACAATCTCGACACCGACACCGGCGTGAAGGCGAACTTCCAGTATGTCTTGGCGGTGCAGCGCAACGGTTCGACGACGGCCAACGCCGACGCGATGATCGAAGCCGACTCGGACAACGCGCTCGACGGCGACAATCCGCGCCAGAACGTGTTCCTGTCGAACTTCACCTTCATCGACCGTGTCGCCGGCAACTCGGACGTCGCCTCGATCCTGCTGCGCGGCGGCACCGACTACACGCTGGTCAACGGCATCCTGATCAATACCGTCACCAACCCGTGCCTGCGCATCAGCCGCGCGCAGACCGCGTCGACCACGCAGAACGCGGCGATCGACGAATTCGGTGCGCCGGTGTTCCGCTCGGTGGTGTTCACCGGCTGCGGTACCACGCCGCTGGTCGGCGCCAACAGCGTCACCGACGCGCAGGTCGCCGCGATCTTCGGCTCGGGTGCGAACAACAACAATGTCAGCTACACCTCGACGCTGGCCAACCTGTTCGTGAACGGCGCCAACGAAACCGCGGTGCCGGCGTTCGACCCGACCGCGTTCAACGGCCAGGTGTTCAACGGCATCACGCTGACCCCGGCGGGCTTCTTCGACGCCTCGGGCTTCATCGGTGCCGTCAAGAACGCGACCGACACCTCGTTCCAGGGTTGGACGTGCAACAGCGCGACCGCGACCTTCGCCACTGGCGCGAGCCTCTGCACCTCGCTTCCGACGCTCTGACGGCGACCTGAACGGAGGCGGGGCGTGCGCGAAGCTCGCTCCGCCTCCTGTTTTTCAAAGCAATAAGGGGGTTCAGAATGTCCAGGTCGTTGCAGCTCGCGAGCGTTCTACTTGTCACTTCCGCGCTGGTCGCGCCGTCCCTGGCCTGTGCGCAGGACCAGGCCGCATCCAGCACCGGCGCGCAAGCAGCGCCGGCGGTGCCGCCCGCGGCCGAGCCGGCGACCCAGGACGCGTCCCAGGAAGCGCCCGAGATTTCGGTGCCCGGCGAGATCGTCGTCACCGGCCGCCGCCAGGCGAATATCGAGCGTTCGCAGCCGCAGGTCGTGTCGATCCTGTCCAGCGCCGACATCGCGCGCACGGGCGAAGGGGACATCGCCGGCGCGCTGGGTCGCGTGACCGGCCTCAGCGTCGTCGGCAACGGCTTCGTCTATGTGCGCGGCCTGGGGGATCGCTACTCGCTGGCACTGCTCAACGGCCTGCCGCTGCCGAGCCCCGAGCCGCTGAAGCGCGTGGTTCCGCTGGACATCTTTCCGACCAACATCGTCGCCTCGTCGCTCGTGCAGAAGAGCTATTCGGTGAATTATCCCGGCGAGTTCGGCGGCGGTGTGATCAACCTCACCACCAAGGTGGCGCCGCGCGAGGACTTCCTCACCATCGGCGCCAGCGGCAGCCTCGACACGCGGACGACCGGCAAGCTCGGCTATACCTATTATGGCAGCGGGCGCGACTGGACCGGGTTCGACAACGGCACCCGTGACGTGCCCCCCGCGCTGGCCGCCTACATCGCCAGCGGCGAGCGGATCAGCAACGGCAATGTCGATACCCAGGCGATCGGATCGCAGTTGATCAACGGCGGCAACTCGGTCGTCCAGCGCAACACCAACATGCCGGCGAACTGGTCGGGCCAGGTGAGCGGCGGCGTCTCGAAGGAAGTCGGCGCCGCGACGATCGGCGTGGTCGCGACCGGCGGCTACAGCTCGAAGTGGCGCACCCGCGACACCATCCAGCAGACCGCTGCAACCGTCGACATCTCGCAGAAGGAACTCGATTTCCGCCGCGTGATCACCGACAATCGAGTCGTCGTGAACGGCCTGCTCGGCGTCAACGGCAAGATCGACGACAACGCGATCCGCGGCACGCTCATCTATATCCGCGACACGCTGAAGCAGGCGCGGCTGGGCGAGGGGACGCGCCAGACCGGCGACCCGCTGGCCAGCTATCTCCAGCAGGACACCGCTTGGTTCGCACGCCAGCTGATCGACACCCAGCTGGTCGGGGAGTTCCAGTTCACGCCGGAGCTGCATGTCGACCTGCGTGGCGGCTATGCCAATACCAAGCGCAAGGCGCCGGACGAGATCAGCTTCGAATATTATCGCAGCAATCGCGCCTCGGATCCGTTCGGCAAGCTCTACATCAACCGTCTCAACAACGGTCAGCAGGGCAATGCCGAGGTCATCTTCTCGAACCTGAACGAGAATCTCTGGTCGGCGGGCGCCGACGTGTCGTACCGCGTGCTGCCCGACATCACCGCGTCGGTCGGCTATGCCTATTCCAACACCGCGCGTCGCACCGAGCGCCGAGACTTCCAGTTCCGCGCCACTAGCGGCCTGCAGACCTATCTGGCGGTGCTGCGGCCGGACGTGCTGCTGTCGCCGGGGGTGATCGCGTTCGGTTCCGATCCACGCAACCCGTCGCCCTATTCCATCACGCTGATCGACACCAACGAAGCCAATCCGGTGTTCGATGCCAAGCTGCGCAACCATGCCGCCTATGCGCGGGTGAACGGCACACTGGTCACCGGGCTGACGCTCGATGCTGGCGTCCGCTTCGAAAAGGCGACGCAGACGGTGACGCCGGTGCAGGTGTTCAAGGTGCCGACCGCCTCGCTGGCGGGCACCCGGCTGCGCAAGGACTATTGGCTGCCGGCGGCGACGCTTACCTATGAGATCGCCGACCGCATGCAGGTTCGCGTCAGCGCCTCGAAGACCATCGCGCGGCCGCAGTTCCGCGAGCTGATCTTCCAGTCCTATTTCGATCCGGACAACAACCGCCTGTTCCGTGGCAACCCGCGGCTGGTCGACAGCACGCTGACCAATGCGGAAGCGCGCTACGAATGGTATTTCGCGCGCGACCAGCGCGTGTCGGTCGCCGGCTTCTACAAGAAGATCAAGAACCCGATCGAGACCTATGCCAGCTTCAGCGACAACGAAGTGCTGAGCAGCTTCGCCAACGCGCCGCGCGCCACGCTGTGGGGCGGCGAGCTGGAAGTGGTGAAGTATTTCGACATGGACCGGATGTTCGGCGAGTCCGCCTTCTTCTCGACGCGGCGACTGCTGTTGAGCGCCAACTACACCTACACCAAGTCGCGCATCAAAGTGCGGGCCGAGGACCGCGTCGATGCCTTCCCGTTGACCGCGAGCAAGGCGACCGACTTCTTCCGCGACGGCGTGCCGCTGACCGGCCAGTCGGACCATGTCGCCAACCTCGAGTTCGGCATCGAGAATACCGGGCGCCTGTCGCAGGCGACCGTGCTGCTCAACTATGCCAGCGATCGCGTCACCAATCGCGGCGCGGGCGGCCAGCCGGACATCAAGGAGCGCCCGGGCGTGCACCTCGATTTCGTCGCACGCCAGGCGGTGGACGTGTTCGGGGTGAATACCGAGCTCAAGTTCGAGGCCCGCAACATCACCGGGACCAAGTATCAGGAGTTCCAGCAGTCGGGTGCGAACCGCGTCTACTACAACCTCTACAATGTCGGGACGACGATCGCGCTGGGCGCGAGCATCACCTTCTGATCCGACGAGGGCACGGCCCCGCGCTTCGGCGACGGGGCCGGGCTCACCAGCCCCAGGGGCGTTCGCGGAACCACTGGGTGATCACGTATTTGGTGCCGGCGCGCACCTTCATCGCATGGTGGATCGTCGCCGGGTTGACGCTGCCGTCGGGCCGCAGGTTGTTCCAAGCGAGCAGCTTGCCGGCTTCGGGCTGGACGATCTTGTCGATCGCCTTGAACCGCGTGGCCCCGCCCGCCTCGACGGCGTTCAGATAGAGCATCACCGTCCAGGTACGCTGCCCGGCGACGCTGCAATACTTGTCGAAGTCCGCGCTGCCCGGCTCGAAATAATCGGTATGCGCCTTGAACTCCTGGCCGATAGCGTAGCGCTGGCCCTGCATCGGCTCGCCGTGATCGGGATGCAGGCCGGTCAGCGCGACGATGCGCTGCTTGAGCTCGGCCGCCGCCGGGTGGTCGGCGGGCAGGTCGCAGGTTTCGCTGGTTCTGAACGCATAGTCGCTGCCGGCATTGGCCAACGTCGAAGGGCGGCGATCCGCATCGATCTGCGCCATCAGCGCCGTGCACAAGGCCGGATCGAGGAAATCGCGGACGACGAACAGCGTCACCTTCGGGCTGGGAACCCGCTGTACGCCGGGGCGGGTTAGGATGCGCTCGACAATCGGTTCCGACGGGTGGCCGCTGCCAAGATGGACGCTCGACGATTGCATGCGCCGGCTTTGCCAAAAGCGGTTGGATTGTGCCAGCGCGACGCGCAACCGCAACAGAAGCGACGCCAAATTGTCATGCCGCCTGCGTAGCGGGTGCGCGTCCACGCAGGGGCGGGCAACAGTGCAGGGTGCAATGGAACGGACGTCAGAGGAGGCGCGTATGGCGGCGGCCTGGACGCCGGCCGTGTCGAGCCCGCATGGCATGCTGGATACGGTGCTGGAGGAAGCGGTGCGGCTGGAGGCATCGCACCTCCATCTCACTCCGGGCGCAGCGGGCAGCGGGCTGGCCTTCCGCATCGGTGGCTTGATCCACCCCTTCCGGGAGTTACGCCAGGAGGAAGGCGCGCTGCTCGCGCGCGAGATTCTGATCGGTGCCGAACTGGTGCCCAACGCGCCTTTTCCCCAACGCGGTGAACTGCGTTGGCGCGGCGGGCGCATCGATGTCTTCAGCCTGCCGGTGATCGACGGCGCACGGCTGGTCCTGCGGCGCGAGCCCGGCACCGGTGCTGCGCGCGGACTGGACGCCCTTGGCGCGGCGCCGGTGCTTGCGCAGGATCTCCGTGTCGCGGTCGCGACCGGCGGACTGCTGCTGGTCGCAGCGCCGGCAGGAAACGGGCGCAGCACGACCCTGCGGACCCTGCTGGCGCTTGCCGCCTCGCGCACGCGGCCCGCACTTGCCATCGCTTCGGGGGCCGAGAAGCTGACCGGCGTCACCTGGGCTGATCCTGCGCCGGGCACAGTTGCGGAAACGGCGCGCGCGGCGATCGAGCAGGATTTCGATGTCCTGCTGATCGATTCGATCACCGACCGCCCCGAGGCTGCCGCCGCAATGCATGCCGCGCAGTCCGGCCGGCTGGTGCTTGCCGGTGTGGAGGCCCCCAACGCCGTCGCGGCGATCCAGCAGTTGCGGACATGGCGGGTCGAGGCGTTCCAGCTTGCATCGTCGCTCAACATGGTCGTCGCGCAGCGGCTGGTGCGGCGGCTTTGCCCCGCCTGTCGCGAGCCGGTGCAGGCCAGCGGGTCGGTGTCGGCGCTGCTCGGCTTCGATCCCGGCGCGATCGTCTACGCGCCGGCAGGATGCCCGGTCTGTGACGAGACCGGTTTTGCCGGGGAGACCGCAGTGTTCGAATCGATTCGCGGCGACGCGACGATTCGGCGGCTGATCAACGATGGTGGCGATGCCGCGATTCTCGCGCGGCACGCCTTCATCAGTACCCCCAATCTGGGCTCTGCCGCGCGCGCGCTCGCACGTACGGGGGTGACGACGCCCGAGGAGGCTGTTAGAATTTCTCGCGGATGAGGCGCGTAATCATCTTGCGCTCCGCTGCGGAGCCCGCTAAGCGCGCACTCCTTCACGGCGACCATAGCTCAATTGGTTAGAGCGCTGGTTTGTGGTACCAGAGGTTGCGGGTTCAATTCCCGTTGGTCGCCCCACTTCCCCCCTATTCTCTGAAGGCGCGGGTCTATCCATGATCACCGATTGGGGCTTTCCCGATTTCGACGACCACGAGGGCGTTCACCTCTTCTCGGATCGGGCTTCCGGCCTTAGCGCGATCATTGCGGTCCACTCGACGGCGCTCGGCGCTGCTGCGGGTGGCGTGCGCTTCTGGCATTATGCCGATCACCGCGCCGCGATCACCGATGCGCTCCGCCTCTCGCGCGGGATGAGCTACAAGAACGCGATGGCCGATCTGCCGATGGGCGGCGGCAAGGGCGTGATCCTCGCCGACAAGCCGGGTGCGGAAGTGACCCAGGCGCAGCTCGAGGCGTTCGGCCGCGCGGTCGAATCGCTCCATGGCCGCTATGTGACGGCCGAGGACGTCGGCATGTCTGAGGCGCGGATGAAGGTCGTCGCGACCCAGACCAAGCATGTCTCGGGCCTGCCGGTGGCGGCGGGCAGCGCGGGCGGCGATCCGGGCCCGGTGACGGCGCGCGGCGTATATCTCGGCGTCAAGGCGGCGGCGAAGCGCGGGCTGGGCGTCGACTCGATGGCCGGCGTGCGCGTCGCGATCCAGGGTGTCGGGTCGGTCGGCGGCGGGCTTGCTCGGCTGCTCGCGGCGGACGGCGCCAAGCTGACGCTGGCCGATGTGCACGGCGACCGCGCCAAGGCGCTGGCGGCCGAGCTGGGCGCCGAGGCGATCGATGCCGATGCGATCCTGACGCACGACGCCGATATCCTCAGCCCCTGCGCGCTGGGGGCGATCCTCACCGAACAGTCGATCGCGGCGCTGAAGGTGCGAGTCGTCGCCGGCGGTGCGAACAACCAGCTCGCGACGCGCGAGGACGGCCATCGCCTGCATGCGCGCGGCATCGTCTACGCGCCGGATTATGTGATCAATGCGGGCGGCATCATCAACGTCGCGCTCGAATATCTGGGGCAGGGCGATCGTTCCGAGGTGGATGCACGGGTCGAGAAGATCCCGGTCCGCCTCAACCAGGTGTGGGACGAGAGTGCTGCAACCGGCGATCCCGCGAGCGAAGTCGCCGACCGCATCGCCCAGCGCCTGATCGGGCGGTAATCTTCTGACATTCCTCCCCGGAACGGGGAGGGGGACCATGCGCAGCAGGGTGGAGGGACCGCGCCGCAAGGCGCGGTCTTTCGTATTTGGGGTACAACCGCCGCGTGCCGCGGCGGCCCCTCCACCACGCGACTTGCGCCGCGCGGTTCCCCTCCCCTGCATGTGCAGGGGAGGAATTCAAAATCTCACAACCACCCCGCGGTCTGCGCTGCGAGCCAGAGCCCGATCGCGACGAACAGCAGCGCGGCAATCCGGTGCACCGTCGTCAGCGGCACCCGGTCGATCACTGCCTTGCCGAGGAACACGGCGGGCACATTGGCGAGCATCATCCCCAGCGTCGTGCCCGCCGTCACCGGCAGCACCGCATGGAAGCGCGCGCCAAGCGCGACCGTGGCGACCTGGGTCTTGTCGCCCATCTCGACCAGGAAGAAGGCGATCGCGGTCGTCAGGAACGCGCCGAACCGCGCGGGCTTGGGGCTTTCCTCTTCATCGAGCTTGTCGGGGATCAGCGTCCACAGGCCCATCGCGACGAACGAGGCGGCGATCGCATAGCGGAACCACACGCTGTCCAGCAGCCCGGCGACTTCGGACCCCACCAGCGCGGCGAGGAAGTGGTTGGCGATGGTCGCGACGAAGATGCCGCAGATGATCGGCACCGGCCGCTTGAAGCGGGTCGCGAGCAGGATCGCCAGCAGCTGGGTCTTGTCGCCGATTTCGGCGAGCGCGACCACCGCGGTGGAGGTGAGCAGGGCTTCCAAGAAAATCTCCGGGGCCGGGCGGATGCGAATCCAACGACATCGCATCTCCCCGCCCGGCATGAGCGGAGATGCGACGCCATTGGTCTCGCCCGAACCTTGCGGCTCCACCTGCGCCATGGCCTCTCGACCAAGTATGTTGACGCAAGCGCCCGGTGCGCGATGCACCGGCTGGCTACTCCCCAGATGACGCGCACCGGGTAGCTGAGGCTGCACGCCTTTGCAACCCTATCCATAAGGAGCGGCGGGACGCTGCAATCGCTGCTTGGAATCGGAGGAGAAACCCGGCTAATCCTGTACGCGTGCCGATGCTTCACGCCCTCGCCAATCCGGCGCGCTTCCTCAAGATCGCCCGGCCGCTGACGCCGGCCCTGTTCTGGGCAGGCATGGCGCTGACGCTGTTCGGCGCCTGGGCGGGCCTTACCCAGACGCCCGCCGACTATCTGCAGAAGGATAGCGTCCGCATCCTCTACATCCATGTGCCGACTGCCTGGCTTGGCATGGGCGGGTGGAGCGGGCTGGCGGCGGCGTGCCTCGCCTATCTGATCTGGCGGCATCCGCTGGCGATCGTCGCTGCCCGCGCGATCGCGCCGGCCGGCGCGGTGTTCGCCGCTCTGTGCCTGATCACCGGCTCGATCTGGGGGCGCCCGACCTGGGGCACCTGGTGGGAATGGGACGGGCGGCTGACCAGCATGCTACTGCTCTTCTTCGTGTATATCGCGTGGATCGCGCTCGCCCGCGCCGATGCCGAGCGAAGCGGCGACGGACGCATTCCGGCGCTGTTCGGCGTCGCGGGAACGGTGCTATTGCCTATCATTCGCTATTCGGTGGTGTGGTGGAACACGCTGCACCAGGGCGAGAGCATCGGACTTACCCGCAGCAGCATCGATGCCTCGATGCTCTGGCCGCTATGGTTCACGCTTTCCGGCTTCAGCCTGTTGTTCGGCGCGATCGTGCTGATGCGGATGCGGGCGCTGCTCGCCCAGCAGAAGGTCGAGACTCGGCTTCGGCGGAGGGCGGCGCAATGAACCATTGGTGGTTCGTGACGGCTGCCTATGTGGTGGCGGCAATCGGCACGGGTGGTCTTGCAGCCGCCAGCTGGCGGGCGATGCGTCGTGCCGAAGCGGCGGCCGAAGCGCTGGGGCGGCGGCGGTGAAGGCCAAGCATCAACGGCTGACGCTCGCCTTGCTGGCGGTGGCGGCGATCCTTGGCGCGGCGCTGCTGGCGCTCTCCGCCCTCAAGGACCAGGCGGCGTTCTTCTATGCCCCCGGCGACGTGGCGGGCAGGCCGTTGCCGGTCGGCAAGGCGGTGCGGCTGGGCGGGATGGTCGAGAAGGGCTCGCTCGTCCGCGCGCAAGACGGCGTGTCGATCGCCTTCAAGGTTACCGATGGAAAGGATGTGGTGCCGGTGCGCTTCCGCGGCGTGACGCCGGACCTGTTCCGCGAAGGGTCGGGCGTGGTCGCCGAGGGGCAGTTCCAGCCCGATGGCAGCTTCACTGCCGACAATCTGCTCGCCAAGCACGACGAGCGCTACATGCCGCCCCAGATGGCGGGGAAGATGCACAAGAGCGAGTCGCTGGAGCAATGATCGCCGAAGCCGGGCTCGCGGCGCTGTGGCTCGCCACCGCCTTTGCCATCGCGCAGCTGATGCTCGGCGCCGCCGCGGCGCGCGCTGTCGATCCGGTGGTATTGCTGCCCGGCGTGCGCAGGATCGCGCTGGTCCAGGCGCTGTTCGCACTGCTCGCCTTCCTGATTCTGATCTGGCTGTTCGTCACCTCGGACATGTCGGTGCTGCTGGTGGCGGAGAACAGCCATTCGCAGAAGCCGATGCTCTACAAGGTCGCCGGCGCCTGGGGTAACCATGAGGGCTCGATGCTGCTCTGGGTGACCGTGCTGGCGGTCGCCGGGGCGGGCGTCGCGCTGTTCGAGCGACGGCTGGTGGCGGAGACGCTATCGGCGACGCTGGCCGCACAGGCTGCGATCGCGATCGGCTTCTATGCCTTCCTCGCCTTCGCCTCGAACCCCTTTGCGCGGCTCAACCCCGCGCCGGCGGACGGACAGGGGCTCAACCCGCTGCTGCAGGACCCCGGCCTCGCCTTCCATCCGCCGACGCTCTACCTCGGCTATGTCGGCCTCTCGGTGGCGTTCAGCTTCGCCGTCGCGGCGCTCTTGATGCGCGATGTCGGCCCGGCCTTTGCCAAGGCGATGCGGCCCTGGGTGCTGGCTGCCTGGATCTTCCTGACGATCGGCATCACCGCCGGCAGCTACTGGGCCTATTATGAACTCGGCTGGGGCGGCTGGTGGTTCTGGGACCCGGTGGAGAACGCCTCGCTGATGCCCTGGCTGGCAGCGACCGCGCTGCTCCATTCGGTCAACGTGCTGGCGACCCGCGACGGCTTGCGCGCCTGGACGCTGATGCTGGCCGTGGTCGCCTTTTCGATGTCGATGGTCGGGACCTTCCTGGTCCGCTCGGGCATCCTGGTCAGCGTCCATGCCTTTGCGGTGGACCCGACGCGCGGCAGCTTCCTGCTCGCGCTGCTGGGCCTCTATATCGGCGGCGCGCTGGCGCTGTTCGGCGCGCGGGTCGGCACGGTGACGCAGGGTGCGACCTTCCAGCTGGTCAGCCGCGAGGCGGCGCTGGTGCTCAACAACCTGCTGCTCAGCGTGATTCTGGGCGTGGTGCTGATCGGCACGCTCTACCCGCTGGTGGCGCAGGCGATGGGCGTGCAGCTCTCGATCGGCGCACCCTTCTTCGAGAAGACGGCGGTGCCGATCGCACTGTTCCTGGTCGCAGGCACGGCGGCGGGGCCGCTGCTGCGCTGGCGCAAGGACTCGGCGCAGGCGCTGCTCAGCCGCCTCACCATTCCTGTGGCGATCACCGGCGTGACCTTTGCGCTGTTCTTCGCGATGACCGGCTTCGCCTCGCCGATTGCGGTGCTGGTGCTGGCGCTCGCCTTCGGGCTGGCCGCCGCGAGCATCGCGCCCTTGTGGAAGCGCAAGCTGCGCCGCACCCCGCTGCCGATCTACGGCATGGTCGTCGCGCATCTTGGCATCGCGGTGAGCCTGGCCGGCATGGCGGCGGATACGCTGTTCAAGCAGGAGCGGCTGGCGGCGGTGGCGATCGGCGACAACCTCGCCGTCGGCCCCTTCAAGGTGACCCTGGCCGAGGTCCGCCCCACGGTCGGCCCGAACTGGTCGGCGATGGAAGCGCGGCTGCAGGTCCAGCGCGGGGCCGGTGCGCCGTTCGAGCTGCTCCCCCAGCAACGCTTCTTCGCCAATCCGCCGACCAACACCAGCGAGACCGCGATCGCGACGCTGTGGGACGGGCAGGTCTACACCGTACTCGGCGCCTCGGATGCGTCGGGGCGCTGGCAACTGCGCCTGTGGTGGAAGCCTTTCGTCACGCTGATCTGGGCGGGCGGCGGGCTGATCGCGCTCGGCGGCATGCTTTCGCTGCTCGGCCGGGTGCTGCGGGGCCGCCGCGATGCGCGGGCGCAGGAGGAATGGGCATGAAGAAGCTGCTGATCTGGCTGCCGCTCGCGCTGTTCCTGCTCGTCTTCGCGCTGGTGGTGAACGGCATGATCGAGCCAAGCGACCGGCTCGTCCGCTCGGCGATGGTCGGCAAGCCCCTGCCGGACCTGCGCCTTTCCCCGATCCTCGCCGACAAGCCCGGCATTGACACCAGCGACTGGCCCAAGGGCAAGCCGCGGCTGCTCAACGTGTTCGCCAGCTGGTGCATCCCCTGCGTCGCCGAGGCGCCGCAACTGCTCAAGCTCCGCAAGGCTGGCGCCGAGATCGACGCAATTGCCGTGCGCGATTCTACGCCCGATGTGCAGGCGTTCCTCGCGCGCAACGGCGATCCCTATAGCCGGATCGGCGACGATCATGCGATGCGCGCGCAGCTGGCGCTCGGCTCGTCCGGCGTGCCCGAGACCTTCGTGATCGATTCCCGCGGCGTGATCGTCGACCAGCATATCGGCGACGTTCGTGCCGAGGACGTGCCGAAGCTGCTTGCCGCGCTGGAGAAGGCAAAGTGAGGCGCGCGGTCGCCGTCTTCGCGCTGTTGCTGGCCGGTAGCGCGCAGGCGGATTCCAGCGTGCCGCCATCCCCGCTCGCCTACACCCAACTGGCGGATCCCGATCAGGAAGCGCAGGCCAAGGCGCTGATGGAGACGCTGCGTTGCCTCGTCTGCCAGGGCCAGAGCATCGCCGACAGCGACGCAGACATGGCGGGCGAGATGCGCGCGCTGGTCCGCCAGCGGATCTCGGCAGGCGAGCGGCCCGAGCAGGTCCGTAGCTGGCTGGTGGAGCGCTATGGCGACTATGTCACCTATGACCCGCCGCTCAGCTGGGTGACCGCGCCCTTGTGGATCGCGCCGCTGGTGCTGCTTGGCATCGGGCTGCTGATCGCGCGCCGCCTGTTTAAGGGGAAGGCCGCATGATGGGCTGGGTGGTCTTCGGCGCCTTTGCGCTGCTGATACTTGCGCTATTGCTACTCATTCGCTTCCCAAGGCGGCTTTGGACGCTGCCGGCAATGGCGATCATGCTCGCCGGTGCCGGCTATGCGTGGCAGGGACAGCCTGTGCTGCCGGACCATCCGGTGGAAGGCGTCGCCAACGTCCGTCCGCTCGATCCGGACCTGATCGCGGTACGGGAGGGGCTCTTCGGTCGCTTCAACTTCGACTACAGCTATTTCATGGCCGCCGATGCGATGACGCGTGCCGGCGCTCCCCAGCTTGCCGCGACCGTGATGCTGGGAGCGGTGCGCAAGGCGCCCGGCGATCCGGGACTATGGGCGGGGCTGGGTCTTGCGATGGCAGAGCATGACGGCGATCAGCTCTCGCCGGCGGCGCGCTACGCCTTCGCCAAGGCGGCGGAGTTGAACCCGAACCATCCGGGGCCGCCCTTCTACCAAGGCATCGTGTTGGCGCGGTCGGGTGATCTCGATGCGGCGCGTCGCGAATGGGGCAAGGCGCTGCAGCTGCTGCCCAAGGATGCGAGCTATCGCGACGACCTGGTCAAGGTGATGCTCAAGCTCGATCCGGGGCTGGCCGAAGCGGCGCGACAGATGCCCGCCGCTCCGGCCAAGTAACCGCTCAGCCTGCCCAGGCTTCAAACGGCAGATCGAGCGCGTCGGCCACCGCCTGGTGGCGGATCTTGCCGCCCGAGACGTTGAGGCCGTTGGCGAGGTGGCGGTCGGCCCGCATCGCCGCTTCCGCGCCGTGATTGGCCAGCTTCAGCACGAACGGCAGCGTCGCGTTGTTGAGCGCGAAGGCCGAGGTACGGGCAACCGCGCCAGGCATGTTGGCGACGCAATAATGGATCACGCCGTCGATCTCGAAGACGGGATCGTCATGGGTGGTCGCACGGCTGGTCTCGAAGCAGCCGCCCTGGTCGATCGCGATATCGACCAGCACCGAGCCGCGCATCATCGTCTTGAGCATGTCGCGGGTGACGAGCTTCGGCGCCGCCGCGCCCGGCACCAGCACCGCGCCGATCACCACCTGCGAGGTGCGGACCGCCTCTGCAATGGCGGCCTTGCTGGCATAGGCGGTCTTGATCTGGCTGCCGAAATGCATGTCGAGCTCGGCCAGGCGCTCGTTGTTGATGTCGTAGATGGTCACATCGGCGCGCTGGCCGGTCGCCATCTGCGCGGCATTGATGCCCGAGACGCCACCGCCGAGGATCGCGACCTTGCACGGCGCCACGCCCGGCACGCCGCCGAGCAGCTCGCCGCGACCGCCCTGTTCCTTCTCGAGATAGTGCGAGGCGACCTGGACCGACATGCGGCCGGCGACTTCGCTCATCGGCTTGAGCAGGGGGAGGGCGCCCGAGTTGGAGGTCACCGTCTCATAGGCGATGCAGGTCGCGCCCGAGGCGATCAGCCCCTCGGCCTGCGGCTTGTCGGCGGCGAGGTGAAGATAGGTGAACAGCAGGTGGCGCGGCTCGAGCAGCGCGATTTCCTGCGCCTGCGGCTCCTTCACCTTCACGATCATGTCCGACTGGGCGAACACCGTCTTGGCATCGGGCGCGATCTGCGCGCCGACCGCGGTATAGGCCGCATCGTCGAAATCGATGCCCATGCCGGCCTGCGTCTCGACCAGCACGCTGTGCCCGGCATGCACCAGCTCGGCCACCGAGGCAGGGGTCAGGCCGACGCGGTATTCGTGATTCTTGATTTCCTTGGGAACGCCGATGCGCATGGGAACTCTCCTGATGTTGATGCTGCTTTTTATCGCAGATGAGGGGCGCAAATCCCTGCAAAGCGCATGGGCGCGAGCGCGCGTCTATGCATGTATCTTGCGCGTGTGGGCATGTTGCGCGCATTTTATGCGATATGGATCGAATCGACACAGCAATTCTCAAGCTGCTCGCGGCGGACGCGCGTGCGCCGGTCAGCCAGGTGGCAGCGGCGGTGGGGCTGTCGCAATCCGCCTGCACCCGACGCATCCAGGCGCTGGAGGCGAACCGCCTGCTGCGCGGCTATGGCGCGCGGCTGGACCATCGTCGCCTGGGCTTCCGCGTCACCGCCCTGGTCGACATTACCCTCGGCACGCAGGTGGAGGAGGATCTCGCCCAGTTCGAGGCGGCGGTGGGGAAGATCGACGGGGTGGTCGAATGCGCGCTGGTCTCGGGCGGGCAGGATTACCGGCTGAAGATCCTGTGTCGCGATCTTGACGATTATGAGCGGCTGCACCGGGAACATCTCGGCCGATTGCCCGGCGTCGTGACGATCAACAGCAGCTTCGTGCTCCGCGAGGTGCCGACGCGCGGCGAGGGCGACGCCTTGTTCGGCGGCCCGCGATGACTATCTTCGCCATTCCGGAACGGTCCGCGCGCTGGCGCGTCTAGCCGCCTGGACACGCTTGTTGATAGGGCATGTTGCACATGCTAACGGCCCGCATCCTGATGATGACGAGAACACAGGTCACTATGGCCAGGTCGGTTCGCACCTCTCAGCGTCAGTCGCAACGGTGAACACCGCCGCGACCGGAGACGCTGCCGCGCTCCTCCCCGATTCGGAACCGCATGGTGCCCATGGCCACGGCCAGGACCCCACATGGAAGCTCGCGCTCGGTGCCATCGGCATCGTGTTCGGCGACATCGGTACCAGCCCGCTCTACGCGTTCCGCGAAACCTTCGCCAACGAGCATCACGAACTGCCGCTCGATACGCCGCACGTGCTGGGCGCGATCAGCCTGATGTTCTGGTCGATGATGGTCGTGGTGACGCTGAAATACGTCACCATCATCATGCGCGCGGACAACAAGGGCGAGGGCGGCAGCCTGGCGCTGCTGGCGCTGATCTCCGGCCGGGGCGGCCAGCGCCGCTGGACCCAGGGCATCGTGCTGCTCGGCGTGTTCGCCACCGCCTTGTTCTACGGCGATTCGATGATCACCCCAGCCGTCTCGGTGCTGTCGGCGGTCGAGGGTCTTGCCGTGGCGGCGCCCGGCTTCCACCGGCTGGTGGTGCCGATCGCGGTGGTGATCCTGGTCATGCTGTTCTCGATCCAGCGCACCGGCACCTCGCGAGTCGGCACGTTCTTTGGGCCGGTGATGATGGTCTATTTCCTCGTCATCGCGACGCTGGGCGTGTTCAGCCTGGTTCAGACGCCGTACGTCCTGCAGGCGCTGTCGCCGCACCATGCGGTCCATTTCTTCATGCTCGATCCGCTGCGCGCCTTCCTGGCGCTGGGTTCAATCGTGCTGGCGGTGACCGGTGCCGAAGCGCTCTACGCCGATATGGGCCATTTCGGCCGCAATCCGATCCGCATCTCGTGGCTGTGGTTCGTACTGCCGGCGCTGATGATGAACTATATGGGGCAGGGCGCGCTGTTGATCCGCGACGCCGAGGCACTGCGCAGCCCCTTCTACTTGCTTGCGCCCGAAGCGTTGCGGCTGCCGCTGGTGTTCGTCGCCACCGCCGCCGCGATCATCGCCAGCCAGGCGGTAATCTCCGGCGCCTTCTCGGTTACCCAGCAGGCGATCCAGCTCGGCTTCGTGCCGCGCCTGCGCATCGACCATACCAGCGCAGCGACGGCGGGGCAGATCTACATCCCGGTGATAAACTGGGCGCTGATGCTGATGGTGATCCTGCTGGTGCTCACCTTCCAGACGTCGTCCAATCTTACCGCAGCCTATGGCATCGCCGTCACCGGCGCGATGCTGATCGACAATTGCCTGCTGGCGGTGGTGCTGTTCAACCTGTGGCACTGGAAGAAGCGCTATGCGATCCCGCTGCTGATGGTCTTCTTCCTGGTCGACTTCGCCTATTTCACCGCAAACCTCACCAAGGTGCCCGATGGCGGCTGGTTCCCGCTGATGGTCGGCTTCATCGTCTTCACGCTGCTGACCACCTGGGCGAAGGGCCGCAAGCTGATGATCGCGCGGCTGCGCGAAAGCGCGATGCCGATCCAGATCTTCATCGAATCGGCCGCCAACGCCGCCACCCGCGTGCGCGGCACGGCGGTGTTCATGACCTCGACGCCGGACGGCGTGCCGCACGCGCTGCTCCACAACCTCAAGCACAACAAGGTGCTGCACGACCGGGTGATCCTGCTGACCGTCAAGATCAGCGACGTGCCCTATGTCCCGGAGGACAAGCGGTTGGTGGTGGAGGACCTCGGCAAGGGCTTCCACCGCATGATCCTCTATTACGGCTTCATGCAGGAGGCCGACGTGCCGGCGGCGCTCAAGTCGGTCGATGCCTGCGGGGCGGCGTTCAAGATGATGGAAACCAGCTTCTTCCTCGCGCGCCAGACCCTGCTGCCGTCCTCCCGGCCGGGAATGATGATCTGGCGCGAGAAGCTGTTCGCCTGGATGCTGCGCAACGCCGAAAGCGCGATGGAGTTTTTCCGCCTTCCCACCAATCGCGTGGTCGAATTGGGCAGCCAGGTGGAGATTTGAGCGGAGCGCCGGCACCGCTCATCGTCACCGCGCTGTTCGGTCGGCAGGACCAGGCCTGGTTCGATTCGCTTCGCCGTGCGCATTTCCCGCCCGAGCGGAACCAGCTCGATGCCCACCTCACACTGTTTCACCACCTGCCGCCCTCGGTGGCGGAGGAGCTCCAGCATCGCCTGTCGCAGGAAACGCGCGGGGTGCGGGCCCCCAAGGCGCGGGTAAGCGGGCTGATGTCGCTGGGGCAGGGAGTCGCCTACCGGATCGAGGCGCCCGCGCTCGACGCGATTCGCGGCGGCCTGCTGGAGGCCTTTGCGGGGCTGCTGACGCCGCAGGATGCGGGACGATGGCGGCCGCACGTGACGGTGCAGAACAAGGTTCGGCCAGTGCTGGCCAAGGCGCTGATGCGCGCGCTCGAAGCCGACTTCACGCCGAAAACCGTGGAAATAGCAGGGCTTGCCAGCTGGTGGTATCGGGGCGGCCCGTGGGAATTGCATTCCCGTCACATGTTCGCTTGACGGATCGCCTTCCCCGACATAGATGGCCCGCTCTCGCTTCGGGGCGGAGTAGCTCAGTTGGTTAGAGCAGCGGAATCATAATCCGCGTGTCGGGGGTTCAAGTCCCTCCTCCGCTACCATCCCCAAGCTTCTGATTTGACCGGTAAATTTCCGAGTTGAAGAAGAGGCCTTGGGTGACGCGAGTGCGCCAGTTGGGCGTTTAGCTCGGAAAATCAGCCGCTTTCGAGCTTCCGAATGGCCGATTCCGCCAGGGCGGGATCGCGGCTGAGATAGTGCGAATCCAGGATCTGATGGACGTCGCGGAGCGAGTGGCCCGTCACCGTTCCGATCTCCGGCGGCGTCGCTCCGGCTAGCGCCAGCCGCGCGGCGTGCCTCGTTCGGTGAGCAGGATCGTTTCGCCCGCCGCCGGGCGTAGCGCTGCGCCACCACCGCGCAGCGGGTTTGGAACCTCGATCGCTCCTGTCACGAGCTTGGCTAAATGGCGCCCCGCGGGCGATTACCTACCCCTTCAAATTTTAGAGGCATCGCATCAACTCCGAGGAAAACGTTTCTATAAAGTGTCCATGGTGTTGCAGATGACAGGGTAGAGTGCCCGTCGACGCCTGAGGATGCTAGATGGCGGTTCCAAGCTTTTGCTGTGCGCTTCTATTATTGGGCGCAATACCATCCTCTTTTGTTTCATCCTCTCAAGTTCCGAATGAAGCTGCTGTGGCGGCGGCAGCGGACGAGATCGGCAATGATGCTGCGGAGAACGCGAAGCAGTCTCCGGGCAAATCACGCGGCTCGCATGTAGAATTTCGGAACGGGTCCCCCGTCCTGGTCTTCCCCGATGGAGGGTCAACCCTTCGGCCGCTGGCACAGCTGATCATCGATGGAGAAACTACGAGCGGCGCACGGGACGCTGCGAGGAATCGCGGCGACCGCGGCGTGCGCGCGGCACATCTCGGCTTTGCCGGCACCGTGGCCGACCACGTCGTTTATCAGCTCGAGACAGAGTTTGCTTCCGGTTCCGCTGACGTGCTCTGGGCGTATGTCGGCTGGCGCGGCAAGGTGGCCGGGCTCACCGCCGATGTCCTGGCCGGCAACCTGCAGAACGATCGTAGCGTCGAGGGCAGCTCGGGCGGGGAGGCGCTGCCCTTTGCGGAGCCCAATTTTGTCGCCAGCGCGATTGCGCCCGACCGCGGCGGCTTCGGTTTCGGTGCGCAAGCACGGCTGATCGGCCGCGACTGGCACGCATCCTTTGCGGTGACCGGCAACGACATCGATGCGAACCATCCACAGACGGGCGACCGCACAAGCCTCGCCCGCGGGCACTGGAACCCGGTGAAGCGTGACGGCGCGATCCTTCATGTCGGCGCGTGGAGGTTCGATGAGAGATTCACGGGCGGCACCCGCACGCTCGGCGCCGACACCAATGTCGCACATGGCCTCAACCTGCGTACGGTGCTGCCCTCGCCGCCGCTGCTCGGCGCGCGCGGTGATCATGGCACGGGCGTGGAAGCGGGCGGCGTGCTCGGCCCGGTGTGGATGATGGCGGAAGCCGGTCGACGGGTGATCGACCTGCCGCGCGCGCAAGCACAAACCACCGCCAAGAGCCTCTCGGCAGGCTGGTTCCTGACGGGCGAAGCTCCGCCGTATGCGGCCGCTACCGGTGGCTTCGGTCGACCGATCGTGGCGCGCTCTGTGTTTCAGGGTGGATCAGGGCAAGTGGAACTCACTGCCCGCTATGAGGACATTCGGTTCACCATGCCGGGCTTCCGCAACACCGGCTCGAGCGTGACCGGCGGCGTCAATTGGTATTTGAGCAGCCAGATGCGGCTGATGGGCAACGTCACAGCCTGGCGGATGGCGCCCGACCAGCGGATGGCCGGAAGCGG
Organism: Sphingomonas azotifigens NBRC 15497; assembly: GCF_002091475.1. GTDB lineage: Bacteria > Pseudomonadota > Alphaproteobacteria > Sphingomonadales > Sphingomonadaceae > Sphingomonas > Sphingomonas azotifigens. The sequence continues at coordinate 66,373 of NZ_BCTR01000004.1, forward strand.
CCCGCGCACCGACCATGGAACCACCTTCGTGCTCCGCGCTCAAATCGTTCTTTGAAACCTCTCGGATAGGGGAGAAACATGTCCATCATCAGTCGCCTGAATCTGTCAGGCAAGCTTATCGCCGCATTCGCGGCCGTCATCCTCGTCGTCATGGCCTCGGGCGCATATACCTACTGGTCGCTTAGCACGCTGGCGACGATCTCCGAGTCCAATGCCAACAGCATCAAGATGGCCCAGGAAGGCGAAGCCATGCTGGGTGCGATCATCCAGCAGGAAAACGCGCTTCGCGGCTTTGCCATGCTCGGCCGAGACGAACTGCTCGACGAATATAAGGGCAATATCGCTGCCTTTGAGAAATCGGCCAAGAGCTTCGAGACCGGCAATCCGCTGGCGGACCAGCAGCAGCGGCTGCGCGACCTGCGGACCGAGGTGGGCGACCTGAACAATCGCCGCTTCGCCGAACTGATCGCGCTGGCCCGCAATCCCGCCACGCGCGCCAAGGCACAGGAAATTTCGGGCCGCAAACAATTGCCGAAGGTTCGTGAGATCGTCGGCCAGATCCGGGAACGTCAGCAGCAGGTGATGGTCGATCAGCGCGCGGCGATGACCGCCGCCAAGAACGGCGCGGTGGCAGCCGTGATCATCGGCGCGCTCGGTGCTGTCGTGATCGCAGGCGCGATGGCCTGGCTGCTCGCTGGCGCGATCGTTCGACCGCTGGTGGGGATGACGGGCGTGATGACCCGGCTCGCCAATGGCGACACGCAAGTGGATGTTCCTGCGGTGGATCGCGCGGACGAAGTGGGCCTGATGGCGAAGGCGATGCTCGTCTTCCGCGAAAATGCGCAACAGAAGCAGATCGCCGATGCCGAGGCGGCCAAGGCCTTGGAAGAGCAGAATTTCGTTACCGAGACGATCTCGGAGAAGCTCGACATGGTGTCGCGTGGTGACCTGACCGCTTCCATCGCGGGCGAGTTTCCCAACGCCTATGCGGTGCTCCGCCAAAACTTCAACGATGCGATCGCCAACCTCCGCGAGTTGATCGGGTCGGTGATCGAATCGACTGCGGCGATCAAGACCGGCTCGAACGAGATCGCGCAGGCCAGCGAAGATCTCGCCCGGCGCACGGAAGCAAATGCCGCCAGCCTGGAGGAGACCTCCGCCGCCGTTTCGCAAATGGACCAGCGGCTCAAGGCAACGGCGATCGCAGCCGGCAGCACGTTGACACGCGCCGACGGGGCAATTTCGACCGTGTCGGGCGGTCGGACGATTGCCGATGAAGCGATGCAGGCGATGAGCCGAGTGTCGGAGAGTGCCAAGGGCATCGACAGCGTGATCGAGGGGCTCGACAAGATCGCCTTCCAGACCCGCGTGCTTGCGATGAACGCCGCCGTTGAAGCTGGCCGCGCGGGCGAGGCGGGTCGCGGCTTCGCGGTGGTCGCTGATCTCGTCTCCGCACTCGCCATGCGTGCGGAGGAGGAAGCCGGCCGCGCCCGCGATCAGCTGACCGCGACTCAGTCCGATATCGGCGCGGCGGTCGGCATGGTCGAGCGCGTCGATGGCGCGCTCGCGAATATCAGTGGCGACGTCGGCGAAGTTCACGCACTGCTCAGCAGCATGGCGGCGGACAATCAGGCCCAGGCCTCGGCCGTCACGCAGATCTCCGCTGCGATTGGCGCGATGGATACCGCAACCCAGCAGAATGCGGCGATGGTGGAGGAAACGTCTGCGGCCGCCCGAACGCTGAATTCGGAAGTCGTGACGCTGGCCAAACAAGCCGAGCGTTTCAACATCGGAGGCGAGGGCAGCGTGCGACTGAGCGGGGGCGCCAGCAAGCGCACCGGGCCGGTAAGCTTCCGCCCCACCCAACCCGCGCCCGCCAAGGCGAGCGCGCTCCCCAGCGCGGACGAGTGGACAACCTTCTGATCCTCGGAAGCTTGGTGAGAATACAGGGCCGGGGTCGCTCCCGGCCCTGTTGATTCAGGTCTCAGCCGACGTGCGTGTATGGTTTCCGTGCGGCACGAGCAGGCGGACGTCGGTTGGAGCGGGCCGTGCTGCCTGCGGCCGCTTGCGGTGCAGCTCAAGGCTTTGAAGTTCAGGACGCCCTATGACGCCATCAACGCCCTATGGAAATCAAAGCCCGATGCCTTTATCGTCAAACCAAGCCATCACATCCTGGGACCAAACACCTAGGGGGCAGAGTTGGTCACCGTGATTTTCGGGCAGGTTTGGGTTGCGACACTCGAACCGGACGGAAGGAACCACGATGACCGATCCGATGATGCACCTGCGTTTGCTGGTGGAGAAGACCCCGGACCCGGATATTTCGCGGGACATGATCGCATTCGCCGCGGAGCGGCTGATGGAGATGGAGGTTGGCGCGCTGACCGGTGCCGGGCATGGCGAGAAGCCACCGACGCGGCTGGTGCAGCGCAACGGTTACCGTGACCGCGATTGGCAGACCCGGGCCGGCACCGTCGAGCTGCGGATCCCCAAGCTACGCAAGGGCAGCTACTTTCCGACCGTCCTCGAGCCGCGGCGCATGGCCGAGCGCGCTGCCGCGGTGCCACGCCACCACCATTTCCACACGAGCACCGCGGGATTTGTGCGCGGTCAATCTGTCACCTGCACGCGCGCATTAGTGTTGGGATAACTTTTTTGTCCGATTAATTTGTTCGGGCGCTCTGCCAGACCCGGCGGCCCTTACGGGTACGCGGGAGGGAAGCATGGGGTTCGGCTGGCGTTCTGGGATCGGGTCGCCCCCTTGGGGCGGGAGGTGAGGGCGCAATGCGGTCGTTGAAGACCCTGCCGGCGCAGGATGTCCGACTGGGCATGTTCATCCACGGGTTTGAGGGATCCTGGTGGCAGCACCCGTTTTGGCGCGTGCGCTTCCTCCTCACCGATCCGCAGGACCTGCAGAAGCTCCGCGCGTTCAATGGCGGCGTCATCGTCGATCTCGACAAGTCGCAGCCCGTCGGCGAGGCGGACCGCGTGCCGGACTCCCTCGCCAAACCGGATAGCGGTGCCCAGCCCGAAGGAGCGCCGTCGCGGCGCCTCCGCGTCCCGATGTGGCGTGCCGGTTCCACCGCGTTAAAGTCGCAGGAGGCCCGCGCCGCGAAGCTGGTGACCGGGGCGCTGGATACCGTGCGTGGCACGTTCGACGATCTCCGGCTGGGCCGAGCGGTTTCGCAAGAGAAGGTCGCCGCGCTGGTCGACAGCATTTCCGCAGAGCTCGATGACAACGCGCCGGCGCTGCTTCGTGTGCTGCAGCTCAAGAGCAAGCACCAATATACCTATCTGCATTCGGTCGCGGTCTGCACGCTGATGGTCAATCTCGCCCGCCACCTTGCGCTGGACGAGGAGCAGGTGCGGACGCTGGGGCTGGCCGGCTTGCTCCACGACGTGGGCAAGGTCGCCATTCCCGACGCTGTGCTCGACAAGCCGGGCCGCCTGACGCCGGAGGAACTGGAACTGGTGCGGACCCATCCGCAGGAAGGCGTCGCGCTGCTCCGCGAGGATCCCACCATTCCGGAACTCGCCCTGGAAGTGTGTCTGCATCACCATGAGCGCTGGGACGGCAACGGCTATCCCGATCGGCAGGCGGCCGCGGGCATCAGCTTGCCGGCCCGGATGGGGGCGATCTGCGACGTCTATGACGCGCTCACCTCGCATCGGGCCTATAAGCAGGCTTGGCTGCCGGCGCGGGCGCTGGGCGAGATGTGGCGCTGGGAGGGGCATTTCGATCGCCCGCTGCTGTTCGCATTCATGCAAAGCATCCAGCTCTTTCCGCCAGGCCTGCTGGTCCGGCTTGCCTCGGATCGGCTGGCCCTCGTTCTCGAAAACGGGAAGCGCGCGTCGCGCACGCGGTTGCTCGTCTTCTATTCCTATGCCGAGCAGGCGAGCCTGGAGCCGAGCGTGTTGGTGCTGGACGGCGCCGAGGCCGAGGACGGCATTATCGACTTCGAGCACGAGGCCGACGCCCCGGTCCCGATTCCGGCGTTGGACTTGTATGCGCCGGCACCGGTACCGACATCGGCAGAACCTTAGGCAGAATCCCTGAACGGTACACCGATCAGGATCGTCTATAACAAGAACAGGAAGAGGGTGATCTGAACGGAGTAGCGTACATGCGTATGTTGCGGGAATTGCCGCCGGAATTGGTCGAGGGCCGGGGCGTTGATCCGGCTGCGTCGCGCAGCCTGCTGCTGATGGCGATGGGCAGCGTGCTGTTCTGGGCGAGCGTGGCGGTGTGGATCCTGCGCTGATCGCGCCCAATTCCGTCTTGAGGCCGTAACAGCTTTTCCGTTCCGGTCCGCCGTTGCAGATCGATCGCGCGACGCCATGTTGCTTCCGACGATGCCCTGTCCCTAGAAGCGGCATCGAAGATTCGTCGGAAAGCAGAGCATGACCGCCACCCATTCTACCCGCATGTTGATCCTGGGCTCGGGCCCCGCCGGCCTCTCGGCCGCCATCTATGGCGCGCGCGCAGGCCTCGCCCCCATCGTCGTCCAGGGCATCCAGCCCGGTGGCCAGTTGATGACCACCACCGATGTCGAGAATTATCCCGGCTTCCGCGAAGTGATCCAGGGCCCGTGGCTGATGCAGGAAATGCAGGCCCAGGCCGAGCATGTCGGCGCGCAGATGATGTGGGACACGATCGTCGAGGTCGACGTGACCCAGCGCCCGTTCCGTCTCGTCGGCGACGGCGGCACCGTCTATACCGGCGACACGCTGGTGATCGCCACCGGCGCCCAGGCGCGCTGGCTGGGCCTCGACTCGGAAGAGCTGCTCAAGGGCAAGGGCGTCAGCGCCTGCGCGACCTGCGACGGCTTCTTCTTCCGCGGCAAGAAGGTGGCGGTGATCGGCGGCGGCAACACCGCGGTCGAGGAAGCACTGTACCTCACCAACCACAGCCATGACGTGACGCTGATCCACCGCCGCGATTCGCTGCGCGCCGAGAAGATCCTCCAGCAGCGCCTGTTCGCCAACGAGCGGGTCAATGTGGCTTGGAACAAGGAAGTCGTGCGCTTCCTCGGCGGCGGCCAGCCCGAAGGTCTGGTCGGCATCGAGCTGAAGGACACGGTAACCGGCGAGCTTTCGACGCTGGAGGTTGATGGCGGCTTCGTCGCGATCGGTCACCATCCGGCGACCGAGCTGTTCCGCGGCCATATCGCGCTCGACGACGACGGCTATATCCAGGTCGAGAAGGGCACGACCAACACCAGCGTGCCGGGCGTGTTCGCCTGTGGCGACGTGATGGACAAGCATTACCGCCAGGCGATTACCGCAGCGGGCACCGGCTGCATGGCGGCGCTCGATGCCGAGCGATTCCTGGCCGCGGCGGATTTCGAGACGGTGGCCCAGGCGGCCGAGTAACCGACGATCAGGGCGCTCGCTGCTCGGCGAGCGCCTCGATCACCCGCTCGTAGAGCCAGGCCTTGTCGGTGGTGCCGGCAAAATCATGGCTGGCGGTATCGAATTGCTTGCGGCGGATGCGCGTGCCGGTCGCGGCGAATGCCGGCTTGTGCAGCGCGTCGGCGAAATCGGCGGCGATCGGGTCCCGCGTCGCCAGCAACACCGTTATCGGCACCTCGCTCTGCATGACCGCGGCCGCAAGCTCGCCGAGCAGGCTGGGCGCAGGCTCGGGGCGACGCGCCGCGACCCGGCCGAGCATCTGCCGCATCCAGCCGCGGTTCGCCGCGCCGGTTTCCTCTTCCAGATCCGGCGTCTTGGGCGGCCCGACCACCACCGGGTTGGCGAGCAGCAGCGCGTCGATCCGCGCCTGCGCGTGGAACAGGGTCAGCGCGCTTGCGGCGTCGCCATTGCCAAACCCCACCACCCGGCGCAGCTTTGCCTCGCGGCGGAACACGCTTGCCGCCGCCGCGATGTCGGCGGCGCTCTCCAGAAAACCGTGATTCAGCCCGCCCGAATCGCCGACGCCGCGGCGATCGAAGCGAAACACCGGGTGACCGGCCGCCGCGATTCGATGGGCGAGTTGCGACATGTTGCGATGCGGGCCGCTGCGGATCTCGTTGCCGCCAGAGACGATCAGCAGGCCGGTATCCCCGGACGCGCTGTCGAGCGTGCCGATCAGCAAGTCACCCAGGCAGGGGAAGCTGATCAGGCTTCGCACGCGCGGACCCAGGCGGCAATGTCTTCCGCCAGAAGATGGGCGAGCTCGCTGTCCTGCGATGGCGCGGGTTCGCGCCACAAGGCACGGCCCGGCACGAGCCGATCGGCCGGACGCGTGTCCCCCTCGAGCCGCAGGGTGCGGGCGGGCTCGACATGGCAGTCCGGCAACTCTTCGAGAAACGCGTCGGGGAGCCGGTGCCCGCCATAATGGGGCAATCCGCCGCTGCGATGCAGCCGCCGCAGCGCGCGCAGCAGCGCGTCGCCGGGCTGGGGGGCAAAATGCCAGCGGCGGCGCACCACCACGCTGCCGTCGAGCAGCGCGCCGCTGCGGATCGCCATCGAATAGGCGCGCCCGCCGGCGGTGCGTGCCGCTGCGGCAAAGCCGGCGCGCAAGTCGGAAATGGCGATGCGCTCGCTGGGGATCAGGCTTTCGCCCGTGCCGGGAAGTTCGGGCAGCACGCCGGCGATGCCGTGCTTGTCGGCCAGCGCGCGCAGGATCGTGACGGCAAAACCGCGCATGCGGTTCGCCTCTTCGAACAGCGGAAGCGCTGCAATGACGACGGGGCCGCTGCCGGGACCGAAGCGCAACATCGCTTCGCGGCCGCCTGCCCAGTCATAGGGTTCGATCACCCCAAGGACTTTCGCGCCGCGAAGCGGGTGAGGGTCCCGAAGCTTTCGAGCATCTCCCCGTCGACTTCGTCGTCCTCGATCAGGATGCCCAACCGGTCTTCCATCTCCGTCAGCACCCCGGCCACGGCGAGCGAATCGAGCTCGGGCAGCGCGCCGAACAGCGGGGTATCCGCCTCGAACGCCGCGACGCGATCGTCGCTCAAACCGAGTACGTCGCGCAAGACGCCGCGCACGGTGGTTTCGACTTCGAGCATGGCTTCAGGCCGCAATGGGTATCCCCTGCAAAAACTTTGCGCTTCCGTAAGGCTTGGCGGCGGCGCTGCCAAGACTATGGGTGGTCGCATGATCGCGCTCGATCCTGCCCCGCATCTTATAGACGCGCTGCCGCTGCGTGGCGCGCCCGACGCCATTGCTTTGGAGGACAAGGCCGGTACGCTGACCTATGCCGGGCTGGAGGCGGCGGTGGGCGGCATGGCGCATGCGCTCGCTGCCCACGGCCTGCCGGCAGGCGAGCGGGTGGCGAGCTGGTTGCCCAAGACCCGCGCCGCTTGCCTGTTGCCGCTGGCCGCGCCGCGCGCCGGGCTGGTCCATGTGCCCGTCAACCCGGCGCTCAAGCACGCGCAGGTCGCGCATATCCTGGCGGACAGCGGCGCGCGGCTGCTGGTGACGCAGCAGGCGCGGCTGGCGGCGCTGGCGCCGGGGGACGTGCCCGCAGACTGCCGCATCGTGACCGAGGAGGAACTGGCCGGCAGCGACCTGCTGCCCCCGGCGCACGGTGACCCCGATGCGTTGGCGGCGATCCTCTACACCTCCGGCTCCACCGGCAGGCCCAAGGGGGTGATGCTCAGCCATGCCAATCTGTGGCTGGGCGCGATCAGTGTCGCGCACTATCTGAAGGTCGCGCCCGCGGACCGGGTGCTGGGTGTGCTGCCGCTCAGCTTCGACTATGGCCAGAACCAGCTTTTCTCGACCTGGGCGGCCGGCGCGCGGGTGGTACCGCTCGACTATCTCACCGCGCGCGACGTGGTGAAGGCGGTGGAGCGGTTCGGCATCACGTCGCTGGCGGGGGTGCCGCCGCTCTGGGTGCAACTGCTCGAAGCCGAGTGGCCGGCGGAAGCGGCGGCGAGGCTCAAGCGGCTCACCAACTCGGGCGGCGCGCTCACCCGGCCGCTGGTGCAGGGGCTGCGCGAGCGTTTTCCCGAGGCCGATCTCTATCCGATGTACGGCCTGACCGAGGCGTTTCGCTCGACCTATCTCGATCCAGCGCTGGTCGATGCGCATCCCGAATCGATCGGCCGTGCGATCCCGTTCGCGGAGATCCTGGTCGTCGATGTCGACGGGCGGCGCGCGGCCCAGGGCGAGCTCGTCCATGCCGGGCCGCTGGTCGCCAAGGGCTATTGGCGCGATCCCGAGCGTACGGCGTTGCGCTTTCGCCCGGCGCCGGCCTTTGCCGCGCATCCTGGGACGGCGGTCTGGTCGGGCGACACCGTGGCCGAGGACGCCGACGGGCTGCTCCGTTTCGTCGGCCGCGACGACGAGATGATCAAGTCTTCGGGCAACCGGATCAGCCCCACCGAGATCGAGGAAGCGGTGGTCGCCGGCGGCGAGACCAGCGAGGCGGTGGCGTTCGGCGTGCCCGATGCGCGACTGGGCCAGGCGATCCTGGTCGTCGCGCGGGGCGATGGCAGCCGGGAGGCGGAACTGCGCGCACGGCTGCGGCGGGAACTCCCGAGCTTCCAGCAGCCGGCCCGCTATATCTGGCGCGAAAGCCTGCCGCGCAACGCCAATGGCAAGCTCGATCGCGCCGGGCTCAAGGGAGAAGTGGCATGAACGCCAAGCCGATCGGGCCGATTCCGGCCGACTTTGCCGAACAGGCGGTGCTCCATGTCGCCGGGCAAGGCGCTGCCGACTGGGCGGCGGCAGGGACGCCGCTCTACCTCTATGACATGGCCGCCGTCTCGGCGCGGATCGCGCGGTTCCGTGCGGCGATGCCAAAGCGGGTGGCGCTGCACTATGCGATCAAGGCCAATCCGTTCCCGCCGCTGATCGCCGCGATCGCGCAGCAGGTGGACGGCATCGACGTCGCCTCGGCGGGCGAAATGGACAAGGCGCTCGCGGCGATGCCGGCCGCCGCGATCAGCTTCGCGGGGCCGGGCAAGCGCGACGCCGAACTCGAAGCGGCGATCCGCGCCGGCGTGACGCTCAACCTCGAATCCGAAGGCGAGGCCGATCGCGCGCTGGCGATCGGCGCGCGGCTTGGGGTCGCGCCGCGGCTCGCCGTGCGGGTGAACCCCGATTTCGAGCTGCGCGGATCGGGGATGAAGATGGGCGGCCGGGCGTCGCCCTTCGGCATCGATGCGGCGCGCGTGCCGGGGCTGGTGCGGCGGCTGATCGCGGCAGGGGCGGACTGGCGGGGCTTCCACATCTATGCCGGGTCGCAGGCGCTGTCGGCCGAGGCGGTGATCGAGACGCAGGCCGCCACCATCGGCCTCGCTGCCCGGCTCGCGGAGGAGGCAGGGGCGCTGCCGCCGCTGGTCAACCTCGGCGGCGGCTTCGGCATCCCCTATTTCCCCGGCGACGTGCCGCTCGATGTCAAGGCGGTGGGTAGCGCGCTGGCGGGGGAGCTGGATCGGCTCGACACCCACTATGCGATCGAGCTCGGCCGCTGGCTGGTCGGCGAGGCGGGCATCTATCTGGCGCGCGTGGTCGACCGGAAGGAAAGCCAAGGCGAGACTTTCCTGGTCGTCGATGGCGGGCTCAACCACCACCTCGCGGCGACCGGTAATTTCGGTACTGTCGTGCGCCGCAACTATCCTGTCGCGGTCGCGCACCGGATGCAGGATCCGGTCGAGGAAGTGGTGAGCGTGGTCGGCCCGCTCTGCACGCCGCTCGACCGGCTGGCCGACCGGGTGGCGCTCCCGCGCGCCGAGGTGGGCGACCTGATCGCGATCTTCGCTTCGGGCGCGTACGGCGCCAGCGCCAGCCCGCAGGCATTTCTCGGCCACCCGCCGGTTCGCGAGGTTCTGGCCGGGGTCTGACGCCTAACGGTAAATTTACGCGTCCTGCGCCATAGCGCGTGCTCCGGCAGGGGCGTGCGGCAATCCGCCTTGCTGCCGCTTGGAGGCATGGCAATGGCGGTTTCGTTCGGGATCAAGGCGGCGGCGACGCTGGCGCTGGCGGCGCTGCTCTCGGCGTGCGGCGCCCCGCATGCGCGCCCCGAGCTGCCTGCCGCCGGCTTTGTCGGTGCCAAGCAGGCGCCGAGCGACGAATATGTCATCGGCCCGCTCGACCAGCTCAGCATCTTCGTCTGGCGCAACCCGGAGCTGACCACCAAGGTGCAGGTGCGCCCCGATGGCCGTATCACCACGCCGCTGATCAACGACATGCCGGCCGTCGGCAAGACGCCGGCAATGCTCGCCGACGACCTGAAGCTCGCGCTCAGCGAATTCATCAAGGATCCGATCGTATCGGTGATCGTCGAGAATTTCTCGGGCACCTTCGCCCAGCAGATCCGCGTCGTCGGCGCGACCGAGAAGCCTGCCTCGCTGCCCTATCGTGCCAACATGTCGATCCTCGATGCGATGATCGCGGTGGGCGGCCTCAACGAATTCGCCGCTGGCAACCGCGCCCGGCTGGTGCGCTATGATCCGCAGACCGGCCAGCAGCGCGAATACAAGCTGCGCCTGTCGGACCTGCTGAAGAGCGGCGACACCTCCGCCAATGTCCGCCTGGAGCCGGGCGACGTGATCATCATCCCGCAGAGCATGTTCTGATGGGGAGCCTGTTCGACGAGGTGCGCGGCGCGATCCATGCCGTGTGGATGCGCCGCACGCTCGCACTGGCGGTGGCCTGGGCGATCTGCGTGATCGGCTGGGTCGCCGTGTCCCGCATCCCGGACAGCTATGAATCCAAGGCGCGCGTGCTGGTGGAACTGCGCCAGGTGCTGCCGAGCGACGGCGGTGCGGGCACGGCCGGCCAGCAGCAGGACATCGATCGCATCCGCCAGACGCTGACCAGCTCGGTGAACCTCGAAAAGGTCGTCCGCGGCACCGATCTCGCCAGGACGATCACCAAACCGGCGGACCTGGGCGCGCGCATCGCCGGGCTGCAAAAGGCGATCAAGCTCACCGCCCAGCAGGACAATCTGTTCGAGATCGCGGTGACCGGCGCCGATCCGGCGATCTGCCGCCAGGTCGTGGAGAAGCTGATCGCGCTGTTCCGCGACAACAAGCTCGCCGACAGCCGCGACGAGAGCAGCCAGTCGCTGACGTTCCTCGACCAGCAGCTCGCCGAGCGGCAACAGGCGCTGCAGGCGGCCGAAGCCAAGCGCGCCGACTTCCAGTCGCGCTTCCTCGGGAGCCTGCCCGGCACCGGTTCGCTCGACGATCGGATCGGCGCGGCGCAGCAGCAGTTGGGGCAGATCGAAAGCGACCTCGCCGCCGCCCAGAGCAGCCTGAGCGCGGTCAACGCGCAGATGGCGGGCACGCCTGCCAGCGTTGCGGGGCAGGGCGGGATCGTCACCGGCACCGGCCCGGCACGTGCGCGGCTCGCCGATCTCCAGGCGCAGCTCGCCGAGGTCCGCGCCCGCGGCTTTACCGAGGCGCATCCCGATGTGATCGCCCTGCGCCAGCAGATCGCCAGCGCCCAGGCCGCCGCGGCGCGCGAGCCGGCGGCGGGCAGCGGCGGTGGCGGCAGCTTCGCCAATCCGCTCTATCTCAGCCTGCGCTCGATGCAGGCGGACAAGGCGGCGCAGGTCGCCGCGCTCAACCAGCGCCGCGCGCAGATCCAGGGCGACCTTGCCGCGCTCAGCGCCAAGCTCGGCCAGGCGCCGCAGGTGGCGGCGGAGCAGGGGCAGATCGATCGCGACTATCAGGTGCTGAAGGACCAGTATGCCAAACTGCTCGCCGACCGCGAGCAACTGCGGATCAGCAGCCAGGCACAGAGCCAGACCGACGCGGTGAAGTTCAGCGTCATCGACCCGCCGACCCAACCCCATGCGCCCAGCGCGCCCAACCGGCCGATGCTGCTCACCGCGGTGCTGGTCGCGGGGCTCGGCGCAGGCGTGGCGGTGGCGTTCCTGCTCGCCAAGCTGCGCACCACCTTCGACACCGCGATGCGGCTGGAAAAGGCGAGCGGGATGCCGGTGATCGGCTCGATCGGCGAAGTGATCACGCCGGCCCAGCAAGTCCGCCGTCGCCGCCAACTGCAGCGCTTTCTCGGTGCGGTGGGGGGGCTGGGTGCCGTCTACGCGGCGATCCTGCTGCTCGTGATGTTCCACCATGGCGCGGGGGCCTGAGCGATGAACGAGCATAGCCCCAAGCGCTATTATGGCTCGCTGATCCAGCGCGCGGTCGCGATGATGCCCGGCCTGCCCGACGAGGCGCCAAAGCCGCAGGCGAGCGCCGCCGCGCCGGAGTCGCGGGCGGAAATGCCCGTCCACCCGCGCCCATTGGTATCGATCGACCGCAGGCGGCTGGCCGATGCCGGCCTGCTGGTGCCCGGCGGGCCGATCACCCCGCTCGCCGAGGAGTTCCGGATGGTGAAGCGCCAGCTGCTGCTCACCGCCCGCGGCGTCGCCGGCGTCGATGCCGATCGCGCGCGGATGATCCTGGTCTGCTCGGCCCAGCCGGACGAGGGCAAGACCTTCTGCGCGATCAACCTCGCGCTCTCGATGGCAGCCGAGAAGGACGTCGAGATCCTGCTGGCCGATGCCGATTTCGCCAAGCCCGATGTTTCGAAGCGGCTCGGCATCGGCGAGGGGCGGCCCGGCCTGCTCGATGCGCTGGCCGGGCAGATCGATGTCGAGGAATGCATTGTCGACACCGATGTGCCGCAGCTTGCGATCCTGCCCGCCGGTGCCCGCAGCGTCAGCGATACCGAGCTGCTGGCGAGCGACGGCGCCCGGGCGATGCTCGATCGGCTGGCCGCCGCCAATCCGCGCCGCATCGTGATCTTTGATTCGCCCCCGGCGCTGGCCGCGTCGCCGGCATCGGTGCTGGCGCTGCATGTCGGCCAGACGATGATGGTGGTGCGCGCCGACCGCACCAGCGAAGAGGATCTGCGCGCCGCCGTCGCCGCGCTCGATGGCTGCGAGCATATCCAGCTGGTGCTCAACGCGGTGTCGTTCCAGCCGCAGGGCCGGCGCTTCGGCAGCTATTACGCGCAGGCCGGCCGGTGATTCGTGGTGCGATCGTGCTGGCCGCCTGCGCCGCCGCGATCGCGCCCGCGGCCGCCCAGCGCCGCGCGACCGTCACGCCCTATCTCGAGGTGAGCCAGGTCGCTACCGCCGAGCTCAACGGCGGCGAGACGCTGACCTATTCGCAACTGGGTGCCGGGATCGACGGCAGCATCCGCACGCGGCGCGTGCAGGTGCAGCTGAGCTACCAGTATCAGCACCGCTTCACCGAAAAGGGCAGCCTGCAATCGGGTGACAGCCATAACGGGCTGGCCCAGGCACGGATCGCCGTCGCCCGTGGGGTAACGCTGGAGAGCGGGGCCGTCGCCACCCGTACCCGCACCGATGCCCGCGGCGACGCGCTCAATGGCAATGCGGCGACCGCGCGCAACGCCAGCCAGCTCTACTCCGCTTATGCCGGGCCGAAGCTCGACAGCCGGCTGGGGCCGTTGTTCGTGCAGGGAGCCTATCGCTTCGGCTTCACCCAGATCGACGACGGGACCGCGACGGGCATTCCGGCGGCGCTGCCGCAGCTGGACCGGTTCGATCATTCGACCTCGCACGCGCTGAACGCCAGCATCGGCGCCAAGCCCGGCGCACTGCTGCCGGTGGGCGTGAGCGTCACCGGCGGGCTGGTGCGCGAGGCGGCGAGCCAGCTCGACCAGCGTTTCGCCAGCAGCTCGGTACGCGGCGATGCGATCGTCCCGGTCACGCGCACCGCCGCGCTGGTGGGCGGCGCGGGCTATGAGCGGATCACCGTTCGCCAGCGCGATCCGGTGCTGACCCTGAGCGGCCAGCCCGTGGTCGACGGAGCAGGGCGCTATGTCACCGATCCGGCGACGCCGCAGCGCATCGCCTATGCGTTCGATGGACTGTTCTGGGACGGCGGGGTGCTCTGGCGCCCCAGCCGTCGCACCGCGCTCGATCTGCGGATCGGGCGGCGCTACGGTGCGATGCGCTACACCGGCAGCTTCACCTATCAGCGTAGCACCGGCAGCGGCATCCAGGTCGCGGTCTACGATACGGTCGAGACCTATGGCCAGCAGGTCGGCGGCAGCCTTGCCGCGCTGCCGGTCGGGTTCGTCACCACCGCCGACCCGTTCGGCAGCCAGGGTGGCGCCTGCATCTATGGCACCAGCGGCGCGGCGGCGGGCGGCTGCATCGCCGGCGCCTTCTCTTCGGCCGCGACGGCCGCCTATCGCGGGCGCGGCATGACCGCCAATGCGGTGTGGAGCCGCGGAACGACCCGGCTGGGCGTCGGCGGTGGCGTTGCCCGGCGCGACTTCCTCACTCCCGTCGGCGTCGCGACGACGGCCGGCGGCAGCTGGGACGAGAGCTTCTACGCCCAGGCGTTCGCCGCGCTCGCTGCCGGTCGGAACGGGACGGTCGGGATGAACCTGCTCGCCAGCTATTATGACGGCGACATTCCCGGCAGCACCGCCGTGTTCGGCTGGGGGGCAAACGCCGCCTACACGCACCGCCTCGGCCAGCTGAGCCTCACCGCGACGGCAGGCCTGTACGGCTCGCTACGCGACGGGCCGGACCAGGCATCGGCACAGGGGCTGATCGGGGCGCGCTATGACTTCTAGCATGGAGGGAGCGGGGCCGCTCCGGAGACTGCAACGATGATGGACGATCATTACGGGCTGAGCGGCCGGCCGTTCCAGCTGACACCCGATCCGCGCTTCTGGTTCGATACCGCCACGCACGGCAAGGCGATGGCCTATCTCGGCTATGGCCTCAGCCAGGGCGAGGGCTTCGTCGTCATCACCGGCGATCCAGGCGCGGGCAAGACCACGCTGATGGGGCATCTGCTCGCCGAACTCGATGGCGAGCGGCTCAACGTCGTCAAGATCGTCTCCACGCATTTGCGCGCCGACGATCTGCTGCGGCTGGTCGCGCAGGGCCTGGGGCTCGCGGGCGACGACCTGTCCAAGGCGGCGCTTCTCTCGGCGATCGAGCATGGGCTGCACGCGATCGCCCGCGCCGGGCGCCGCACGCTGCTGGTGGTCGACGAAGCACAGGCGTTGCCCTCCGAAAGCCTGGACGAACTGCGCATGCTCTCCAATTTCCAGGCCGGCGGCTATCCGCTGCTGCAGATCTTCCTGCTCGGCCAGCCCGAGTTCCGGCTGGTACTGCAACGGCCGGCGTTCGAGCAGCTTCGGCAGCGAGTGATCGCGATGCACCACCTGGCGCCGATGGAGCTGGAGGAGGTCGAGGCCTATCTGATGCACCGGCTGACGCTGGTCGGCTGGCAGGGCCGGCCGCGCTTCACCACCGATGCGCTGGCGGCGATGCATCGCTGGTCGGGCGGGATACCACGGCGGCTCAACCAGCTGGCGAGCCGGGTGATGCTCTACGGCGCGGTCGAGGCGATCGAGAATTTCGGCGCGCCCGATATCGCCGCGGTGATCGACGATATCGAGCAGGAAAGCGTGATCGAGGAGGCGCCCGAGCCCGCGCCGATCCCCGAGACGCCGCGGCCCAGCCGCGTCGCGGAACTGCGCGCCGCCCCCGCCGGATCGGCCGAGACGCGCGCGCTGGAGCGCCGCGTCGCCGAACTGGAGGCGCAGGTCGCCTCGCAGTCCGATGCGCTGCGGCGCGTGCTGGCGCTGCTGGTCGACTGGGTAGAGAAGGACGATGGCCGCAGCGGCATCGATCTCGATACGCTGCGCGGCGGCGCGGCCTGAGCCATGACGCTGCGCAACGGCCTCTCGGTCGACGTCGAGGACTGGTTCCAGGTCGGCGCGTTCGAAACGACGATCCGGCGCGACGACTGGGACGGGCTGGAGCGACGCGTCGAGGCGAACACCGATCGCGTGCTCGACCTGTTCGCCGAAGCGGGCGTGCAGGGCACCTTCTTCACGCTGGGTTGGGTCGCCGAGCGGCACCCACGGCTGATCCGCCGCATCGCCGAGGCCGGGCATGAAGTCGCCAGCCATGGCTGGGACCATGCCCGCGTCTTCACCCTGACGCCGGACCAGTTCCGCGTCGATCTCGCCCGCGCCCGTGCCGCGCTGGAGGATGCCGCGGGGGTGGCGGTCAACGGCTACCGGGCGCCGAGCTTCTCGATCGACCGGCGGACGCCCTGGGCGCATGCGGTGCTCGCCGAGGCGGGCTATTGCTATTCCTCGAGTATCGCGCCGATCGCGCACGACCATTATGGCTGGCCCGATGCGCCGCGCGTGCCGTTCCGGCCGCTGCCCGATGCCCGGCTGATCGAATTGCCCATTACCATCGCGCGGGTGCTGGGCCGCGAGGTCACCGCCGGCGGGGGCTTCTTCCGGCTGCTGCCGCACGGCGTGACCGATCGCGCGGTCCGGGTGGCCAATGCCGGCGACGAGGCGGCGATCTTCTATTTCCATCCCTGGGAAATCGATCCCGGGCAGCCGCGCGTCGCGGGCGCGCCGCTCAAGTCGCGGCTGCGCCATTATGCCCGGCTGGGCGCGATGGCGGGCAAGCTGCGCCGGCTGATCGCCGCGCATCGCTGGGGGCGGATGGACGCCGTCGCCGAGCGCGCCGCGGAGCGGCTGGCGTGACGCTCGCGGTTCGGTCCGCCGATCTGCACGACGCGGCCGAGCGCCGCCGGCTGGCGGCCTGGGTCGATGCGCATCCCGAGGGTACGCCGTTCCACCTCCCCGAGTGGAGCATGGCGGTGGCGAAAGGATGTCGTCAGCAAAGTCACTATCTGGTGGCAGAGCGGGGCGATGGGGCGATTGCGGGCCTATTGCCGCTGACCGCGATCGCTTCGCCACTGTTCGGACGGGCGCTGGTGTCGACCGGCTTCGGGGTCGGCGGCGGCATTCTCGCCGCACAGGAGGGCGCGGTCGCACCGCTGGCGGCAGCGGCGTGGCGCCTTGCCGAGCGGCTGCGCTGCCCGAGCCTCGATCTGCGCGGCGGCCCGTGCCCGGGCGCGGACTGGCAGCGCGACGATGCCACCTATGTCGGCTTCGTCCGGCGGCTCGCCACCGGGGACGAGGCGGAACTGCTCGCGGTGCCGCGCAAGCAGCGCGCCGAACTGCGCAAGGCGCTCGCGGCCGACCTTGCGGTTGAGGTCGGTGCCGATCGGGCGGCCCGGCGCGTGCACTATGCCGTCTATGCGGAAAGCGTCCGTAATCTGGGCACGCCGGTTTTCCCCGCCGCGTTGTTCGGCGCGGTGCTGGAGGCGTTCGGGCGGGAGGCAGACATCCTCACCGTCCGCCATCAGGGCCGCGCCGTCGCCAGCGTCCTCAGCCTGTATTGGCGCGGCACCGTCTATCCCTATTGGGGCGGCGGGACCGAGGCAGCGCGAGGCCTGCGTGCCAACGACCGGATGTATTTCGCGCTGATGGCGCATGCGCGGCTGCGCGGCTGCGCGCGGTTCGATTTCGGCCGCTCGAAGGTCGGCACCGGCGCGGCGGCGTTCAAGAAGAACTGGGGCTTCACACCGCTCCCGCTGACCTATTTCTCACGCCATGCAGAAGGCGCCGAACCGCGCAGCATCAATCCGCTCGATCCCAAATACCGGCTCCAGATCGCCGCGTGGAAACGGCTGCCGGTGTGGGCGGCGAACCGCATCGGTCCCTGGATCGCGCGGGGGCTCGGCTGATGGGCGAGATCCTCTTTCTCGCGCATCGCATTCCGTTTCCGCCCGACCGCGGCGACAAGATCCGCGCGTATCATCTGCTCCGCCACCTGGCGCGCGATCACCGCGTCCACCTCGTCGCCTTTGCCGACGATGCCGCCGATCTGGAGCAGCAGGACGGGCTGGAGCCCTTCACGGCCAGCCGCACCATCGTCCGGCGGTCGCCGCCCACGCCGTGGACGGGAGTGCGCGCGCTGCTCCAGCGCCGGCCGGTCTCGCTCACCGCATTCGATCATCCCGAGGTGCACCGGGCGGTGACTGCGCTGCTCGACCGGCATCCGATCGACACGATCTTCCTCTTTTCCAGCCAGATGGCGCAGTATCTGCCCGCATGCCCGGCGCAGCGCGTGGTGATGGACTTCGTCGACATGGATTCGGCCAAGTTCGCCGCCTATGCCGAACAGGCCCATGGTCCGATGCGCTGGGTGCACCGGCGTGAGGCGCGACTGCTCCTCCTCCACGAGCAACAGGTGGCCGAACACGCTGATGTGAGCCTGTTCGTCAGCGACGCCGAGGCGGCGCTGTTCCGCGCGCGGGCCGGCGCGCGCCGCGTCCATGCCGTCGAGAACGGCATCGATACCGCCTTCTACGATCCGGCGCTGCGCTTCGACCCGGTGGCGGGCGAGGGGCCGCTGCTCGTGTTCACCGGCCAGATGGATTATCGCCCGAACATCGAGGCGGTGACCTGGTTCGCCGACGCGGTGCTGCCGCGGATACGTGACGTCCATCCCTCCGCCCGCTTCGTAATCGTCGGCCGTGCCCCCGTGTCAGCGGTACAGGCACTTGCCGAGCGCGCGGGCATCGTGGTGACCGGCGCGGTGCCCGATGTGCGCGACTGGCTCGCCGCCGCCACGCTGGTGGTAGCGCCGCTGCGCCTCGCCCGCGGCATCCAGAACAAGGTGCTGGAAGGCATGGCGATGGCGCTGCCGGTGGTTGCGTCGCCGGCGGCGGCCGAGGGGATTGATCACGCCGGCACGCTCTGCGTCGCCGACGACGCACCAGCCTTTGCCGACAGCGTCTGCGACCTGCTCGCCACCCCTGCGCGCGCCCGGGCTTTGGGCGCGGCGGCGCGCGCCCGCGTCGTCGCCCGCTATGGCTGGGACGCACGGCTGGCACCGCTCGACGCGCTGCTCGCCGCATCGGCATGAGCCCGCGCACCCTTGGGGTGGCGCACCTGCCCGTCGCTTGGTACCGCCCGCCCACGATGCGGATCAGGACGAGCAACGGCGGGGTGGGGATGGGCGATCACGAGGGCATGCGCTGATGTGCGGCATCGCCGGCCTGTTCTACCCCGGGCTTCCCAAGCCGATCGATCCCGCCCGCATCGTCGCGATGAGCGATGCCCAGGCGCATCGCGGCCCGGATGGCTCGGGGGTGTGGTGCGTCGCCGGGGTGGGGCTCGGCCATCGCCGCCTGGCGATCATCGATCTGGAGGGCGGCGTCCAGCCGATGGCGCTGCCCGATCAGAGCCTCGCCGTCACTTTCAACGGCGAGATCTACAATTTCCGCGAGGTCCGGGCCGAGCTGGCGGCGCTCGGCGCCCGCTTCTCGACCGACAGCGATACCGAGGTGCTGCTCCATGGCTGGCGCGCCTGGGGGCCGGATCTGCTGGCGCGGCTGAACGGCATGTTCGCCTTCGCGCTCTATGACGCTACGACGCAGAGCCTTTTCCTCGCCCGCGATCGCTTCGGGGTGAAGCCGCTCCATTACGCCGAACTCGCCGATGGCGCGATTGCCTTCGCCTCCGAGCTCAAGGGCCTCCTCGCCCATCCGCTGCTTCGCCGCGCCGCCGATTTTCGCGCCGTCGAGGATTATCTCGGGCTCGGCTATGTGCCTGACGACGCGTGCATCGTCGCCGGCGTGCAGAAGCTTGCCGCCGGCCATTTCCTCCTCGTCCAGCGCGGCCGGCCGGTGCCGCAGCCGGTGCGCTGGTGGGATATCGACTTCAGCCGTCGCGCCACCGGCAGCCGGCGCGACCTGCAGGCCGAACTGGTCGAGCGGATGCGCGCCGCGGTGCGGTCGCGCATGGTCGCCGACGTGCCGCTCGGCGCTTTTCTTTCGGGCGGCGTCGACAGCTCGGCCGTGGTCGCGCTGATGGCGGAGCGCAGCAAGGCGGCGGTGAAGACCTGCACGATCGGTTTCGACGAGGCCGGGCTCGACGAGACCGGCTATGCCGCCAAGGTCGCCGAGCGTTTCGCCACCAGCCACCGCACCCGAACCGTGGGCGCCGAGGATTACGGCCTGATCGAGACGCTGGTCGCGGCGTTCGACGAGCCCTTCGCCGACGCCTCGGCCTTGCCCACCTACCGGGTGTGCCAGCTCGCCCGCGAAAGCGTGACCGTGGCGCTGTCGGGCGACGGCGCCGACGAGGCGCTGGCCGGCTATCGCCGCCACCGCTTCTTCGCCGCCGAGGAGCGGGTGCGCGGGCTGCTCGCGCCGGACCTGCGGGCACGGGTCTTCGGGCAGCTGGGCGCGCTCTACCCCAAGGCCGACTGGGCGCCGCGGCCGCTGCGCGCCAAGACGACGCTGCTCGCGCTCGCCGAGGACGGGGCGGCCGCCTATGCCAAGGCGGTCGGCGTCACCACGCCGGCGCTGCGGGACCAGCTCTACAGCGACACGGCGCGCGCCGCGCTTGGCGGCTATCGGGCCGAAACGCGGTATGTGGAGACGATGCGGAACGCGCCCGCGCGCGACGCGCTCGACCGCGCCCAATATGCCGATATCCAGCACTGGCTGCCGGGCGACATTCTCACCAAGGTCGATCGCACCAGCATGGCGGTAGGGCTGGAGGCGCGCGAGCCGCTGCTCGACCACCGGCTCGTCGAGTTCGAAGCGAGCCTGCCGCCGTCGCTCCGTATCCGCGGCGGCCAGGGCAAGTGGCTGATGAAGAAGGTGCTGGAGCCCTGGCTGCCGCGCGAGATCCTCTATCGGCCGAAGATGGGGTTCGTCACCCCGATCAGCGGCTGGTTCCGCACCGCGCTGGCGGACGAGGCGGCGGCGCTCGCCCGATCGCCGCTGCTGCTCCAGAGCGGCTGGTTCGAGCCGCGCACCATCGCCCGGCTGGCCGAGGACCATCGGTCCGGCCGCGCGGAGCATGGCCGCACGCTGTGGCAACTGGTGATGCTCGAGCGCAGCCTTGCGCGGTTGTTCGGGACCTGACCACCTTGATCCTCCGTCCAGACACGTTGTCATCCCCGCGGAGGCGGGGATCCATTGGCGCTGAACTTGCGGTTCTTTCCCCGGGGCGTGGGGGGCAATGGATTCCCGCCTTCGCGGGAATGACGAGGATGATCGAGGCGCCGTTATCCGCCGTCTGAAACCTGTCGGAGTCGCTACTCGACCGCCGCCAGCGCCGCTTCCATCGCGCCGGCATAGCTGCTGCCGAACAGCCGGAGGTGCACGAGCAGCGGCCACAGCCGGTAGATCGGCTGCCGCGCCTGCCATCCGGATTCCAGCGCGAGCGCGTCGAAGAAGCGGGGCGGCGGTGCGTCGAACAGCGTCAGCATCGCCGCATCGACCTCGCGGTGGCCATGATAACAGGCCGGATCGATCAGCGCGGTGACGTGGCCACCCGCTACCAGGATGTTGCCACCCCAGAGATCGCCGTGAAGCAGCGCCGGGGCCGGGTGCGCGGGCAGCAGATCGCGCAGGCGATCCGCAAGTCGATCGATCCGGCGCGCGAGCGTCGCCGGCAGATGGGGCAGGTGGCAGCGCAAGCGGCGCTCGGCCCAGAAGCTCGGCCAGTCGCTGCTCGCCCCGTTAGGGACGGCGACGCGGCCAAAGGCATAATCGGCCTGCCAGCCATAGCCGGGCCCGGCAGTGGCGTGCAGGGTGTGCAGCACTGCCGCCAGGCTGTCCCAGCTGGTGCCGAACTGGCCGTCGTTCGGCATCTCCTCGATCAGCAGCAGATCCTCGCCCAGCGCCAGCACGGCAGGCGCGGGGGCGCCGCTCGCGGCGAGGGCGGCGAGCATCTCGGCCTCGACCGAAACCAGC
Source organism: Sphingomonas azotifigens NBRC 15497 (assembly GCF_002091475.1). GTDB lineage: Bacteria > Pseudomonadota > Alphaproteobacteria > Sphingomonadales > Sphingomonadaceae > Sphingomonas > Sphingomonas azotifigens. The sequence continues at coordinate 87,924 of NZ_BCTR01000004.1, forward strand.
GGCCCCTGCTTGGCGATCGCGCTGCCGCCATCCGTGAGCCTTAGCCGGTGCACGGCGGACAGATCCCCGCCCGAAAGCGCCGCCGCACCCAGGACGGGGGTGCCCAGCAGGGCGGCGGCACGGTCGGCGAGGCTGGTGTGCATCGGCGGCCTGTTCAGATCAGATAGCTGCGAACGATCGCGACCAGTTCCTCGGCCGCCTGCACCTTGGGATCGCCCGGCGCGGCATCGGGTTCCAGCATGTGCTCGCGAATATGATCCTCGATCACCTCTGCAATGAAGCCGTCGAGTGCGCCCCGGCAGGCGGTCGCCTGTTGCAGCACGCGGGCACATTCGGCGTCCGCATCGACGGCGCGCTCGATCGCCTCGATCTGGCCGCGCAGCCTTTTCAAGCGGTTAAGCAGCTTCTGCTTTTCGCGCGCGACATGGCTCATGCTGGCCCCTTCCGTTTCGCTTGCCTGATACCCCCCTAGGGTATAGGGGCGCCCCCGTCGAGTCGGCGATGTCCGCCGGGTTTCGGGGTGCACAATCATGGTCCATGCCTTCCGCAAGGCTGCCGCACGCACGGCAGCGCTGTCCTTCCTGCTGCCGATTGCCGCGCAGGCGCAGGACACCGCCGACCCGCAGACCTGGGCGGTGCACGGGCAGGCGACGATGGTGGTGCAGGGCGTGGGCGGCTTCACCGATCCCTATCGCGGCACCAACAGCCTCGCGCCCAAGCAGGTGCGCGAGACGATCGACGTGACGCTTTTTGCCGGCGTGCGGCCCTGGGCGGGCGGCGAGCTGTGGGCGAACCCGGAGATCGATCAGGGCTTCGGCCTGTCGAACACGCTGGGCGTGGCGGGCTTTCCCAGCGCCGAGGCGTACAAAGTCGGCAAGGACGAGCCCTATCTGCGGCTCCAGCGACTGTTCTTCCGCCAGACGATCGGGCTGGGCGGGGAGACGAGTGCGGTGGCGCCGGCGATGAACGTGCTGGGGGGCACCCAGACCGCCAACCGGCTGGTGCTGACCGCCGGCAAGTTCGGCGTCGGCGACGTCTTCGACACCAACCGCTACGCCCATGATCCGCGTGGCGATTTCCTCAACTGGTCGGCGGTCGACACCGGCAGCTTCGACTATGCCGCCGATGCCTGGGGCTATTCCACCGGCATCGCCGCCGAATGGTATCAGGGGGCCTGGACGCTGCGCGCCGGTCTGTTCAACCTCTCCAAGGTGCCCAATGGCGAGACGCTGGAGCGCGACTTCCGCCAGTACCAGGTCGATGTCGAGGTCGAGCATCGCCACATGCTCGGCGGCCAGCCCGGCGCGATCCGCGTCACCGCGTTTCGCAATCGGGGGCAGTTCGGGCGGTTCGACGATGCGCTGGCGCTCGGCGCGGCGCAAGGCCAGGTGGCGGATACGGCGCTTGTTCGCCAGCGCACGACCCGCATGGGGGCGGACGTGAACGTGGAGCAGGCGGTGACCTCGACGCTGGGCGTCTTCGCCCGCGCCGGCTTCGCCGATGGTTCGATCGAGCCCTATGACTTCACCGACATCGATCGCACCGCCCAGTTCGGCGCATCGCTGAACGGGGCGGGCTGGGGCCGGGCCAACGACCGGATCGGGCTGGTCGGCATCGTCAACGGCATCTCGCGCGAGCATCAGCGGTATCTGAATGCGGGCGGCATCGGCGTGCTCGTGGGCGACGGCAAGCTGCCGCACCCGGGCAGCGAGGCGATCGCCGAGGCCTATTATGACTGGCAGCCGCGCAAGGGCTTCGACGTGACGCTCGATTATCAGTTCATCGCCAACCCAGGGTACAACCGGGATCGCGGGCCGGCCAACGTCTTCGCGGTTCGCTTCCACGGCGGGTTCTGAGCCGCTTCAGAACACCGGCTGGTTGGCGTCGTCGTCGCCGGTCGGCGTGTGGATGCCGCACTCGGTCTTGTCCCAGCCGCGCCAGCGGCCGGCGCGGGGGTCTTCGCCGGGCTTGACGATGCTGGTGCACGGCGCGCAGCCGATCGAGAGATAGCCCTGGGCGACCAGCGGGTGGACCGGCAGATCGTGCGCGGCGAAATAGGTGTCGAGATCGGCCTTGGTCCAGTCCGCCAGCGGATTGATCTTGAGCCGGTCGCTGTCGAGCTCGAAGCGGGGCAGCGCGGTGCGGGTGCTCGCCTGGAACGCCTTGCGGCCGGTGATCGTCGCGTCGAAGCCCGCCAGCCCTGCCTCCAGCGGCAGCACCTTGCGGATCTCGCAGCAGCCGTCCGGATCATAGGACCAGCGCAACTCGGTCGCATCGCGCTTGGCGAGCAGCGCCGGATCGGGGCGGAGATTGCGGAAGTCGGTGAGGCCGAGCCGCTCGACCAGAAGGTCGCGATAGGCGAGCGTTTCCGGGAAATGCTTGGCCGTGTCGAGGAACAGCACCGGCACCGAGCGATCGACGCTGGCGACGAGGTGCAGCAGCGCCGCCGATTCCGCGCCGAACGAGGAGACGATCGCTGTCTCGCCGGTCAGCTTCTCGGCGAGCACGGTGCGCAGCATCTCCAGCGTCGGCACGCCCTCGAACCGCGCGTTGAGCCGGACCGCGTCCGCCTCGGTGGAGCGCGGCGCCACGTCGATCCGGTCGATGCGACGCACCGCGTCAGCCATGCCGCAGCTTCCACACCGGCACGACGCTGTCGGCTGCGGGCTGGTACCGGAAGTCGTAGCGGCCGAGCGCGGCCTCCAGCGTTTCGGAATCGATCGGCGCGTCGGGGGCGAAGCTGTCGAAGCCGCAGCGGCGCATCAGCGGGATCTGATCGACCAGCACGTCGCCCTGCGCGCGCAACTCGCCCTTGTAGCCCGCCTCGCGAAGGATGCGCGCAGACGAATAGCCGCGGCCGTCGCGGAAGCTGGGAAAGCTCACCTCGACCAGCGCGATGCGATCGAGATGCGGCAGCAGCGCACGGGCATCCTCGCCGGCTTCGATCCGCACCGCGGTAGCGTTGGACTGGCCGAAGAAGCTGTCGAGCGTCACCGCCGGCTCGTCATGCGCCTCGTCGTCGCGGTAGCGCAGGAACTCAACCATCAGTTCCCCTCCCGCTTGCGGGAGGGGCTAGGGGAGGGACCGACGTGGAAGAAGCGCTTAGACGGCTCAGCCCCCCCCCCCCCCCCCCCCCCCCCCC
>NZ_BCTR01000005.1 GCF_002091475.1 Sphingomonas azotifigens NBRC 15497
CCGACGTGGAAGAAGCGCTTAGACGGCTCAGCCCCTCCCCCGACCCCTCCCGCAAGCGGGAGGGGAGCGAATGCTGCGAAGAGAGGAATAGACTCAACCATAGATGGCCTCCTTGAACGGTGCCATGCCGATCCGGCGATAGGTGTCGACGAAGCGCTCGCCGGGCGTGCGCTCGCGGACATAGACGTGCGTAGCCCGCTCGATCGCATCGACCACGCCGTCCTCGCTGAAGCCGGGGCCGGTGATGTCGGCCAGGCTGACATCCTCCGCGCCTGAGCCGCCGAGCAGCAGCTGGTAGTTCTCGGTGCCTTTCCGGTCGACGCCGAGGATGCCGATATGGCCGGCATGATGGTGGCCGCAGGCGTTGATGCAGCCCGAGATTTTGAGCTTGAGCTCGCCCAGGTCGCGCTGGCGGGCCGGATCGGCGAAACGCTCGCTGATCTTCTGCGCGAGCGGAATCGAGCGGGCGTTGGCGAGGCTGCAATAGTCGAGCCCGGGGCAGGCGATGATGTCGCTGATCAGGTCGAGATTGGCCTCGGCCAGCCCCGCCTTGCGTAGCGTCGTCCAGATCGCGTACAGATCCGCCTTGCGGACGTGCGGGAGCACGATGTTCTGGGCGTGCGTCACCCGCAGCTCGTCGAAGCTGTAGCGCTCGGCGAGGTCGGCCATGACGTCGATCTGGTCGGCCGAGGCGTCGCCTGGGATGCCACCGATCGGCTTGAGGCTGATCGTGACCACCGCATAGCCCGGCGCCTGGTGCGCATGGACATTCTGGTCGAGCCATACGGCAAAGTCGGGATCGCTGCGATCCACAACGTCGGGGGCGTCCACCTCGAACGCGGGCGGCGCGAAATGCGCGGCGATGCGGTCGAACTCGGCCTGGGGCGGATCGATGCCCAGCGCCTTCACCGCCTGGAACTCTTCCTCGACCTGACGCGCATATTCCTCGGCGCCGAGCGCATGAATGAGGATCTTGATCCGAGCCTTGTAGATATTGTCGCGCCGCCCATGGCGATTGTAGACGCGCAGGCACGCCTCCAGATAGCTGACGAAGTCGGCGAAGGGCACGAAATCCTTGATCAGCGACGCGATCATCGGGGTGCGCCCCATGCCGCCGCCGGCATAGATGCGCGCGCCGAGCTCGCCCGCATCGTTGCGCACGATCTGGATGCCGATGTCGTGCAGCCGCATCGCCGCGCGATCGGTGTCGCTGGCGATCACCGCGATCTTGAACTTGCGCGGCAAATAGCTGAATTCGGGGTGGAAGCTGCTCCACTGGCGGAGCAGCTCGGCCCAGGGGCGCGGATCGGTGATCTCGTCGGCGGCGGCACCGGCGAACTGGTCCGAGCTGATGTTGCGGATGCAGTTGCCGCTGGTCTGGATGGCGTGCATCTCCACCGTCGCCAGCTCGGCGAGGATGTCGGGCGCATCCTCCAGCTTGATCCAGTTGTACTGGAGGTTCTGGCGGGTGGTGAAATGGCCATAGCCGCGGTCATATTTGCGGGCGATGTGGGCGAGCAGGTGCATCTGCCGGCTGTTGAGCGTGCCATAGGGCACCGCCACGCGCAGCATGTACGCGTGCAGCTGGAGATAGAGCCCGTTCATCAGCCGCAAGGGCTTGAACTGGTCCTCGGTCAGGTGGCCGGCGAGGCGGCGCTGGACCTGATCACGGAATTCCTCGACGCGTGCGGCGACGATCGAGGCGTCATATTCGTCATACTGGTACATGGTTCAGATCACCCAGCTGCCGGCCTGCGGGTCGGCGGGCTTGAGGGTCAGGTCCGGGCGCACGGTGGGGCCGAGCGCGCGGATGCGGTCCTTGATGTGGGCGGGGCGGGGGCCCTCCGGCGTCGCCGTGGCGTCAATTACATAAGGGACGTTGACCCGCCGCGCCGCGACCTCGGTGGCGGCGATCAGGTCGCCCTTGTCGCCCACGTCCACGGCTTCGGCGAGGTGGCGCGACCAGCTTTCGCCGGTCCACCAGACCACGTCGCCGGTCGCGAGATCGTTACCTGTCAGCAGCTTCATGCCTGATCCTCGCCCAGCGTCTCGGCGGTGCGTGCCCAACGGGCGAGCTTGTCTTCGGCGTCTGCCAGCAGCGTCACTTCGCCGACGACGATGATCGCGGGGCTCTGCACGTCCTCGCGCTCGACCATCAGGCCGAGATCGGCAAGCAGCGTGCGGATCGCGCGGTGGCCCTCCAGCGTGGCGCGCTCCAGCACCGCCACCGGCATGTCGGGTGCGACGCCATCGGCCATCAGCTTGTCGGCGATCGCCGAGGCGGTGGCGACGCCCATATAGATCACCAGCGTGCGGCCCTTGCCGGCGAGCCCCGACCAGTCCTGGTCGGTCAGCCCCTTGCATTGGCCGGCGACGAAGCTGACCGCGCTCGACCAGTCGCGATGGGTGAGCGGCAGCATCGCCTCGGCAGCGGCACCGAGCGCGGCGGAGACGCCGGGGATCACTTCCACCGGCAGCCCGGCTTCGCGCACGGCCTCCACTTCCTCGCCGCCGCGGCCGAAGATGAACGGATCGCCGCCCTTGAGGCGGACGACGACCGCGCCGGTCTTCACATGGGCGACGATCAACGCGTTGATCGATTCCTGCGGCAGCGTGTGCTTCGAACGGCGCTTGGCGACCGAGATACGGTGGGCCTGGGGGGCGAGATCGAGCACGCGATCGTCGACCAGTCCGTCATGGACCAGTACGTCACACGCCTTCAGCGCTTCGACGGCGCGAACGGTGAGCAGGCCGGGGTCGCCGGGACCCGCGCCGACGAGGATCACGCGGCCGCGGGAATGAGGGTCGAGAAGCGTTGCCATGGTGCCGCACATGGCCCGCTGGCCGCGGCGGAGCAATGGAGGATCGGTTTGGGGCGGCTAAGGGATTCTTTGCCGCCCGTACCTCAGCCTTGCGCGCGCCAGTCGCCGGACTTGCCGCCGGTCTTGGTGAGCAGCCGGATGTCGCCGAGCACCATGCCCTTATCGAGCGCCTTGGCCATGTCGTAGAGCGTGAGCAGCGTTACCGAGACGGCGGTGAGTGCTTCCATCTCCACCCCGGTCTTGCCCTCGGTCGCGGCGGTGGCGGTGGCGGTGACGCCGGTCTCGTCGAGATCGAGGTCGATCGCGACGCGGGTGAGGGGCAGGGGATGGCAGAGCGGGATCAGCTCGGATGTCTTCTTCGCTGCCATGATGCCGGCGATGCGGGCGGTGGCGAGCACGTCGCCCTTCTTCACGCTGCCGTCGCGGATCGCCGCGGCCGCCTCTGCCGACATGGTGATGCGGCCCCGCGCCACCGCCTCGCGTGCGGTGACCGCCTTGCCGCCGACATCGACCATGTGCGCCGCGCCGGTTTCGTCGAGATGGGTGAGCCCGCTCACCCGACCAGCGCCCGGGTCGCCGCCTCGACATCGGCCTGCCGCATCAGCGACTCCCCGATCAGGAAGCAGCGGATGTCGTGCTCGGCCATCGCATCGAGGTCGGCGCGAGTGTTGAGGCCGGACTCCGCCACGAAGGTGCAGTCCTTCGGGGCATGGGCGACGAGGTCGTAGGTGTTCTGTACATTGACCTCGAAGGTCTTGAGATTGCGGTTGTTCACCCCGATCAGCCGCGACTTGAGCTTGAGCGCGCGCTCGAGTTCCTCGGCGTCGTGGACCTCGACCAGCGCGTCCATGCCCTGTTCGACCGCCGCCGCCTCGATCTCCGCCATCTGGCCGTCGTCGAGCGCCGAGACGATGATCAGGATCGCATCGGCGCCGATCGCGCGCGATTCCTCGACCTGCCAGGGATCGATCAGGAAGTCTTTGCGGATCACCGGCAGGTCGCAGGCGGCGCGGGCCGCGATCAGATAGTCCTCATGCCCCTGGAAATACTCGTGGTCGGTCAGCACCGACAGGCACGCCGCGCCACCGGCGGCATAGGCGCGGGCATGGGCGGGCGGATCGAAATCGGCGCGGATCAGTCCCTTGGAGGGGCTGGCCTTCTTGATCTCGGCGATCAGGCCATAGCCGCCCGCCGAAGCGCGCGCGTCGAGCGCCGCCTTGAAGCCGCGGGGCGCGGTGGGCGTCGGCCATGCGCGCGGAGCCGCCTTGCGGGCGGCGACTTCGCTGCGCTTGGTGGCGATGATCGTGTCGAGAATGGTGCTCATGCGAAGGCGATCCAGCAGTCGAGAAGGGCGTTGGCAAGCCCGTTGTCGAGCATCTCGGCGGCTTCCTCCACCCCGTCCCGTAGGTCATTGGCGCGGCCCGCGACCATCAGTGCGGCAGCCGCGTTGAGCAGCACCGCGTCGCGATAAGCGCCCTCTTCACCCTGCAGCAGGCGGCGCAGCGCGAGCGCGTTGTACTCGGGATTGCCGCCGCGAATGGCCGCCAGGGGATGGCGGGGCAGCCCGGCATCCTCGGGGGTGATCCGCGTCGGCAGCCTGGCACGGCCGACATTGACGACGACGCTCGCGGTCTCGGTGGAAAGCTCGTCCAGCGAGTCGTCGCCCGAGACGATCGCCGCCGCCTCGACGCCGAGCTGCTCGAGCGCCTCGGCATAGACCGGTGCGTAGTCGGGTCGGGCGATGCCGATCAGTTGGTGCCGGACATGCGCCGGGTTGGCGAGCGGGCCCATCAGGTTGAAGATCGTCCGCCGCCCGATCCGCCGCCGGATCGGCGCGATGCGCCCCAGCGACGGGTGGTGGTGCTGCGCGAACAGGAAGGCGATGCCGATCTCGTGCAGGCTTTCCTCGGCGCGCGCCGCGGCGCGATCGAGGTTGAGCCCCAGCGCCTCCAGCGTATCCGCCGCGCCCGCCTTGGAGGAGGCGGCGCGGTTGCCATGCTTCGCCACCGGCACGCCCGCTGCTGCGACGACGAGGCTGACCGCGGTGGAGACGTTGAGCGTGTGATGACCGTCGCCGCCGGTACCGCAGACATCGATCGCCCCTTCGGGCGCCGTCACGGGAATCAGCCGGTTGCGCAGCGCGCGGGCGGCTTCTGCGATCTCGATGCTGGTCTCGCCGCGCACGGAGAGCGCGATCAGGAACGTCTCGATCTCCGCTTCGGGGGCGGTGCCGTCGAGAATGTCGGCGAACGCCTGCGCGGCGGTCTCGCGGGCAAGCGGGGAGGACGGATCGGGTAGCAGGCTCAGGCTGGTCACGCCGCCTCTATTCCGGGGCGGGGCCAGCCTGTCGAGCAATTCCTGCTTGGGCCGGCTTAGTTGCTCTTCTTCGCCCGGGTGTAGGGCACGAATTCGCCGAGCGAGATGAAGCCGCGGGGGAAATAGGAATTGCGGTCGATCAGCCGGACGGTGTCGATGCTGCACAGCTGCGACCCGAAGGTGTTGGTCACCAGGATCGAATTGTCGTCGAGCTGGTCGGCCCCGCCGCGCGGCTGGTTCACGTAGAGCGTGTTGCCGACGGTATAGACGATCGCCTTGCCGTCGATGACCTGGCTGGAGCCGGTCATGGTGAGGCTGATGCAATCGACCGGCTTGCCGGCGACTCGCCCCTTGAGCAGCTTGGCGAGCTGCTGGTCCGGCGTGTCGCGGTGCGCGGCGTTGGCAACGGGTGCCGCGAACAACGCGGCACCGACGAGCAGGGTGGCGAAGATCGGTTTCATGGCATTCCTCCTAACATGGCTGCGATGAACCGAGGCTGAAGCAGGTTAGGCGGTGGCGGTCGCCTCGATTCCGGCCAGCCGCAGGAAATTGGCGAGCATGGCGTGGCCATGTTCGGTAGCGATGCTCTCGGGGTGGAACTGCACGCTGTGGATCGGAAGCGAGACGTGGCGGACCCCCATCACCGATCCATCCTCGGCAGTGGCGTTCACTACCAGGCTGTCCGGAATGTCGGTGACGATCAGCGAGTGATAGCGCGTCGCGGTGAACGGCGAGGGCAGATCGGTGAACAGCCCGGTGCCGTCGTGGTGCACGGGCGAGGTCTTGCCGTGCATCAGCCCGCCGCGCACCACGCTGCCGCCGAAATGCTGGCCGATCGCCTGATGCCCCAGGCACACGCCGAGCAGCGGCTTGCCGAGATCGGCGCAGGCGGCGACCAGGTCGAGGCTGATCCCCGCTTCGTTCGGCGTGCAGGGGCCCGGCGAGATGAGGAAGCCCTGCGCATTGGTGGCGATCGCCTCGTTCGCGGTCAGCGCATCGTTGCGCACCACCCGCACCTCCACGCCCAGCTCCATCAGATAGTGGACGAGGTTCCAGGTGAAGCTGTCGTAATTGTCGAGAACGAGGATCATGGGCGCAGACCTAGGCGCTCGAACGCGGATGCACAATCCGGCCTTGCGGTCGCCACAGTGCCGCGGCACGGCTGGCAGGGCAGGGACGTTGTGTCGCCTCCCAGGAGTATCCCCATGCTTGCCCGCTTGATGCTTGCCACTGCCCTGCTCGCCGCTCCGGCGTTCGCCCAGACCCAGGACCAGACCACGCCCGAGGCTCCGCCCAAGCGCGTCCGCAGCATCCTCCTCTACGGCGACCAGAGCTGTCCCAAGCCGGCCAATCCGGACGAGATCGTGGTCTGCTCGAACGCGGGCGACTCGCCCTACCGTATCCCCAAGCGCTTCCGCGACCAGCCCAAGGAAGACGCGCCGTCGACCAGCTGGTCGCGCCGGATGGAAGTGGTGGAGGATTTCAACCGCGCCGGGATGCCGAACAGCTGCTCGGCCGTCGGCAGCGGCGGCCAGACCGGCTGCACGCGCCAGATGCTGCAGCAATGGTATCAGGACAAGCTGGACCGCGAAGTTAAGGCCTCGCGCGTACCGTGATTGGGGCCGGCTCCCGGATTCCCTAACCCGTCATCCCGGCGAAAGCCGGGATCCATTGGGGTCTCCGTTCCGGCTCTTGCTGACATCGATAGGCGACTGGATCCCGGCTTCCGCCGGGATGACGAAGAAGGACGACGCTCTCCAGCGAGGCGACCCGGCCTATTGCCCGAATCCCGCCTCGCTTGCCCGCGCGATGGCCTCGCGCGCGGCGGCGAACAGCGCGCCGGACTTGGCCTCGCACTCGCGCTGCTCATAGGCCGGATCCGAATCGGCGACGATGCCGGCGCCCGCCTGCACGTGCATCACCCCGTCCTTCACCAGCGCGGTGCGCAGGACGATGCACGAGTCCATCGATCCATCGGGCGAGAAATAGCCGACGCCGCCGGCATAGGGGCCGCGCGTCTCCGCCTCCAGCTCGGCGATGATCTCGCAGGCGCGCACCTTCGGCGCGCCGCTCACCGTGCCCGCGGGGAAGCCCGCGAACAGCGCGTCGATCGCGTCCGCGTCCTTGCGCAGCTTGCCCACCACGTTCGACACGATGTGCATGACGTGGCTGTAGAATTCGACGGTGTAGCTGTCGGTCACCCGCACGCTGCCCGGCGCCGCGGCGCGGCCGACATCGTTGCGGCCGAGATCGAGCAGCATCAGATGCTCGGCGCGCTCCTTGGGGTCGGCGAGCAGCGAGGTGCGGTTGGCCTCGTCCTCGGCGGCGGTGCGGCCGCGCGGGCGGGTGCCAGCGATGGGACGGATGGTGATCTCGCCGTCGCGCGCACGCACCAGGATCTCCGGGCTCGACCCGGTCAGCGCGAAGCCCGGCAGGTCGAGATGGTAGAGGAACGGCGAGGGGTTGATCCGCCGCAGCGCGCGATAGAGTTCGAACGGCGGCAGCGGGAAGGGGGCGGTGAAGCGCTGGGCGAGCACCACCTGAAAGATGTCGCCCGCCGCGATATATTCCTTCGCGGCCGCAACCATCTCGCCATAGCGACCCTCCGGCAGCACCGGCATCGGCTGGATCGCCAGCGGGTCGGCGCGGACGGGGGCGGGCAGCGGCGCGCTGGCGAGCTGCGCCGCAACCGCATCGATCCGCTCGGCGGCAGCGTCGGGATCGGCGCCCGGCCAGACGGGCGCGACGAAGAACAGCGTGTCCGCCAGCCGGTCGAACACCAGCAGCACGGTCGGTCGCACGAAGATCATGTCCGGTACGCCGACCGGGCTCTGCGCGGGCCGGGGCAGCTTTTCGACCAGGCCGACCGTCTCGTAGCTGAAATAGCCGACCAGGCAGGCGAGCGCGCGCGGCAGTTCCGCCGGCACGTCCATCCGGCAATCGGCGACCAGCGCGCGCAGCGCCGTCAGGGGATCGGCGGACAGCGGCTCGAAGGCTGCGCGATCGGTGAGCCAGTGGCGGTTGAGTTCGGCCGCGGTGCCGGTTGCGCGGAACACCAGATCGGGCGCGAGGCCGATCAGGCTGTGGCGCCCGCGCACCGATCCGCCCTCAACCGATTCGAGCAGGAAGTCGCCGCGCCCCGGTTCGATCAGCTTCAGCGCGGCGGCGACCGGCGTCTCGGTATCCGCGACCTGCTGGCGCCAGACCAGCGCGGGACGCCCGGCGGCAAGTGCCGCGCGGGCAGCGTCGATCCCCTGAATCACCGTCTGGTTCACTGGCCGCCGTTGCGCTGCAGGTCGGCGCGGAGACGGGCGATAGCCGCTTCGTTGCGGCGGACCTTGAGCGTGCTCACCAGCGATGCGGTGAACTGGCGCTCATATTCCTGCGCGCCCATCTGCCCCAGCGCCTGGGTGACCGACTGCAGTGCCTGCGGGCCCTGCGGATCGCTGGCGACATTGCCCGGCTGGATCGTGTCGACATAGACGACGTAGTAGCCGCCGCGGTTCGGCGCCTCGACCAGGCGTGCGGTCTTGGCCGGCATGTCGAACGCCATCTGGATGAAGTTCTCCTTGCCGCGCAGTTCGCTGCGCTTGAAGTCGAACGGCTTGGGCGGGGCGCCCTTGGCCGCACCCACGTTGGCCAGCGCCTGCGCCATCGGCTCGCCCTTCTGCAGCTTGGGCAGCATCGCGGTCGCCGCGGTGCGGGCCTTGGCGAGTGCCTGGTCGAGCAGATAGTCGGCCTTCACCTTCTCGGTGATCTGCGCAAGCGGTCGCGGGGCCGCGGGCACGACCTTCTCCAGCGAGACCAGCGCAAAGCTGCCGTCCTTGCCCACCGGTACCACCTGGGGCTCGTCGCCGGCCTGTTCGAAGCCGAAGCCGGCCTTCATCACCGCCGCGACGGTGGCGTCGGGCTGATAGGCGGCGTTGTCCGGATCGGTGCCGTTGGCGATCAGCGCCGGGCTGCGCACCGCGGTCAGCTTGGCCTTGGCAACCGCCTCGTCGAAGGTCGCGCCGTCGCCCACCGCATCCTCGATCGCCTGGCGCGAATCCGCCAGCAGCGCGGCGAGCTTGCGCTTGGCTACTTCGTCGCTGACCTCGGCGCGGACCTGGTCGAGCGCGCGCGCGGCGATCTTCTCGACCTTGCTCACGCGGTAGACGAACCACGCGCCGCCGAGCTGGACCGGCCCCTGCATGCCCGTCGCGGGGGCGGCGAAGGCGGCGTCGGCGAACGGCGCCGAGACCTGCTTGGCGAGGCCGGCCTTGTCGCTGGCCTCGATGGTGCGCGCCTCGAGCCCGGCGCTCTTGGCGGCGCCGGCCAGGTCGCCGCCCTTGGCGGCGGCCGCGACCTTGGCGGCGACCGACTGGCTGATCGCCTGGACCAGCTCGACGCCGCGCTTCTCGCTGGCGGCGTACTTGGCGGCGTCCTTCTTGTAGGCGGCGGCGATCTCGGCCTCGGTCGGCGTCGCCTGCGCCTTCAGCACGTCCGGCTGCGCGAGCGCATAGCGGACGATGCGGCGCTCGGGCACCTGATAGCGGCTGCGGTTCTGGGCGTAGTAACCGGCGAGCGTGTTCGCGTCCGGCGCCGGACCCGGGTCCATCGCCAGCGACTGGACGAAGCCGACAATGCCGGTGCGGCGCTCGAGCAGCGTCGCGACATAGGGGGTCACGACACCGGCGGGCGGAGCGCCGCGCAGCGCCATCGGGCCGATCAGCCATGCCGCATAGCGCTGGGTGGTCATGCCCTCGCGGAACTGCGCCGGGGTGAAGCGATTCTGCGCGAGCAGCTGCTCGAAGGTCTGCTGGCTGAACTTGCCGTCCATGCCGGCGAACTGCGGATTGTTGGCGATCTCGGTGTCGACCAGCTTCTTGCCGACCGCCATGCCGTTCTGGTTGGCAAAGGCCTGGACCGCGGCGGTGTTGACGGCATCGTTCAGCGCGGCCTCGAACCCGCCCTGTGCCAGCACCTGCGCCATGGTGACGTTCTGCCCCTGCGCCTGGGCGGCGCGAATGTAGCGCTCCAGCCGCTCACGCACCTGCCGCTCGGTCACGTCCTGCCCGGCCACCGTCGCCAGCGTGCCGCTGCTCGCACCGCTCAGCCCCTGGCGCATGCCGGTGACGTCACTCGCCGCAAAGGCGATCGCGAGCAGGCCTAGAAAGACAAAGACGATGATCAGGCCGTAGCGCGACTTGGTGAAGTTCCGGAAGGCGTTGAGCATGGAGAGCCGTTCGTTCGAGGAATTTGGCCCGCTTTAGGGCCGGTACGACGCGCCTTCAAGCTTGTGCCGCGCGAGACAATCGGTATCGCAGTATCGAAACAGCAGAGGGAGTGGAGATGCGTCGGAAACTGGTTGCGGGGAACTGGAAGATGCATGGGCTCCGCTCGCAGCTGCGCGAGATCGAGGCGATCGCCGCCGGAGCACGCGCGCATCCGGAGGTCGATGCGCTGCTCTGCGTGCCGTTCACCCTCATTGCGGCGGCGGTGGACATTGCGGGCGACTTCGTGATCGGCGCGCAGGACGTCCACGAGAATGATCACGGCGCCCATACCGGCGACATCTCCGCATCGATGCTGGTCGAGGCCGGTGCGAAGGTCGTGATCGTCGGCCATTCCGAGCGTCGCGCCGACCATGCCGAGACCAGCCACCACACCTGGGCCAAGGCCGCCGCCGCGCGTCGCCATGGGCTGAACGTGATCCTGTGCTGCGGCGAGACCGAGGCCGAGCACGATGCCGGCCGCGCCGAACGCATCGTCCAATCCCAGATCGAGAAGTCGCTGCCCGATGGCGCCGCGCCCGACTGGCTGACCATCGCCTATGAGCCGCGCTGGGCGATCGGCACCGGCAAGACGCCGACGCTCGACGAGATCGCGACGATGCACGCCATCCTCCGCGCCAAGCTGCGCGGCATGATCGGCACCTCCGCCAACGATATGCGGATCCTCTATGGCGGCTCGGTCAGTGCCGCCAACGCCGCCTCCATCCTCGCGGTCGACGATGTCGACGGCGCGCTGGTGGGCGGCGCCAGCCTGACGGCCGAGAAATTCGTCCCGATCATCGAGGCAGCGGCCGGAATCGCCGCGCGCTGATTAACCTGTTGTCCGGGGTCTTGCGCTACAAGACCCCGGATGTTGCAGGGGATTCGCCTAGTACGGTCGGGGAGGACCAGGCTCGACCGGGCCGTTCTTACCGAACAATATCGGGTGCTGGGCCGGCAGATTCCGCTGATGTACACGCTCGTCTTCCTCGACGCGGTGTTCCTCGGCTTTGCCTCGCACGGATCGGTCTCACCGCGCCTCAGCGTCGTCGCGCCCATTCTTCTCGGCATCGCCGCGGCGGTGCGCAGCCTGTTATGGGTGACGCGCCGCACCGACACGATCCCCAGCATCCGCAAGATTCGGCGCTACCTGATCGGCACGATCCTGGCAGCGGCGGTGTTGAGCCTAGCCTTTGGCGGCTGGGCGCTTGTTCTGTTCTTCGAAGCGGATCTGGCGCGGCGGACCAGCATCGCGCTGTACATCTTCATCGGCGCGGTCACCTGCTGCTATTGCCTGCAGACCTTTCCGGTCGCCGGCTGGCTGGTGATGATGTGCGGCGCCTCGCCGGTGGTCGTCTGTCTGCTCTTGTCGGGCGATCGCTTCCTGGTCGGCCTCGGCGTCAATATCGTGCTGGTGTCGGCGGTGGTGCTGCGGATGTTCGGCGCGAGCCATGCGGGCTTCATCGAAGTACTCGCTTCGCGTGCGGAGATGGCGATCGGGCAGCGACGCGCCAGGCTGGCCGAACAGCGCGCGCACCGCTTGGCCTATCATGATCCGCTGACCGGCCTGCCCAATCGCCGCGCGCTTGCCGGGTATCTCCGGCAGGCCGGCCCGGGCCAGTTCGGCTTGATGCTGGTCGATCTCGATCGCTTCAAGTCGATCAACGATGTCCACGGCCACCCGATCGGCGACCAGCTGCTGCGCGCCGTCGCGGGACGCTTGCGCTGGGTTGTAGGCGAGGGGGGGCGCAGCTACCGGCTGGGCGGCGACGAGTTCGCGATTTCGCTGCCCTATGCCGCGGGTGATCTCGATCGGGTGCGCAGCGTCGCCCACGCCATCGTCCGCGAAGTGGCTCGCCCGTTCCTGATCGACGACCGCATGCACCATATCGGCGCCAGCGTCGGCATCGCGCTCTATCCCGAGGACGCAACCGACGCCGACACGCTGATGCGGCGCGCCGACGTGGCGCTCTATCAGGCCAAGGAGGCGGGGCGGGGCTGCTACTGCGCCTTTGCCGCGCAGATGGATGCCGAGATCCGTCGGCGCTCGACGATCGAGACCGAAATGCGCGAGGCGCTGGCGGAGAGTCGCTTCTACCCGCGCTACCAGCCGATCGTCGATCTGCGGACCGGGCAGGTGACCGGCTTCGAGCTGCTTGCCCGCTGGCGGCGCGACGATTCGGAGATCGGGCCGGACCAGTTCATTCCGATCGCCGAGGAATGCGGCCTGCTCAACACGCTGATGCTCGATCTGCTCGATCGCGCCTGCCTGGAGACCCGTGACTGGGCGGTGCCGGTCAGCATCGCGATCAACATCTCGCCCGGCCAGCTGCGCGACGAGTGGCTGAGCCACAAGATCCTGTCGGTACTTGCCCGCACGGGTTTCCCACCGGCGCGGCTGACGGTGGAGATCACCGAGAACGCGTTGATCGTCGATGCCGACAAGGCGCATCACGCGATCGAGTCGCTCAAGAATCAGGGCGTGCAGCTGGCGCTCGACGATTTCGGCACCGGCTATGCCTCGATCCAGCACCTGCGGATGCTGCCGTTCGACAAGATCAAGATCGATCGTTCGTTCGTTGAATCGCTGACCGATGGCAGCGAAGCACTGCGGATCGTCCGGGCGATCCTCGGGCTGGCGAGCACGCTGGAGCTGCCGGTGGTTGCCGAAGGCATCGAGACGCTGGAAACGGCCGAAATGCTGCGCGGGCTCGGCTGCGCGCAGGGGCAGGGCTATCTGTTCGGCCGCCCCATGGACAAGGACGAGGTCGCCTGCTGGCTCGCCGACGGCGTGATGCCGCCGGCGGCCGAAGCGCTTATCCGCCGTAGCGGTCCTTGAGCACCTTCCAGGTGGCGCGCAGGCTCACTGCCTCGGCGCCCTTGGGCCGGCCCGGCTTGGGGCTGCCGTTCCAGCAGAAGATGTCGAAATGGGCCCATTGGGCCTTGGCCGGCACGAATTCCTTGAGGAACAGCGCCGCGGTGATCGCGCCGCCGAACGGACCCTCGGCGGCGTTGACCATGTCCGCCACGTCCGACTTCAGCAGCTCCTTGTACGGATCGTAGAGCGGCATCCGCCAGATCGGATCGGCCTCTTCCTCGCCGGCAGCCAAGATCTCCGCGGCCAGCGTGTCGTCATTGGCGAACAGCGCCTGCAGGTCGGCGCCCAGCGCGACGCGGGCGGCACCCGTCAGCGTCGCGAAGTCGAAGACCAGTTCCGGATCCTTCTCCTCGGCCTTGGTCAGCGCGTCGCCCAGGATCAGGCGGCCCTCGGCGTCGGTATTGCTGTTCTCGACCGTGATCCCCTTGCGCGAGACCATCACGTCGCCCGGGCGCGTCGCCTCGCCCGAGATCGAGTTCTCGACGGCGGGGACGAGCAGGTGCAGCCGTACCGGCAGCTTGTTCTGCATCACCAGCTCGCCGAGCGCGAGCGCGTGCGCCGCGCCGCCCATGTCTTTCTTCATCAGCCGCATGCCGGCGGCAGGCTTGATGTCGAGACCACCGCTGTCGAAGCACACGCCCTTGCCGATGATGGCGATGCGCGGATGCTCGGGGTTGCCCCATTCGAGCTCGATCAGCCGCGGCTCGCGGCCCTTGCCGGCCGCCTGGCCGACGGCGTGGAGCATGCCATAGCCCTGCTTCAGCGCGTCGCCCTTCACCACCGAGAAGCTGGCGCCATAGGCCTTGGCGAGATCGGCACCGGCGGCCTCGAGATCGGCCGGGCTCATGTCGTTGGCGCCGGTGTTGATCCGGTCGCGCAGCTTGAAGGTGACGGCGGCCATGCGTACCGCCTCCTCCATCTTCACCGGGTCGCCGGTGAGCAGCACGCGCGGGCCCTGGGGCTTGGGATCGGGCTTCTTGTAGCGATCGAACTTGTACTGCGCGACCAGCCAGCCATAGATCGCCTTGCCGGGCTCGCCGCCCTCGACGCGGTAGCTGCCCTCGGGCAGCGTCTCGGCCAGCTTGGCGAGGCACCAGGGGCCGAGCTTCTCGATATTGGCGACCACCGCCACGACCGACCAGTCTTCGGGCGCGTCACCCGGCAGGATCGCGCTGGCATTGGCCGAGCCGCTGAGCTTCTGCGCGGCAGCGGCGGCGCGGTGGCGCGGCGGCTGGGCGGCGAGCCAGGCGTCATAGCCCTTGGCGTCGATGAGGTGGATGGTGCGAGCGGCCTGGCCGCGATCGGGCTGAACGAGCGTGTTGAGATCCGTCATGGCCATGATCTAGGACGCGGGACGCCCCGCGCCTAGCCGTGTCGCCATCGATTTTTGGAAAGCGGCGTCAGGACCCGCCGGCGCCGGCCAGCAGCTTCTTCCAGCGCGTATCGAGTTTCGCCTCCGCATGGTCCCGCTTGACATGGCTGACCAGCGACAGCCCGCGCAGGGTGAGGCTGTGCCCGCTCAGGAACTTGCCGGTGATGCTGTAGCCGAGATCGTACAGCGCGACGTCCTCGTGCGGCTCGCCGTCCGCGAGGAATCGGGTGACGATGACGATCGGCAGCCGCTCGTCGCCGCGGCTCGCATCGGGCAGATGCGCATCGTTGCGGGCGCGGAAGAGCGCATGTTCGAACCAGCCGGCATCGATGCGGGGCTCGCCGGTGGTCTCGGCGGCGGAGAGTTGCAGCGCCGGCGGGAACAGGATCGTCTGGCTCTGCACGGTCTGGTCGGCCGACGACGTCTTGAGCGCCAATTCGTGTTTACCCGTCTCGCCGGCCACCAGCACCAGCCGGCTGGCGCGCGTCGCGGCACGCGAGGCGGTGGCCGCCTGTTCGGCCTTGGTCTCGCGCCGATCGTTCCAGTTGTTCCACAAGGTCAGCCCGGAGATGCCGACGGCGATCACGCCGATGATCTCGCCGAAGGTGATCCAGCGGCGGCGCGCCGCCCGGGACTTTTCCTGCGACTCGCTGCTGCTCATCGCGGCATCACCAGGAACTGCTCGAACTTGCCGTCTGCGCCCGGCTCGGCATAGGTCACCGCGATCAGTTCGCGGTCCGCAAAGCGGATGCGGTAGTTGCGGTTGACGAAGCCGCCGCGCAGCCGGGCCTTGCCGATCGGCTCGAACGCGAGCGGTGCGCCGAGCGGCGCGAGGCTGTCGCGATAGTCGCCGAGCACGGTGGCGTTGAAGAAATAGTTGGCATCTTCGGTCATCAGGCTGCGATCGGGGGTGCCGGCGCGGAGCTGGTCGAACAGTTTCCGGGCGAGCGCGTCGCGCTGCTGGTCGAGCGTGAGCGCGGCGGGCGGCGTGGCGACCGGCAGCAGCAGATCGGTGATCCCCTGCGTGATCGTATCCTGTGCCCGGCCGAAATCGGCGCTGACCTGTGCGACCACGGCGAACTTCTCCTCGGGGATCACGACGTTGTTGGTCAGGAAGCCGACTGCCTCGCCGCCGTGCGACACTTCCGTCTTGCCGCCATGCTCGCCCAGCGACACGCCCAGCCCGTAATGGGTCGGCGAACCGTCGGCGAGCTTCACTTCGGTTTCCTGCACCGCCCAGTCCTTGGCCGGCAGCACCGTGCGGTTGATGCGGGCGATGTCCCATTTGGCGAGGTCGGTAGCGCTCATCGCGAGCTCGCCGGCCGCCCACAGCCAGCCGTCCGCCGCCGGCTTGGCCGGGCGGACCGGGCCGAGCGCGAAGCGGTTGCTGCCCTGCGGGAAGCCCTTGCCGATCGCCTTGTCCTGGTCGACCGCCTTGATCCCGAGCGGCTTGAAGATCTTCGCCTCGAGATAGTCGAGCAGCTTCCGGCCCGATGCCTTCTCGATGATCATGCCCGCCACGACATAGCCGGTGTTCGAATATTGCCAGGCGGCACCCGGCGTGAAGTCGAGCGGCTTCTTCGCCCAGCGGTCGACGATCTGCTGCGGAGTCACCGGTGTTTCCATCGCCTTGAAGCTGTAATCCTGGGGCCAGTAATCCTGCAGCCCGGCGGTGTGGCTCAAGAGCTGGCGGATGGTGATCTTGTCCGCATCGGTGACCTCGGGCACCCATTTCGACACCGTGTCGTCGAGGCTCAGCTTGCCCTCGTCGGCGAGCAGCAGGATCGCCGCGGCAGTGAACTGCTTCGAGACCGAGGCGATCTGGTACTTCGCGTTGGCGTCGGGCCCGTTCTTGATGCCGGGGCCCTGATCGCCATAGGCCTTGGCGAAGACGATCTTGCCGTCACGCACGATCGCGATCGAGGCGGACGGCACGCCGCTGCTCTTCAGCGCATCGGCAACGATGGCGTCGACCTTGGCGCTCTGCTCGGGGGTGAGCTGCTGGGCGGCGGCGGGGGTGGCGATCAGCAGGGTAGCGGCAAGGGCGGTACGGAACATCGGGCCTCCGGGAGATGACCGCAGCGGCTTAGCGCCCGCCGAGCACCCTGCCAACGGATCGTTGCGACGGCGTCTGCTCCGGCGTAGGAATGCTGGCCTGGGGGGTGCGTATGCGGGTCTTTGTCGCGTTCGTTCTGCTGTTTCTATCGGCCTGTTCCTATCAGCAGGCGTTCAACCAATTCAGCACGGCGGAGGAGCAGGCGCTGGCCCTGCAGACCGTGCGTGCAGTGCAGGGGGACGACCTGAAATGGTTGTCCGGCCATGCCGACGCGTCGCTCCGCGCGCAGTTGAACGCCACCATCCTTGCTCAGATGCAGGTACTTGCGCCGAAGGGGACGCCGGTGCTTGGCGGGGTGAATGTGCAATGGTTTGAGAGGGACGGCCGCAGGACCACCTTCAAGCGCTTCACCTACGAAGTCGGTGGCGACGGCAAATGGGCGTTGATTCAGGTCCTGCTCGACACCGGCGGCGAGAAGCCCCTGGTCAACGGCGCCTTTGTCCAGCCGCTCGATCGCTCGTTGATGGCGGCCAACCGCCTCGCCTTGGAAGGCAAGGGAGGCATTCACTATTTGTGGCTTGCCGCCATGGGAGCGGCGCTGGCGACCAGCGTGATTGCCTTTGTCCTCGTGTTGCGAACAAAGGGACTGCGGCTCAAATGGCTCTGGTGCATCGGCGCGCTGTTTTCGTTCGGCGTGTTCCAGTTGAACTGGACCAGCGGCGGTTGGGTTTTCCTGCCGATCAGCTTCCTGTTGCTGGGCGCTGCCGGCTTCCAGCAGGGGCCGTTGCAGCCCTGGGTGCTGAGCTTTGCCCTCCCGTTCGTCGCGATCGTCTTTCTCGTGCTGCGGGCCGTCGGCAGGCTGCCGATCAAGCCCGCAGCCGATCAGTCCATCGGTACGCCGTAAAGGTCATGTTCGTCCGCGTCCTCGATCAGGACCCGGACGATATCGCCCTGCTCCAGATGGCCGGAGTCGCGCAGGAACACTTCGCCGTCGATCTCGGGCGCATCGGCCTGGCTGCGACCGGTGGCGCCGCCGTCCTCGTCGACCGCGTCGATGATCACCTCCAGCTGTCGACCGATCTTGGCCTGGAGCTTGGCGGCGCTGATCGCGGCAGTCTTCTCCATGATCCGGGCGTAGCGCTCTTCCTTGACGTCTTCGGGCACCGCGCCGGGGAGGTCATTGGCCGAGGCGCCTTCGACCGGCTCGAAGCGGAACGCGCCGACGCGGTCGAGCTGGGCTTCCTCGAGCCAATCGAGCAGGTACTGGAAGTCCGCTTCGGTCTCGCCGGGGAAGCCGACGACGAAGGTCGAGCGGATCGCGATGTCCGGGCAGATTGCGCGCCAGCCGCGCAGCCGCTCGAGCACCTTGGCTTCGTTGGCCGGGCGCTTCATCGCGCGCAGCACATTCGGGGCTGCGTGCTGGAACGGGATGTCGAGATAGGGGAGCACCAGCCCCTCCGCCATCAGCGGGATCACCTGGTCGACATGGGGGTAGGGATACACATAGTGCAGCCGCACCCAGGGCGCGATCTGGCCGAGCTCGCGGGCGAGGCCGGTCATGTGCGGCACGACTTCGCGGCCCTTCCAGGCGCGCGGCTCCTTGCGGATGTCGATCCCGTACGCCGACGTGTCCTGGCTGATGACCAGCAGTTCCCTGGTGCCGGCGGCGACCAGCTTTTCCGCCTCGCGCAGGATCGCGTCGGGCCGGCGGCTGACCAGGTCGCCGCGCAGCGAGGGGATGATGCAGAAGCTGCAGCGATGGTTGCAGCCTTCCGAGATCTTCAGATAGCTGTAGTGGCGCGGGGTGAGCTTGAGCCCGCTGTCCGGTACCAGGTTGACGAAGGGCGAGGGCGGCATCGGCGCCGCATCGTGCACCGCGCCGACCACTTCCTCATATTGATGCGCGCCGGTGACCGCGAGCACATTGGGGAAGCGGGCGCGGATCACCTCGGCTTCCTTGCCCATGCAGCCGGTGACGATCACCCGGCCGTTCTCGGCGATCGCCTCGCCGATCGCCTCGAGCGATTCTTCCTTGGCGCTGTCGAGGAAGCCGCAGGTGTTCACCAGCACGACGTCCGCGCCGGCATAGTCCGGCGACAGCGCATAGCCGTCCGAACGGAGCTTCGTGAGGATACGCTCGGAGTCGACCAGATTCTTGGGACAGCCGAGCGACACCATGCCCACCTTGGGGGCTTCGGGGAGTCGCGTTGCCATGATTGGACGCGGACATAGGCGCGAACCCGCCCGATTGCTAGGGCGCCACCTGTCGCAGACCGCCGTGATTTCCCGAAATTGATTATCCGCTTTGCAATACCTATCGCGCAAAAGCGCGTGAGGGTGAGGGACGGCGGACTCCGAATATGCGGCAATCGATGTATCTCGTTCTCGAACCCGGGACGCTGATGGTTCTCAACATCTTGATTTCGTTGATCTCGGCGGTGGCGTTCCTGGCGGTCGCGCTTCGCCGTCCGCACGCGACGAGATCGGGCGGCATGCTCCTGTGGTGTTTCGCCAACCTCGCAATTGCCGCCGGCTTCTTTGCCCTTCTGTTGCCCGCCTTCGTCTCCTTTCGCGTTCCGGCGTTGCCGGGCAATCTGCTGATCGATGCGGGGACGCTGCTCAACTTTCTCGCCATCATGCGGTACCTGGCGCGGCCAAGGCGCGATCTGTGGGTGCTGACGCCGGCAGGGCTACTGGTCCTAGTGGAGATCGGCTATGTCCTTGCCGATTACGAAAACATGCGCGTGATGGTGGCGCTGGGCGGTTCGTTGCGCGGCCTGTTGACGATCGCGGCCGCGCGGGCGCTGTGGACCTGCGCCGATGAATCCCGGCGCTCGGTCGCGCGGATCGCGGCAGCGGCGCACGGCCTCTGGGCAGCGGTGCTCGTTGCCCGCATGCTCTGGTGGCTTGTCCATCCCGATGCGTCGGCGCTGGAGGATCCGACGACCGGCTTTGGACTCATCGCCCGCATCTTGCTGACCGCGACGATCACCCCGTGCATCCTCTGGATGCTGAGCCGCGAACTTGACGCGCAACTGTTCCACTATGCCACGCATGACGGCCTGACCGGTCTCTGGAACCGCCGGGTGCTGTGGGAGCGGGGCGAACGACGCGCCGAGCAGGTCCGTGCGCTCGGCGGATCGCTGGCCGTACTCATGATCGATGTGGATCACTTCAAGCGGATCAACGACCAGCATGGCCATGCCGCCGGCGATCTGGTGCTGATTGCGGTGGCGCGGGAGATCGGCCGGGTGACCGTCGCCGACGACTTCGTCGGCCGTATCGGCGGCGAGGAATTCCTGATCCTGCCGGGGGATCCGGACGCAGCGCTCGGCCTGGCCGAGCGCGTGCGCGCTGCGGTGGCGCGGCTCGAAGTGGTGGATGTGCCCGGGAACGCGCCGATCCGTTGCACCGTGAGCATCGGTCACGCCGAGCAGCGCGATGCTGCGCTGGCCTGGGAGCGGATCGTCGGCGCAGCCGACCAGGCGCTCTACGCGGCGAAGCGCGAAGGGCGGAACCGGGTTCGCAGCGCCACGGCGGAGCCTGCGGTCGAGCCGCCGCTGCCGCCGATGACGGCAGCGCGGGGAAGCAGGCTGCCCGAAACCTTGCGTCCAGCCCTGTGAGGTTTACGGATGGGCGTGCGCGCCTAGTCGGCCTAGCGCGCCATGCATCGCTTGTGGAGATACCGTCATGACCGCGACCACCGCAGAGCCTGTCCAACTGTCGACCCGCTCCGGGCTCGTCATCGACGTGCGCACCGTGCGTCCGGACGACGCGGCGCTGCTCAAGGACTTTTTCGATCACGTCTCGAATGAGGATCGCCGCTTCCGCTTCTTCACCGCCAGCCCGCATCTCCAGCCGCACCAGGCGGCGGCGCTGATCCATGTCGATCACCACAAGACCGAGAGCTATCTGGCGTTCACCGCCGAGGGCGGCCAACTGGTCGGCTCGGGCATGCTCGCCTGCGACGACGCGCTGGATACGGCCGAGGTCGCGATCTCGATCCGCGCGGATCGCAAGGGGCAGGGGGTGGGCTGGAGCCTGCTCAACTACATCACCGCCGAGGCCAAGGCGCGCGGCGTGAAGCGACTTCAGTCGATCGAAAGCCGCGAGAACCACCTCGCGATCGAGCTGGAGCGCGAGATGGGCTTCGTTGCCCGCGAGGTCGAGGGCGACCCCAGCGTGGTGCTGCTCGAAACGGTATTCTGATCCCGAACCCCTCTCCCCATCGGGGAGAGGGAGGGGCTCGCCGCCGAAGGCGGTGGGAGGGAGAGGGGGCTGTTCAGCGGCGCTTCGCGCCGCCCGCCCCTCTCCAAGCTGCGCTAGGCGCTTGCGCGCCAAGCTTCGCTATCCTCTCCCCTCGCGGGGCGAGGATTTAAGCGATCACCGGAACGGCGGCTCGTTGAAGGCGCGGAGCTTGCGGCTGTGGAGCTTGGCGCCTTCGCGGCGCAGTTCCTCGCAGGCCTCGATGCCGATCTTCAGATGCTCGGCGATCGCCCGCTCGTAGAAGCGGTTGGCCTGGCCGGGCAGCTTGAGTTCGCCGTGGAGCGGCTTGTCCGAGACGCAGAGCAGCGTCCCATAGGGCACGCGGAAGCGATAGCCCTGTGCTGCCAGAGTCGCCGACTCCATGTCAACGCCGACCGCGCGGCTCAGCGAGAAGCGCAGCGCCGACTGCGAATAGCGCAGCTCCCAGTTGCGATCGTCGGTGGTAACGATCGTGCCGGTGCGCAGGCGCTGCTTGAGCTCGTCGCCCGATTGACCCGAAACCGTCTCCGCCGCCCGCGCCAGCGCCTGCTGAACTTCGGCGATGGCGGGGATGGGGATCTCCGGCGGCAGCACGTCGTCCATGATGTGGTCGTCGCGCAGATAGGCATGGGCGAGCACATAGTCGCCGATCCGCTGGCTCGGGCGCAGGCCGCCGCAATGGCCGATCATCAGCCATGCTTCGGGGCGTATCACCGCAAGGTGATCGGTGATCGTCTTTGCGTTCGACGGACCGACGCCGATATTGACCAGCGTGATGCCGGTGCGGCCCTCGGCCATCAGATGATAGGCCGGCATCTGATGCCGCCGCCACGCGCCGTCGCTGACCAGCCGGTCGGCATCCGCGGCATCCTCGATCACGATCCCGCCCGCGCCGGAGACGCCGATGAAGCGGCTGTCCGGGCCCAGCTGTGCGCAGGCCCAGCGCACGAACTCATCGACATAGCGATGGTAGTTGGTGAACAGGATATATTGCTGGAAATGCTCGACCGGGGTGCCGGTATAGTGCTTGAGCCGGGCCAGCGAGAAATCGGTGCGCAGCGCGTCGAACAGCGCCAGCGGCCGCGTCTCGTCCTGGCTGATCCACAGCCCATCGGCGATCTCGTCACCGATATGGGACAGCTCGGTCGCCGGAAAGTGACGTCCGAGCTCGGTCGCCGAGACGTCATCCAGGCTCAGGATCGTGTTCGGATCGAGCACATAGGGGAAGGGGATCTCCTGCCGTCCGGTGACCGCATGCACCTCGACGTCATAATCCTCGATCAGGAAGGTCAGCTGCTCGGTCAGATAGTCGGCGAACATCGCCGGGCGGGTCACGGTGATGCGGTAATCGCCCGCTTCCACCAATCGGCCGAACGAGCGCCGCGGGATCGGCCGGTTCACGCCGCCGCGATAGGTAACGCGCAGTTCGGGATAGGCGAAGCTGCCGTCCGTCCGGCTTTCGGGATCGGGTGTGGTGCCGTCGGTGATGTAGCGGTTGAGCGCCTGCTGCAGTCGTTCGACCGAGGCGCGATAGAGCCGATCCAGGTCGGCGACGATATCGGAGGCTTGAGTCATCTTCCATCGCTAAGCGCGGAAGATGACTCTGGCAAGTCGGCTGGCGGAATGGGGGGGCTATTCGCCATCCCGGCACCACCCTCTATCCCGGCGTCATCCCCGCGAAGGCGGGGATCCATTGGTGGTGCCGTCACGGCGCCTGCCGAGACGTCCTGGCAAATGGATTCCCGCCTTCGCGGGAATGACGACCAAGGTAAGGCGGTGGTGTCCCCCGCCTGCAATCAGAGCTTGCTCAGCACATATTCGGCCGAGCTGACTTCGAACGCGCCCGGCGCCTCGACGAACAGCTGCTCGACGACGCCGTCATTGACGATCATCGCGAAGCGCTGGCCGCGCGTGCCGAGGCCGAAGGCCGAGCCGTCGAGCGTCAGGCCCAGCGCCTCGACGAAGCCGCCATTGCCGTCGGCCAGCATCGTCACCTTGTCAGCCACGCCATTGGCGTCGCCCCAGGCCTTCATCACGAAGAAATCGTTGACCGCGGTGCAGGCGATCTCGTCGACGCCCTTGGCCTTGATCTCGTCGGCCTTCTCCACAAAGCCCGGCAGGTGCTTGGCCGAGCAGGTGGGGGTGAAGGCACCCGGCACCGAGAACAGCGCGATCTTGCGGCCGGCGAAATAGGCGGGCGCGTCGACCTGGTCCGGGCCTTCGGCGGTGACCTTGACGAGCTTGGCGTCGGGAATGCGATCGCCGGTCTGGATGGTCATGCTGCTCTCTCCTTGCGAATCCTGCGGCGGTGCGGCCGCGGCGCCTCCATCGCATCCCGCGCAACAAATTCAAGCGTGGCCCGTAGACAGGGGGAACGATAAGGTGGATCGCATGGATTCGACGCCCTCCCTCACCGGCCAATTCCTGCTGGCCATGCCCGGCATCGGCGACCCGCGCTTCGAACGCGCGGTCATCGCGATGTGCGCCCATGATGTCGAGGGCGCGCTCGGCATCGGCATCGGCGCCACCATCGAAGGCGTCAGCCTGCATGATCTGCTCGAACAGTTCGAGATCGACCCCGGCGCGGTGCCCGACGTGCCGGTGCATTTCGGCGGTCCCGTCGAGCCCCGGCGCGGCTTCGTCCTCCACTCCGCCGACTGGAGCGGCCAGGACACGATCGACGTTGCCGGCCGCTGGCAGCTCTCCGGCACGATCGACGTGCTGCGCGCCATCGCCGAAGGGCGCGGCCCCAGCCGCTGGCTGGTCGCGCTCGGCTATGCCGGCTGGGGCGAGGGGCAGCTGGAGGAGGAACTGACCCGCCATGGCTGGTTCAACACGCCCGCCGATATCAGCCTGCTCTACGACACCGATGTGTACGAACGCTGGGCCGAAGGGTTTGTCGGCGCAGGCATCGATCCGCGGCTATTGGCAAATAGCACGGGCACCGCTTGAATTGGCGCGATCGGCATATAAAGATATCTTTATATTAACATTGCGCGCCTGACCCGAAGCGGCTAGGGGCGCACCCATGCGGCCGGGAGGAGTCCCGGTACGCCCGCATTTTGCTTGAACTGGAGAAGCAGCCCGTGGCTACCAACGACTATGTCATCAAGGACATCGCGCTCGCCGATTTCGGCCGTAAGGAGATCGAGATCGCCGAGACCGAAATGCCCGGTCTGATGGCGCTCCGCAAGGAATTCGGCCCGTCGCAGCCGCTGAAGGGCGCGCGCATCACCGGATCGCTGCACATGACGATCCAGACCGCCGTGCTGATCGAGACGCTGACCGCGCTCGGCGCGCAGGTCCGCTGGGCGACCTGCAACATCTTCTCGACGCAGGACCACGCCGCCGCCGCCATCGCCGCCACCGGCGTGCCGGTGTTCGCGGTCAAGGGCGAGAGCCTGGCCGAGTATTGGGACTATGTCGGCGACATCTTCAACTGGGGCGCGGACACCGACGGCACCACCGCCAACATCATCCTAGACGACGGCGGCGACGCGACCATGTTCGCGCTGTGGGGCGCCAAGCTCGAAGCCGGCGCGACGCTGGGCGAGCCGGAGAATGACGAGGAAGTCGAGTTCCAGCGCGCGCTGAAGGCGTTCGTCGCCAAGTATCCGGGCTATCTCACCAAGACCGTGCAGAACCTGAAGGGCGTCTCGGAAGAGACCACCACCGGCGTGCACCGCCTGTACGAGATCGCCAAGAAGGGCGAGCTGCCGTTCCCGGCGATCAACGTCAACGACAGCGTCACCAAGTCGAAGTTCGACAACCTCTATGGCTGCAAGGAATCGCTGGTCGACGCGATCCGTCGCGCCACCGACGTGATGCTGGCCGGCAAGGTCGCCTGCGTCGCCGGCTTCGGCGACGTCGGCAAGGGCTCGGCCCAGTCGCTCCGCAACGGTGGCGCCCGCGTGATGGTCACCGAAATCGATCCGATCTGCGCGCTGCAGGCGGCGATGGAGGGCTTCGAGGTCGTCACGATGGACGAGGCCGTGAAGCGCGCCGACATCTTCGTGACCGCCACCGGCAACGCCGACGTGATCACCGCCGATCACATGAAGGCGATGAAGCCGATGTCGATCGTCTGCAACATCGGCCACTTCGACAGCGAGATCCAGATCGCGGCGCTGTCGAACTACAAGTGGACCGAAGTGAAGCCGGGCACCGACCTGGTCGAGTTCCCGGACGGCAAGCAGATCATCGTGCTCGCCAAGGGCCGCCTGGTGAACCTGGGCTGCGCCACCGGTCACCCGAGCTTCGTGATGTCGGCCAGCTTCACCAACCAGACGCTGGCGCAGATCGAGCTCTGGACCCGCGGCGAGCACTACAAGAACGAAGTCTACGTCCTGCCGAAGCACCTCGACGAGAAGGTCGCGGCGCTGCACCTCGAAAAGCTGGGCGTGCACCTGTCGAAGCTGAGCGAGAAGCAGGCTGCCTATATCGGCGTGAAGCCGGAAGGTCCGTTCAAGCCGGAGCACTACCGCTACTAAGCGAAAGGCGCCTGCTGCGCTGTTTTGTCATGGCCGCTCCGGGGTTCCCTGGGGCGGCCATTTCTGTTGCGCGTTGATGCAGAAATGCATCGTCAGTGTTGCGGTTCGGCAACAGAAATTGTGAAATTAGTGTTACGTTTCCCGTGGCGGCAATAATGCCCCGGTCGGTCGCGCTGCAGACAAGGTTCAGATATATTTGCAACATTGCGGAAGCGCGGAGGGCTTTCACGGGCGCATCGTAAAAATATGCGTCCGTAAAGGGGTATGTAATGCGTTTCCTTCGTGCAGGCCGTCAGGGCGGCCTCAAGCTCTCCGCGTCGTTCGCGGCTCTCGTTGCGGCCCAGGCCGCGCTTCCCGCTTTTGCGCAGACCGACACCGCGGCGACGCCGGCGGCCCCCGCCGCCCAGGCGCAGGAGCCGGCCGAGATCGTCGTGACCGGTTCGCGCATCTCGCGCCCGGGCCTGGATTCGCCGATCCCGGTGACCTCGGTCACCGTGTCCGACCTGACCCGCAACGGCGGCGTCGTCGTCGGTGACGCGCTCAACGCGCTGCCGTCGATGCGCAACACCTACAGCCAGGCGAGCTCGACCCAGTTCATCGGCACTTCGGGCCTCAACCTGCTCGATCTGCGCGGCCTCGGCACCGCCCGCACGCTGGTGCTGGTCAACGGCCGCCGCCACGTCACCTCGGTCGAGGGCGAGTTCCAGGTCGATGTCAACACCATCCCGACCGATCTGCTTGAGCGGGTCGACGTCGTGACCGGCGGCAGCTCGGCCGTCTACGGCTCGGACGCGATGGCCGGCGTCGTCAACTTCGTGACCAAGCGCAACTTCGACGGCGTGACGCTCAACGCCCAGGCCGGCATCAGCGACAAGGCCGATCGCGGCACCTATCGCCTGTCCGGCACGTTCGGCAAGAACTTCTCGGAAGGCCGCGGCAACATCGCCGTCGCGCTCGAATATAACCGCGCCAACCTGGTGACCTATGCCGACCGCCCCGAGCTGACCGGCGCCGTCGACGGCCGCAACCAGATCCAGCTGGTCGACAATCCTGCGCTCGACAATACCAAGCCGGATCGTACCTACCTGACCCGCGTGCACAGCTATGGCTATGACAATGGCGGCAACTTCATCGCCTATAACGGCACCAGCACGCGTTCGTGCACGACCGCCAATGCCTGCGTCGCCAACGGCTTCCCGCGCATCTTCGGCTTCCGCCCGGACGGCTCGCTGCGCGAATATAACTACGGCACCGATTTCCGGCCGGCCGGCTCGGGCAACAACCAGGGCGGCGACGGCGCGGTCCTGAACGATCGCGGCACGCTGGTTCCGCGCCTCGACCGCTATGTCGCGAACGTGCTCGGCCACTATGACGTCTCGGACGCGTTCCGTCCGTTCTTCGAAGCCAAGTTCGTTCGCGTCGAGAGCTTCAACCAGGGCAGCCCGACCTTCGCGCAGGGCGGCGAGCAGGGCCTGGTCCGCGACACCGATGCCAATGGCAACCCGATCACGCGCCCGGCGGACCTGTATTACGGCACCAGCGTCGGCGTTCCGATCCGGCTCGACAACCCGTATCTGCAGCCGGCTGCTGCCGCGACGATCCGCTCGCTGCTGCCCGCCGGTGCGGAATTCTTCCGCCTGAACCGCGAGAACAACGATCTCGGCACGCGTGACGAGTTCGACCGCCGCGACACCTACCGTTTCGTCGCAGGCGTCGAGGGTAATTTCAACTCGACCTGGAAGTATGATTTCTCGGTCAATTACGGCGAGTTCCACTCGACGTCGCGATTCTACAACAATCGCATCGAGAGCAATTTCTACAATGCGGTCGACGCGGTGCGGAATTCGGCCGGGCAGATCGTCTGCCGGATCAACCAGACGACGGTGACCGATCCGAAGTGCGTGCCGATCAACCTGCTGGGCGACGGCTCGGTCAGCCAGGCGGCGCGCAACTACATCAACACCACCTCGATCCGCACCGGCAAGGCTACCGAGCTCGACATCAATGCCAACCTTATCGGCGATACGAGCAAGTGGTTCGAGCTGCCGGGCGGCCCGGTGCGCTTCGCGATCGGTGGCGAGTATCGTCGTGAAACCGCCTTCTACCGCTACGACGATCTGGTGAAGAGCGGGGCGACCTTCCTCAACGCGATCCCGGACTTCAACCCGCCCTCGTTCGCCGTCAAGGAAGCCTATGGCGAGCTCGACGTGCCGCTGCTGCGCAACCTTCCGTTCGCGCAGGAATTGACGGTCAACGGCGCGGTCCGCGTGGCGGACTACAAGGGCGCGACCGGCACGGTGTGGGCGTGGAATGCCGGCGGCATCTACGCACCGGTCCGCGACATCAAGTTCCGCGTGAACTATTCGAAGTCGGTGCGCGCGCCCTCGCTGGCGGACCTCTATTCGTCGCCGTCGCAGAACTTCGCGTCGGTTGACGATCCGTGCGACGTCAACTCGATTACCAAGGGCCGTGCGACCCGTGCGGCGAACTGCGCCGCGGCGGGCGTGCCGACCGGCTTCGTCAACGATCGTACCCGTGCGGGCACCCTCGAGATCCTGTCGGGCGGCAATCCGAACCTGACGGCGGAAACCTCGCGCAGCTGGACCTATGGCGTGATCGTGCAGCCGCGCTTCGTGCCGGGCCTGTCGTTCACCGCGGATTATTACGACATCAAGATCAGCAACGTCATCAGCGCGGTCGACGCCCAGACCATTCTGGACGCCTGCTATGACGCGCCGACGCTGGACAACCAGTTCTGCAAGCTGATCAATCCGCGCCAGTCGAACGGCTATTTCGCGTCGCCGGCGCTGCTGCAGAGCAGCGTCAACTTCGCGGCGCTGCGGGCGAAGGGCATCGATTTCGACCTGTCCTACAACCGCAAGGTGTTCGCGAACGACCGGATCGCGTTCCGGGCGGTCGCCACCTATGTCCAGAACCGCACCGACTATCCGTACCTGGACACGCCGGAGCGTCCGGAGCGGGTGAAGGGCGAACTGGGCGATCCGATCTGGCGGGTGAACGCCTCGGTCGACTACACCCATGGCCCGGTGACGATCGGCTATCAGGTCCGCTATATCGGCAAGCAGTCGGTCACCGACTGGGAAGCCCAGCATGACACCAACGGCGTGCCGGCGCTCGATCCCTATTATGCCGACATCGTCTACTATCCGGAGGTGTTCTACCACTCGATCCGCGGCACGCTCGACGTGAACCGCCAGTTCACCCTGTATGGCGGCGTCGACAATATCGGCGACAAGCGCCCGCCCTACGGCCTGCTCGGCAACGGCAGCAGCGCCATTTTCGACAATGTCGGGCGCTTCATGTACCTCGGCGCGACCGTGAAGTTCTGATCGGACGCACCAAAATGAACGGGAAGGGGCTCGGCACCAGCCGGGCCCCTTTTCGTTTGGGCATGGATTCGCATAAGGGTGCAGCGATGGCATGCCGGCATCTTCCCCGATGATCGTTCTTTCGCAGAGCAGCGCCGCGATCGTCGGCGCGGTGCTGGCGCTGGTGCTGATCGCCGCGGTGTGGGCGCTCTATGCCGGGCTGGCGGCGCGGGCGGCGGCGCGTACCGCCTATGAGCAGAACCGCCGCTTGCTCCGCTTCGCCCGGACCTCGCCGGCGCTGCCGATGCTGGTGCGCGTCGACGGGCGAGTGGAAATGTCGCCGCGGCTGGCCGCGTGGCTGGGCCTGGACGGGCCGGTCGAATCGCTGGGCAAGCTTTCCCAGAAGGATGCCGGGCTCGAGCCCGAAGACGCCGAACTGCTCGCCGATCAGGTGGAGGCGGCGCAGCGCGCCGGCCAGTCCTTCCGGCTGTCCCTGCCGGTGCGCGGCTCCGAGCGGATGCTGCTGGTGCTCGGCGAACGCGCGTCCGAAGCGGTGGAGACACCGGGCAGCGTGCTGCTGTGGGTGCTCGACGCCACCGACAGTCAGGCCGAGACGGCGGCGCTGGAGCGTGAGGCCGATCGGCTGCGCGCGGCCTTCGATGCGCTGACCGCGCTGATCGAGGCGGCGCCGATGCCGATGTGGTATCGCGGGCCGGATTTGCGGCTGCTGATGGTCAACACCGCCTATGTCCGCGCGGTGGAAGGCAGTGACGCCGAAGACGTGGTCGCGCGCGGGGTGGAACTGGTCGACGGCGCCGGGCTTGGCGGTCCGCTCGCCAACGCCGCGATTGCCCGCGATTCGCAGGAGCCGCAATCGGCCGCGATGCCGGCGACGATCGCCGGTGCCCGCCGCATGCTCCGCCTGCACGACGTGCCGCTGCCGACCGGCGGCATCGCCGGCTTTGCAGTGGATATCGAGGATCTGGAACGGGCACGCGGCGGTCTGAAGCGCTTTGCCGAGGCGCAGCGGGCGATGCTCGACCGGATGTCCGCCGGCGTCGCGCAATTCGGTTCGGATCGCAGCCTGGTATTCTGCAACCAGCCGTTCCGGCGCCTGTTCGCGATGAAGAACGAGTGGCTGGCCGATCGGCCCGAGTTCGACCGCGTGCTGGAGCGGATGCGCGAGGCACGCAAGCTGCCCGACGTGCGCGACTTCCCCCACTGGAAGGCGGAGCGCCGCGAATGGTTCACTGCGCCGGAGGCGGTGGAGGAAAGCTGGAGCGTCGGCACCACCCACCTCCGCGTCGTGGCGCAGCCGCTCCCCGAAGGCGGGCTGCTGCTGATCTTCGAAGACCAGACGCAGCAGCTGGAACTGCAGCGCGAGCATGGCGAGATGCAGCAGGTGCGCACCGCCACGCTCGACAGCCTTGCCGAGGCGGTGGCGGTGTTCGGCAAGGGGCGCCTCCAGCTGTGGAACCGCAAGTTTCGCCAGGTGTGGAGTTTCGACGACGGCTTCCTCGACGGCCACCCGCAGATCGCGCCCCTGGTCAAGTCGGCCGGCGCGAAGCTGGTCAATCCTGCGCGCGCCGAGATCATCGGCGACCTGATCCGGCTCGCCGCCAAGGATCGCCAGCAGCGCGGCTCCAGCATCACCTTTGCCAATGGCCGCCATTTCGACATCGCCGCGGTGCCACTGCCGGATGGAAACGCGCTGGTGACGATGCTGGACACCACCGATCGCCAGCGGGTCGAGCGTGCCCTTCGGGATCGCAACGAGGCGCTGGAGGCAGCCGACCGCGTCCGCACCGCCTTCGTCGCCAATATGAGCTACGAGCTGCGCACGCCGCTCACCTCGATCAAGGGCTTTGCCGAGATGCTGCAGGGCGGGTTCGCCGGCAAGCTGAGCGCCGACGGCAAGGAATATGTCGAGGCGATCCTGATGTCGGTCGATCGGCTCGGCGGGCTGATCGACGACGTGCTCGACCTGACCCAGAGCGAAGGCCAGCCGATCGCGCGCGAGACCGTCGACATCGAGTTGGCCGCCAGCGGCGCCGCCGACGTGATCGCACCGCTCGCCAAGGGCAAGGCGATCGAGCTGGTGATCGAGGATGCCGGCACCGCCGGCGTCGTCCAGGGCGATGCCCGGCGCATCCGCCAGACGGTGGAGCATCTGCTGCGCCACGCCGTATCGAACACGGGCGAGGGCGGCCGCGTGCTGCTGCACCTCGACGGCAATGCGCGGGTGGCGCGGGTGATCGTCAGCGACGATGGCCCCGGCATGGCGCCCGAAGCGGTGGCGCGCGCGTTCGACCGGTTCGCCCAGGTCGGCACCTCGCGCGGCGGCGATCGCGCGCTGGGGCTGGGGCTGCCGCTCGCCAAGCAGTTCGTCGAGGCCCATGGCGGGCGGATCGAGCTGATCTCGGAGCCGGGGCAGGGCACGCTCGTCACGGTGGAGTTGCCGCGCGGATGAGGGGCTGGCTGCACATGCGTTGTGAACGGATCCGGCGCCCACGCCGCACCCAACGTCATCCCCGCGCAGGCGGGGATCCATTCGCCTGCGCGCCGGGGGAAAGAACCGCGCCTTCAGCGCTAATGGATCCCCGCCTGCGCGGGGATGACGGCGTGTGTAGGAAGAAGGGCATCTCCAACCTATGACGGCCGAAACTCTTGTGCTGGCCTCGCTGGACGAGGCGCTGGCGTTCGGCGCGAGGCTCGCCGCGCGGGTGGCGCCCGGCGATGTCATCGCACTGTCCGGCCCGCTCGGCGCCGGCAAGACCAGCATCGCGCGCGGCCTGCTCGCGGCGCTGGGGCTGGAGGGCGAGGCGCCGTCGCCCAGCTTCGCGATCGTCCAGCCCTATGACCCGCCCGAGGTGCGGCTGCCGGTGCTGCATGTCGATCTCTACCGGATCGAGGACCCCGACGAGGCCGAGGAACTGGGCCTGGACGATGCGCGGAGCGATTCGCTGCTGCTCGTCGAATGGCCGGAGCGGCTGGGCGACGCTTATTGGCACGACGCCCTCTGGCTGACGCTGGCGATTGCCAACGATGGCGGCCGCAGCTTGACAGCGCGCGTGCCGGCGGCATGGGAAGGCCGATGGCCGTTGACATGACTCCGCCCGCCGCGGCGCCCGCTTTTCTCGATTCCGCCGGTTGGGGCGGCGCCGCGATCCTGCCCGTCGCCGGTGATGCCTCGTTTCGCCGCTATTTCCGCGTGGTCGACGCCGGCCGCAGCGCGATCCTGATGGACGCGCCGCCGCCGCACGAAGACCCGCGGCCGTTCCTTGCCGTGGCGCGCTGGCTGAACGCGCGCGGTTTCGCCGCCCCGGCGATCCTGCACGAGGATCTCGCCCACGGCCTCGTCCTGCTCGAGGATTTCGGCGACGTCCGGCTGCGCGAGACGGCCGATGCCGATCCCGCCCGCGAGCAGCGGCTCTACGCTGCGGCGGTCGACCTTCTGGTGCGGCTGCACGGCGAGGATGCCGGCGTCGCCGCGCCCTATGACCTCGATGTCTACCAGCGCGAGGCGGCGCTGTTCGTCGATTGGTATTGCCCCGCCGTGGGGCTGGAGGTGGATACCGCCGGCTATCGCGACGCCTGGGATGCGGTGCTGGCGCCGCTGCTCGACGGGCAGCGCGCGGTCACCGTGCTGCGCGACTATCATGCCGAAAACCTGATGCTGCTCGAAGGCGGCGAGGCGCTGGGGCTGCTCGACTTCCAGGACGCCCTGGCGGGCCACCCGGCCTATGACCTGGTCTCGCTGCTCCAGGACGCCCGCCGCGACGTGCCGCAGGCGGTGGAGACCGCGATGCTCGATCGCTACCGCGCCGCGACCGGCGCAGGCGAGGCGTTCGACATCGCCTACCATGTGCTCGGCGCACAGCGGAACGCCAAGATCCTCGGCATCTTCACCCGGCTGTGGAAGCGCGACGGCAAGCCGCGCTACCCGTCGCTCTGCCCGCGCGTCTGGGGCTATCTGGAACGCGATCTCGCCCATCCGGCGCTCCGGCCGGTGGCGGACTGGTTCGCGGCCAATGTGCCGGCCGAGAAGCGCGGCGATCCGATGCAGGTGGCGGCATGACGATCTACGCACTTCGCCCGCAGCCCGACGTGCCGGTGCCGCAGACCGCGATGGTGATGGCCGCCGGCCTCGGCAAGCGGATGCGGCCGCTCACCGTCACCCGCCCCAAGCCGCTGATCGACGTCGCCGGCAAGCCGCTGATCGACCATGTGTTCGATCGTCTCGGGGCGGCGGGGGTGCAGCGCGCGGTGGTCAACGTGCATTATCTCGCCGACCAGCTCGAGGCGCATCTCCGCGCCCGGGTGAAGGGCATCGACCTGCACATCTCCGACGAGCGCCGCCAGCTGATGGAAACCGGCGGCGGGCTGGTGCAGGCGCGCCACCTGCTCGGCGACCAGCCGTTCCTGTGCGTCAACAGCGACAATCTGTGGATCGACGGCCCCAGCGACGCGATCCGGCTGCTCTCGGCGCAGTGGGACGATGCGACGATGGACGCGCTGCTGTTGCTGGTGCCGCTGGCGCGCGCCACCTGCCACCGCGGCCAGGGTGATTTCCGGCTCGATGCGTTCGGGCGGATTACCGAGCGGCGCAAGCCCGGCCGGCTCGCGCCGTTCGTGTTCACCGGCGTCCAGATCCTGTCGCCGCGGGTGCTCCGCGACTGGCCCGAGGGGCCGTTCTCGACCAATCTGTTCTGGAACCGCGCGATGGCGGAGGGGCGGCTGTGGGGTGCGGTCCACCAGGGGCTGTGGTTCGACGTCGGCTCACCGCACGCGATCCGCGAAACCGAGACGGCGCTCGCCGAACTGTGAGCGCTCGCTTGCGTTGGCGGGGGCAAGGCCGCTAAGGGTTCGCGGTCCGTTCCACGTCGTTGAGCCGCATGTCGCACGCCCTTCACCTCTATACCATCCCGCCGCATCGCGCCTTTGCCGATGCGCTGGCGATCGGCCTGATCCGGCGCTTCGGCGGCGATCCGCTGCGGCTCGCCCGCGGCGTGGTGCTGCTGCCGAACAACCGCGCCAAGCGGGCGATGCAGGACGCCTTTGTCCGCGAGAGCGGCGGCGGGCTGCTGTTGCCGCGGCTCGTCGCGATCGGTGACCCCGAGCTCGACGAGGCGGTGTTCGAGACCGTCGACGATGCCGCGCCGGTGCCACCGGCGGTCGATCCGCTCCAGCGCCGCATGATCCTCGCCCGGCTGCTGCAGGCGCAGGACGGGCGGCTCGATACGGCGGAGGCGGTGCGGCTCGCCGGCGACCTCGGCACCACGCTAGACCAGCTGCTGGTAGAGGAAGTGCCGCCGGCCCGGCTGCACGACCTGGAACTGGCGCCGGAGCTGTCGGCACACTGGGCGCGCTCGCTGGCGCTGTTCGACATCGTGCTGACCCGCTGGCCGGAAGAGCTTGCCGCGCTGGGCCGGGTCGACCTGCCGGAGCGCCGCCGCCGCCTGCTTGATCGCGTCGCGGCGCGGTGGCGGGCGGTGCCGCCGGGCGGCTTCGTCTGCGCCGCCGGCATCACCACGGCGGCCCCCGCGATCGCCCGGCTGCTGCGGGTGGTGGCCGGGCTGCCCGAGGGGATGGTGGTGCTGCCGGGCCTCGCCACCGCCATGGCGGACGAGGAGTGGGACGCGCTCGGCCCGCACGCGCCCGATCCCATCACCGGGCGGCGACGTCGCAACCTGGAGACGCACCCGCAATATCATCTGAAGCTGCTGCTCGATCGGATGGGCGTGGCGCGCGGCGAGTTCCAGCAATGGCGCGTCGCCAGCGAACTCGACGCACCCCCGGCGCGCAGCAAGGCGATTGCCTCGGCGATGCAGCCCCCTGAACTCACCCATCGCTGGACCGATCTGCCCGCCGGCGAGCGGCGGCTGGACGGCGTCCGCGCGCTGGAGGTGGCGACGCCCGCCGAAGAGGCGCAGGCGATCGCGCTGGCGCTGCGCGAGGCGCTGGAGACGCCGGCGCGCACCGCGGCGCTGGTCACCCCCGATCGTGCGCTCGCCCGCCGCGTGGCAGCGCATTGCGCGCGCTGGGGGATCGCGGTCGACGATTCCGCCGGCCAGCCACTGTCGCTCACCCCGCCGGGCACGCTGCTGCTCGCGCTGGCCGATGCGGCGGCGCAGGCCTTTGCGCCGATGCCGCTGCTGACCCTGGTCAAGCACCCGTTGGTCCAGCCCGAGGCGCGCGCCGAGTGGCTGGAGGGCGCACGATCGCTCGACCGCGTGCTGCGCGGGCCGCGGCCGATGCCCGGGCTCGCCGGGATCGATGGGCATCTGGCGGACCTGAGTGGCCGGGACGCGGCGCTGCGCCGGTCGGCGGCACGCTGGTGGACGGAGGCGCGGCCGCTGCTGGCGCCGCTGGAGGCGGTGTTCGCCGCCGGCGCCCAGCCGCTGGCCGGGCTGATCGCGGCGCTGCGCGAGACCGCGCAGGCGCTGGGCGGCGACATGTTGTGGAGCCGCGAGGACGGCCGCGCTGCCGCGCTGCTGCTCGACGATCTCGAGCGCGAGGCTGCGCATGGGCCTGCACTGGCGGAGCCGGACGGCCTCGCCACGCTGCTCCGCACGCTGATGGACGAAGTCGCGATCCGCCCGCCGCAGGGTGGGCACCCGCGGCTGGCGATCCTCGGGCTGATCGAGGCGCGCCTGCATAGCGCTGACCTGATGATCCTGGGCGGGCTCAACGAAGGCATATGGCCGGGACTGCCGGCACCGGACCCGTGGCTCGCCCCGCGCATCCGCGCCGAACTGGGGCTGCCGGGGCTGGAGCGGCGGATCGGCGTTTCGGCGCACGATCTCGCGATCGGGCTCGGCGCGCGGCAGGTGCTGCTCACCCGCGCCCGCCGCGACGCCAGCGCCCCGACCATCGCTTCGCGCTTCTGGCTGCGGCTGGAGGCGCTGTCGGGCGGACTGGAACGCGCCGTGGATCTCGCCGGCTGGATGGCGGCGATCGATGCGCCCGCTGCCTTCGCGCCGGCCACGCGACCCGAGCCCGCACCGCCCGCGGAGAAGCGGCCCAAGACGATCTCGGTCACCGAGGTCGATCGTCTCAAGGCCGACCCCTATGCCTTTTACGCCAAGCGCATGCTGCGGCTGATGCCGCTCGATGCCGTCGACGCCGATCCGTCCGCCGCCTGGCGCGGCACCGCGGTGCACGCGGTGCTGCAGCATTGGTTCGAGGAGGATGGCGCGCATCCCGAACGGTTGCGTGCGCGTGCCGAGGCGATGCTCGCCGACGAACGCACCCACCCGCTGATGCGCGCGCTGTGGAAGCCGCGGCTGCTGGAGGCGATCGACTGGGTCGCCGCCGAACTGGCGGCCCAGGCGAGCGCGGGGCGCAAGGTGCTCGCGGTCGAGCTCGACGGCGTGATCGACTTCGCCGGCGTCACGCTGCGCGGCAAGTTCGATCGTATCGATCGGATGGCCGATGGCACGCTGGCGATCGTCGACTACAAGACCGGCAAGCCGCCCAGCCAGAATGCGGTGAAGGCGGGGTTCAGCCTGCAGCTCGGCTTGCTCGGGCTGATGGCCGAGCGCGGCGGCTTCGAAGGAATCGACGGGGTGGCCCGCGGCTTCGAATATTGGTCGCTGCGGCGTAAGGAGGGCGCCGACGGGATCGGCTATATCGAATCGCCGGTCAGTCCGTCGCGCAGGCATCCGATCGCACCCGAGGACTTCGTGGCGCTGGCCGCCGAGCATTTCGAGGCGGCGGTGGCGGACTGGCTCACCGGCGCGCGGCCGTTTACCGCCAAGCTGGTGCCGGAACACGCACCCTATGCCGAATATGATCAGTTGATGCGACGGGACGAATGGTATGGCCGCGACTGAAACCTTGCGCAGCGGCCCGGCCAAGCTCCACCCGCTGAAGGGCAACCAGAAGCGTGCCAGCGATCCCGGCCGGCACATCTGGCTGTCCGCCTCTGCCGGCACCGGCAAGACGCAGGTGCTTGCCGCCCGCGTCTGGCGCCTGCTGCTCGCGGGAACCGATCCGTCCGCGATCCTGTGCCTCACCTTCACCAAGGCGGGTGCGGCGGAAATGTCCGAGCGGATCACCGGCCGGCTCGCCCATTGGGTCCGCGCGAGCGACGCCGAACTGGTCGCCGATCTCGAGGCGCTGGGCGAGAGCATCTCGCCCGAGGGGCGGGCGCGGGCGCGTACACTGTTCGCCAAGGTGCTCGATGCGCCGGGCGGCGGCATCCGCATCCAGACGATCCACAGCTTCTGCCAGGCGCTGCTCGCCGCCTTCCCGATCGAGGCCGGGCTGGTCCCCGGCTTCCGCCCGCTCGAGGCGCGCGAGGAGGCGGTGCTCGCCCGCGAAACGCTCGCAGAAATGCTGGTGGAGGCGGCGAAGCAGGGGCGGGACGGAGTGATCGACGCGATCGGCGCGCTCAGCCTGCGGCTCGGCGAAGAGGGCGCCGAGACGTTTCTCAAGGAGTGCGGCCGGGCCGGCGAGGCGCTGGAGGCGCTGCCCAGCGGCATCCAGCCGTTCCTTCGTCGCGCCTTCGATTTGCCGCAGGGCGATATTCGAGAATGGCTAGCAACAAGCTGTGACGATACGGCTTTCGATGTGCGAACGCTACGCAATATCTCTGCTGCCAATGCCGCCTGGGGCGGCAAGTTGGGGACGCAGGCTGCCGACAGCATCGCGGCGTGGCTCGCGCGCTCGGCTGAACAACGCGCCGAAACGCTCGACGACCTGCATCTCGTCTGGGCGACGAAGAAGGGCGAGCCGCGCAGCTTCGCTAAGGGCAAGGCGCCGCCCGATCCGGACTATGCCGAATGGGCCATGCGCCTGCACGAACGCTGCGGCGCTCTGCTCGATACGGCGGTGCGCGCGACCTATGTCGATCTGCTGGCCGGCGGGCTGGAGGCGGGGCGCGACTATGCCCGCGCCTATGCCGCCGCCAAGCGCCGGCTGGGCGCGGTGGATTTTGACGACCTGATCGGCCGCACCATCGCGCTGCTCGGCCAGCCGGGCATGGGCGAATGGGTGCGCTACAAGCTCGACCAGGTGACCGAGCATGTGCTGATCGACGAGGCGCAGGATACCAACCCGCGGCAATGGGCGATCGTCTCGGCGATCGCCGACGAGTTCTTTGCCGGCGAAGGCGCGCGTGGCGACCGGCTGCGCACCCTGTTCACCGTCGGCGACTACAAGCAGGCGATCTTCGGCTTCCAGGGCACCGACCCGATCTTCTTCCAGGCCGCCTTCGAGCGGTTCAAGCAGCTGGCGAACATCCGCAGCGACTATGAAGTCGAGGCGCGCGAGCTCGAATCGCTGTCGCTCACCCACAGCTTCCGCTCGACCCGGCCGGTGCTCGAGTTCGTCGACGCGGCGATCGGCTTGCTGCCGGCGCCCGGCATGGGCGATCTCAGCGATGCCGAGACGCATGCCAGCGAAGTGCCGGGGCCGGGCACGGTGACGCTGTGGCCGCCGGTGCTCGCCGGCGGCAGCGAGGCGGACGAGGAGGACTGGATCGGCGACGCCACCCGCGCGCTGGCGGTGCGGATCGCGCGGCAGATCAAGGCCTGGGTCGGCACGCTGCCGCTCGAAAGCAAGGGGCGGATGCTCGCGCCGGGCGATGTGATGGTGCTGGTCAAGCGGCGCGGCGACCTTGCCTCGCTGATCGTCGCCCGGCTCTATGCGGAAGGCGTGCCGGTCGCCGGGGTCGATCGCCTGCGGCTCAACGCGCCGCTGGCGGTGCAGGATCTGCTCGCGGCGATCCGCTTCGCGCTCCAGCCGGAGGACGATCTGTCGCTGGCGTCGCTGCTGGTCTCGCCGCTGATCGGCTGGAGCCAGGACGAGCTGATGGCGGCGGCGGTGCGCGAGCGCGGCGGCCTGTGGCGCCACCTGCGCGAAACCCAGCCGGCGGACCGGCTGGCGCCGCTCTACGACCTGCTGCGCCGCGCCGACCTTGCCACGCCCTACCGGTTCCTCGAGGAAATCCTGTCCGGGCCGCTGCAAGGGCGGCGCAAGCTGCTGCTGCGGCTGGGCGAGGAGGCGCGCGATCCGATCGAGGAACTGCTCAACGCCGCGCTTACCTTCGAGACGCGGGCGACCCCGTCGCTCCAGCGCTTCCTCGACTGGTTCGATCGCGGCGATGTCGAGATCGTGCGCGATGCCGCCCAGCCGCAGCCGGCGGTGCGGGTGATGACCGCCCATGGCTCCAAGGGGCTGCAGGCGCCGCTGGTTATCTTGGCGGACGCGACGATCGATCCCAAGTCGAACCGACGCAGCACGCTGAAATGGGCGCCGGACGGGCTCGATCCCTTCCCGATCCTGCGTCCCAAGGGCGCGGAGGTCACCGAGGTGCTGGCCGAGGCCATGACCGTGGCGAGCGCGCGCGAACTGCAGGAGCATTGGCGGCTCTTCTATGTCGCTGCCACCCGCGCCGAATCGCAGCTGGTGATCGCCGGTGCGCTTGGCCCCAAGGCCAAGGGCGAACCGCCCGAGGCGAGCTGGTACGCCGCAAGCGTCGCCGCATTCGACGCGCTGGGCGTGCCCGTGGACGAAGCGGGCGTGCGCACCTTCCGGGGCGTAGTGCCGCCGGCGCCCGGGCGGCCGATCGCGCCGCCAGCGCGCGAGGCCGCGCGGGCTACCCCGGTGCTGCCTTCCTGGCTGCATGCACCTGCACCGCAGGAAGCGCGGCCGCCGCGGCCGCTCGCGCCCTCGTCGCTTGGCGACGACCGCGTGGCCGATCCGCCGCCGGGGCCGGCGCTGCGCGCCGCTGCCGAGCGCGGGCGGCTGCTCCACGCGCTGTTCGAACGCCTGCCGGCGGTCGCACCCGGGGCGCGGCGCAGTGCTGCCGAGCGCTGGCTTGCCGGGGCGGGGGGTATCGCCGATGCGAGCGCCCGCGCCGAACTGATCGATGCGGCGCTGGGCGTCACCGAGGATCCGCAGTTTGCCGAGCTGTTCGGCCCCGATGCGCTGGGCGAGGCGCCGATCGCGGCGGTGGTTGCCGACGGCGTGGTCGTCTCGGGCACGGTCG
The DNA here is from genome assembly GCF_002091475.1 of Sphingomonas azotifigens NBRC 15497. Taxonomy (GTDB): domain Bacteria; phylum Pseudomonadota; class Alphaproteobacteria; order Sphingomonadales; family Sphingomonadaceae; genus Sphingomonas; species Sphingomonas azotifigens. The sequence continues at coordinate 39,757 of NZ_BCTR01000005.1, forward strand.
ACCGGCTGGTGGTGCTGCCGGACCGCGTGCGGGTGGTCGACTTCAAGACCGGACGGCGCGCGCCTGCCACGCTCGGCGACGTTCCGCCCTATCATCTGCGGCAGATGGCGGCCTATGCCGCGGCGCTGCGCGTGATCTTCCCGGCGCGCACGGTGGAGGCGGCGCTGCTCTATTCGGCCGGGCCGCGGCTGTATCTCTTGCCGGACGATCTTCTGGAGGCGCACAAGCCCGGCTACGCGGGCTAGGAGCAAAGTTTGCGCGCCTGTGCTTGAGCGGGGGCACCGGCGTCCATAGATTGCCGTCCAACACGAATGCAGGAGATTTGATCATGGCCACCCAGGCGACCACCGACGCCAATTTCGAAACCGACGTGCTGCAGGCCGACAAGCCCGTCCTCGTCGATTTCTGGGCCGAATGGTGCGGCCCGTGCCGCATGATCGCCCCCGCGCTCGAAGAGCTTGCCGAGGAACTGGCGGACAAGGTGCAGATCGTGAAGATCAACATCGACGAGAACCCCGATGCGCCGACCAAATATGGCGTGCGCGGCATCCCGACGATGATCCTGTTCAAGAACGGCGAACAGGCCGCCACCCAGGTCGGCGCGCTGCCGAAGAGCGCGATCAAGCAGTTCATCGAACGCGAGATCTGATCGCCTATCGGGCGGCCGTTTCGCGAAGCGCCGGCGGCCGCATCCTGAACAAGGGACGGCGGCCGCTCTGAATCCTTCGTCATTCCCGCGAAGGCGGGAATCCATTTGCCAGGACGCCGGGGGAAAGAGCGGCGGCATCAGTGCCAATGGATCCCCGCCTCCGCGGGGATGACATGGTTCTGGCGGAATGGGATCGCTTCTTCCCCGTCCGAGGAAGCATGCGCTCAGTCGAACAGCAATTCGGTCGCCCGCTGGCCCAGCGCCGGCGTCGATGCCGCAACGATGCCCACCCCGTCATCGCCGATCCGATACGGGCTGCCATCCCAGCGGCCGACATAGCCGCCGGCTTCGCGCAGAAACAGCGCGCCCGGCGCGTGATCCCACACCAGCGTACGCCGGAACACGGCGATGTCGTTCTGGCCCAGCGCGAGCCGGGGATAATTCTCGGCGGCGCAGCGCGGCAGCGGCACCAGGTCGAACGCGGCGCCGAACCGGGCAGCGCGCGCGGCATGCTCTTCCTCGGACTGGCCCACCTTCGATACGGCCGCCAGCGGCCGCGCGCCCATGCTCGGCCGCGCCCGCACCGGAGCCCCATCCACCCACGCGCCGCCGCCCAGCGCGGCATGGCACATCCGCCCGGTCACCGGATCGTAGAGCCAGCCCGCCTGCGTCACGCCGTCCTCGACCAGCGCGATCATGATCCCGAACGGTGGTTGCCCGGCGGCGAAGTTCGCCGTGCCGTCGATCGGATCGATAATCCAGGCTCGCGCCGCCGTTGCCTGCGCCATCAGCGCCGGGTTCGCCGCACAGGCTTCCTCGCCAACGATGGCGGCGTCCGCATCGATCGCCGCCAGCCCCTCGGTCAGCCGCGCCTCGGCCTCGCGATCAGCGATCGTCACCAACTCGCCGGGGGTCTTCTCCAGCACCTCGTCGGCAGCGAGGTTGCGGAAGCGCGGCATCACCACCGCGTCGGCGACCGTCCGCATCAGCGCGGAAACGGCGGCGTGGTGGCGATGCATCGGCTCAGCTCCGATAATCGGCGTTGATCGAGATATAGCCATGGGTCAGGTCGCAGGTCCAAACCGTTGCCCGACCCTCGCCAAGCCCCAGATCGACGCCGATCTCGATTTCCTGCCCCTTCAGGTGCGCGGCGACCGGCGCCTCGTCATAGCCTTCCACCGCAAGCCCGTCGCGCGCGACCTGGGTGGTGCCGAAGCGGATCGCGAGCCTGTCGCGCTCGGCAGGCTCGCCGGCCTTGCCGACCGCCATGACGACGCGCCCCCAATTGGCGTCCTCGCCGGCGATCGCGGTCTTCACCAGCGGCGAGTTGGCGATCGACATGGCGATGCGGTGCGCGCTGCGGTCGCTCTCGGCGCCCTCGACGGTGATTTCGATCAGCTTCTGCGCGCCTTCGCCGTCGCGCACGACGAGCAGGGCAAGCTGGCGGCAGAGATCGGCGAGCGCGGCGCGGAAGGCGTCGGCGCCGGCATCCTCGTCGCTGGTTAGCGGTGCATTGCCGGCCTTGCCCGTCGCGAAGGCGAGCACGGTGTCACTGGTCGAGGTGTCGCCGTCGACGGTGATGCACGAGAAGCTGTTCCCGTTCGCTTCGCTCAGCGCGCGCTGGAGGAACACGGGATCGACCGCCGCATCGGTGAAGATGAAGCCGAGCATCGTCGCCATGTCCGGCGCAATCATGCCGGACCCCTTGATGATGCCGGCAAGCGTGACCGTGCGGCCGTCGACCACCGCGGTCGTCACGGCGCCTTTGGTGAAGGTGTCGGTGGTCATGATCGTCGCGGCGGCGTCTTCCCAGCTGCAGACTTCGGCGGTGTAGGCGGCGTCGAGCCCGGCCTCGGCCTTGTCGATCGGCAGCGGCACGCCGATCACGCCGGTCGACGAGACGAACACGTCCGAGGGGTCGCAGCCAAGATGCTGCGCGGTGCGCGCGGCGATCGCCTCCACCGCGGCGCGGCCGCGATTGCCGGTGAAAGCGTTTGAATTGCCCGCATTCACCACGAGCGCGCGTGCCTTGCCGAGCACCAGCGCCTTGCGGCACCACTCCACCTCGGGCGAGGGGCATTTGCTGCTGGTCAGCACGCCGGCGACGCTGGTGCCTTCGTCGAGCGTGACGAAGGTGAGGTCGCAGCGGTCCCAGTTCTTGTACTGCGCGCGGGCGACGCGGGGCGTGACGCCGGGAATCGCGGGCAGGGCGGGGAAGGGGCGCGCGAGCGGGGAGGTGCTGGTGGACATGGGGCTGCCTCGGGTTAGAATGCGGCGCGTGCTTCGTGCATGGGGGGGCAAAGATCAATGCTTTTGGTGCGCTGTGGACGGGGATGATGCGCCGACCACGGCCGAGCAATCAGGCCCCGCCATGACCGGAAATGGTGACGGTCTGCGCCGCACCGTTCTGCTCCTCATCATCGGTCTGACGCTGTTCCTTTTAGGGGCGCTATCCATAGCGCTCTGGCGTACCAGCCACAGCATAACGCAGTTGATCGGGGCACACCGGCAGTCCGTTGGCCGATCCACCCCTGTGCCTTCTGCTGCTGTGCAGAGCGCAGCGCCGGTGAAAGTTGTCGTCACGCCACCACCTGCCGCAGAGCGCTCGGGGCCATATCCCAGGCCGCTACATCCCAGTACACCGCCAGGGTCTTGGGTGACCGATGACGATTTTCCGGCCGAGTCGGCCCGGGCGGGGGAGCAAGGCACCGTGGCCTTCACTTTGTTGATCGATGTCCGCGGGTTGCCCGAACGATGTGAGGTGACGGCGTCCAGCGGGTTCGAACGTTTGGATCGAACAGCATGCAATCTACTGGTGCAGCGCGCGCGCTTCGTTCCTGCTCTTGATGCAAATGGTCAACCGATACGAGCACCATATAAGGGGCGCTTCACTTGGGTGCTGGCGCGATGATGTCTCCGGGTCGTGACGAGGCGCGATACGACCTGAACTGCCAACTGGGATAAGCAACATGTTCTTCTTGATGACGCTGCTGGCGGTACAAGCCCAGAGCGAGATCCCGCTCACGCAGGCGAAACCTCGGACCACGACGCCCTGGATCACCAACGACGATTATCCTGCCGAGGATGCGCGTCAGCACCATGAGGGCACTGTCGGGTTTACGCTGCAGATCGACGCGTCCGGTCGCGCCACCAAGTGCGATGTTGTTGCTTCCAGCGGCTATCCTGGGCTCGACAATGGGGCGTGCTTCCTCCTGATGCGCCGCGCTCGCTTCGATCCCGCGCGGGATGCCAGCGGCAAGGCGGTGGCATCGACCTTTGCTGGACGATTCACTTGGAAGCTGGGCAAGACTCCGCCGACGCGGAGCGGAGTGAGTGGAACCGCCGGCTCCGAAGCTCCGCCGCCCCCGACAGCGCTCGAAGTCTCGGTTGCCGCGCTTCCCGCCGCGTACAAGCAACCGGCAAAGGCGGCGGTGCGCTTCGGGGCGGATCACCGGGTGAGCGATTGCCGCATCGTGGAGTCGAGCGGGAGCGCGGCGGTTGATCGCGCGGCTTGCGCGCAACTTCGAGCGCTCGCTAGCGGTCCTGCGACAAAAGGTACGACATCAGGCCCCGAAACCGAGACATACACCGTCTCCTTCCGGACCGATCCACCCGCCAAGCCCTAGCTTTTGATTAGACGAACCGTGCGTCGATCCCTATGTGTCGTGCGTTGCCGCCCGTCGGTTGCGACATGACCACCGTGTAACACAGGGTTTCGCTTGGAACTGCTGCTGCTCCTCACTGCGCTTTTTGCGAGCCTGACCGGCGTGTCGGGCGAGCAGGGGCTGCGTCCGATTCAGGGCGTTGCCGTGGTGCGGGTGGCGGAAGCGGCGCAGGCGGCGGTCCAGCCCGCGCGCGCCATCGTGGCGGCGGCCGCGGCCTTGCCGGCACCCGTCCGCGTGCTCGCCCTGCCGGTGTTCCACCGTGCCGCCACGCCGCGGCCTGCGCTTCGCCTCGCCTTCGAGCAGCGGCGCGAATAGCCTTTCCGGCCCGTTCCGCGGGCCGTTTTCCCTTCCGTCGCCGCGCCCGTGCGCGGCACGCCCGCGATGGCCTCGCCGCTTCCGGCGGCCGTCGCGCACTCCATCAAAACAGGTCAGGAATTCGCATGTTCGGCGGTATTGCCAAGTCGCTTTTCGGTTCGTCCAACGATCGCTACGTCAAGTCGCTCAAGCCGATCGTCCAGAAGATCGCCAGCTTCGAGCCCACGCTCCAGGCGATGGACGACGACACGCTGGCCGCGCAGACGATCAAGTTCCGCGAGCAGCTGGCCAACGGCGCCAAGCTCGACGATCTGCTGCCCGAGGCCTTCGCCACGGTGCGCGAGGCGGCGCGCCGCGTGATCGGCCAGCGCCACTATGACGTGCAGATGGTCGGCGGCATCGTGCTCCACCGCGGCGAGATCGCCGAGATGCGCACCGGCGAGGGCAAGACGCTGGTGGCGACGCTCGCCACCTATCTCAACGCGCTGCCCGGCGACGGCGTCCATGTCATCACCGTCAACGACTATCTCGCCCGCCGCGACGCGGAGTGGATGGCGCAGGTCTATGGCTTCCTGGGCCTCACCACCGGCGTGATCGTGCCCAACCTCTCCGACCAGCAGCGCCGCGACGCCTATGCCTCGGACATCACCTACGGCACGAACAACGAGTTCGGCTTCGATTATCTGCGCGACAACATGAAATATGATCGCGCGAGCATGGTGCAGCGGCCGTTCAACTACGCGATCGTCGACGAGGTCGACTCGATCCTGATCGACGAGGCGCGGACCCCGCTGATCATCTCGGGCCCCACCGACGACAAGTCGGAGCTCTACCTGAAGGTGGACGCGGTCGTGAAGCAGCTCGATGCTTCCACCTATGAGAAGGACGAGAAGCAGCGCACGATCGTGCTGACCGAGGAAGGCACCGAGACGGTCGAGCGACTGCTCGAGGCGGCCGGGGTGCTGGAAGGCGCCAATCTCTACGATTTCGAGAACACCCAGGTGGTGCACCACCTGAACCAGGCGCTGCGCGCGAACGTGATGTTCAAGCGCGATACGGATTATATCGTCAAGGACGGCAAGATCGTCATCATCGACGAGTTCACTGGCCGCATGATGGACGGCCGCCGCTGGTCGGACGGCCTGCACCAGGCGGTGGAAGCCAAGGAAGGCGTGAACATCGAGCCCGAGAACCAGACGCTCGCCTCGATCACCTTCCAGAATTATTTCCGCATGTACCCCAAGCTGGGCGGCATGACCGGCACCGCCTCCACCGAGGCGGCCGAGTTCTACGACATCTACAAGATGAACGTCGTCACCATCCCGACCAACCTGCCAGTGCAGCGCGTCGACGACGAGGACATCTTCTACAAGTCGACCGAGGACAAGTTCGCGGGCATCGCCAAGACGATCAAGCAGCATGCCGAGCGCGGCCAGCCGGTGCTGGTCGGCACCGTCTCGATCGAGAAGTCGGAGATGCTCTCCGAGTTCCTCCATCGCGAAGGCGTGAAGCACGAGGTGCTGAATGCCCGCTTCCACGAGAGCGAAGCGCATATCGTGGCGCAGGCGGGTCGCCTCGGCGTGGTGACCGTGTCGACCAACATGGCCGGTCGCGGCACCGACATCCAGCTGGGCGGCAACGTCGATTTCCGGGTGGCCGACGAACTGCGCGACATGCCCGAGGGGCCGGAGCGTGACGCCGCGATCGAGCGGATCAAGGCCGAGGTCGCCGAGGAGAAGGAAAAGGTGAAGGCCGCCGGCGGGCTGTTCGTGCTCGGCACCGAGCGCCACGAAAGCCGCCGTATCGACAACCAGCTGCGCGGCCGCTCGGGCCGCCAGGGCGATCCGGGCCTCAGCCGCTTCTACCTCAGCCTCGACGACGATCTGCTGCGAATCTTCGGCTCGAACACGCTGTTCTCGCGGATGATGCGCTCCAGCCTGGAGGATGGCGAGGCGATGCCGCCGTCGCGCTGGCTGAGCAAGGCGATCGAGACCGCGCAGCGCAAGGTCGAGGCGCGCAACTATGACGTGCGCAAGCAGGTCGTCGAATATGACGACGTGATGAACGACCAGCGCAAGGTGATCTACGAGCAGCGCGCCGACATCATGGACGCCGATACCGTCGGCTCGGTGGTCGAGGACATGCGCCGCGAGACGGTCAATGCGATCGTCGGCGAGGCCTGCCCGCCGAACAGCTATCCCGAACAGTGGAACATCGCCGGGCTGAAGGAGCGCATCGCCGACACGCTCAACCTCGACCTGCCCGTTGACCAGTGGGTGAAGGATGAAGAGGCGATCGATCCCGAGATCCTCGAAGAGCGCATCCGCGAAGCCGCCGACGCGGCGGTCGCCGAGAAGGCCGCGGACCTGGAGCCGGAGACCTGGACGTCGATCGAAAAATCGATCCTGCTCCAGAACCTGGATCACCACTGGAAGGAGCATCTCGCGATGCTCGACGCGCTGCGCCAGGTCGTCCATCTGCGCGCCTATGCGCAGAAGACGCCGATCAACGAGTACAAGCACGAGGCGTTCTCGATGTTCCAGCGGATGCTCGACACGATCCGCGAGGACGTGACGCGCACCATGGCCTTCGCCCAGTTCCGCATGGCGCCGCCGCCCGAACTGCCCGAGCTGCCGGCGTTCCTGACCACGCACATCGATCCGCTGACCGGCATGGACGATACGCGCGACTGGGACGGCGGCTCGGCCGGACTGGTGACGACGCGGCTGCCGCAGCTCGGCATTCCGCAGCCGAGCGGCGACCTGTTCGGCACCGATCCCTCGCAATGGGAAGGCACGGTCAGCCGCAACGCGCCGTGCCCGTGCGGCTCGGGGCTGAAGTACAAGCACTGTCACGGCCAGGTGGCGTGATTGCCGATCGAGCGAAGTAGTGACAGTTCCTAAAAGCCATCGTCATTCCCGCGAAGGCGGGAATCCATTGCCCTAAGCGCCGGGGGAAAGAACTTCGGCATCAGCGCCAATGGATCCCCGCCTTCGCGGGGATGACGGGTTGATTTGGCCGAGTACGCTCGCATCCCGGCAAGCGGGAGGAAGCGAAAAAGAAGAGGGCGGCGCCGGCATCCCGGCACCGCCCTTTCTGTTTCGACAAACTGCGATCAGCGCGTCTGCGGCATCTGGATCTTCGGCCCCAGCCGTTCCTTCACCTCGCGCGCATCGAAGGCGCGGATGTTGTCGGCGGGCTTAGGACCCTTGCCCATCACGATCTCCGCCATCGCCTCGTAGCGGTCGACGGTGCGGATATCGACATTGCGGTCGAAGAAGGGATCGCCCCAGAACGGATCCCAGCTGCGCCAGCCCCAGCGCGGGCTGTAATAGCGCCAGTAGGGGCTCCAATAGCCCCAGGGCCCCGGGCCGCCAATGCCCGGCGTCGCATAGGTCTGGGTCTTCTTCTCGGTGTCGCGGCTCGACAGGACGAAATAGTCATAGCCGTTCTGCAGCGTCAGCTCGGCCGACCGATAGAGCAGATAGCGCTCCACCGTCTCGCGCGAGGTCAGGCTGTTGCCCGAAAAGCTCACCCGGAACCGATTTTCCTCGATCTGCTCGTCCGAATAGCCGTTGCGCACCGATCCGCTCGCCGAGGCGGGCTGGTAGGGCGTGGCGGTCATGCACGATGCGAGCGAGAGGCTGCCCGCGACCATCAGGCCGAGTGCTGCCAGCCGCCGGCCCTTCTGTGATGAAATTGGCATTGTTCCTCCGACACTTGTAAGCAGTAAACGTCGCCGAATGCCCCTCGAACGCGCGAGCCGGCGAAACTCTCCCGCGCGTTCACGCGGTGAGGCGTGGCACAGCTGCGATTGACGGTGGCTGAACGGCGCCTGTCAAGCCAGCGGATCGGGTACTTCGCGAGCGTCCTCGCCGCGCAAATCGCTCGGCGCGATCGGGGCGATGCATCTCCAGGGGACAATCGAGACCGGCGGGTTGGAACAGGTGAAGACGATTGCGCCGATCACGCTGCCGCGGCGACCCAGGCGTCGATCGCCGCGCAGTGCGCCGCGACGGCTTCGTCCGGCAGGAACGAGCCGAGAAAGCTGTTGCGCGCCAGCGTGGCGAGCTGCTGCCTGCTCAGGCCCCGCCCATGGGCGACGGCGCGATAGTTCTCGCCGACATAGCCGCCGAAATAGGCGGGATCGTCCGAGTTCACCGTGGCGCGCAGGCCAAGCTCGAGCATCCGGTCGATCGGGTGCGCGTCGATGCTGGCGACATTGCACAGCTTGACGTTCGACAGCGGGCAGACGGTGAGCGTCATGCCGGTGCGTGCCAGCCGCGCGACCAGCGCCGGATCGTCGAGGCTGCGATTGCCATGGTCGAGCCGGTCGACCTGGAGCAGGTCCAGCGCCTCGCGGACATAGTCTGCGGGGCCTTCCTCGCCGGCATGGGCGACGCGCTTGAGGCCCTTCTCGGCGGCCGCCGCGAACACACGGGCGAACTTCGAGGGCGGATGGCCCAACTCCGACGAATCGAGGCCGACGCCGGCGATCCGGTCGAGCCAGGGCTCGGCCTCGGCGAGCGTCTTGAAGGCATCTTCCTCATCCAGGTGGCGCAGGAAGCACAGGATCAGTCGTGCGGTGACGCCCAGCCGCGCCTCGGCCTCCGCCATGCCGGCAAGCAGCCCCTCGACGACGGTGCCCATTGCGATGCCGCGTTGCGTGTGGGTCTGGGGGTCGAAGAAGATCTCGGCATGGCGCACGCCGTCCGCCGCGGCGCGCTCGAAATAGGCCAGCGCCAGATCGCGGAAGTCCGCCTCGGTGCGCAGCACGTCGGCGCCGGCATAATAGATGTCGAGAAAGTCCTGCAGGTTCGAGAATTCATAGGCGGCGCGCACCGCCTCGACGCTGTCGAACGGGATCGCAACGCCGTTGCGTCGCGCGAATTCGAACATCTGCTCGGGTTCGAGGCTGCCCTCGATGTGCAGATGGAGTTCGGCCTTGGGCAGGCCTGCGATGAAAGCGTCGAGATCCGTCATCGCCGAACCATCGCAGCCGGGCGGGCGAGTCGCAAGCTACCGCAGTGCAACCGTCAGCGTGGTGATGCTCCGCGGCGCGGCGATCGCGGGGCCGGGCAGCGGGGCCGCGTCGTGCGTCGCATCGGTGACGACCCGTCCGACGACGCGCGCGCCGGGCAGGCCGATCGTCAGCCGCCGCGGGACCACGCCGCCATTGACATGGACCAGCACCAGCCGCTTGCCGTCGGCCGAAAGCGCGCCGATCGTGTCCTCGTCCGCCACCGGCACCAGCCGGTCGCCCGGACGGATATAGCGGCTGAACTGCGCCATCGCCCAGTATTTGCGGGTGATGTGGATCGGATGCTCGGCATCGCGCGGGGTATAGGCCATCTTCACCAGCCCCCAGTTGCTGCCGCCCTGGGTGCCGTCGCCCGTCTCGCTGCTCTGGCGCTCGACCGCCTGCCAGAACACCCAGGCCACCGGCTCCAGCCGCTTGAGATCGTGGACGACATGTTCGGCAAAGGCGAGCGGCGAGGCTATGCCGTCGAAATTCTCGGGATCCTTGTCGAGCGGGGTGTCGTTCTCGCTCATCCACAGGCGGATGCCGTGCATGCGGGCGATGTCGCGCACCGCCGTCTGGTGGACGGTGTCGTAGCTATGCACGTTGAGCTGGCCGATCCGCGCGCGGGTGGCGGCGGGATAGCCTTCCCAGTCGCGGACGAAGAGGTGCGAATTGGTCTCGTCCGGGGCGGCGACCACCGTCTTCAGGCCATGCGCCTTGAGCGCGCGATCGGCGGCGTCGATCATCATCGCCTGTCGGGCCGGGTCCCAGTGCGCGCCTTCCTGGGTGTTGGCGGCGAACCAATAGTCGGTATGCGGCTCGTTCACCGGCGACAAGGTGCGGAAGGTGATGCCATGCGCCTGTTGCAGCCGCTCCACCACCGTCGCCAGATATTCGGCGAAGCGCGCTTCCTGGCCTGGCCGCAGATTGTCCTGGGTGCCCTTTTCCGCGCCCGACACCCGGCCGCTGACCGTCATGAACCAGGGCGGCGAATTGGAGAACGCCTCGAAGATCGGCGTCTTGACCCGCCTGGCGATGGCATCGAGCCACCAGCGCTGGTTCGCGTCGGCCGACCAGTCCCACATCGAAGGATCGGCGGGGTTCCACCAGTCGATGCCGGTGGCACCGGCCGGGCGGCGCCAGAAGCCGGGGACGTCGGCGCCGGGGCGCAGATAGGGTTTGGTCTCGGGCGCGTCGCCACCGCCGATATTGTATCGCGCGATCGTCCAGTCGAGCCCCTGGGGACCATAGAACAGGTCGGCGAGCTTCTCGCGCACCGGATCGGGATAGCCGCCGGTGACGTGCGCGAACCAGGCGAGCGCCGTGCCCCAGCCTTCGAACGGCTGCCCCGGCTGCTGGAGATCGGGCCGCAGCGTCAGCGCGACTTCCGGCTCGACGACGGGCGGCGGCGGGGTGGTTTGGGCAAGCGCGGCGGGCGCGGCGGCGAGCAGCAGCGCCGCGGCGAGCGCGCGGATCACGCTGCCGTCACCCGGTAGAGGCCGGCGCCATGCGGCGGCAGGGTACGGGCGAGCCGCACGGTGCTGCTGCCCTCGTCCTTTGCCTCCCACAGGTTGCGTACCTGCACCGGTCCCGAAAGGCCGAGCAGCCGGAGGTCGAACGCCGCCTCGCCGGGTTTGTCGCCGGTGTTGAACAGCGCGACATAATGGCCGCCCTTCGCGCCCCGTGCGGTCCAGACCCGGCGATCGTCCGCCACGAACCAGGGGCGGTTGTCGCTGCTCGCCTGGTTGACCGCGAGCACCTCGCGATTGGTGAGCAGCGCGCGGGTGGGGGCATCGAGGTGTCGCAGGTCGCCGCCCATGATCAGCGGCGAGCGGGCGATCGACCATAGCGTCATCAGCGTGCGCTGCTCGTCGGGGGTGAACTTGGTGTCGCGCTGGCCGAGCGCGAGGCGGCCGAGCGGCAGCATGTCGGCATCGGGCCAGGCGCCCGGCCGTGCGTGCGGGCTCCAATTCTCCAGCCGGGTGAACTGCGCCTCCAGCATCTTCCAGTCGTCCCAGAAATCGTCCGAGATGCGCCACATCTGCGCGTGGCGGGCGACATGTGCGGCGCGCGGCACCGGGGTTTCGCCGGGGGACAGGCTGAGCAGGATCTGCCGGCCGCTCGCCCGGATCGCGCGCGCAGCCGCCTCGATCTCGGGGGCATGGGCGTCATAGGGGCGGCTCATGTCGTCCATCTTGACGAAGTCGACGCCCCAGGACGCGAGCAGCGCGAAGACGCTGTCATAATAGGCCTGCGCGCCCGGCTTGCGCATGTCGACGCCGTACATGTCGGGGTTCCACGGGCAGATGCTCGACCTGTCGGCGATGTCGGCGGCGCGGATGCCGGGGGCGCCCAGCACCGGCAGGTTGCGCTCGACGGCAAGGCGCGGAATGCCGCGCATCAGGTGGACGCCGAAGCGCATGCCGAGCGCGTGCACCTTCGCCGCGATCGGGCCGAACCCGGCGCCGCCTGCCGCGGACGGGAAGCGGTTGGGGGCGGGGAGCAGCCGGCCATAGCCGTCCAGTGTCGGCACCGGCTTGGCGTTGTAGGTGTAGCTGCTCGCTTCCGGCTCGTACCACTGGATGTCGATGGTGAAGACGTCATAGCCGAACGGCAGCAGCTCGCGCGCCTGGATCGCGGCGGTTTCCAGCGCCTGGGCTTCGGTGATGGTGGTGGCGAAGCTGTTCCAGCTGTTCCAGCCCATCGGCGGGGTGGCGGCGAGCAGCGGCGCCTGCGTGGCAGCTCCCGCCGTGCCGGGTGCGGCGGCAAGCCCGCCTAGGATCGCAGCGCCTTGCAGCAGGCCGCGCCGATCGATTCCCTGGCTGTTCAACGTCGATCCGCGCATCTGCTTCCTCCGGCTTTTTTGTCTGACTATAACCGGGGTGGGAAGGCGTCAACCGGCGGCGCTCAGGCTTTCAGCGACGACTCGGTATCCTCCTGTGCCTGCAAAATCAGGGTGATCGTCGCGGCGCGGGCGGCAGCCGGATCGCCATCGATGATCGCGGCGAACAGATCGCGGTGGAGCGGCAGGGAGTCCCGAAGCTGCTTGGCCTTGCGGTGCTTGAACAGCGTGGTCGCGCGCACCGCGGCACCGATGCTGCCCGACAGGCTGATCAGCAGGTCGTTGCCGGTCGCCTCGAGGATGAGGTTGTGGAACTGCTGGTCCGCCGCCTGCCCGTCGACGCTGGAAAGGCCTTCCTCCTCCATCACCTCGAGCGCATGGCCCATTCGCGCGATGTGGCGGGTAGTGCGCGCGCGGGCGGCGAGTTCGGCGGCGGCGGGCTCGACGATCATGCGGAGCTGGAACAGGCTGTCGACGAACCCCGCCGGCGGCTCGCCTTCGAACATCCAGGCGAGCAGATCGGGATCGAGCAGGTTCCAGTCGGCGCGGTTGCGCACCCGCGTGCCCGTCTTGGGGCGGCTCTCGATCAGTCCCTTCGCCGCCAGCGTCCGCAGTGCTTCCCGGACGACGCTGCGCGAAACCGCGAGCGAATCGGCCAGATCGAGTTCTCCGGGCAGCAGCGCGCCGGGCGGGTACCGGCCGGTAAGGATCGCGATCCCCAGCTCGCGGGCGAGCGCGCGATGTGCGGGGGCGCGTTTTCTAGGCTCCATGAACTCCATCCGATGCTCGCGGTCGTTGTGCGGCCCATGCGCGACCAACGCCACAAAAAATTACAATTGGCGGCGTGCGGAAGCGGCTTGTCTATCAGGACATGCGCTCTATTATGTCCGACAAAATTGGCGGCGGTTTAGCCGGTTCGGTGGAGGAGAGGGCGTGCTAGCCAGGGGCTTCATGCAGCGCAGGGGCAATCGTGATCCAAGCCCGCCGAACTTGCAACCCGCCTTTCGGGAGGACGTTGCGTGAACAAGTTCGGGTTGCTGGCGGCGGTGGGCAGTGTGGCGCTCGCCTCCGGCATGGCGATGGCGCAGGACGGGCCGAAGATCGGCGACGCGCCGCAGGTCCAGCCGGTGCAGGTCGATCCGCGCCGCCCCGATTGGGAGAACCCGGCGGTGTTCGCGCGCGGCAAGATGCCGGCCAGCGCCACGCATTTCCCGTACGAGAGCCGCGCCGCCGCGCTGGCGGGCGATCCCGCCAGGTCGAGCCGCTATCTGCTGCTCGACGGCCAATGGTCGTTCCACTTCTCGCCCTCGTCGGACGCGGTGCCCAACGGCTTCGAGAAGCCGGAATACGATGTCGCCAAATGGAAGCGCATCAAGGTCCCCGCCGACTGGCAGACCGAGGGCTATGACCAGGCGCGCTACAACAACATCACCTATCCGTTCCCGGCCAACCGCCCGCTGATCCCGCACGCGACCAATCCGGTCGGCTCCTATCGCCGCGACGTGCAGCTGCCGGCGAACTGGTCGGGGCAGGACGTGATCCTCCACATCGGCGCGGCGGGCTCGGCCTATCAGGTGTGGGTGAACGGCGTCGAGGCGGGCTACTCGCAGGACTCCAAGCTCCCGTCCGAGTTCGACGTGACCAGGCTGGTCCATGCCGGGCGCAACACCATCGCGATCCAGATCCATCGCTGGTCGGACGGCAGCTATCTCGAAGATCAGGACTTCTGGCGCGTCTCGGGCATCGAGCGCTCGGTCTACCTGGCGGCGGCGCCCAAGGCGCGCGTCGCCGACCTGTTCGTCCATGCCGGGCTCGACGCGGCGTACAAGGACGGCAAGCTTGCGACCGAGCTGACGCTGACCGATCGCACCGCGCCGCTCACCGCGCGGATGACGCTGCTCGATGGCGACAAGCAGGTGCTGGTGCGCGAGACGCAGCTCCCCGCCGGGGCGGCGCAGAAGCTGACGCTCGCCGCCGACGTGCCGGACGTGCGCCCCTGGACCGCCGAGACGCCCAATCTCTACACGCTGCTCGTCGAGCTGGTCGATGCCGACGGCAAGGTGGTGCAGGCCACCCCGCAGCGGATCGGCTTCCGCACCGTCGAGATCAAGAACGGGCTGGTCAGCGTCAACGGCAAGCCGATCACGATCCGCGGTGTCAACCGCCACGAACATGATCCGGAGACCTTCCACGTCGTCAGCCATGCTTCGATGGAGCATGACATTCAGCTGATGAAGCGGGCGAACATCAACGCGATCCGCACCTCGCACTATCCGAACGACCCGTATCTGTACGAGCTCGCCGATCGCTACGGCCTCTATGTGATGGACGAAGCGAATATCGAGAGCCATGCGTACATGGATTACGCCAACAAGCATGGCGAACTCCGCTCGCAGTTCCAGGTGGGGTTCGATCCGGCGTGGAAGGACGCGCATGTCTCCCGCGTCGTCAACATGGTCCAGCGCGACAAGAACCACCCCTCGGTGATCTTCTGGTCGCTGGGCAACGAGGCCGGCATCGGCCCCAACTTCGAGGCGGCCGCCGCGGCGGCCAAGGCGGTCGATCCGGGCCGGCTGGTCTCCTATCTTGGCTGGGGTACCTGGGACGGGATCCAGGACCACCGCCCGAACTGGTATGCCGACATCTACGCGCCGATGTACGATCCGGCGGTGAAGCTGGAGGATTACGCCACCAACTGGAACTTCAAGCAGCCGGTGATCCAGTGCGAATACGCCCATATGATGGGCAATTCGGGCGGCAACCTGAAGGAATATTGGGACACCATCTACGCCCACCCGAACAAGCTGCAGGGCGGCTTCGCCTGGGACTGGGTCGACCAGTCGATGTACCGCTACACCAAGGACGGGCGGCGCTATTGGGGCGACGGCGGCGAGTACGGCCCGAACCCCGGCGGCGACATCGAGTTCGGCGACGGGCTGCTCCAGTCCGATCGCACGCCCAACCCGCAGCTCTACGAACTCCGCAAGGTCTATGCGCCGATCCAGTTCGACGGCTTCGATGCCGCGGGCGGCACGGTGACGGTGCGCAACCGCCACGACTTCCGCGACCTGTCCGGCTTTACCTTCGATTGGGAAGTGCAGGAGAATGGCGTCGCGGTGGCGAGCGGCGCGCTGACGACGCCGGACGTGGCGGCGCACGGCGCGGGCACGATCGCGCTGCCGCTGGCGGGCCTCGCCCGCAAGCCGGGCGCCGAGTATTTCGTGACGATCCGCGCCCGCGCCAAGGCCGATGCGGTGCCGCTGGTGCCCGGCGGGACGGTGATCGGCTGGGAGCAGTTCGCGCTCGATCCCGAATATCGTACGGCAGAGGCAATGGCGCCCAAGGGCAAGGTGACGACGCAGGACGGGCAGGGGGCGATCACCCTTTCCGCCGGCGGCGCCACGCTGGTGGTCAACCGCGCGACCGGCTTGGTCGACCGCTATGCTGCCAAGGGCAAGACGCTGCTCAGCGGCGGCGCCCCGCATTTCTGGCGCGCGGTGACCGACAACGACATCGGCATCGGCACCGACAAGCAGCTCGCCGCCTGGAAGGGGATGAGCGAGACGCGCACCGTTTCCTCGGTGCAGGTGCAGGATCTGGGCGAGGATGGCGCCGAGGTGCGCGTCGCCTACACCATGGGTGCGGGCGCGGTGCGCTTCACCAGCGTCTATCGGATGGGCGGCGACGGATCGGTCGCGGTCGACGGCCGGTTTGAGCCGGTTTCCAGCCAGCTGCCGCCGCCGTTCCGCATCGGCCTTGCCTTCACCACGCCGGGCAGCCTTAAGACCGTCGAATGGTATGGCCGGGGCCCGCACGAAAGCTATGTCGACCGCAAGACCTCGGCGCCGATCGGGCTGTGGCGCGGCGCGATCGCGGAGCAGAACCACGACTATATCCGCCCGCAGGAGACCGGCAACAAGGTCGATGTACGCTGGATGGAGCTGATCGGCGGCGGCGCGGGCCTGCGGGTGCAGGGCGATACGCCGCTGATGATGAACGCGCTCGCCTTCCCCTATGCCGATCTCGACCGGCACGAACCCGGCACCTGGAAGAGCACCGACGTGGTGCCCAAGGCCCAGGGCACGCTGCTGATCGATGCCGCGCAATGGGGCATCGGCGGCGACACCCAGTGGAGCGAGTTCGGTAAGCCGCTTCCCAAATACCGCACCCAATTGGTGCCCACCACGATCCATTTCCGCCTCACCCCGTTCGCGGGCGAGGGCACTACCCCCACCAAGGCGCGCCCGGCGCGCGCGACGGAGAAAGAATGATGCGAAGCCTCATCAGCGCGATTGCGCTCATCGCCGCCATGCCCGCGCTCGCCCAGACGAGCGGCGATGCCGTGACCGTCCATGGCGACCAGCCCGGCGCCAAGTATGACCGCCGGCTGTTCGGCCAGTTCGCCGAGCATCTCGGCAGCGGCATCTATGGCGGCCTCTATGTCGGCACCGACAGCAAGATCCCCAATGTGAAGGGCTTCCGCCGCGACGTGATCGACGCGCTGAAGGCAATCCATGTGCCCGTCATCCGCTGGCCGGGCGGCTGCTTCGCCGACGAATATCACTGGCGCGAAGGCATCGGGCCGAAGTCCAAGCGGCTGGTGAAGGTCAACACCAACTGGGGCGGCGTTACCGAGGACAATGCCGTCGGCACCAACGAGTTCATGGACTTCACCGAGGTGGTGGGCGCCGAAGCCTATGTCTCGGGCAATGTCGGCACCGCCAATCCGAGCGAAATGGCCGAGTGGGTCGAATATATGACCTCGCCGACCCAGTCGACGATCGCCAACCAGCGCCGCGCCAATGGCCGCGACAAGCCGTGGAAGCTGCCGATGTTCGGCATCGGCAACGAGCTGTGGGGCTGTGGCGGCGACATGCTGCCGGAGTACGCCGCCGACGTCACCCGCCGCTACGCCACCTTCCTCAAGGTGCCCGAGGGCCAGAAGCTGATGAAGATCGCCAGCGGCGCCAACTCGGCCGATTACAACTGGACCGAGGTGATGATGCGCAAGGCCGGCGACAAGATCGACGGCATCGGCGTGCATTATTACACGGTGCCCGGGCCCTGGGAAAAGAAGGGCGCCGCGACCGGCTTCGACGAGGAAAGTTGGGCGCGCACGCTCTCCAAGACGCTCAAGATGGACGAGCTGCTGACCGAGCACGGCAAGATCATGGACAAGTACGACCCCAAGAAGCGGGTCGCGCTGCTCGTCGATGAATGGGGCACCTGGTACGATGTCGAGCCGGGCACCAACCCGGGCTTCCTCTACCAGCAGAACAGCCTGCGCGACGCGATGGTCGCGGCGCTCAACTTCAACATCTTCGCAGCGCATGCCGATCGCGTGCGCGGCGCCAACATCGCGCAGATGGTCAACGTGCTCCAGGCGATGCTGCTGACCGACGGCGCCAAGATGGTGAAGACGCCGACCTATTGGGCGTTCGACCTGTACAAGGACTATATGGACGGCACGGTGCTGCCGGTCGATGTGACCTCGCGCTGGTACAACAAGGATCAGTGGACGATGCGCGCGGTGAGCGCCAGCGCGGTGCGTGGGCTGGACGGCGTGGTCCATGTCGGCCTCGTCAATGTCGATCCCAACCAGCCGGCGAGCGTCAGCGTGAAGCTCGACGGCGTTAGCGGCGCGGCCGTGATCGGCAAGGTCCTCACCGGCGCGACGATGGATGCGCATAACGACTTCAAGGCACCCGATGCGATTCGGCCGGCGGCGTTCACCGGCGCGACGCTTTCGGGCGGGACCCTGACGGTGCAGGTGCCCGCCAAGGCGATCGTGATGCTCGACATCAAGTGAGCAAGGCGGTCCTTTTGATGGTGGCGGCGGGCTTGCTCGCCGCCGCCGATGCGCCGGCCCCGCGCTGGAATACGCCGGGGGACGGCAATCCGCTGCTCCCCGGCTATTTCGCCGACCCGTCGATCGTCCATGACGGCGGCAAATGGTACATCTACGCCACGATCGATCCCTGGGGTGCCGACACGCTGGGGATGTGGACCTCCGCGAACGGCCGGGACTGGACCTTCTCCACGCCGGCCTGGCCGACCAAGGCGGCGGCGACCAGCCCGACCTCCGGGGACTCGAAGGTCTGGGCGCCTTCGGTCGTGAAGGCCAAGAACGGGCGCTGGTACATGTATGTCTCGGTCGGGTCCGAGGTGTGGGTGGGCAGCGCGCCGTCGCCGGCCGGGCCCTGGGCCGATGCGCATGGCGGCAAGCCGCTGATTGCCAAGGACTTCGCTCCCGCCTATCACATGATCGACGCCGAGGCCTTCGTCGATGACGACGGCACGGCCTATCTTTACTGGGGCTCGGGGCTGAACTGGACCAACGGCCACTGCTTCGTCGTCAAGCTGAAGCCCGACATGGTGAGCTTCGACGGCGAACCAAAGGACGTCACGCCCGCCAACTATTTCGAGGGGCCGTTCCTGGTGAAGGCGGGACGGCACTATGTCCTCACCTATAGCGACGGCAAGACGACCGAGGACAGCTACAAGGTCCGCTATGCGATCGGTGACACGCCGTTCGGGCCCTTCCGCGAGGGGCCGGACAGCCCGATCCTGTCCACCGACAAGACCCGCGACGTGATCAGCCCGGGCCATCACGCGATTTTCCGCGTCGGCACCGAGCCCTATATCCTATACCACCGCCAGTCGCTGCCCTGGCCCCGACCGGGCGACGATGCGACGCTCCGCCAGATCGCGGTCGATCCGCTGACGATCCATGACGATGGCAGCATCGTAAAGGTCACGCCGAGCCATGGCAGCGCGGTTACCGGCTTCGTCGCCCGTCGCACGCGAGGCCTTCCGGTCACGCTGAAGGGCGCGGCCGAGGACGCCGTGCATGCGGCTGAACGGGCAGGGGACGACAATTATGCGACGCTCTGGCGCCCGGCGGCTGGTGCCGCGCCGTTGCTCGTCGCCGATCTCGGCAAGGTGCGGACAATCCGCACGGCGCAGCTGCGGATGGAATATGCCAACCGGCCCTATGACCTTGCAATCGAGGCTTCGGCCGACGGCACGCACTGGCGGAACGTAGCAGCCAAGGCGGGCGCGAGCGGCTCGCCGATCGTGTTGCCGCTAAACGTCACCGCCCGCTATCTCCGCCTGCGCGTGCCTGCGGGCGCGGGCGTGTGGGAGTGGCAACTCTTCTGATCGGCGGCGTCGATCAGGGGCGAAACAAAAAATGTTGCGGCGCGACGCCGTCCCATGCGTTAGGCGGGCGGACAAGCTTTCCAATCCCAAGAGGAGCATGACATGGCCTTCGAACTTCCCGAACTGCCGTACGCCAAGGACGCGCTCGCGCCGCACATGTCGGCCGAGACCTTCGACTTCCACCATGGCAAGCACCACAAGGCCTATGTCGACAACTGCAACAAGCTGGTTGCCGACATCCCCGAGCTGGTCGGCGCGAAGCTCACCGACGTGATCGCCTATGCCAAGGACAAGGGCAACAAGGGCCTGTTCAACAACAGCTCGCAGATCTGGAACCACAGCTTCTTCTGGCAGTGCCTGACGCCGAACTATGCGGCGCCCACCGGCAAGCTGGCCGAGATGATCACCCGCGATTTCGGCAGCCAGGAAGCGCTGGTCGAAAAGTTGAAGGCGGAATCGGTCGGCCATTTCGCGAGCGGCTGGGGCTGGCTGGTGCTCGACGGCGACACGCTGAAGGTCACCTCGTTCCATGACGGCGATTCGCCCGTCGCGCACGGCGTGAAGCCGCTGTTCACGATCGACGTGTGGGAACACGCCTATTACATCGACTATCGCAACGCGCGTCCGTCGTTCGTCGATACCATCCTGACCAAGCTGGCGAACTGGGAGTTCGTTGCCCAGAACCTCGACGGCGAAGGCGCCGCCCGCGCCGACCAGCAGGGCTGAGGCCCTGTAGATCCTCCCGCCCTGTGATCGGGCGGGGGGATCAGCTTTCCCCGTACAGGTCGCGCTGGGCCTTCTCCAGCTCTTCGGCATAGCGGCGGCGAGCATGGCTCTCGGTGATGAGCCCCAGCACCTGCCCGTCGCTCGACAGCACCGCCAGATCGTCCGCCACGCTCGCGTCGAAGGCTTCGAGCACTTCCGCGATCGTCATGTCCGGCGACAGGGCGCTGTCCACGAACTTCGCCATGCTGCCGACGCGCGCCGCCTGATCGGCGGAAGGGCTCCATACCGCCGCGGTCTCGGCGATCCCGGCATAATGGTGCTTGGCATCGAGCAGCACGACCCGCTTGGTGGATCCCAGCGGGAAGCGCGCGCGGAAGCTTGCGACATCGGTATCCGCCGCGATGGTCGCCACGTCCCGGCGCATCATCCGTGCGGCGGTGAGGTTGCGCACCCAGCCCACGTCCCGCCCGCTGCGCAGGGTCTCGCCGCGGAGGTGCAGCCGCCAGGTCGAGAAGCTGTAGCCGAACATCTCGCGGACGATCGTGCTGGCGATCAGCGTCGCGGCGATGGTGACGCCGGTGATGCTGAAATCATGGGTGACCTCCAGCACGAGCAGCGACATCGTCATCGGCCCGCCGACCACCGCCACCGCCAGCGCCGCCATGCCGACCACCGCAGCGTCGTCGGCGGCGAGGGGGTGAAGGCCGGGCATCTCGGCGAGCACGAGCTGGTAGAAGCGGCCGAGCAGCGCGCCGAGGAACAGCGAGGCGAAGAACAAGCCGCCGCGAAAGCCGAAGCCGAGCGACACGGCCGAGCCGAGCAGCTTGAGCAGGATCACCACCGCCAGCGAGGCGATCGTCGCCTGCGCCGCCAGGTTGATGTCCAGTGCGCCGTGGCCGCTCGACAGCACCTGCGGCGAGAGGAGCGCGAGCGGGATCATCAGCACCCCGCCGATCAGCGGTGCCCAGGGGGGCGTGATCGGGCTGCGTCGCACGCCGGCCTCGACCAGCGCGACCAGCCGCATCAGCGCGATGCCGAAGCCGGCGCAAAGCACGCCGAGCAGCGCGTAGAGCAGATAGTCGGCGGTGCCGATCGGATGCGCGGCCCCCGCGCTGATCACATAGGGATGGATGCCGAGCGTGCGGGCGATGGTCGCGGCGGTGAGCGAGGCGAGCACCACCGGGGCGACGATCGCGGGCGTATAGGCGCCCAGCACGATCTCGAAGGCGTAGAAGGCGCCGGTCAGCGGTGCGCCGAACGCGGCGCCGAGGCCGGCACCCGCGCCCGCCGCCATCAGCGTGCGCAGGTCGGCGCGGCGCAGCTTGAGCCGCTGGCCGAGCAGCGAGGCAAGGCCGCCTCCGGCCTGGGCATAGGCGGCTTCCAGCCCCACCGAGGCGCCGAAGCCGTTGGAGAGCAGCGTCTGCCCCACCACCGTCGCGGTGTCGCGCGCCGGGATGCGGCCGCCATGGAGTGCATTGGCCTCGACCACGTCGACCGTCTTGCGGCGACGGAGCAGCCACAGGGTGAGGCCGAGCAGCGCGCCGCCGAGGGGCAGGGCCAGCAGTCGCAAGGGCGCGATATGGCTGGCGGCGCTCAGATGCTCGCCCTGGGCCAGCCCGAACAACACGCGCTGCATGCCCCGTGTGCTCTGGCCGATCGCGATCGCGGCGACCCCGGCAACCGCGCCGACGCCGATCGCCAGCAGCAGGAACAGCAGCGTGTTCGATCGGATCTGCCGGCGCAGCCCGTTCGCCGCGCGCACCGCGTGGAAGGTGGCGGGGTGGCGCGGCAGACTCATCGCGGTCAGCCCTCCGGCGGGAGCGGGGCGTCCTCGGGCTTGTCGAGCTGCAGGCCGTGGCGCAGCAGCATCGGGATGTTGGCGATCGCAAAGACCAGCGTCAGCGGGATGACGATCCAGGTCTTGAAGAACACCCAGCGGTCCCAGGTGAGGAAATGGCGCGCCACTTCGTTGGCGACGGCCATCGCGACGAAGAACAGCGACCAGTTGATCGTCAGCAGCCGCCAGCCGCGGGCGCTGAGCCCGGGATAGGCCGACCCCAGCATCGTTTCCAGCAGCGGCTTGTCGGCCACCAGGCCATAGCCGAGGATCACCGCGAACATCACATAGACGACCGTCGGCTTGATCTGGATGAAGGTCTGGTCGTGGAAATAAAGCGTCAGCCCGCCGAACACGAGCACCAGCACGCCGGTTATCCACAGCATCGGCGAGACGTGCCGGGTCTTCCACCACGATACCGCGATCGCCACCGCCATCGCGATCATGAAGGCGAGCGTCGCGGTCATGATGCGCTGGAGCTGGATTCCGGGCGCAAAGGCGTTGACTGCGAAGAACACGATCAACGGGCCATAGTCGAGCGCCATGCGCAGGCCGGCGGACGCCTGGGGGCGGGGAGTTGCCTCAGCCATGGGCGAGCGCCTCCACCCCGGCGATGATCCGGGCGACTTCCTGCGCGTCGAACCCGCGCAGGTCGTCCACCTTCTCGCCCACGCCGATCGCATGGATCGGCAGGCCGTATTTCTCGGCCGCCGCGACGAGCACGCCGCCGCGCGCGGTCCCGTCGAGCTTGGTCATGACGAGGCCGGTCACACCCGCCACTTCCTTGAACACCTCGATCTGGTTGAGCGCGTTCTGGCCGGTGGTGGCATCCAGCACCAGCACCACGTCGTGCGGCGCGGCGGGGTTGAGGCGGCCGAGCACGCGGCGGACCTTGGCCAGCTCGTCCATCAGCTCGCGCTTGTTCTGCAGGCGGCCGGCGGTGTCGACGATCAGCACGTCGGTGCCGATCTCGGTCGCGCGCTTCACCGCTTCGAACACGATGCCCGCAGCGTCGCCGCCTTCGGCACCCGCAACGATCGGTACGCCGATCCGCTCGGCCCAGGTCTTGAGCTGGCCGATCGCAGCGGCGCGGAAGGTGTCGCCCGCGGCGACCATCACGCTGTAATCCTGATCGACCAGCTGCTTGGCGAGCTTGGCGATCGTCGTCGTCTTGCCGGAGCCGTTGACGCCGATGACGAGGATCACCTGCGGGCGCGGAAACGCCTCGATCTCCAGCGGCCTGGCGACCGGCTCGAGCACCTTGGCGACTTCCTCGGCGACGATCACGCGGATGCCGAGTTCCTCCAGGTTGCGCTCGAACTGGCCCTCGGCAAGCCGTGCGCGCACCTTGGCGGCGGTGGCGGGACCGAGGTCGGAGGCGATCAGCGCCTCCTCGATCTCGTCCAGCGTCGCCTCGTCCAGCCGGGCGAGCGACAAGCCGGCAAGGTTGCCGAGCAGCCGATCCGACGTCTTGCGAAAGCCGCCGAGCAGCTTCTCATGCCAGCTGGGTCCGCTCATGCGACCAGCGTTCCGTCTTCGACGCGTGCAATCGTCACGTTCACCGTTTCTCCAGTCTGCCGAGGGGCGGTCAGCCGCACCTCGGCGAAATTCTCGGCATGGCCGCGGTCGCCCGGGCGCTCGATCAGCACCTGCTGGCGGCTGCCGACCAGGGTTTCCAGCCACCTCGCCCGCTGCTCGGCCGCTGCGGCGCGCAGCCCGGCGGCGCGGTCGCGGATCGTGGCGGGCGCCACCTGCGGCATGCGTGCGGCGGGCGTGCCGGCGCGCGGGCTATAGGGGAAGATGTGCGCATGCACCACGCCGCAATCGGCGATAAGGGCGAGGCTGTTCGCGAACATGGTTTCGTCTTCGGTCGGGAAGCCGGCGATCAGGTCCGCGCCGATGGCGATCTCGGGGCGTGCGGCGCGGAGGCGTTCGGCCAGCGCCACCGATTGGGCGCGGCTGTGGCGGCGCTTCATCCGTTTGAGGATCATATCGTCGCCCGCCTGGAGCGACAGATGGACGTGCGGCATCACGCGCGGCTCCTGGGTGAGCAGCGCGAACAACCGGTCGTCGACTTCGATCCCGTCGAGCGAGGAGAGCCGCAGCCGCTGGAGCTTCGGCACGTGATTCAGGATGCGCTCCACCAGCGAGCCCAGCGTCGGGCTGCCGGGCAGGTCATGCCCGTAGCTGGTGAGGTCGACGCCGGTCAGCACGACTTCCCCATGCGCCTCGGCGAGCATCGCGATCCGGTCGATCACCGCGCCGGCGGGCACCGATCGGCTGTTCCCGCGTCCGAAGGGGATCGCGCAGAAGGTGCAGCGATGGTCGCAGCCATTCTGCACCTCGACAAAGGCGCGGGCGTGGGTGGAGAAGCTGGCGGCAAGGTGTGGCGCGGTCTCGCGCACGGCGAGGATGTCCTGCACCTGCACCCGGGCGTCGGACGCCCAGGCTTGCGGCAGCAGCTTTTCGGCATTGCCGATCACGCGGTCCACCTCGGGCATCGCCGCGAAGGCTGCGGGATCGATCTGCGCCGCGCAGCCGGTGACGACCAGCTCCGCACCCGGCCGTTCGCGCCGGGCGCGGCGGATCGCCTGGCGGGTCTGCTTCACCGCTTCGTTGGTCACCGCGCAGCTGTTTACCACCACCGCGTCGCGCCCCGCGAGCAGCGTGCGGATCGACTCGCCTTCGGCGAGATTCAGCCGGCAGCCCATGTTGAGGATGAGAGGCGAGGAGAGGGCCATTGGCGAGCGATCTAAGGTCGCCGACGGCAGAAGTCCAACATCGGACCTGCGGCCGGCCTCCGCCGCGCCCGACGCGTCAGCCGGTCTGGAGCTGGCTGGCCGCATCGCCGCTGTCGAGGCGCGGCCCCGGCTGCAGGATCAGCCGCCGCTCGGCGAGCAGCCGCCGCGCCCCCGCGATCGACAGCGGCTTGCCATAGAGCCAGCCCTGCGCCTTGGCGCAACCGACCGCGCGGAGCCGCTCCTCGATCGCGGAGTCTTCCACGCCCTCGGCGGTGATCGGCAGGTTCAGGCTCTCGCCCAGCCGCAGGATCGTGTTGACGATCGCCGCCGAATCGGCGCTCTCGTTGAGCGAGAGGATGAAGCTCTTGTCGATCTTGATCCGGTCGAACGGCAGCGCGCGGAGATGGGCGAGCGACGAATAGCCGGTGCCGAAATCGTCGAGCGCCAGCCGCACCCCCTGGTTCTTGAGGCTGCCGACGATCGACTGGGCGAGCGCCAGATTGTCGAACAGCGCGCTTTCGGTGATCTCCACTTCCAGCCGGTGGGCAGGGAAGCCGGTTTCGGTCAGCACCTTGATGATCTTCTGCGCCAGCCATGCATCGCGCAGCTGCACCGGCGAGATGTTGACCGAGAGGCTCAGGCCCGGGTCCCAGTCGCGCGCGGCGTGGAAGGCCTGGCGCATGATCGACAGCGACAGGTCGCCGATCAGCCCGGTCTCCTCCGCCACCGGGATGAACCGGTCGGGCGGGATCATGCCATGGGTGGGATGCTCCCAGCGTGCCAGCACCTCGAAGCCGTGGAGCCGGCCGCTCGCGAGATCCACCTGCTGCTCGAAATAGGGCACGATCTCCTGCCGCGGCACGGCGGTGCGCAGCCCGCTTTCGAGGGCGCTGTGCACCTGCAGCGCGCGCTCCATCGCGGGGTCGAACCAGGCGAAGCGGTTCTTGCCCGCCTTCTGCGCCTGGCGCACGGCGATGTCGGCGGTGCGGAGCAGGGCGTCGATGTTCGGGCAGTCGAAGTCCGATCGGGCGACGCCCAGCGAGCAGCTGATGTGCAGCGAGGCGCCGTCGACCTCGAACGGTTCGGCCAGTCGGACGACGATTCGCTCGGCGACTCGTTCGACGATCGCGGGTTCGCGCGGATCGAACGGGAAGGCGCAGGCGAATTCGTCGACTCCCAGCCGCGCGGCGAGCGCCATCGGCGGGAGCGCCTGGGCGACTTCCCCGGCGACCATGCGGATCAGCGCGTCGCCCATGGTGTGGCCGTGCAGATCGTTGATCGCCTTGAACCGATCGAGATCGAACACCAGCATCGCCACCGCCTGGTTCCGGCGATGGGCGCGGGCCATCATCGCGGCGCCCTCGTCGGTCAGGCTGTGTCGGTTGAGAAAGCCGGTGAGCGGGTCGCGGCTGGCAAGCGTCTGTGCGCGATCGGTGGCCGGCTGCCGCGCGCGGCGGGCGGCAAGGGCGCGCCAGCAGGCGGCGACCAGCGCGATCTCGAGGCCTTGCGCGGCAAGAAGCCAGCCCGGGGACAGGGTCTGGCGCACATAGTCCAGCACCAGCATACCGCCGACGAGGAGAGCGACGAGAACGGCAGCAACACCCAGCGCGCCGAACAGCGCGTCCCGCCGCTTCCGCCGCAGGGCATGTCGATCGTGCTGCTGCTGCTGCTGCGTCATCGACGCACTACGCCCCTAATACTACCGAGCGCGCATTTTCCACGCCATGCGTGTAGATCCGGTTAAATCCGTAGAGGTTGCTTTCCGTCGCCACTGCGGCTAAGGGGGCCCACCGTTCCTCCGTGGACGCACAACATTTGCCACCCCAAGGGGTGACGCCGGCCGACGAGGTTTCGTCCGCCGGCGTGTTTTGCGTTTGGCGGAACAACGATTGATTTGGAGTGATCTGGGCATCATGTTCGAAAGTTTGAGCGATCGGCTGGGCGGCGTCTTCGAGCGCCTGCGCGGACGTGGCGCGCTCAGCGAGGCCGATGTCCGGACCGCGATGCGCGAAGTGCGCGTGGCGCTGCTAGAAGCGGACGTCGCGCTGCCCGTCGCCCGCGAGTTCGTCGACAAGGTAACCGAGCAGGCCGTCGGCCAGCAGGTGCTGCGCTCGGTCACGCCGGGCCAGCAGGTCGTCAAGATCGTCCATGACGCGCTGGTCGATATGCTCGGCGCGGATACTGCCGAGCTGCATATCGACGTCACCCCGCCGGCGGTGATCATGCTCGTCGGCCTGCAGGGCTCGGGCAAGACCACCACCACCGCCAAGCTTGCCAAGCTGCTGAAGAAGCAGGGCAAGAAGGTGATGATGGCGTCGCTGGACGTCAATCGTCCGGCTGCGCAGGAACAGCTCGCGGTGCTCGGCACCCAGACCGAAGTGGCGACGCTGCCGATCGTCACCGGCCAGCAGCCGGTCGACATCGCCCGCCGTGCGCTCCAGTCGGCGAAGCTCCAGGGCTTCGACGTGGTGATGCTCGATACCGCCGGCCGTCTCCACGTCGACCAGGCGCTGATGGACGAGATGAAGGCGGTCGCCGACATCTCGCGCCCCCAGGAAATCCTGCTCGTCGTCGACTCGCTCACCGGCCAGGACGCGGTGAACGTCGCCAGCAACTTCTCGGCGCAGGTGCCGCTGACCGGCGTGATCCTGACGCGTATGGACGGCGATGCGCGCGGCGGTGCGGCGCTGTCGATGCGCGCGGTCACCGGCCAGCCGATCAAGTTCGCCGGCATGGGCGAGAAGCTCGACCAGATCGAGCCCTTCCACCCGAAGCGCGTCGCCGGCCGCATTCTCGGCATGGGCGACGTGGTCAGCCTGGTCGAGCGCGCCGCGGCGTCGATCGAGCAGGAAGACGCCGAGCGCATGGCGAACCGGCTCGCCAAGGGCCAGTTCGACATGAACGACCTGCGCGCCCAGTTGGCGCAGATGCGCAAGATGGGCGGCATCAGCGCGCTGGCGGGCATGATCCCCGGCATGAAGAAGGCGCAGGCCGCGGTCGACCAGGTCGGCGGCGACAAGGTGCTGCTGCGGATGGACGCGATCATCAGCTCGATGACGCCGAAGGAGCGCGCCAAGCCCGAGCTGCTCAACGCCAAGCGCAAGATCCGCATCGCCAAGGGCAGCGGCCTGACCGTGCAGGACGTCAACAAGCTCATCAAGATGCATCAGGAGATGCAGACCGCGATGAAGCGCCTGAAGAAGATGGGCGGCCTGAAGGGCATGCTGGGCATGCTCGCCAAGGGCGGCCCGGGCGGCGGCATGGGCGGCATCGGCAGCGCGCTCGGCGGCGCCGAGATGGGCGAGATGATGGACAAGGTGGGCGCCGGCCTGCCGGGTCTGCCGGGCGGCGCCAAGCTGCCGCCGGGCTTCGAGAATTTGCTGAAGAAGAAGTAATTTAGTTCAACCTGTTTCAATCGTATCTCTAGAAGGAAGTGAAGTAGAATGGCTCTCTCCATGCGTCTGTCGCGCGGCGGCTCCAAGAAGCGCCCGTACTATCGGATCGTCGTTGCCGACGCCCGTGCGCCCCGCGACGGCAAGTTCATCGAGAAGATCGGCACCTACAACCCGCTGCTCGCCAAGGACTCGCCCGAGCGCGTGAAGTTGGACGGTGACCGCGCGACCTACTGGCTCGGCGTCGGCGCGCAGCCGACCGACCGCGTCGCCCGCTTCCTCGATGCGGCCGGCCTCAAGGAGCGTGCGGCCCGCAACAACCCGAACAAGGCGGTTCCGGGCGAGAAGGCCAAGGAGCGCGCCGAGGAGCGTGCCGAGAAGGCCAAGGCAGCCGCCGAAGCTGCTGCCGCGCCGGCCGAAGAGGCTGCCGAGGCCTGAGGCTGAACGTCCCTCCCGTTACGCACGGGAGGGATGGCTTGTGCGTCGCAGATCCCCATCATGGCAGAACCTTCCGCTCCCTCGAACCGCGGCGATCGCCCGGTGACGCTTGCCGCCGTGATCGGTGCGCACGGCATCGCCGGCGAGGTGCGGCTGAAGGTGTTCGCCGAGGATCTGGCGGCGCACAAGAGCTTCAACGGCGGCAAACTGACGCTCAAGTCGGTGCGCGGGGGATCCAATGGCGTGATCGCCCGCTTCGCCGAAGTGGCCGACCGCAATGCCGCCGAGGCACTGCGCGGCACCGAACTGACGGTGCCGCGTTCCGCCCTCCCGCCGCTGGGCGAGGGCGAATATTATCATATCGACCTGCTCGACCTGCCGGTGGTGGGCGAGGATGGGGCAGACCTTGGCCGCGTCGTCGCGATCGACGATTATGGCGCGGGCGACGTGATCGAGATCGAACGCCCCGACGGCAAGCGCTTCATGGTGCCGATGCGGCCCGAGGCGGTGCCGAACTGGGATGAGACCAGGCTCGTCGTGGCGAGCGCTTTCATCGATTCCTGAAGTCCGTCGCGCGATATCCGTCGCGGGACCGTCATGATTCCCCTATACATAGGTGATGGGGGCCTATTGGCCGGCAATTGCGGGGGCGATTGACCGATGCGGCGAATTCTTTCTCTTGCGGCCATGCTTGGCTTGGTCTTCTCGCCGATGCGGGTGGAAGCACAGGACTGGGCAAAAGCGGACGCCTTGTTTGCTGCCTATGACCGGCTCGACATGCCGGGCTGCGCCTATGGCTTGTTCCGCGACGGCACGTTGCTGCATGCGCGGGGCTTCGGCGCCGCCAATGTCGACGATCACCGGCCGATCACGCCCGACACGATCTTCGAGGTCGGCTCCATCACGAAGCAGTTCACTGCTTTCGGCCTGCTGTTGCTCGAGGCAGAGGGCAAGCTGAAGCTCAGCGATCCCTACGCCAAATATCTGCCCGAACTGCCTGCCTTCGCGCACGCGGTCACCTTCGAGCAGGGGCTGCACCATATGGGCGGGCTGCCGCCCTATCTCAACTATGCCTTTTTCCTGCAGAGCCCGGGCATCGAGCATGTCGATGCCGCCCAGCGCATGCGCTATCTGCAGCGCGACACCGCGCTGATGTTCCCGAGCGGCGACGATTTCAGCTATGGCGACGTGCCCTATGGCCTGGCCTCGGTCGTGATCGAGCGGGTGAGCGGCATGTCCTTCGCGCGCTATATGCGCGAACGCGTGTTCCTGCCGCTGGGCATGACGGAAACCCAGGTGTCGCAAGAGCGCGAGCCTGCGCCGAACCGCGCCTATCCGTATCAACTCAACCAAGCAGGCGTGCCGCTGCTGACGATCGTGTCGATCGCCGATCTCGGCGGCTGGGGCGTGAAGTCGAGCATCCGCGACCTGGCGCGCTGGGAAGCCAATCTGCGCAGCGGCGCGGTGGGCGGCAAGGCGCTGATCGCGAAGATGCTGACGCCGGGACGGCTGAACAATGGCGAGCCGGTTGCCTATGGTCTCGGCTTGGAATTGATGCCGTATCGCGGCATGCGGCTGTATGAGCATAACGGGACGGCGGACGGGGTTGCGACCGATATCATGAGCTATCCCGATGCCGGGATCGGCATGGCGATCCTCTGCAACCGCGACGACCTCGACACCTATTTCACCATCCGCGACCTCGCCGACATCGTGCTCGCAGACAAGGCTGCACCGAAGCCGCCCCAAGCGACCGTGGCGGAGGACGGCGCGCTCGTCGGTAGCTACATCGACGCGCGCGACAGGAGCTTCGCGATCGAGGCGCGCGAAGGGCGCCTCTATTATCGGAGCGGCGGATATAGCGAGGCGCTTGTCCGGGTTGGTCACGGGCGATATGCGCTGGTGGACACCGAATATGAAGTCGAAGGCACGGGGCTGCGCGAGCATAATCCCGCCCGCGCCGACGAATCCTTCCGTCGCTTCACCCCCGTGACGCCGGACCAGGCGACGCTGCGGTCCTATCTCGGCCTGTATCGCCATCCGCAGTTCGACGGTGTGATCCGCGTCGAGTCCGCCGGGAACGGCATTGCGCTCCGCTTGCTCGACGGCACGGTGAAGCCGCTGACGCCGACGATCGCCAATGCCTTTAGCGGTTCGCACCAGGGCAGCTTCGGGCTGCGCTTCACCGCCAACGGCACGGGCATGACCATGACGATCCGCCGGTTCCGCGGGCGCGACATGGTGCTGACGCGGATCGCGGACTGATCCTGCCTAGCGCCAGAGCGGCGCCTCGGCGTTGAGCATGTTGCGGATCGTCGTCGCCGCGACGCCCGCTTCGCCCATCGCATGGCTGATCTGGTCGAGCCCCTTGGCGACGTCGCCGGCGGCGAACAGGCCGGGGAGCGAGGTGCGCTGGTGGTCGTCGACCTCGAGGCAGCCGCTGGAGTCGGCGCGGGCGCCCGCCTCGACGGCTAGCTCCGATCGGATGTGCGAGCCGAGCGCGGGATAGAGGCTGTCGAACGCCAGCCGGCCGGCGGCCGTGGATAGCGCGATCCGCCCGTCTTCCAGCGCCCAGCCGGTAGCCGGGCCGTTGATGCAGGCAATGCCTGCGGCGTCGAGCGCCGCCAGTTGTTCGGCGGGCAGCGTATGGCGATCGGGGGCGATCAGCGTCACGTCCTTGGTGAAGCTGCGCACGAACAGCGCCTCGCGCGCGCCGTGTTCGCCGGTGCCGTAGACCGCAACGCGCCTGTCGGTCACTTCATAGCCGTCGCACACCGGGCAATAGCGGATCTGCCCCCGCGCCAGCGCGGCATCGTGCAGGGCGTCGGGCATTGGCGGGCGGTGATTGACGACGCCGGTTGCCAACAACACGGATCGCGCGCGCACTTCGCGGTTGCCGATCCACGCCGCGAACCCGCCATCCTGCACCCGAAGACCCGTGACCTTCGCCGCCTCGCGCACGGTCCCGTATTTCTCGGCCTGGGCGCGCATCGCGGCGAGCAGGTCGAGGCCGGAAATGCCCTCCGGATAGCCGGCATGGTTATGGGTACAGGGAATCAGCGCGGCGCGGCTCGATCCGCAATCGAACAGGCGGATCTTCAGATGATAGCGGCTGAGATAGATGGCTGCGGTAAGCCCCGCCGGTCCGCCGCCGATGATGATGCAATCGTCCATTTCGCGCCAGCGCTTGGAGGCGCGACAGGTTCCGCCGCCCGGTGCTAGGGGCGGGCCATGGTTGCGCCAGACTATCTGCTCGACACCTGTGTCTGCATCCGCCTGTTGCGCGGCGGCGGCGCGCCCGTGGCGAAGCGGATCGCGGCCGCGGGGGCGGGGACGATCGCTCTCTCGGCGATCAGCCTTGCCGAACTGATGGCGGGCGCGGCGCCCGCCGCGGCGCTCGACGCGTTGCTCGCAAGGCTGCCGGTGCTCCCGTTCGACTCGGCGGCGGCACGTGCCTTTCCCGGCGCCCGCGCGGCACGCGGCCGCCACGATCGATTGATCGCCGCGCATGCGCTGGCGCTCGGCGCCGCGCTCGTAACCCATAATGGACGCGATTTCCGCGCCGTGCCCGGGCTGCGGATCGAGGATTGGTTCTGAGCCCGGATTGCGCTGAGGGCTGATTGTATATACAGGGCGTATATACGGAGGCGACGCATGGGCGAGGAATATCGCGCCAAGATCTTCAAGTCGGGCAATTCGCTGGCGCTACGCCTGCCCAAGGCGCTGGGCCTGAAGGAGGGCGCCGAAGTGGTGCTGCGCGAGGAACGTCGCGGGTTCTCGGTCGAGCCGGTGGACGGCGAGGCGCGGATCGGGGGGGATTGGATCGGCGCCATCCCGTATCTCAAGCCCATCCCCGACGAGGATCGAGAACTGGAAGAGCGCGAGCTCGACTGGGATCTCCGCAAGCTGCGGCGCGATGGCTGAACCCCTCTTCCTGCTCGACAGCAATATCTGCATCTATCTGCTCCAGGGGGCGGTGGCACCGCTCAACGCGCGCGTGCGGCACCAAGCGCGGGGTAGCCTGACGGTCTCCGCGATCAGCTATGCCGAGGTGCGCCTCGGCATTCGCGGACCGGAGGCGGAGCGTGCCTTGCAAGGATTTCTGCGCGACGTCGCATTATTACCCTTCGACGCCGCCGCTGCCGAAGCCTATGCCCGCCTGCCGTTCCGCCGGGCGCGGCTGGACCGGCTGATCGCGGCGCAGGCGCTGGCCGCCGGGCTGACGCTGATCACCAACAACGAACGGGATTTCGCCGACATCCCGAACCTCAAGCTCGAGAACTGGACGCTGTGACCTTCGCTGCCACCATCGTGACGCTGTATCCCGAGATGTTTCCTGGCCCGCTCGGCATCTCGCTTGCCGGGCGCGGGCTGCGCGAGGGGCTGTGGTCGCTGGAGACGGTGCAGATCCGCGATTTCGCCACCGACAAGCATCGTTCGGTCGACGACACCCCGGCGGGGGGCGGGGCAGGGATGGTGCTGCGCGCCGATGTGGTGGCGGCCGCGATCGACAGCGTCGCGCGGGAAGGCCGCCCGCTGCTAGCGATGACGCCGCGCGGCCGCCCGCTCACCCAGGACCGCGTGCGCGCGCTTGCGGCGGGTCCGGGCGCGATCGTGCTGTGCGGCCGGTTCGAAGGTTTTGACGAGCGCATTTTCGCGGCCCGCGACATCGAGGAAGTCTCGATCGGCGATTATATCCTCTCGGGCGGCGAAATGGCGGCGCTGACGCTGCTCGATGCTTGCATTCGGCTCGTTCCCGGCGTAATGGGCGCGGCTTCCAGCGGCATGGACGAGAGCTTCGAAACGGGGCTGCTCGAATATCCGCAATATACCCGACCTGTCGAATGGGAAGGGCGCACGATCCCCGAAGTGCTGCGATCGGGGGATCATGCGAGGATCGAAGCCTGGCGCAGAGCCATGGCGGAGACCGATACACGGCTAAGGAGGCCAGACCTTTGGGAACGCCATGAGGGCGTTCGGGTCCAGTCTCCCTCTGGCGCGCGGCGAAAACATGGGACTGACTGAGATGAACCTCATCCAGACGCTCGAAGCCGAGCAGATTGCCAAGTTCAACGAAGCCAAGAAGATTCCGGAATTCCGCCCGGGCGACACCGTCCGCATCGGTGTGAAGGTCGTCGAAGGCGATCGTACCCGCGTGCAGAACTTCGAAGGCGTGTGCATCGCGCGCGCCAACAAGGGCATGGGTTCGAACTTCACCGTCCGCAAGATCTCGTTCGGTGAAGGCGTGGAGCGCGTATTCCCGCTCTATTCGCCGAACATCGATTCGATCGAGGTCGTGCGTCGCGGTGTCGTGCGTCGTGCGAAGCTCTACTATCTGCGTGGTCGTACCGGCAAGTCGGCGCGTATCGCCGAGCGCCGCGACACCCGCACCGAGGCGCAGGCCGCCGAATAAGGCTGGCCTTCCCAGGAACGCGAAAGGGCGTGTGGACCAGCCGGTTCACACGCCCTTTTTCGTGACGGGCTATGCCGTGCCGCCGGCGCAGCACCAACGGGAATGCGCCCAGGACGGCATCGTCCGGGCGCATCGACATCGATCCGGTGGTGGGTATCAGGCCGCGGCGCGGAAGCGCTTATTCTGCAGCAGGGCGCGGCCGCGGGCGGTCAACGTCGCGTCGCGGACCTCCGGACCGCCGATGCCGATCAGCAGCGCCTCATAGGCAAGCAGGCCGCGGTCACATAGGCCCTGGATGGCCGAGAGGAAGGCGTGGTGCCGGTCGAGCGACGCATCGAGGCCGAGATTGGCGGGGTTGAGCGTGGCGCTGCCCGGCCAGCTCTGCTGGAGCGCGCCAGCGATCGCAGTGATGCAGCGCGGATCGAGCGCACTGAGCGCCTCGTTACCATCCCCGCTCAACGGCATCACGTCCTCCTCAAATTCACGGCGCAATTTTCGAGAGCGGAAGGAGAGCCACGAAGTGACTCGTCCCGAATCCCTCAAACTGCATGTGTCGGGACTTTGCCAGCGACTCTCGGCCGTCCCCGCAACATTCGTACGCGCGCCAGCAACCGAATCGGTGTTTGCGTCTGCGCGTCGCTGCTGTTGCGCATCTTTTACCGCGCTAGGCAAAACTTGCCTAGATGTGGTTTGGATCCGAAACGAATTAAGCAGTTGATAACTTTTGGGCACGTCTCGAATTGAAACAGGCGCGCGCGGTAGGCGGCGCGAGCGTTGGAATGCGTACTTGGTAGATTTCCGTACTGTCCGCCTAAGGCCATGCGGCATAGGAAGCTTAACGATTGCATCAAAGCATTGGTTAGGAAGTTGTGATGTCGCGTTGGCGCATGGCCGACTGGGCAGCGGGCGCGTGCGGGGAACCGCTGATCGCCAGCGAATCCGGGCAGGTTGAGGTTCGAGTTGCGCGTGCCGCGGTGGCGCTTCTCCGCGGTGACGTGGCGGTTCTCCAGACGCTGCAGCGTACCGTCATGGCATCGGTGGACGGCGTCGAGTCGGGCGAATCTGCGCGCGACCTCGCCAATCCGCTTGACGCGCTCAAGAGCGGCTATTGCAGCCAGCTCTCCGTGCCATTGTGGCAGAATGGTCACCGGATTGGCGCGCTGGCGGTGTTGGGCCGCGAGGAGCGCCGGTTCAGCGATGCCGATGTCGCGCTGCTGCAGGCGCTGGCCGGGCAGCTCGACGCGGATCTGCGCAGCGTGCATTGAGGCGCGCGAAAAGCCGGCATGCTGCGGTTCAGTGCGGCGATTCCGTCCATTGCACCAGCATCGCGCGTCCCCGCGCCGTGAGCGCCGCATCGATCAGCATCGGCCCTTCGGCGTTGAAGATGAGCGCCTCGTAGGAAAGATAGCCGGCATCGCTAAGTGCCTCGACGATAGCGAGAAAACTGGATGCCGAGTCCTTGTCCGTGCCGAGGCCGATATCGGCGGGCGTCAGCAGCGCCGATCGCGGCCATTGCTGTAACAACCGCGCAGCACAGGCCACCGGAACATTGGTACGGATCGTAGCCAGACCATCCAACGACATGCGGTTACCGCTCCTCATCGATCAAGTGCGACCGCTCCGCAGCTAAATCGGCCCGTCGACTTCTGCGAACGAGTAGGTGAACCGCATCTTAACATCTTTTCGGGCGTCGTCGAGTATGTTTATGCACGATCATGAAGATATTAGACGTTCAAGCGAATTCCAATTTTCTGTCAGTGACTTGATGAGTTCTTCCTGACCGCCGCCCGGCTGGCGCTACCGGCGCCGCTGGGGTGGCGTTTAACCTGCATGCGCCGATATCGGCCCCTTTACGCGCCGCCCCGGGGCGATAAACCCTCTCCGAGTCGGCCATTGGGTGCCGGGAGGCGGAGTGTTGGATGCGCAAATGGATGCTGGGCGTTGCCGGGGCGGCGATCGCGATGGGGTTGGGCATGGCTGATGCTGCCGCGCAGGCGCAGCCGGCCGAGGCGCTGACGCTGCAACGGATCTTTTCGAGCCCCGCGCTGGATGGCCCGGCCCCGCGCGCAGTGCAGCTGTCGCCGGACGGCAAGTATCTCACCCTGCTGCGCAACCGCGACGACGATCGCGAGCGCTACGATCTGTGGGCGATGGATACCGCCAATGGCAAATGGCGGATGCTGGTCGATTCGAAGACGCTCGGCTCGGGCGCGGCGCTGTCCGAAGCGGAGAAGATGCAGCGCGAGCGCGCGCGAATCGGCGGCACCAAGGGCATCGTCGCCTATGACTGGGCGCCCGACGGGCATTCGATCCTGGTGCCGCTGGACGGCGAGCTGTTCCGTGCCCGGCTGACCGGCGAGGTGGAGAAGCTGCCCGCCGCCGCCGGCCCGAAGCTCAACGCTGCGCTCAGCCCGGCGGGCACCTTCGCCAGCTATGTCCAGGACCAGAACCTCGTGGTGATGAACCTGGCCAGCCGCCAGGTCACGCGCATCACCACCGATGGCGCCGGCACGGTGCATTGGGGCGAGGCCGAGTTCGTCGCGCAGGAGGAAATGGCGCGGACCGACGGCTATTGGTGGTCGCCCGACGATCGCTATGTCGCGGTCGAGCGGTTCGACGAGGCACCGGTCGGCATCGTCACCCGCGCGGCGATCGGCGCGGAGGGCACCAGCATCGTCCAGCAGCGCTATCCCAAGGCGGGCACGGCGAACGCGCTGGTCGATCTCTATGTGCTCGATCCCACCGGGCAGACGCGGGTCAAGGTGGATCTTGGCGCCGACCGCGACATCTACCTCGCGCGCGTCGACTGGAGCGCCGACGGCAAGACGCTCTACGTCCAGCGCGAGAACCGGGCGCAGACCCAGCTCGATCTGCTCGCCGTCGATCCCGCGAGCGGTAGCTCGCGGGTGCTGTTCAGCGAGAAGGCCGCGCCGAACAGCTGGATCAACCTCAGCTACAGCTTCAAGCCGCTCGACGACGGCAGCCTGATCTGGTGGTCGGAGCGCGACGGGCACGGCCATCTCTATCGCTGGCAGGCAGGCACGTTCACCCAGCTGACCAAGGGGCCGTGGGAAGTCTCGCCCGACGGCATCACCGTCGACCAGAAGCGCGGCCGCCTCTACTTCCAGGGCAACAAGGACGATGTGCTCGAGCGGCACCTCTACTGGATCGATTACCGCAAGCCTGCCGCGATCACCCGGCTGACCGAGCGCGGCTGGTGGAATGCGGCCAGCATGGACGCGAGCGGCACGCGGGCAATCGTCAGCCGCTCGAACCCGAACCAGCCGCGCCAGGTCTATCTCGCTGACGCCGATGGCAAGCGGATCGCCTGGGTGCAGGAAAATGCGGTCAGCGACGCCCAGCATCCGTACCATGCCTATCTCGCCGCGCATCGCGAGCGCAGCTTCGGCACCGTCAAGGGCCCGGACGGCACCGAGCTGCACTGGGAGATGATCACCCCCAAGCTGGAGCCGGGCAAGCGCTATCCGGTGTTCTTCCAGCATTATGGCGGCCCGCACTCGCAGACGGTGAGCCGCGCTTGGGGCGGGGCGCTCCAGCAATATCTGGTGCAGCACGGCTATATCTGGTTCCAGATCGACAATCGCGGCTCGGCCAATCGCGGCGTCGCGTTCGAAAGCGCGATCTGGCACGCAATGGGCAGCGTGGAAGTGCAGGACCAGCTGGCCGGCGCCGCCTACCTCAAGTCGCTGCCCTTCGTCGATCCCAAGCGCATCGCCACCTATGGCTGGTCCTATGGCGGCTATATGACGCTGAAGATGCTCGAAGCGGCGCCCGGCACCTTCGCCGCCGGCGTGTCCGGCGCGCCGGTGACCAAGTGGGAGCTGTACGACACCCATTATACCGAGCGCTACATGGGCGATCCGCGCCAGGTGCCGGCGGCGTACAAGGCCTCCAGCACGCTGGGTGATGCGGCGAAGATCGCCGATCCGCTGCTGATGATCCACGGCATGTCCGACGACAATGTCGTGCTGGAGAACGGCACCGCGATGTACGCGGCGTTGCAGCAGCAGCAGGTGCCGTTCGAGATGATGCTCTATCCGGGCCAGACGCACCGCGTCGGCGGGCCGGGCATCAGCGAGCATCTGTGGAACACCATTCTGGGTTTCCTCGATCGCGCGCTAGCCAAGTAAACGCCTGCGTTCGTTTGCAGATACGTAGAAGACCGGGAGGCGCGCTGCGGCCGGGCAGCGCGCCTCTATTCTATAATAGGCGGGGAGAATAACTGCGCGCCTTCTGGGGCGCCTAGGAGGATGTCGCCGTGCAATTCCTGGCCAACCTGAAAATCCAGTTCAAGATCATAATGATGTTGGGCTTGCTTGGTATCGTCACCCTGGGGGTCGCCTGGTATGGCCGCAGCGTGTTGAACACGGTCGACGCGAACTATTCGCAGTTGACGGACGTGGTTCACCCAGACACGGCCAAGCTCATCCGCGTCAATCGGCTCACCCAGACGATGATGTATGCGGCGTACAAGACGCTGGTGTACGAGGGCACGTCCGACGCGGCCAAGAAGGCGGCGGCGGATGAGGCTGCCGCGTACAAGCAGGCAAGCGATTACCTGAACGAGGTCGAGGCGACCGAGAAGGGGAAAGCGAACCTGGCGGCGATCCGCAGCGGCCTGGACGGACTGCAGGCTGCGGTCGCGCCGGCGTTGGCACAGGGGTTGCAGAACAACGATGTCGAGGCGAAGGCGCTCCTCGCCAAGGCGGATGATATCGCCACCGCGTTCACGAAGACGATCAAGGCCTTCAATGACGGTCGCGTCGCGGACGCCAACAAACAGTCTACCGCGCTCTCTGCCAGTGTGGTGACGGCCGGGATCACGCTGCTCGGCATCGCACTGGCGGCAGTTGCGGCGAGCATGGGCCTGGCGATTTTCGTCACCCGCTCGCAGATCGCCGCGCCGCTCAGCCGCCTGCAGGATTCGATGCGTGCGCTGGCCGGCGGCGAAAATCACGTCGACGTGCCGGGCACCGAGCGCCTCGACGAAGTGGGCGCCATGGCCAAGTCCGTGCTGGTCTTCAAGGAAGCCGCGCTGCGCCAGGAAGAGCTCGCCGAAGCCAAGCGCCGCGCCGATGCGGCGCAGCAGCTGGTCGTCGAGACGCTCGAGGATCGCCTGGGCAAGCTCGCCGGCGGCGACCTGACCGCCACCATCGAGACGCGCTTCGACACCGAATATGAAGGGCTGAAGCAGAACTTCAACGCCGCGGTCTCCTCGCTGCGCGAACTGATCGCCGCGGTGATCGAGAGCGCCGAGACGATCTCGACCGGCTCGGCCGAAATCGCCCAGGCGAGCGAAGACCTTGCCCGCCGCACCGAAGGCGCCGCCGCCAGCCTGGAGGAAACCTCGGCTGCCGTCAGCCAGATGGACCAGCGCATCAAGGCAACCGCCACCGCCGCGACCAAGACCGTGGAGCGCGCCACCGGTGCGATCGGCGTGGTCGACTCGGGCCGCAGCGTTGCCGACGAAGCGATGCAGGCGATGACCCGCGTCTCCGAAAGCGCCAAGGGCATCGACAACGTCATCGAGGGCCTCGACAAGATCGCCTTCCAGACCCGGGTTCTGGCGATGAACGCGGCCGTCGAGGCCGGGCGTGCGGGCGAGGCGGGCCGTGGTTTCGCCGTCGTCGCCGATCTCGTCTCCGCCCTGGCGATGCGCGCCGAAGAGGAAGCCGGCCGCGCCCGCGACCAGCTGACCGCGACGCAGACCGACATCAACGCCGCCGTCGACATGGTCCGCCGCGTCGACAGCGCGCTGGGCGCGATCGTCGGCGACGTGAACGAGGTGCATTCGCTGCTCGAAGTGATGGCGAAGGACAACCAGGTGCAGGCGACGGCGGTCACCCAGGTGGCGACGGCGGTGAACAGCATCGACCAGACCACCCAGCAGAACGCCGCGATGGTGGAGCAGACCTCGGCCGCAGCCCGCAACCTCAGCAGCGAGGTCACCTCGCTCACCGAACAGGCATCGCGGTTCAACGCCGGCAGCCGCGCCGGCCGCAAGCCGGCTCGCTCGCGGGTGCATGCGCTGCCGGTAGCCTCCACCCCGGCGCATTCGGCCTCGATCAGCTCGGTCAAGGCAGTCGGCGCCGATGTCGAGGAATGGGCGAGCTTCTGACCACGGTCCTTCGGACTCGACTCGCAGAACCCCAAAGTCTAGGCTCACCCTCGTCTTAGGATGAGGGTGGGCCATGGCTGCAGATGCAGGCACGCAACTTGCGCCGGTGCGGGGTGCTGCGCGTATCGATATCCTCGATATTTTGCGGGGATTGGCCATCCTCGGTATCTTTTTCATGAACATGCCGTTCGAAGGTCAGACGGCGGTGGCGATGCTCAACCGCCCGCAGATCCTCGGCTGGGCACCGCTCGATCAGTGGAGCTGGGCGTTCGTGCAGGTCGCGCTGGAGGGCACGCAGCGCGGCGTGCTGGAGATCCTGTTCGGCTGCGGCCTGATGGTGCTCGCCGCGCGGGCGATGCGACCGGACGGGCCGGTGGCGGTTGCCGATCTCTACTGGCGGCGCAACCTGTGGTTGCTCGGCTTCGGCCTGCTCGACATCTTCGTCTTCCTGTGGACCGGCGACATCCTTCATGTCTATGCGCTGGCCGCCTTGTTCCTGTTTCCGTTCCGGCTGCTGGGGCCGCGCGTCCTGCTGGCGCTGGGGTCGCTCTTCGCGCTCGGCATGGCGGTGACCGGCGTGCCGATCTATGTCGAGCGCGCCGCCCTGGTCGCGGCGGCGCCGGCGATCGAGAAGAAGGTCGCCGCCCACCGGCCGCTGACCAAGGCCGAGCAGACCAAGCACGAAGACTGGCAGAAGCTGCTCGAACGCCGTGCCACGGGCGGCGAGGAAGCCAAGAAGATCCGCGAGATGGAGAAGAAGGGCCATGCCGGCAGCTTCCTCGCCTATGCGGGCATGAACATCGGCTTCTATTTCGAGTTCCTATTCCCCGAGCTTGGCCTGTCGATCGCCGAGGCCTTTTGCATGATGCTGATCGGCATCGCCTTGTGGAAGTGGCGGGTCGTGCAGGGCGGGCGCAGCACGCGCTTCTACGCGATCCTGCTGGTCTGCTGTTATGTGCCCGGCATGCTCGCTCGCGCGATCGGCGCGCACGAGGCGCTGACGCCGGTGCCGATCGTCCACAGCTTCTGGATCACGCAGGAGCCGGCGCGGGTGCTGGTCTCGATCGGCCATGTCGCGCTGGTCAACCTGGCGGTGCGCAGCGGCGCGGGGCAGGCGATCCTGGCGCCGTTCAAGGCGGCGGGGCGCACCGCCTTCTCGCTCTATTTCCTCCAGCAGTTCATCGCCATCTACATCCTGTTCGCCCCCTGGGGCCCGGGGCTGTGGGCCAAGCTCAGCTGGAGCGGGCTCTACGGCGTCGCGCTGGCGGTGCTGGTGCTCGAGGTGGTGCTCGCCAATCTCTGGCTGCGCGCTTTCGCGATGGGGCCGATGGAATGGGCATGGCGCTCGCTCGCCTATGTCCGCTGGCAGCCGTTCCGTCGGCCGCGTCCCGCCGAGCCGGAGGGCGCCCTGGCCGCGGCATGAAGTTGCGCAAAAAGGGGCTCGCCACGCAAGCATGTTTCTGCTAGCGGGTGCCGCGATGCTTCGAAAACGCGCCACTACCACGCGAATTACACCGCGCCCGTAAACCGGGCGCGAAAGCTGCGGTTTCTGCAGCGAAGCAGCGGAATGCTGGTGCATTCCACCCTCCCTCCCCACTAAAGAGCCTTCCCGCCGCATGTGCTGGCGTGGGCAAGAAAGAGGTACAAATGGGCTACCGTGTCGTCGTCGCAGGCGCCACCGGCAATGTCGGTCGCGAAATGCTCAACATCCTGGCCGAACGGGAATTCCCGATCGACGAGCTCGCCGTGCTGGCGTCGTCGCGCTCGACCGGCGACATGGTGGACTTCGGCGAGACCGGCAAACAGTACAAGGTCCAGAATATCGAGCATTTCGATCCCACCGGCTGGGACATGGCGCTGTTCGCGATCGGCTCCGAAGGCAGCGCGATCTATGCGCCCAAGTTCGCCGCCGCGGGCTGCACGGTGATCGACAATGCCTCGCTCTACCGCATGGACCCGGACATTCCGCTGATCGTGCCGGAAGTGAATCCCGAGGCGATCGACGGCTACAAGGCGCGCAACATCATCGCCAACCCGAACTGCTCGACCGCGCAGATGGTGGTGGCGCTCAAGCCGCTGCACGATGCCGCCAAGATCAAGCGCGTGGTGGTCGCGACCTACCAGTCGGTGTCGGGCGCGGGCAAGGCGGGCATGGACGAGCTGTTCAACCAGAGCCGCGCCATCTTCGTCGGCGACCAGGTGGAACCGGCCAAGTTCACCAAGCAGATCGCTTTTAACGTGATCCCGCACATCGACAGCTTCCTCGACGACGGCTCGACCAAGGAAGAGTTCAAGATGGTCGCCGAGACCAAGAAGATCCTCGACCCCAAGGTCAAGGTGACCGCGACCTGCGTGCGCGTGCCGGTGTTCGTCGGCCATTCCGAGGCGATCAACATCGAGTTCGAGAACGAGATCTCGGCCGAGGAGGCACAGAACATCTTGCGCGAGGCGCCGGGGATCATGCTGGTCGATAAGCGCGAGAATGGTGGCTATGTCACCCCGATCGAGTGCGTCGGCGAATATGCCACCTATGTCAGCCGCGTGCGCGAGGATTCGACCGTGGAGAACGGCCTCTCGCTGTGGTGCGTGTCGGACAATCTCCGCAAGGGGGCCGCGCTCAACGCAGTGCAGATCGCCGAGCTGCTCGGCCGGCGGCACTTGCAGAAGGCGTAAGCTAGGCGCCAACCCCAAAGCGTCTCCTCCCTCGCGCAAGCGGGGGAGGGGGACTGCTCGGCGCAGCCGAGTGGTGGAGGGGGAACACGGCCGAAGTCGCAGCAA
>NZ_BCTR01000006.1 GCF_002091475.1 Sphingomonas azotifigens NBRC 15497
GGGGGAACACGGCCGAAGTCGCAGCAAGCCCCCTCCACCACCGCCTTCGGCGGCGGTCCCCCTCCCCCGGCTTCGCCGAGGGAGGAAACGCTACTTCGATGCACTCAAAGCCGCGGCAGGGTCACCCCGCGCTGGCCCATATATTTGCCCGCGCGGTCGGCATAGCTCGTCTCGCAGGGCTGCTCGCCCTTGAGGAACAGGAACTGGCAGGCGCCTTCATTGGCGTAGATCTTGGCGGGGAGCGGTGTGGTGTTGGAGAACTCCAGCGTCACATGGCCTTCCCATTCGGGCTCGAGCGGCGTCACGTTGACGATGATCCCGCAGCGCGCATAGGTCGACTTGCCGAGGCAGATCACCAGCGTGTCGCGCGGCACCCGGAAATATTCCACGGTCCGGGCGAGGGCAAAGCTGTTCGGCGGGATCACGCAGACATCGGTCTTGCGGTCGACGAAGCTGTTCGCGTCGAAATTCTTCGGGTCGACTACCGCGCTGTCGACATTGGTGAAGATCTTGAACTCGTCCGCCACCCGCGCGTCATAGCCGTAGGAGGAGAGGCCGTAGCTGATGCAGCCCTCGCGCCGCTGGCTCTCGACGAAGGGCTCGATCATGCCGTGGTGGAGCGCCTGCTCGCGAATCCAGCGATCGGAAAGAATGGACATGGGCGCGGTACTGCGGGGGAGGGGGCGCGGCGTCAAGGTTGGGGGCGGGAGGGGCTGAACCCCACCATCTCGTCATTCCGGCGGAAGCCGGAATCCATTGGGGCCTACGTCGCGGCTTCTGCCGACCCCGAGTGGCGTCTGGATCCCTGCTTTCGCCGGGATGACGGCGATAGCGGAGGGCTCAGCTGATCCCCAGATCCCCCGGCCCGAACGCCTGGGGCAGCAGCTCGGACAGCCGGTAGCTCGCCACCGCATCGCCCTCGGCCGCGCCGCAATGGACCGGCAGGTCGCGCTTGCCGAGCTGCGCCGCCTCGTTGATCACCTGCCGGCACCGCCCGCACGGACTCACCGGCGCGGTACCCTTGGGCATCCCGTCCGGCCCGATCGGCCCGCCGATCACCGCGATCTCCGCCACGTCGCGTAGCCGCCCCTGTGCCGAGACGGTCGCCAGCGCCACCGTCTCTGCGCACAGCGACAGCCCGTAGCTGGCATTCTCGAAGTTCGCGCCGGTCACCACCGTGCCGTCGGTCAGCAGCACCGCGGCGCCGACGCCGAAGTTGGAATAGGGCGCGTGTGCGTTGCGCGCAGCGGTACGGGCGGCTGCGATCAGCG
Source organism: Sphingomonas azotifigens NBRC 15497 (assembly GCF_002091475.1). GTDB lineage: Bacteria > Pseudomonadota > Alphaproteobacteria > Sphingomonadales > Sphingomonadaceae > Sphingomonas > Sphingomonas azotifigens. The sequence goes on from NZ_BCTR01000006.1 coordinate 1,272, forward strand.
CGTCGCGTTCGGTCGTCATGAAACTCATCCCTTGATGTGGAGCACGCAGATCAGCGTGAACAGCCGCCGCGCGGTATCGAAATCGACCTCGATCTTCCCCTCCAGCGCGGTGCGGAGCAGCTCGGCTGCGTCATTGTGGATGCCGCGCCGCGCCATGTCGACCGTCTCGATCTGCGCAGGCGTGGCGTTGCGGATCGCCTGGTAATAGCTGTCGCAGATCGCAAAATAGTCGCGGATCGGCCGACGGAAGCGGGCAAGGCCGAGCACGATCGTCTCCAGCGGCGTATCGTCCGCCCGCTTGATCGCCAGCGCCAGCCGCCCTTCCTCGACGCTGAGGTGCAGCTTGTACGGTCCGGCATAGCCATCGGCATGCACGCGCTGGGGGGCGAAGTGATTGTCCTCGAGCAGATCGTAGATCGCGATCCGGCGTTCCTGCTCGATATCCGCCGAGCGCCACAGGATGGTGCGCTCGTCGAGGGTCACGTCGAGGATCCGCGGATCGGCCATAGGCCCCAGCTTTGGAAGCATTCCCCGTTTTCCACAAGCCATGCGGTTGCCGTGGCCTCCGCATTGGAGGAAGAGGGAGGGATGGCACAGCCGATCCCTTTCCCCACCCAGGAGCCCCAAGAGGGCCTCAGCCTCCCCCAGAACGTAGAGGCGGAAGCAGCGCTGCTCGGCGCGATGATGATCGACAACCGAGTCGCGGAAGACGTCCTCCAGAAACTCCGCCCCGAGCATTTCTTCGAGCCGCTGCACGGCCGCATCTATGAGCAGATCGCGCATCTCGTCGGCGACAACCGCCTCGCCACGCCGGTGACGCTGCGCCCGCTGTTCGCCAACGATCCGGCGATGAAGGAGCTGGGCGGCCCGGCCTATCTCGCTCAGCTGACCGGCAACCCGGCCAGCCTGATCGGCGCGCGCTCCTTCGCCGATCAGATTTATGATCTCGCGCAGCTCCGTGCGCTGGTCGATGTCGGCCGCGGCATGGTGGAGGGCGCGCTCGACACCAGCCAGGACATCAACCCCTCCAAGCAGATCGAGCAGGCCGAACTCCGCCTCTACCAGGTCGCCGAGCAGGGCGATTCGGAAGCCGGCGTGAAGTCCTTCACCCGCGCCGCCACGCTCGCCGTGAAGCAGGCCGAGAAGGCGATGAACTCGGGCGGCGGCATCTCGGGCATCACCACCGGCCTCAGCGACCTCAACGCCTCGACCGGCGGTTTCAACCGATCGGACCTGCTGATCCTCGCCGGCCGCCCCGGCATGGGCAAGACCTCGCTCGCCACCAACATCGCGTTCAACGCCGCCAAGCGCTGGATGGACGATCTCGACGCGGGCATCCCGGAGGAAAAGTCGATCGGCGCGCCGGTCGCGTTCTTCAGCCTCGAAATGTCGGCCGACCAGCTGGCGATGCGTATCCTGTCCGAACAGGCCGAGGTCGTCTCGGAAAAACTGCGTACCGGCCAGCTGAGCAATGCCGAGTTCCAGAAGTTCGCGCGGGCCGCGGGCGATCTGGAGCGGCTGCCGCTCTATATCGACGACACGCCGGGCCTCACCATCGCGGCGCTGCGCACCCGCGCGCGGCGGCTCAAGCGCCAGCACAAGATCGGCATGGTGATCGTCGACTATCTCCAGCTGCTCACCGGCTCGGCCAAGGCCTCGGGCGACGGGCGCGTGCAGGAAATCTCGGAGATTTCGCGCGGCCTCAAGACGCTGGCCAAGGAACTTCATGTTCCGGTGCTGGCGCTCTCCCAGCTGAGCCGCGCGGTGGAAAGCCGCGAGGACAAGCGCCCGCAGCTCTCCGACCTTCGCGAATCCGGCTCGATCGAGCAGGACGCCGATATCGTGCTGTTCGTGTATCGCGACGAATATTATCACGACTTCAAGGCGCCGACGAAGATCCCCGACGGCACCGAAACCGCCGAGGAGCGCATGGCCTATGAGGAATGGCAGGCGCGCCAGCTGGAAGTGGCGAACAAGGCAACGGTGATCATCGCCAAACAGCGCCATGGTGCGACGGGTTCGGTGCACATGCGCTTCGACCGGCAGTTCACCAAGTTCAGCGATCTGGCGCCGGAGGGGTATTGAGGTATACCGGCAGTGGAGCCTGCTAAGCACCCCTTAAGGGAAGAGGCTTTAGCGTGAGGAGCTGCAGTCACTCGCAAATCGACGGAGCGGTGCTGCAGCCGGTATTTCTTTTTTCCAACGACCTACTTGGAAAATGATACGCTGCTTAGCTGCTCCAATTGCCTTCTTGGGTTCGGGCCGGTCAACGATCAACCCACGCCCATGATGACCTCGATAGACAAGAAGGGTCCAGTTCTTGCTGTCAACGGTTAGGGTGAAGGTTTTAGGGTTTAGTTCATACGCGCCGCCCATCAGGGCGTAGAGCGGTTCACCATTGCATAATCCTCTGAACCAGATCTTTTGGGTGTCATTGAAAATGTATAAAACTCCGCTCGAATCCTCATATTTGCGATAGTGCCATCCGGGTCTTTCATCCAGACGCGTGCTTGAGCCGTTACATGCCGCTAAGCAGGTGCAAACGAGAAATGCTAATGTTGATCGCACATCTGCTCCACGTCGATAGTAACGAGGTTTGCTTCATGTAGGTAGCTCGGGGAGTGCGGGGACTCAAGCACTCCTCCCCACAACCCGCCCGATCCCCGCCGTCAGCGCCATCGCCAGCACGCCCCAGAACACCACCCGCACGACTGGCTTGCGCGGCCTAGCCTCGCCGGTGATCGCACCCAGCGCGCCGAGCAGGGCGAGGAACCGCATCGATCCCGCCCGCGGCGGCGCACGTCTTCCGATCCGATTCGCCTGCAAAGAATCCCCCGCTATCAATCGCCTGGAGACGCGGTCTTGCGTTTCTGCAGATTTCACGAGATGTTCCCGCACGAGTACCAGTTGTGACGTCCGGGGGGCATCATGGTGACTCGAGAAAAGCTGACCCGAATCTTTCTCTGGATCCTGGTGCTGTTCGGCGGCCCGGTGGTCGGGGCGAAATTGTTCGATCTGGTGGTGCTTGCCGGCGCGTGGAGCGCCAATCCGCCCGCGTCTCTCGCACTGCTGCCCTATGGCGATGCCTGGCCCGTCGACACCGGCTTGTTCTTCATCCCCTTTTCGGCGGCGACGCAGGTCGCCGGGTTCGGCGCGCTGATCGCGGGCTGGCGGACGCCGTGGCACTATCGCTGGATGCTGTGCATGCCGTCGGTCGGGAGCCTGTTGCTGCTGGTGCTGACGGTCCTCGCCTTCTGGCCGATGAACTATGCGCTCTACCATCACGCGATCCACGTGAAGGACCATATCACCGATGCCGAATCGATCGCGATGGCGCATCGCTGGGTGATGCTGGATTGGGTGCGCGTGGGATGTGCCAGCGCCATCTATGTCATCGCGCTGCGCGCGCTGACCTTGCCTTATCCGCAGGCGGTGGTGCCGCGCGATCCGCCGGTGGTGCGCGTCCTGCTCGGGCTGGCGCTGCTCGGCGTGGCAGCGTTCATCGTCTGGTTCGTCTCCAACCTGTTCTGAGCCGACCCGCTCCGGGAACCGTCAGACGCTGGTGCCGACCAGTCGCCCGATCCCCGCGGTCAGCGCCATCGCCAGCGCGCCCCAGAATACCACCCGCACCACCGGCTTCATCGGCTTGGCCCCGCCGGTGATCGCGCCCAGCGCGCCGAGCAGGGCGAGGAACAGGATAGATCCCGCCGCTTCCCCCGCCGCCATCCAGCGCATCGGCAGCAGCGCGGCGAGCAGCAGCGGCAGCGCCGCGCCTGCGGTGAAGGTCGCCGCCGAGGTGAGCGCGGCGACTACCGGCCGCGCGGTCGTCACCTCGGTGATGTGGAGCTCGTCGCGGGCATGGGCCTCCAGCGCGTCGTGCGCCATCATCTGCTCGGCCACCGCTTTTGCCGTGACGGGGTCGACGCCGCGGGCGATGTAGATCTCGGCCAGCTCGCGCAGCTCGGCCTCGGGCGAGGTGGCGAGTTCCAGCCGCTCGCGGGCGAGATCGGCGCGTTCGGTATCGGCCTGCGAACTGACCGAGACATATTCGCCCGCCGCCATCGACATCGCGCCCGCCACCAGCCCCGCCACGCCCGCGACGAGCAGCGCCGGCCGCTCGGCGCCCGAGGCGGCGACGCCCAGGATCAGGCTGGCGGTGGAGACGATGCCGTCATTCGCCCCCAGCACGGCGGCGCGCAGCCAGCCGATCCGGGCGACGAGATGCTGTTCGCGGTGCGGGCGCATGGGGTTTCTCCGACGGTGGTGGCGGGAGGATGGGGCGGGGCTGGCGGTGTGGCAATGGGGCACATCCCGCGGGGGCGGCGAAAGGTCCTCCCCCTTCACCGTCATCCCGGCGAAAGCCGGGATCCAGACGCCACGCGGTCGCAGCAGGAGCCGGTACGGAAACCCCAATGGATCCCGGCTTTCGCCGGGATGACGGCTAGAGGGGAGCGGCCGCTCAGTCCTTCAGTGTGAGGAACGCGGTCATCCCCGCCGCCACCGCCAGCGCCGCGCACACCAGCGCCGCGACGTGAAACCCGCCGACCAGCGCCGCGCCGGTCTGCGACAGCACCGCGCCGGCCAGCGCGGTCGCGACCAAGCCGCCGGTCCGCGCGATCGCGCTGTTGAAGCCCGAAGCCGTCCCGGTGAAGCGATCGTCGACCGAGGCGAGCACCGCGGTGGTAAGCGGCGCCACCGCGCCCGCCATGCCCAGCGAGAGCACCAGCATGCCCGGCAGGATGCTGGTCCAGTAGCTTGCCTGCGGGTCGGCGCCCGAGAGGAGCCAGAAGCCGAGGCCGGTCACGATCGGCCCGATCGAGAGCGGCCACCGCCCGCCGATCCGCGCCGCCAGCCGCCCGGCGAAGCGCGAGGAGACGCCGATCACGATGGAGAAGGGGAGCAGCGCCAGCCCCGCCTGTGCGGGCGGATAGCCGCCGCCGACGATCAGCAGATAGGGAAGCAGCAGGATCAGCCCGCCGAGCGCGCCATAGAGCAGCAGCGTCAGCACGGTCAGGCCGACAAAGGGCAGCGAGCCGAACAGCGCCAGCGGCATCATCGCCCGCTCGCCCAGCCGGTGCTGGTGGAGCACGAAGCCGGCCAGCAGCGCCACGCCGCCGACCAGGCCGATCGTCGACTGGGTCGAGACCGCATGGCTGCTCGACCAGAGGGTGAGCGCCCAGGTGAGGCTACCCAGCCCGGCGGTAGCCAGCGCCGCGCCCAGCCAGTCGAGCCCGCCCTTGCCGCGCGGGCTCTCGGGGACAAAGCGCCAGGCGATGGCGATCGCGGCGGCCGCGACGGGCAGGTTGAGGTAGAAGATCGCGCGCCAGCCGACCGCGTCGACCAGCCAGCCGCCGAGCGGCGGGCCGACGGCGGAGGCGATCGCCCCGGCCGAGGCCCAGGTGCCGATCGCGCGTCCGCGTGCCTCGCCGTGAAAGCTGCTGCCGAGCAGGCCGAGGCTGTTGGGCATCAGGATCGCCGCCCCGATCCCCTGCAGCGCCCGCGAGGCGAGCAGCAGGTCGGTGCCCCTGGACAGCGCGCAGCCGAGCGAGGCCAGCGCGAAGATCGCCACGCCGAGGATCAGCATCCGGCGTCGGCCGAAATAGTCGCCCGTCGCGCCCCCGAACAGGAGGAGGGCGGAGAGGGGGAGCAGATAGGCGTTGATGATCCAGGGCAAGGTCGCCGGATCGGCGGCAAGGCTGTGCCCGATCGTCGGCAAGGCGACGTTGGTCACCGATCCGTCGAGAAAGGCGAGGCTGGAGGCGCACATGCACGCCGCGATGATCCAGCCGCCATGGCGCGGTGCGGGCGGGGCGGGGGCGGTCATCGGCGGGGGAGGCTTTGCATGGCGGCGGCTGTAGCGGGCGAGGGGGGCAAGGGCCAGCCGGTGCGGAGGCCGCGGAAAGCGCATGTTCCTTCCCTAGGCAGGCAATCATATGGGTATCGAAGCAACAGGCGCGCCTCAAAAGGATCGTCATTCATTCCCGCGAAGGCGGGAATCCATTGCCCGGAGCGCTGGGGGAAGAACCGCAGCATCAGCGCCAATGGATCCCCGCCTTCGCGGGGATGACGCGGCACTGCGGGAGCGTTCGATGGCCCTCCCGCCGGCGGGCGGAGGAGCGTTCGGGCGCTCCCACCAGCCCCTCAGAACCGCGTACGCACCGTCAGGCCATAGGTGCGCGGTTCGGCGAGGAACGAGCCGATCATCGCGTTGCCGACAGCGAAGCTCGGCGCACCGAACGCCTGGACCTGCGATCGGCTGCCCGCGCCCTGGAAGGGCAGGTTGAACGCCACCTGCTGATAGTCGGTGTCGAGCAGGTTCTGCGCCCACAGCTCCACCGCCCATTTCTCGTCCGGCCCGCGCACGCCGATCCGCGCGTTCATCGTGACGAAGCCGTCCTGCAGCTTCTCGACGAACAGGTCCGATCCGGTGTTGTAGTCGCTGGTCAGGCGGCCATCGACATAGACCAGCCCGGTCAGCCCGTGGCTGCCCAGCGCCGGCGTCCAGGTGACCGCACTGGTCACCGTGTTGCGCGGCGCGTTGGACATCTGGCTGCCGGGCAGCAGGAACAGCGCGGCGTTGAGCGGCTCGCCCGCCTTGCTGCCGACCAGATCGTGCTGGTATTTCGCGTCGGCCAGCGTGTAGCCGAGGTTCACCGTGAAGTTCGAGGCGGGGTACAGGCCGACCTCGACTTCCACACCCTGGGTCACCACGCCCTTGCCGACGCTGCCGGTGCAGGCGCCCGTCGCCGAGCTGTTGTCGCGATCCGCACCGTTGAGCGGCGTGCTGCACCCGCCGATATTCTGGACGATATAGGCGGTGCCGTTGAAGGTGTTGAGCTGGAAGTTGGTGAACTCCGAGCGATAGAGCGCTAGGTTCGCGGTCAGGTGGCGCGAGGTGTATTTGGCGCCGATCTCAAAGGCGTTCACCGTCTCCGGATCGAAGCGCAGGTTGGTGACCGCGGACTGGCGCGGAGTGGCGAACACGGTGGCGGACAGGTCCGAGCGATCGAGATTGTAGCCGCCCGCCTTGTAGCCGCGCGCATAGGAGGCATAGGCGAGCGTGCGCTCGCTCGGTTTCCACGAAAGCACGGCGGTGCCGGTGAGCTGGCCCTCCTTGAACTTGTCGGCGAAGGGCACGCCGGTGAGCGCCGAGGTCGAGTTGCCGGTGCAGGTCAGCGTCACGATGCCCGCCGCCAGCGATTGCAGCGTGGCGTTGCTGCTGGCGAGCAGCGGTCCCATCGCGGCCTGCTGCGCCGGGCAGACGGTGTTGTTGTTGGCGAACGACGCCTTCAGCGACTTGCTTTCGTGCGTGTAGCGCGCGCCGAGGGTGAAGCTCAGCGTCTTGGTCAGCTTGTAGATATTGTGGGTGAAGAAAGCCCAGTTCTCGCTGGTCTGGTCGTAGAGGTCGAGCGTCGAGCCGAGATCGTTGAGCGTGCTCAGCCGATCGACGCCGCCGATGACCTGCGGGCCCACGGCGGGGGTGAGCACCGCGCGGCCGGCGGGGCTGAGGCAGCCGGCGCGGGTGGGGTCGCGCAGCGCCGCCGCCGGGTTGATCGTCGCCACCATCCGGCAGGCGGCGAAGGCGCCATATTGCGTGCCGAAGCGGAGATTGTCCGCCACGCGCAGCGTCTCGTGCGCGTAATAGCCGCCGACCAGCCAGTCGAGCTTGTTGCCGAGGATGGTGCCCGAGAAGCGGCTCTCATGGCTGAAGGTGTGGAACTGGCGATAGGCGTTGCCGTCCTTGGGACGATAGCCAATGTCGACATTGCCATAGTCGATGTCGCCGGCGCCCGCCGACTTGTACTCGCGATAGGCGGTGAGCGAGGTCAACTGCGTCGCGCCGAAGTTCCAGCGCACGCGTGCGGAGAGTCCGTAGTCGGTGGTGAGATTGGCATAGGCGCGGCCGGGCGTGAGCGCGATCTGGCGGTTATAGGGAGCGCCTTCGCTCGGCAGCACGCCGCCCAGGCTGCGCAGGATCGCGGTGATGCGGTTGCCGGCCGGGTTGATCGCGAAGTCGCCGGGGACGCCGGGCGTGGGATCGAGCTTCTCGCGCGTGTCCATGGTGACGGCGCCGCAGCACTTCTCGTTGCGATGGGTATAGTCGGCGATCAGGCGGATGCCGAGATCGGGGTTGACCGTGAACAGCAGCTGGCCGCGGACGAAATAGCGGTTGCGGTCGTTGTAATCGGTGTTGTTGACGACGTCGTGGAGATAGCCGTCGCGCTTCGAATAGACGCCGTCGATGCGGAAGGCGAGCAGGTCCTTCACCACGGGACCGGTGAGCGCGCCGGAAAGGCGCACGGCATCATAGTTGCCATAGGTCGCCTCGGCGAACCCGCCGAACTTGAACTCGGGCAGCTTGGTGTAGATGCTGATCGCGCCCGCCGAAGAGTTGCGGCCCGAGAGCGTGCCCTGCGGCCCGCGCAGCACTTCGATCCGCTCGATCTCACCCAGGTCGTTGAGGCCCGCGCCGGTGCGACTGCGGTAGATGCCGTCGATGAACACCGCGACCGAGCTTTCGAGGCCAGGATTGTCGCCGACCGTGCCGATGCCGCGCACGCGGGCGGCGGCATTGGCTTCGGAGCCGGTCGAGGAGACGAGCAGCGACGGCGCGATCTGCGTCATCTGGCGGATATCGGTCGCGCCCGAGTTCTGGAGGGCGGCCTGGCCGAAGGCGGAGACGGCGATCGGCACGCTCGACAGGCGTTCGGAGCGGCGCGTGGCGGTCACGACGATGTCGGCGGTGTTGGGCGATTCCGCCGCTGCGGGGGGCGTGTTGGCGGCAGAGCCGCGCAGGTCTTGCGCCGCCGCGGGCGTGGCAAGAATGGCGGCGACGCCAACAGACAGCAACCACCCGCACTTCGACATGTTCGACATCCTCTCCCGCGCCGCGGTTTATTCGCTTTCGCCTTGTATTTTCGGCGAAATCGCATGGAGACGGCTAAGGATTGGTGAAGACGCGGATGTGGCTTCTACTGGGGTGCGGCTGTCGTGAAGGTCGCGATCATTGGTGGGACGTCAGTTGCAGCGTGTGCAAGGCGCGCAGCAACAAACCGGCGGCAAGCACGGTGGCACCGGGAAGGGGGCGGCTGGCAACGGTATCGGACGGCGGGAGGGCGGCTAGGTGCGGCGCGACCGCGGCGACCGCCTCCCGGACCAGCGCGGCGGAAGGGCGGGTGCGGGCGGCAAGCAGCGCCTGCAGCGCGCAGGCCGTGGCCAGCGGATCGTCGCCGGCCCCGTCGCCCCAGCCACCCGCGGGCGAACGGCTATTGTGCAAAAAGGCGACGGCGCGCGGCACCGCCGGGTGGTTCGGCATCACCGCGCCCAACAGGCGGAGCGCCTGCCAGCTCGCATAGAAGCGATCGGTGCCGGGACCTGCCCCCCAGCTCCCGTCGGGCTGCTGGCAGGTCCCCACCCAGCGCGCGCCCGCGACGATCCCGCCGAGAAAGCGGCGCGGATCCCAGCGCGCGAACGCGTAGAACAGGTCGGCAATCGCACCGCCGCCTTCCGCCGGGTCGCGCCCCGCCGGCGGCAGGATCCAGGTCGGGATGATCCCGTCGGCTTCGGCATAGGGCAGCAGCGTGGCGAGCGGCGGCACGCAGTACCGGGCGATGAGATCGCTGCGGCCCGCACGCGCGAACAGCAGGAGCAATTGCGCCAGTTCCTGTGCGTCGGCCGGGAATTCGACACGGTCGGCAATCGGGTATCGATCGTCCAGGGCGATCGCATCGCGGGCGGCGGCGATCTGGCGGATCGCGCGGTCGACGCGGACGCAGTGGAGGTCGGGGGCGATCTCCAGCAGTGCCTCGGCGGTGATCGCCTGGAGGAACAGGGGGCGGGTCTTGACGTCGACCGCGACATCGCAGGTCGGAAAGATCGCGTCCGGTGCCGCGCAAGTGCCGGCTCCGTCTGCGTCCGATGGCGATTCGTCGAGCAGGATGGTGAGCGCGCGCTCCGCGACGATGTCCAGCCCTGTCCCGTCCATGTGTTCCCCGCCGTTCGCCCGTGCACCGTTCCTGCCGGTTCCGCCGCGTCGCACGCGCGGCGGCTTGGCAGGATGTGCAGCGTCCTCTCCATTTTCGTCCATTGCCGCGGCTCCGCTGTCTTGGAGGGATAGCGGGAGCGCGGCGATCTCCCGGCAGAACGCGCCGCGAAGATCGGTACGCACCGATCCTTGTGCGCCGAGCCCGGGGTGGAAAGCAGAAATCTATCCGGAATCGAGGTTCTTAGCCACGCATGGCCGTGGCAGCATCGGCCGCGAAGGACGTGCAAAGGGTTGACGTATCGCGGTACGCTGAGGGGGGATTATTCTGCCGGATCGGAGCAATCGAGTAGCGTTTGGCGGGGCGCGGCGGGCATCGAGCGGCAATCCAAGCGCGCAGACGCTGTTGCGAAGCGCCGGTCGCAGCGAGTCGCGGCACCGAAAGCGGCGTGCGGCAGCGGATCCGGGATGATTGCTATAGTGGAGGCCCGAGCCGGAATCGAACCGGCGTATACGGATTTGCAGTCCGCTGCGTCACCACTCCGCCATCGGGCCATCCGGAGGTGAGCCGCGGCAAATGCCCTTGGGGTGGGGCCCTGTCAACACAGTTTCAAAATAACGTCGCGCTCGCTTGGCGAGTCCGCCACTCCGCGATAGAAGCCTCGGGACAGCAACTAGTGTATTGCGCAACTAATACGGTTGTGCGACAAGCGGAGTGATGATGGCCCTTATGGTCGACCCTGCGCCCCTCGAAGCGCCCCGTTTCGAAGCGATGCGCCATGCCATGGTGGCAAGCCAGCTGCGTACCAACGCGGTGAATGATCCCCGTGTGGTGACGGCGATGTCGCAAGTGCCACGCGAAGTGTTCCTGCCGCCCGAGCAGCGTGCGATGGCCTATCGCGACACGCTGCTGCCGCTCGGCAACGGCCGCCGCCACGATTCGCCGCTGGTGATCGGCCGGCTGCTGACCGAGGCGGAACTGCAGCCGAGCGATCATGTCCTGCTGATCGGCGCGGCCGGCGGCTATGCCGCGGCGCTGCTGTCGCCGCTGGTCGCCTCGGTGGTCGCGCTCGAGGAAGCGCCGGCACTGCTCGCGATTGCCCGCGGCGGCCTTGCCGGCGCGGCGAATGTCGAGCTGGTAGAGGGTCCGCTCAACGCCGGTTGGGCCGCGCGCGGTCCCTATGATCTGGTGGTGATCGACGGCGCCGTCGAGGAACTGCCGCAGGCGATCGTCGATCAGGTCAAGATCGGCGGACGCGTGGTTTCCGGCATCATCGATCGCGGCGTGACGCGGCTGGCAGCAGGCCGCCGCACCGAAGGGGGCTTCGGTCTCGCCGACTTCATGGACATCGAAGTGGCGACGCTGCCGGGCTTTGAGAAACCGAGAAAATTTACCTTTTAACCTTAAAAGCGGGGCTCATGCGACTGAACATTTTGCTCATGGGTGTGAGCCTCGTTTCCCTCGGGGCGCCGGCGTATGCGCAGACCGCGCCCAGTGGCCGGCAGGACGTGCCGTCCCCCGGCGCCAAGACCGCCGCGCCGACGACGACGCTGCAGGATGCGCTGTCGCAGGCCTATGCGACCAACCCCGATCTGCAGAGCGAGCGGGCGAACCAGCGCGCCAACGATGAAAATGTTCCGATCGCCCGGTCGCAGGGGCTGCCTGGATTGAGCGCCTCCGGCAGCGCCAATGACAGCCTGCACAATTCGGATTCGACACCGCTGACGCCGGCGCGCCAGGCGCAGCTGGGGCTTAACCTCTCGCAGCCGATCTACAGCGGCGGCCGGGTGCGCAATTCGGTGCGCGCGGCCGAGGTGCGGGTGAATGCCGGCCGCGCCAATCTGCGCGGCACCGAGGCGGACATCTTCACCCAGACGGTGACCGCCTATCTCAACGTCATCCGCGACGAATCGATCGTCCGGCTGAACCAGGAAAACGTTCACGTCCTCCAGGTGAACCTCCAGGCGACGCGCGACCGCTTCCAGGTCGGCGACCTGACCCGCACCGACGTCGCCCAGTCCGAGGCACGCCTCGCGCTTGCCCAGGCCCAGCTGCGCAGCGCCGAGGCCCAGCTGATCGGCAGCCGCGAAACCTATATCCGCGTTGTCGGCACGCCGCCGGGCGTGCTCGCGCCGCCGCCGCCGCTGCCCAACCTGCCGCAGGACGTGCAGACGGCAGAGCAGGTCGCGCTCGCCAACAATCCGTTCCTCGATGCTGCCCAGCTTGCGCGCGATGCCTCGCGGTACGACACCCGCGTGGCACAGGCCGCCCGCCTGCCACAGGTGAGCCTGGGGGTGAGCGGCAATTATTATAATTACCTGGGTTCGGTGAACACCGGCAGCCCGTCCGCCCAGTTTTCCGGCGTACGCGGCAACGGCAGCTCGGCCACGATTGGCGTGCAGGTCACCATGCCGATCTTCCAGGCCGGGCGACCCGCCGCGCAGGTCCGTCAGGCGCAGGCGCGCGAGGGTGCGGCGATCGAGCAGGTGACGCTCACCGAGCGCGGCGTGATCGCCCAGGCACGCTCGGCTTATGCCAGCTACCAGGCGGCGCTGCGCGTGATCGAATCGTCGCGCACCGCGGTGCAGGCCAACCAGCTCAGCCTTGAGGGCGTGCGCGCGGAGAACAGCGTCGGCACGCGCACCATTCTCGACATCCTCAACGCCGAGCAGGAACTGCTCAACTCGCAGGTCCAGTATGTCACGGCCGAGCGCGACGCCTATGTCGCCGGGTTCAGCCTGCTGGCGGCGATGGGCCGGGCGCAGGCCAAGGACCTCAACTTCGACAGCCGGCTGCTCTACGATCCGAGCGTCAACTATGTCCGCGTGCGCAACCGCATCAGCGACTGGGCTGACGACAAGGCGCCCAAGCCGGTGGCGACCAGCACCCGCAACACGCCCGCGCAGGGTGCCGAGGTCGTCGGCGCGCCGCTCGATCCGACGCTCCAGCGTCCGGTTGACAGCGACCGGCCGAATCCCTGATTGAGGGGGTTCGCACTCGAACGCCAGGATGGACGCGATGGGGACTGCCAGCAGCGAGCCGTCGATGGAGGAAATCCTCGCATCGATCAAACGGATCATCGCCGATGACGAGCCCGGCGCGTTCGCACCCGGCCGGTCGTTGCGGGCGGTGCCGGGGCCGGAGGACGCACCCGAGCCCGCGCCCCTCGACCCACCGCACGAGGACGTGCTGGAGCTGAGCGACCCGATTGTCCATGCGCCCGCGTCCCCGGCCGTGGCTGCCGATCCGATCCTTTCGGATCGCGTCGCCGAGGCCAGCCGGGAGAAGCTCGAGGCGCTGTCGCGGCTGGTGGTGAAGCCGCAGGTGCCGGGTGCGGATACGCTGGAAGGGCTGGTGCGCGAGATGCTCAAGCCGATGCTGCGCGACTGGCTCGATCAGAACCTGCCGCAGATCGTCGAGCGCATCGTCGCGAGCGAGATCGCCCGGATCACCGGCAGCCGCTGACCGGCGGAAGCTCGGGCAAAACGTCCGATTGTATCGGGCGTCGGCTTGGCGCTATCGTTGCCACATGAAGCAGTTCCTCGTCGCGGGCGTCGCGCTCGCCGCCATCGCAGCGCCGGCTTCGGCGCGAGACCTCACCATCCAGGACGTTGTCGGCCTCTCCCGCGTCGGGGCACCGGCCGTGTCGCCCGACGGCCACTGGCTCGTCTGGCAGCAGCGCGAGACCGACCTTGCCGCCAACAAGGGCCGCTATGACCTGTGGCGGCTCGACCTGACCGCCAAGGGCGCCAAGCCCGAGAAGCTGGTTGCCGAGCCGCTGGTCAACGAAACCGCGCCGCAATTCTCCGCCGACGGCAAGACCGTGTGGTTCCAGTCCGACAAGGGTGGGGAGGACGCGGTGTGGTCGGTTGCGATCACCGGCGGCACGCCGACGCAGCTGACCCACATCCAGGGCGGCTTCAACGGCTTCAAGGTCTCGCCGGACGGATCGAAGCTGCTCGTCTGGGCCGATCGCAAGCCCGGCGCCCCCACCATTACCCCGGCGATGGAGAAGAAGGATCCGAATGCAGGCTCCGGCCGCGTCTACAGCCAACTCTTCGTGCGCCACTGGGACACCTGGGCCGACGGCACCCGCTCGCAGCTCTTCGTGCTGCCGTTCGGGGCGCAGGGCGCGACCGGCGACGGCGTCGCGATCGAGGGCGGGCTGGTCGGCGACACCCCCTCCAAGCCTTCGGGCGGCGGCGAGGAGGTCGCATGGAGCGCCGACGGCAAGACCGTCTATTTCGCGCTGCGCGAGGCAGGCCGGATCGAATCGCTCTCGACCAATCTCGACATCTTCGCCGCGCCTGCCGACGGTTCCTCGGCTCCGGTGAACCTCACCAAGGGCAATGGCGGAATGGACAATCTGCCGACGCCGTCGCCCGACGGGAAGTGGCTTGCCTGGTTCGCGATGGCGCGGCCGGGTTATGAGGCCGATCGTCAGGTGCTGATGCTCCGCAACCTCGCCACCGGCGACGTCCGCGCGCTCACCGCCAAGTGGGACCGTTCGGTCGCCTCGATCGCCTGGGGGACGGATTCGAAGACGATCTACGTCACCGCGGGCGACGTGCAGGAAGAACCGGTGTTCGCGGTCTCGCTCGAAGGCAAGGTCGAGCGGCTGACCCAGCAGGGCAGCGTCTCCGCCGTGGTGCCGACCAGGGGTGGGGTGGTCTATGCGATGAACAGCCTCACCGCGCCGGACGATTTCTACTGGCTGAAGGGCAAGAAGAGCACGCGCCTGACCGCGGTGAACGCGGATAAGCTCGCCGGCATCGCGATGCCCGAGGTGACCCGCTACAGCTTCAACGGCGCCAATGGCGACACCGTCTGGGGCTATGTCGCCAAGCCCGCCGGGCTGGCGGCGGGCGCCAAGGCGCCGATCGCCTTCATCGTCCATGGCGGGCCGCAGGGCAGCATGGGCAATAGCTGGTCGTACCGCTGGAACCCGGCGGTGTTCGCCGGCGCCGGCTATGCGGTGGTCGCGGTCGATTTCCACGGCTCGACCGGCTATGGTCAGGCCTTCACCGACGCGATCCGCAACAATTGGGGCGGGTCGCCGCTCGAGGACCTCAAGAAGGGCCTCAAGGCCGCGACCGACCGCTTCGCCTTCCTCGACGGCGACAAGGCCTGCGCGCTCGGCGCCTCCTATGGCGGCTATATGATGAACTGGATCGAGGGCCAATGGCCCGATCGCTTCAAATGCATTGTCCAGCATGACGGCGTGTTCGACGCCCGCGCCATGGCCTATGAGACCGAGGAACTCTGGTTCGACGAGTGGGAACATGGCGGCAAGGCCTATTTCGAGGACCCCGCCGCGTTCGAGCGCTGGAACCCGGTCAACTATGTCAACGCCTGGAAGACCCCGCAGCTGGTGATCACCAGCGAGAAGGACTTCCGCATCCCCTATACCCAGGGGCTGGCGGCCTTCACCGCGCTTCAGCGGCGCGAGATCCCCTCGAAGCTGCTGGTCTTCCCGGACGAGAACCACTGGGTGCTCAAGCCGAAGAACTCGCTGCAATGGTATGGCACGGTGCTCGGCTGGATGGACCAGTGGACGGGCAAGTCGGGTAAGTAAGAGGGGGAGGGGAGCCGGGCGACCGTCCCCTCCTTCCGTCATTCCGGCGAAAGCCGGAATCCATTGGGGCCTCCGTCGCGGCTCTTGCCGAGCTCGAGTGGCGTCTGGATCCCGGCTTCCGCCGGGGTGACCATTTGAGAGGTTACCCGAGCACCCGCACCGGATCGCCCACCCGGATCAGCCCCGGCCGCGCCGGCGCCGAATAGAGCCCGTAACAGGCCGAAAACCGCTGCGCGACGGTGCGCAGGATCGTCGGGTCCTTGGCGCCGGTGTCCGGATCGATCGTGACCAGCACGCAGCGCTGGATCGGATCGGCGCAGTGCACGATCGCACCGTCCTCGCTCGTGTCGCCGAAGCCGAGGCGCAGGCCCTGCCACTGCTCGGGCAGCAGCTCGCTCTCGATCGTGACGTTGATGCGGAAGCGGCGCGGATCGATCCGGCCGCCATGCGCGGTCTCCAGCGCGCGGTGGCCGGCGCTGGTCTGGAGCGAGATCGGCATGGAATCATAGACGCCGCGCGCTACCTGGATCAGCGAAACCGGCTCACGCGCCGCTTCGGCGAGGTGGGCATGCAGGCCAGGGTCGTGCAGCGCGCGGACACCGCCATCGGGCGCCTCGACCGCGATGGCGCTGGTTTTGGGCGCCGCGGGATCGGCGAAGCGGGCGCGGTGGAGCACCATGCCCGGCACTTCGCGCGCCGTAAGCCACGGAAAACGCGTGCCGTTGCTCGCGCGGACAAAGGCATATTGGCGGTCGCCCTCGATGCCCTGCCAGTCCATCTCCGCCATGGACAAGGCCTCCCCTGCCATGGACTTCACCGGAAAACGGGCGAGCGCGGAGACATGGCCGACGATCATGGTCATGCCGCATCGCTAGCCAGCCCCGCGCGCCGCTGCAAATGTTCCCGCGCGTTCCGCTCTTGTTCTCATGGAACAAATGCGATACACAAGGCCCAACACGGTTGAACGCAGTGCGTAAACCCTCTAGCGACGGGGCTTCCCAATGGCAGCATCTCTCAAGGTGATCGACGGCAACATGGCCACTCCCACGGACAAGCAGAAGGCGCTCGACGCCGCCCTCGCGCAGATCGACCGCGCCTTCGGCAAGGGCTCGGCGATGCGGCTGGGCTCGAAGGAGACGATGCAGGTCGAGGCGATCTCCACCGGTTCGCTCGGGCTCGACATCGCGCTCGGCGTCGGCGGCCTGCCGCGCGGCCGCGTGATCGAAGTCTATGGTCCGGAAAGCTCGGGCAAGACGACGCTCGCGCTGCACGTGATCGCCGAGGCGCAGAAGAATGGCGGCGTGGCCGCGTTCGTCGACGCCGAGCACGCGCTCGACCCGGTCTATGCCAAGAAGCTGGGCGTCAATATCGACGAACTGATCGTCTCGCAGCCCGATACCGGCGAGCAGGCGCTCGAGATCACCGATACTTTGGTCCGCTCGAACGCGATCGACGTGCTGGTGGTCGATTCGGTGGCCGCACTCGTGCCGCGCGCCGAAATCGAGGGCGAGATGGGCGACAGCCATGTCGGCCTGCAGGCGCGACTGATGTCGCAGAGCCTGCGCAAGCTGACCGGCTCGATCAGCCGCTCGCGCTGCATGGTGATCTTCATCAACCAGCTGCGCATGAAGATCGGCGTGATGTACGGCAACCCGGAGACGACGACCGGCGGCAACGCGCTCAAGTTCTACGCCTCGGTCCGCCTCGACATCCGCCGCACCGGCCAGATCAAGGACCGCGACGAAATCATCGGCAACGCCACGCGCGTCAAGGTGGTGAAGAACAAGGTCGCGCCGCCGTTCAAGCAGGTCGAATTCGACATCATGTACGGCGAGGGCATCTCGAAGATCGGCGAGATCCTCGATCTCGGCGTGAAGGCCGGGCTGGTCGAGAAATCGGGTGCCTGGTTCAGCTATGACAGCATCCGCATCGGCCAGGGGCGCGAGAATTCGAAGAACTTCCTGCGCGAGAACCCCGAGGTCTGCAACCGGCTCGAGGCCGCGATCCGCGGGCGTACCGAGCAGGTCGCCGAGGGTCTGATGGCGGGTCCGGAGCCCGACGACGATATCTGATCTGGGAACCTCCGCCGTAGCGGGGACGGCCGAGGCGTGCGATGCCGCGTCCTCGGCGGACCTCACCACCCGCCTCGCTGCTGCCCGGGCCTTGCTGCAGTCGGCATGGCCCGAGGCGGTGGAGCGGGTAGCCGCGCGCGGGGCTGGGCGGATGTTTCTCTACACGTCGTCGGGTGGCGGCCCGTCGGATGGGGGCACGGCGGTACTGCGGCTGGTCCTCGATCCGCCCAACCTGCTGCTCCACTTTGCCGAAGGGGCCCGGTTACCCGACCCGGCGGGATTGCTGCGGGGTGAGGGGCGGCGTGGGCGCTATGTCTGCCTGGGCGCCATTGCTTCGGGCGACGAACCGGCGCTGCGGGCGCTGATCGCTGTTGCGGCGGCTAGCACCTCTGCCACGACCGAAATCGACATGGACCCCAAATCTGGCGCAACTGCTTGATCCACGGCTCGTTGGGCCTTCGCACGCTTTGCGAGGACTCCCCATGACCGATCAGAACAGCCGCAACGCCCCCGCCGGGGGCGAGACCCACCAGGTGACCGATGCCGAGCACCCGGTGCTCACCACCAACCACGGCACGCCGATCAGCGACAACCAGAACCAGCTGAAGGCGGGCGCCCGCGGCCCGGTGCTGATCGAGGACGAAATCTTCCGCGAGAAGATGAACCATTTCGATCACGAGCGCATCCCAGAGCGCATCGTCCACGCCCGCGGCTCGGCCGCGCACGGCTATTTCGAATGCACCGACAGCCTCGCCGACATCACCGTCGCCGATCTGTTCCAGAAGAAGGGCCAGCGCACCGAGGTGTTCGTCCGCTTCTCCACCGTCGCGGGCGGCGCCGGTTCGGTCGACACGCCGCGCGACGTGCGCGGCTTCGCGGTCAAATTCTACACCCGCGAGGGCAATTGGGACTTGGTCGGCAACAACATTCCCGTGTTCTTCATCCAGGACGCGATCAAGTTCCCCGATCTGATCCACGCCGCCAAGATGGAGGCCGATCGCGGCTATCCTCAGGCCGCGACCGCGCACGACACCTTCTGGGACTTCATCAGCCTGATGCCCGAATCCACCCATATGGTGATGTGGGCGATGTCGGACCGCACCTTGCCGCGTAGCTTCGCGACGATGGAAGGCTTCGGCATCCACACCTTCCGCTTCATCAATGCCGAGGGAAAGAGCACCTTCGTCAAGTTCCACTGGAAGCCCAAGGCGGGGCTCGCTTCGACGATCTGGGACGAGACGGTGAAGATCGCCGGTGCCGATCCCGATTTCCAGCGCCGCGACCTGTTCGAGCGGATCGAGCGCGGCGATTATCCGGAATGGGAACTGGGCGTGCAGCTGTTCGACGAGGACTTCGCCAACGCCCAGCCCTATGACGTGCTAGACGCGACCAAGCTGATCCCCGAGGAAGTGCTGCCGGTGCGCATTGTCGGCCGGATGGTGCTCGATCGCTATCCCGACAATTTCTTCGCTGAGACCGAGCAGGCCGCGTTCGTGCCTGCCCATGTCGTCCCCGGCATCGGCTTCAGCAACGATCCGCTGCTCCAGGGCCGGCTGTTCAGCTATACCGACACCCAGCTGTCGCGGCTCGGCTCGGTCAATTTCCATCAGTTGCCGATCAACAGCGCCAAGGGTCGTGCGGCGGCGGCGGGCTGCCCCTTCCTGAACCAGCAGCGCGACGGCCTTATGCAGATGGCGGTGCCCAAGGGGCGCGCCAATTACGAGCCCAACAGCCTTGCCAAAGCCGGCGAGGAAGGCGGCGCGCGTGAGGATCCGGAAAAGGGCTACAAGACCTTCCCGTCGGAGGAGCAGGGCGAGAAGCTTCGCATCCGGCCGGAGAGCTTCGCCGACCACTACAGCCAGGCCCGGCTGTTCTTCCGCTCGATGGACCCGGCCGAGCAGGCGCATATCGCCTCGGCGCTGGTGTTCGAGCTGTCCAAGGTCAGCCTTGAGCATGTCCGGGTGCAGGTGATGGCCAACCTCCGTAACGTCGATGAGACGCTGGCGCAGCGCGTCGCCGATGGTCTGGCGATGGATCTCCCCGAGGCCGCGCCGACGGCAGCGCCGGTGCTCGACATGGAGCCGTCGCCCGCGCTCCGCATCATCCGCGGCCCGCGCGAACTGCACACGGTGGAGGGGAAGACTGTCGGTATCCTGATCGCCGACGGCACCGATGCGGACGACCTCGCGACGCTCAAGGACGCGATCGAGGCGGCCGGTGGCAAGGCGATGACGATCGCGCCCAAGGTGGGCGCGGTGCCGCTCTCGGACGGCTCGAAGATCGCCGCCGATGCGCAGCTGTTCGGCCAGCCCTCGGTGACGGTCGACGCCTGCGCGGTGATCCTTTCGGAGCAAGCCGCGGCGAAGCTCGTCAAGGAGGGCGCGGCGGTGCAGTGGGTGATGGACGCATTCGGCCATCTCAAGGCGATCGGTGCCAATGCCGCCGCCCAGCCGCTGCTCGACAAGGCGGGTGTGGAGGCGGACGAGGGCGTTACCGATCTCGCCGGCTTCGTCGAAGCGGCAAAGCGGCGCTACTGGGATCGCGAGCCCAAGGTACGCACGCTCGCCTGACCGGCACCAGCCCAGCTTGCGCGGCGCACCGCCGTCGCGCAAGCTGCAAGCTTGTGCAGCAAGCGACGGCGAATGCCGCGCCGACCGGAGGGGCCGACTTGACGATCATCGTCCACCATCTCGAAAATTCCCGCTCGCAGCGGGTGCTGTGGCTGCTCGAGGAACTGGGGCTTCCCTATGAGGTGAAGCGCTACGAGCGGAACAAGGCGACAATGCTCGCCCCGCCCGAACTCAAGAAAGTTCATCCGCTTGGCAAGTCGCCGGTGATCGAGGATAGCGGCACGGTGGTCGCCGAAACCGGTGCGATCCTGCAATATCTGGTCGACAAGGCAGAGGGCAAGCTCGGCGCCCCGGCGAACCGCGAGGATGCGCTGCGCTACCGCCACTTCCTCCATTATGCCGAGGGATCGCTGATGCCGCCGCTCTTGGTGATGCTGGTGCTCGCCCGCGTGCCGATCTTCGGCAAGCTCGGCCTCAAGAAGTTCCGCCCGATGGCCGAGGTGCATTTCGATTATGTCGAGGGCGAGCTCGCCAGCCGCCCCTGGTTCGCCGGTGACCAGTTCACCGCGGCGGACGTGATGATGAGCTTCCCGATCGAGGCGGCCGTCAAGCGTGCCGGGATTCTCGATGACCGCCCGCACATCGCGGCGTTCCTCGAGAAGATCCATGCCCGCCCGGCCTATCAGCGGGCGCTGAAGGCGGGCGGGCCGTACGCCTATGCGTAAGCTCGCCGGGTGCGTTCAGCGCCCGGCATAATCCTCGAACCGCTCGGCATCGTGCGGCCCCCCGGCGGGGAGCGGCCGCACCGCCGGTTCGGCTTCGTCGGGATCGTCGAGCTTGCCTTCCCACCGCGCCACGACGGCCGCTGCCACGGCATTGCCGACGACGTTGGTCGCGGTGCGGCCCATGTCGAGGAAATGGTCGACCGCGAGGATCAGCAGCACGCCTGCCTCGGGGATGTTGAAATGGGCCAGCGTGCCGGTGATCACCACCAGGCTGGCGCGCGGCACGCCGGCGATGCCCTTGCTGGTGACCATCAGGATCAGCAGCATCTGGATCATCGTCGCCCAGTCGAGATGAATGCCGTAAGCCTGCGCGATGAAGATCGACGCGAAGGTCATGTACATCATCGAGCCGTCGAGGTTGAACGAATAGCCGAGCGGCAGCACGAAGCTGGCGATGCGCGGCGGCACGCCGAACCGATCGAGCGCATCGAGCGTGCGCGGATAGGCCGCTTCCGACGACGCGGTCGAGAAGCCGAGCAGGATCGGATCGCGCAGATAGCGGAACAGCAGGCCGGTGCGCGGCCCGATCACCAGGAAGCAGGCGCCGAGCAGTACCGTCCAAAGGGCTGCAAGGCCGATATAGAAGCTGCCCATGAAGAAGGCGAGATCGCCGACCACGCCCAGCCCTTGGGTAGCCAGCGTCCGCGCGACGGCGCAGAACACCGCGACCGGCGCGAACAGCATCACATAGCCGGTGACGGTAAGCATCACCGAGACCAGCGCTTCGAGCCCTTGGAGCAGCGGCTTGGCCTTGTCGCCCACCGCCGCCATGCCGACACCGAAGAACAGCGAGAAGATCACCAGCTGGAGGATGTCGTTGCTCGCCATCGCCTCGATCGCGCTGGTCGGCACGATATGGGTGAAGAACTTGGCGGCGTCGAAGGCCGTGCGGTCGACGCCGCTCGAGGCATTGGCGGGCGGCAGTGGCAGGTGCAATCCGGTGCCCGGCTGGAGCAGGTTCACGAGCAGCAGGCCGAGTGTGAGCGAGACCAGGCTGGCGCAGACGAACCAGAAGAACGCCTTCAGCCCGACACGGCCGATCGCGCCGCCGCCGCCCATATGCGCGATGCCGACGACGAGGGTGGAAACCACCAGCGGCGCGATGATCATCTTGATCAGATGGAGGAACATCTGGGTGGGGATGTCGAGGCCATAGGCGATCGACGCCAGCGTCGCCTTGCCTGCGGCAGTGCCGCCATAGCCGAGGTTGAGGCCCCAGCCGATCAGTCCGCCCAGCAGCAGCGCCGCAAGGATGAACCAGGTTAGTCGTTTACCCACTTTTGCTCCCCGAAGAATCGTCGCGGGAGGGAAGGGGATTGTTGGGCCCGGGTCAAGCCCGCTGGGTTAACCGAGCGTGACGGCAGTCCCCTGCCAGCGCGCCAAGGCGGCGGCGCGATCCCGCCTTGCGGCGCTCGCATTGCCCAGCTTGGCCTGGATCTGGCCGCGCGTCGCCAGCGCCACCGGATCGAGCGGACGATGGCGTAGCGAGCCTTCGATTTCCGCGAATGCTTCCCGCGTCTTGCCCTGCGCGAGCAGCGCCGCGGCGAGATCTCGGCGGACCGGATACCACCATAATGGCGGATCGGTCCATTCGGCGAGCGGCTTGGCTTCCTCCATCGCCGCCGCCTTGGCAAACGCCTTGGCGGCGCGATCCGGGCGGTTGTCGAGCATGGCCGCGCGGCCTTCGAGCACCAGACGCGCGAGGCGGACGGCGGCGGTGGCGCTGCCTTCCAGCCCGTCGGGCTTGATCTTGCCGGGCAGCGCCCGCGTTTCCGCCTCCAGCTCGGCGCGTCGGCCGGCGCGGGCATAGGCTTCGCCGCGCGCATAGTGCCAGAAGGCTTGCGCCAGCGTCGCATCCTGGGGCGGGGCGGGGATCGCCAGCGCCTCGTCGAGGGGCGCGAAACGCGCCAGGGCGATATAGCCCTGACCGAGCACCGCCTGCTTGAACGGATCGAGCTTCTTGGCCCGCGTGCCCATCGCGACGAGCGGCCGGGCGATGGCGAGGCCGCGCACCCCGTCACCCGCCATCAGCGCGCCGCCGATGCCGAACTGGACGTTGTGGGCGTGATAGGCGAGCGTCCACACGCCGTCCGGCTCGGCCAGGTTCAGCCGGCGCGCGTTGGCGAAGCCGAGTTCGACCGCGCGCAGATTGGCGACCGCTGCGTCCTCGTAGCGGCCCACCCAGTAAAAAGTGTGCGAGGGCATGTGGACGAGGTGGCTCGCAGCCGGTGCGATGCTGCCCAGCCGATCGGCATAGGGCTCGGCGCGCTTGGGATAGCCGGCAATCTCGGTCGCGTGAATGTAGAAGTGGATGGCAGGCGCATAGTCCGGACTGCGCTTGAGCACCGTTTCCAGCAGCGCGACCGGCCGCGCCGCCAGCACGGCATTCTCGCCCGAGGCGACCAGCGATGCATCCGCCGCGATCGTGGCGATGGCGTCATCGTCCGGATAGGTCTTTGCAAGCGCTTCCATCGCATCGGCAAAGGCGCGGTTTCCCTGATCGGCGCTGCCGGTATAGCGCAGCTTCATCGCCGCGATCAGGCCCTTCTCCTTTTCGGGACCGGTGGCGGCAAGGCGCTCGGCGGTTGCGCTCACTTCGACAAGGCGCGCGCGCTCCTTGTCGTCGATCGGATAGTTGATCGTCGGGCCCGCGGCATAGGCCTCGCCCCAGGCGCACATCGCGCAGTCCGGATCGATCCGGCGCGATTCCTGGAACGCCGCGATGGCGGCCTTGTGGGCGAAGGCATGGGCAAGCTGCATGCCGTTGGTGAAGAAGGCCTGCGCCTCGGCACTGTGCGTCCGCACCTCGAAGCCTCCCGGCCCATAGCCACTGAGAATCTTGGGGTGCTCGCCGGTCTCGATCGCGTCGCCGCACCAGCGCGGGCTGAACGCCGGCGCGGTTTCCAGGCGTGCCGGCGCCGCGGTGGCGCCGAGCAGCAACAGTGCTGGCGTGAGCGCAATGAGTCGCATGGCAGATCAAACCCCTTTTCGACGCGCTTGAAGTGCTTGCCGTCAAACCCTGCTTCGTCCTACCCGATTTGGTCACATAAGACGAGGGCGCAGCAGGATGGCTTGGGAAACGACGCGGCGAAATCTGTTGGGCGGCATGACGGCGCTGCCGCTGCTGGGGCTGCCCGCCATTGTCCGCGCCGCCGAACCGGACCTCGCGCAATTGCAGGACATGACCGGCAATGCCCGGCCGATCGGTGCCGACGAGCGCCGCGTGCGGCTGGCCAGGGCGCAGGCGCTGATGCAGGCGAAAGGCATCGGTGCGGTGCTGATCGAGCCCGGCGCGAGCCTCGTCTATTTCACCGGCATCCGCTGGGGCCGCAGCGAGCGGCTGACCGCGGCGGTCCTGCCGGCCGAGGGCGAGCCGTGCATCGTTACGCCGTTCTTCGAGGAGCCGCGCACCCGCGAGACGCTGGCGATCCCGGCCGAGGTGCGGGTGTGGCAGGAAGACGAGGATCCGCTCAAGATCGTCGCCGGCTTCCTCAAGGACCGCAAGCTGGCTGGGCGCCCGGTCGGGATCGAGGAAACGGTGCGCTATTTCGCGGTCGACGGGCTGCAGAAGAACGGGTTGCGGGTGACCTCGGCCAATCCGGTCGTGCGTGGCTGCCGGATGATCAAGAGCCCGGCCGAACTGGCGCTGATGCAGCTCGCAACCGATATCACCATCGCCGCCTATCGCTTTGTCTATGCACGCGTCGAAAAGGGCATGCGCCAGCGCGACGTCTCGCAGCTCATGGATGCGGCGACGCGCAAGCTCGGCGGCGATCCCGAGTTCAGCATGGTGCTGGTCGGCGAGGGTGCCGCCTATCCCCACGGCACCAAGACGCCCGCGCCGGTGAGCGACGGGGCGATCGTGCTGATGGACTGCGGGTGCAACGTGATGGGCTATCAGTCGGACGTATCGCGCACCTTCGTGCACGGCGCCGCCAGCGCGCAGCAGCGCAAGGTGTGGGACGCGGTGGCGAAGGGCCAGCAGGTGGCGTTCGCCGCGGCCAAGCTCGGTGCGGCGGCGGGCAGCGTCGACGACGCGGTACGCGGCTATTATGCCTCGCTCGGCTATGGACCGGATTACAAGCTGCCCGGCCTGTCGCACCGCACCGGCCACGGCATCGGGCTCGACGGGCACGAGCCGGTCAACCTCGTCCGCGGCGAGAAGACGCCGCTCGCGTCGGGCATGTGCTTCTCGAACGAGCCCGGCATCTACATCCCCGGCAGCTTCGGCGTGCGGCTGGAAGATTGCTTCCACATGACCGAGGCGGGGCCGAAATGGTTCAGTGCGCCGCCGGTCTCGATCGATCAGCCGATGGGCTGATCCGCGCAGGTCGAGCCGCCTGCGCCCGGAACTGCCGACGATACTGGCCGGGTGGAATGCCGAGCTGGCGGCCGAAATGCAGCCGCAGATTGGCGGCGGTACCCAGGCCGGCCTGCTCGGCGACCTGCTCCATCGCCAGATCGCTGGTCTCCAGGAGGACGCGCGCGACATCGAGACGCTGCGCGACGAGCCATGCGCCCGGCGTAGTGCCGGTCAGCTGCCGAAAGCGGCGGACGAAGGTGCGCGGGCTGAGGATCGCCGCTGCGGCCATCTCCGCGATCGTCCAGGCGCGTGCGGGCTCGGCACGGATGCGATCGAGCAGCGCGGCGAAGCGATGGTCCGGGCTCTTAGGCACGGGGCGTTCGATGAACTGCGCCTGTCCACCGGCGCGATGCGCGGCGACGACCATCCGGCGGGCGACGCTGTTGGCGGCATCGGCGCCGAAATCCTGGCGGACCAGATGGAGCAGCAGGTCGATGCCGGCGGCGGACCCTGCCGAGGTGAACAGCGCACCGTCCTCCACATAGAGGCGGTCGGGCTCGACCGTGATCGCCGGATGCGCCGCGGCGAGCCGCTCGGCGTAGCGCCAGTGCGTCGTCGCGCGGCGACCGTCGAGGAGCCCGGTCGCAGCGAGCAGAAAGGCGCCCGAGCAGATCGTCACCAGCCGCGCGCCACGATCATGCGCCGCCCGCAGCGCTTCCAGCAGGGTGGGCGAGGGTGGCGCACCGTCGCTCCTCCAGCCCGGGATGACGATCGTTCCCGCCGTGGCCAGCATCGCAAGGTCGTGCTCGACCGTGACGCTGAGCCCTGCATTGGTCGCGAGCGTCCCGGCATTCTCCGCGCAAACGCCGAAGCGGTACCAGTCCGTGCCCATCTCCGGTCGATCGAGCCCAAACACTTCGGCCACGATGCCGAATTCGAAGGCGCACAGCCCGGGATAGGCGAGCGCGACGACGCGGCGGTTGGGGCGGGGCGATGCGCTTGGCATAATCCTTTCGATAATCGGCAAAGCTGCCGCTGGCGAGTGATGAAATGCGTGGCGATAAGGTCCCCTAAAGGAGGCCTTGCACCGATGACCAATGCCGTGACCGCCATTCCCGCCGCGCCCAGTGCCGATGCCGCGGCGCATTTTGCCGCCGGCTTCGCCTACGAGACCGATTGCTGGGACACGCACGACGCGCTGGCGAGCGGCGACCCCGGCTTTGTGCTGCTCGACGTCCGCGGACCGGCATTGTTCGCCAAGGGGCATGTGCCGGGCGCGATCAACCTGCCCCATGGCAAAATCATCGCCTCGAAGCTGGCGGCATGGCCGGCGGATACGCTGTTCGTGGTCTATTGCGCCGGGCCGCACTGCAACGGCGCGGCCCGGGCGGCGCTGCGGCTGGCGCAGCTTGGGCGCCCGGTGAAGCTGATGGCTGGCGGGATCACCGGCTGGATCAACGAGGGCTTTGCGCTCGCCCAGGCGTGAACTGGTGTCGGATCCACCGCGTCTGATCGCGCATCAGGAACGATCGCGTCAATCGACGTGTTTCGCTTGAGCGAAAGCCCGCTCGCCCCTAAGTCGGCCTCATGACGTCGACCAATGATATCCGCCGCTCGTTTCTCGACTATTTCGAGGGCCAGGGCCATGCCCGCGTCCCCAGCGCGCCGCTGGTGCCGCACAACGATCCCACGCTGATGTTCGTCAATGCGGGCATGGTGCCGTTCAAGAACGTGTTCACCGGCCTGGAATCGCGGCCCTACAGCACTGCGACCAGCAGCCAGAAGTGCGTGCGCGCGGGCGGCAAGCATAACGATCTCGACAATGTCGGCTATACCGCCCGGCACCATACCTTCTTCGAGATGCTCGGCAATTTCTCGTTCGGCGACTATTTCAAGGAGCAGGCGATCACGCATGCCTGGACGCTCCTCACCAGGGAATGGGGCATCCCGGCCGAGAAGCTGACGGTCACGGTATACCACACCGACGACCAGGCGTTCGACTTGTGGAAGAAGATCGCGGGGCTTCCCGATCACAAGATCATCCGCATCCCGACCAAGGACAATTTCTGGGCGATGGGCGCGGATGGCCCCTGCGGCCCGTGCTCGGAAATCTTCTACGATCACGGCGAGCACATCTATGGCGGCCCCCCGGGCTCTCCGCAGGAGGATGGCGACCGCTTCGTCGAGATCTGGAACCTCGTCTTCATGCAGTTCGTGCAGGAAAATGACGAGATCATCGGCGACCTGCCGCGGCCGAGCATCGACACCGGCATGGGGCTGGAGCGCATCGCCGCCGTGCTCCAGGGCGTCCACAACAATTACGACATCGACACGTTCAAGGCGCTGATCGACCAGTCGGCGGCGCTGACCGGCACCTCGGCCACCGGCGAGCAGGTTGCCAGCCACCGCGTGATCGCCGATCACCTGCGCTCCTCGGGCTTTTTGGTTGCGGACGGCGTGCTGCCGGCGAACGAGGGCCGCGGCTATGTGCTCCGCCGCATCATGCGCCGCGCGATGCGCCATGCGCATCTGCTCGGCGCCAAGGATCCTCTGATGCACCGGCTGGTGCCGTCGCTGGTCGCCGAGATGGGCGCCGCCTATCCCGAGCTGGTTCGCGCGCAGCCGCTGATCGAGGCGACCTTGCTGCAGGAGGAAACCCGCTTCCGCCAGACGCTCGCCAACGGCCTGCGCCTGCTCGACGAGGCGACGGTGGGGCTGAAGGCCGGCGACACGCTGCCCGGTGCGACCGCGTTCAAGCTCTACGATACTTTCGGCTTCCCCTATGACCTGACCGAGGACGCGCTCCGCGTGCATGAGATCGGCGTCGATCGCGCCGGCTTCGATGCGGCGATGGCCGAGCAGAAGCGCGCCGCCCGCGCGGCCTGGAAGGGCTCGGGCGAGAAGGCGTCGGAAGAGCTGTGGTACGACCTCGCCGACGAGCTCGGCGGGACGGAGTTCACCGGCTATGTCAGCACCGAGGGCGAGGGCCA
Source organism: Sphingomonas azotifigens NBRC 15497 (assembly GCF_002091475.1). Classification (GTDB taxonomy): domain Bacteria; phylum Pseudomonadota; class Alphaproteobacteria; order Sphingomonadales; family Sphingomonadaceae; genus Sphingomonas; species Sphingomonas azotifigens. Next base: position 29,550 of record NZ_BCTR01000006.1, read on the forward strand.
GGTGGTGGCACTGGTGAAGGACGGCGCGCGGGTGGAGAAGGCAGTTGCCGGCGACACCGTGACCATCCTCACCAACCAGACGCCTTTCTATGGCGAAAGCGGCGGCCAGATGGGCGATGTCGGCGTGATCGGCAACGACAAGCTGCGCGCGCTCGTCGACGACACGTCGAAGCCGCTCGGCCGCCTGCATGCGCATCACGCCAAGATCGAGAGCGGCGAGGTTGCCGTGGGCGACGCGGTGCACCTCTCGGTCGATGTCGAGCATCGCGACCAGGTCCGCGCCAACCACTCGGCGACGCACCTGCTGCACGCGGCGCTGCGCAAGCGGCTCGGCACCCATGTCAGCCAGAAGGGCAGCCTGGTGGCGCCCGAGCGGCTGCGCTTCGACTTCTCGCACCCCTCGGCGCTGACGCCCGAGCAGATCGCGCTGGTCGAGGCCGATGTAAACGCGCAGATCCGCCACAACGGCACGGTCGAGACGCGGCTGATGACGCCGGACGATGCGATCGCCGCCGGCGCGATGGCGCTGTTCGGCGAGAAGTATGGCGACGAGGTCCGCGTGCTCTCGATGGGCCTGGGCGAGGATGCGTCCTACTCGGTCGAGCTGTGCGGCGGCACGCACGTCAATGCGACGGGCGACATCGCGATCTTCAAGATCATCTCCGAAAGCGCCGTTTCCTCGGGCGTGCGCCGCATCGAGGCGCTGACCGGCGAGGGCGCGCGGCTTTGGCTCAACGCTCGCGACGAGCGGCTGCGTGAGGCTGCGGCGGCGCTCAAGACGTCGCCCGACGACGTGCCCGCGCGTGTCGCGGCGCTGGTCGAGGAACGCCGCAAGCTCGAGCGCGAGCTGGCGGAGGCCAAGAAGGCGCTGGCGCTCGGCGGCGGGGCGGGGGCTGCCCCGGCGGGTCCGGAACAGGTGAACGGCATCAATTTCGTCGGCCAGGTGCTCGATGGGCTGGAAGCCAAGGCGCTGCGCGGCGCGGTCGACGAGGCCAAGGCGCGAATCGGCAGCGGCGTGGTCGCGCTGGTGGCGGTGAACGAAGGCCGTGCCTCGGTCGCGGTCGGCGTGTCCGACGGGATCGGCGTCAGCGCGGTGGACCTGGTGAAGGTCGCCGTCGCCGTGCTCGGCGGCCAGGGCGGTGGCGGCCGTCCGGACATGGCGCAGGGCGGCGGTCCGGACGGTGCCAAGGGCGCGGATGCGCTCGCGGCGGTGAAGGCGGCGCTGGCAGAGGCTGCCGTCGCCGCCTGATCCTCAGAGGGTCAGCGCCCGGGGGCGTAGCCGTCCTCGGGCAGCACCCAGATCGCGGTCTGCGCCATGTCGGGGCGCAGCAGCCCGTCGATCAGCACGTTGACGGAGAGTTCCCCCGCGCCCGAATCGCGATAGCAGCGCTCATGCCCGGCCAGCGGCTGGAGCACATCCATCAGCTTCATTCGCGTGTTGGCTTCCAGTGCTGGGCTGAGGGCGGTGCCGTTGCTCGTCAGCTTGCCGGCGTTGATATCGGCCGGGCGGATGCGGCTGCACACCGCACCGTCGCGAACTTGCCCAAATGTCGAATATTCCAGTACGATCAGCGGATCGCGATTGACCACACCGGTCACCTGCGCGTCGAACGCGCCGTCGCCGCGCAGCGTATAGCGCACGATCGTGCTGCAGGTGCGGGCGGTACGATCCGGATCGACGCAGCGGATCCTGCCGGCCTTGGCTGGCGCTAGCGGATCGGGAACGGAATCGGCTTGCACGGGCGCGAGCAGGGCAAGGGCAAGGGGAAGCAGCATCAGGTTCAGGCCTCGGTTGGTTCGGTGCTCGGGTTCAGGCGCGACCGGTTGAGGCGCGGTTCGCGCTGCAGCCCGGCGGCTTCCTTGATCGAGCGGCGCATCTCGTCGCGCTTTTCGTGGATCGATGCAATCACTGGGCCGACGCCGAGCCCGAGATCGACCAGCAATGCCTCGGAGAGCTGGAGCGAACTCTCCAGCGTCTCGGGTACGGCATCGGTGGCGCCGGCGCGATAGAGCTCGGCGGCATGGCCGGCGTCGCGCGCGCGGGCGATGATCGGCAGGTTCGGGACCCAGCCGCGCACCCGCTTGGTGAGCCGCACGGTAAGCACTGGATCGTCCATCGTCAGCACCAGCGCGCGGGCGCGACCGAGCTGGAGCTGGTCGACCAGCTCGCTGCGGGTCACGTCGCCGAACAGCACATGGAAGCCGGCGCGGCGGGCGCGCACCACCGTGTCGATATCAGCGTCGACAGCGACATAGGGCTTGTCGTGCCGGCGCAGCATATCCGCCACGGTGCGGCCGACCCGGCCGAAGCCGATGACGACGGTGCCGCCTTGCACGGGGGCGAGATCCTCATCGGCGATCAGCGCGCCGTCCTTGCCTTCGATCCTGCGCGCGACCCTGCGGCCGGCCTGGGCGAGCAGCGGCGTCGCGGTGAGGCCGATTGCGGTGACGGCGCTCCAGAAGGCGGCGGTGGCCGGCGCAATCAGCCCCGCCGCGCCCGCCACGCCGAGTACGATCAGCGTGGTCTCGGAGGGGCTTGCCATCAGCACGCCGGTCTCCGCCGCTGTGCCCATGCGAGCGCCCGAAAACCGCAGCAGCGCCGTCGTCACCGCTACCTTCACCGCCATCACCAAGAGGCTGGCGCCGAGCAGCGCCGCCCAGTTTGCCGCGACGAAGCCGAGATCGAGCTGCATGCCGACGGTGAGCAGGAACACGCCAAGCGCCAGCCCCTTGAACGGGGCGGTGATCGCTTCGACCTCGCCATGATATTCGGTCTCGGCGATCAGCAGGCCCGCGATCAGCGCGCCGACGATCGGCGAGAGCCCGGCCGCCGTAGTGGCGAGGCTGGCAACGATCACCACCAGCAGGCTGGCGGCGAGGAACAGTTCGGGGCTTTTGGTCCGCGCCGCCTGGGCGAACATGCGCGGCAGCACGATCCGGCCGCCGATGAACAGGGCAGCCACGGTCGCCGCGCCGATACCCAGCGTCATCAGCAATTTGGTCAGCCCAGCGCCATCCGGATTGGGCGCCATGGCACCGAGGCCGAAGATGATCGGCACCAGCGCCAGGTCCTCGAACAACAGCATCGCAAAGGCAGCGCGGCCGACGGGGCTGGTCGTGCCGGCGATCGGAATCACCAGCGCCGTGGAAGACAGCGCGAGCGCAAGCCCCAGCCCGATCGCGCCGCCGGTGCTGAGCCCGGTCAGGTAGAGGAGCGCGGCCAGGATCAGTCCCGATCCGAACAGTTCGGCCGCACCGGTGCCGAACACCAGCGACCGCATCGCCCATAGCCGCTTGAACGAGAGCTCGAGGCCGATCGAGAACAGCAGCAGGATGATGCCGAACTCGGCGAACGGCTCGATCGAGTGCGCGTCCGAGATGGTGAGGTAATAGAGCCAGGGCGCCTTGCCTACCAAGCTGCCGAGCCCGAACGGCCCGACCAGCAGGCCGGCGAGGATGAACCCGATCACGGGGCTGATGCGGAAGCGCGCAAAGGCGGGGATGACGAGGCCGGCCGCGCCGAGGACCACCAACGTGTCGCTGAAGCCGTGATTGGACAGACTCAGCATGTGATGTCCCGGTGGCGAGGTGCGGGCGCGGGGCGGGAATGGGAGGAACAGAAAGGCCGATGGCCGGTGGCGGGTTTTGCTCGCTCGGTCATGCCCCCTAGAGACGATGCGAGGCCCGGCATTGCAAGTAGAAAAGCCCGCCAATGGCGGGCTTTTCCGTAGCATTACGTAGCGGGAAGCGGCTTACTGCCAGCTGCCCATCGCGGTCTCGAGATTGACGCGGATCGCCTCGAAGAACTGCTCGGTGGTCATCCAGGCCTGGTCCGGGCCGATCAGCAGCGCGAGATCCTTGGTCATCTTGCCGCTCTCGACGGTCTCGATGCACACCTTCTCCAGCGTCTCGGCGAAGCGGGTCACCTCGGGGGTGCCGTCGAACTTGCCGCGATACTTGAGGCCGCCGGTCCAGGCGAAGATCGACGCGATCGGGTTGGTCGACGTCGCCTTGCCCTGCTGGTGCTGGCGATAGTGGCGGGTGACGGTGCCGTGCGCCGCTTCCGCCTCGATCGTCTTGCCGTCCGGGGTCATCAGCACCGAGGTCATCAGGCCCAGCGAGCCGAAGCCCTGCGCGACCTGGTCCGACTGGACATCGCCGTCATAGTTCTTGCAGGCCCAGACGAATTCGCCGTGCCACTTGAGCGCCGAGGCGACCATGTCGTCGATCAGGCGGTGCTCGTAGACGATGCCGGCGCTCTGGAACTGGTCCTTGAACTCGGTCTCGAACACCTCGGCGAAGATGTCCTTGAAGCGGCCGTCATAGGCCTTGAGGATCGTGTTCTTGGTCGACAGGTACAGCGGCCAGTTGCGGCCGAGCGCATAGTTCATCGAGGCGCGCGCGAAATCGCGGATCGACTCGTCGAGATTGTACATGCCCATGGCGACGCCGGCCTGCGGGAAGTCGAACACTTCGTGCTCGATCGTCTCGCCATTCTCGCCTTCCCACTTCATGGTCAGCTTGCCCTTGCCGGGCACCTTGAAGTCGGTCGCCTTGTACTGGTCGCCGAAGGCGTGGCGGCCGACGACGATCGGCTTGGTCCAGCCCGGGATCAGGCGCGGCACGTTCGAGATGACGATCGGCTCGCGGAAGATCACGCCGCCCAGGATGTTGCGGATCGTGCCGTTCGGCGATTTCCACATCTTCTTGAGGCTGAATTCCTCGACGCGCTGCTCGTCCGGGGTGATCGTCGCGCACTTCACGCCGACGCCGTACTGCTTGATGGCGTTGGCCGAATCGATCGTGATCTGGTCGTTGGTCTCGTCGCGCTTCTGCACGGAGAGGTCGTAATATTTCAGATCGATGTCGAGGTAGGGGAGGATCAGGCGCTCGCGGATCCATTCCCAGATGATCCGCGTCATTTCGTCGCCGTCGATCTCCACGACGGGCGTTGCTACCTTGATCTTCGCCATAAGCTCGCTTTCCTGAGACAGGTGGGTTCCCGGCAGCGTCTAGGGGCAAGGGCAGGGGGGATCAAGCGGCTGCGGGCGCAAAGCGGGATCGTCGCGCCCACCGGTGATGGTTGGGGGGGGCACCGATACGGCCTTGATGTCAGAACCACTTCGTGGATATGTCAGACAAATTGACCGGCGACCGCCGGTATCCGGGACATGGAACCAGGGGAGGATGTGCTTGCTGACACGACGCGGATTCATCGTTGGCGCTGCCGCGGCTTCGTCGATGCCGGCGGCGGCGCGGGCAGGGGCGCAGAATGCCATCGTCAATCCCGTCGTGCGGCAGCGGGCCGACGCGCAGGTGTTTCGCCACACCGATGGCTGGTATTACATGACCGGGTCGGTCCCCGAATATGACCGGCTGGTGCTGCGCCGGTCGAAGACGCTGGCGGGCCTGGCAACTGCAGCCGAGAAAGTGCTCTGGCGGCATCCGGCGCGGGGGCCGATGTCCGGGTTTCTCTGGGCGCCCGAACTGCATCGCATCGACGGCAGCTGGGTGATGTATTTTGCCGCGGGGCCCAGCGGCGGCGGCGAGGACGTGTTCCACATCCGCACCTTTGCGATCGCGTGCAGCGGCCCGGACCCGATGACCGGCAGTTGGCAGGTGCTGGGCCAGCTCCAGACCGAATGGGACAGCTTTACCCTAGATTCGACCAGCTTCGTGCATCGCGGGCGCCGCTATCTGGCTTGGGCGCAGCACGAGCCGGGCATCGACACCAACTCCAATCTCTATCTCGCGCCGCTGGCGACGCCGCTGACGTTCGCCGCCAGGCCGGTACGCCTGTCGATCCCGACGCTCGACTGGGAGGTCCAGGGGTTCAAGGTGAACGAAGCGCCGGCGGTGCTCGCCCGCAACGGCAGGCTGTTCATGACCTATTCGGCGAGTGCCACCGATGCGCGCTATTGCATGGGGATGCTGAGCTGCGCGGCCGATGTCGAGCTTATGGACGCTGCCAATTGGTCCAAGTCGCCGGTGCCGGTGTTCCGGAGCTCCGCCGTCAACCAGGTGTTCGGCCCGGGGCACAACAGCTTCACCGTCGACGAGCGGGGCCGCGACGTGCTCGTCTATCACGCCCGCGATTACGAGGCGATCCAGGGCGACCCGCTGTTCGACCCCAACCGACATACGCGGCTGCAATATTTCCGCTATCGCCCCGATGGTTCGCCCGATTTCGGCGAACCGGTCGCGAATGGCCGCTTGCTCTTGCGCTGAGGAGCGGGCGTTCCCTTGCAAAATGCATGCATAATGCCTGCAGTGGCATTGTGTATGCATCTTCCCCTCCCTATGTTCGGGCCGTCACTGGCGCTTCTGGAGCAACGGCTATGGCGAGGTCAGACGAAACGGGCGCGTTCCCCTGGATCCTGAAATCCGGTTGGAAAGGTGTTTGTCCGCGGTGTGGCAAGGGGCGGATGTTCCGATCCTGGCTCAAGGTCGTCGACAAGTGCGAGGCCTGCGGTCTCGACTATCGGTTCGCCGCACCGGACGACGGCCCCGCCTTTTTCTCGCTGTGCATCGTGGTGTTCCCGCTCACCTTCGTGGTGGTGTGGGTGCAGGTCGCATTCGAACCGCCGCTGTGGCTGCATCTATTCACTTCGTTGCCGCTGATGGTGCTCGGTAGCCTGTTGCCGCTGCGGCCGATCAAGGGGTGGCTGGTCGCCTCGCAATATGTGAACCGCGCTCGCGAGGCCGGCACCGAGGCGCTGTGGAACCGGCTGGACGGCCGCGCGGCCGGCAGCGATCTGTTCGAGGGATAGGGTTACCGGCCGTCGATCGCCGACAGTATCGCGGTGTGGATCGCGATCCGGGCGTCGAAAATCCCCTTGTTGTCGCGGGTCGGATTGACCCGATTGCTCAGCAGCACGATGAACGCGTCGCGCTGCCGATCGATATAGAGCGACGTGCCGGTGAAGCCGGTGTGGATCAGCGCGTCGGGAGAGGCGCGGGGGCCGGCAAAGCTGCCGGCGGCGTCCGGCATGTCCCAGCCCAACGCCCGCGAGGTGCCCGGCGGCTCGGCCTGGCGGGTGGTGAAGGCGGCGATGCTGGCCGGCTTCAGCAAGCCTTTGCCGCCGCGCAGATAGAGTTCCGCAAGCTTCGCGAGATCGTGCGCGGTCGAAAACAGCCCGGCATGTCCGGCGACGCCGCCGAGCACATAGGCATTCTCGTCATGCACCACCCCGCGCACCAGCCGGTGCCGGAAGACATCGTCCTGCTCGGTCGGCGGGATCCGGGGTAGCAGGCGGGCCGGCGGGTTGAAGCCGGTATCCTTCATTCCCAGTGGTACGAACGCATGGTCGTGCAGGAAACGGTCGAGCGGCTTGCCCGAGAGGCGCTCGACGATCTCGCCCATCAGGATCATGTTCTCGTCGCGATATTGGTAGCGCGAACCGGGCGCCCATGCGACGGGCATGCGATCGATGAGCGCGAGCAGCGCCTGCCGGCTGTCGCTGTGCTGCCAAAGAAGATCGGTGGTGAACAGGCCCGAGCTGTGGCTGAGCAGGTGCCGCACGGTGATCTGCGCATGCCCCGGCGTGCCGGCAAAGCGTGGCAGGTATGCGATCACCGGGCGGTCGAGGTCCAGCAGGCCGCGATCGTACAGCAACTCGGCGGCGGTCGTCGTGCCGACCACCTTGGTGAGCGAGGCGAGGTCGAAGATCGCGTCGCGCGGCATGGCCGGGGCATTCGGTGCGGACCACATCCGCCCGAAGCTGCGCAGCGCCGCCAGGCGCCCCTGCATCCCGATCGCGACGACCGCGCCCGGAAAGGCCTTGCCCACCCAGCCGTTGATAACGTCGAAGGCCGCGCCGAACCGTGGGTCGCGTGCCGCGGCCATACCCTCCACGGGTGCCGCCAGGCTTGCGACCAGCGGTGCAAGGCCCATCGCTTGCACAAAGCGCCGCCGGTCGATCATCACGAGCGAAACTCGACGGCGCGGCTGGGATGCCGCGCGTGCAGCCCCGCAGGTGCGAACACCCCGCCGGGCCGGCTCACCGCATTTCGAACCGGAAACCGACGCGGAAGGCGCGGCCCAGCAGGTCCGAATAGGTGCTGTTCGCCGCCAAGCCGGTTTCTGGCAGCAGGATCGGATCGCGATCGAACAGGTTGGTCACGTTGAGGAAGACCTCGCCGCGAATCTTCTCGCCCTGCGTGATCTTGGCGGTGAGGTTCAGATCGACATAGGCGGCGCCGGAGATGTGGTTGTTGTCGATCGTCGGGAACTGCGAAACGGTCGCGGCCGGGCGGCCGACCGGGCAATTGCCGTTACAGACGATGTAGTTGTTGCCATAGGTACCGCTGCTCACCCCGCGGGCGGTGCCGGTGATCGAGAAGCGCTCGGTCTCATAGGTGGCGTTGATGCGATAGATCCACTTGGGCGGGCTGATCCCGCTCAACTGGCCCACCGCGTCGACCGGCACGACGTTCGGCACGCCGCTGTCGGTGATGTTGTGGATATAGCGGGTGGCGAGGCCGTGCAGCGTGACAGCGCCGGGCGCCTTGCCGAAGATCCGGTCTAGGTCGACGCGATAGGTCGCGTCGAAGTCGATTCCGCGCACCCATTGCCGCGCGAAGTTGAACGGGCTGGCGCGGAAGAACAGCTCGCGATCGCCCGTCGGATCGGGTCCATAGGCGTTGCAGAACTCCTTGCGCCCTTCATAGCAGCGATTGATGATGTCCTGCGCGAAGAACTGGCCGATGGCATCCTTCAGCTTGATGTCGAAGCCGTCGACCGACGCCGAGAACCCGCTCAGGAAGCGCGGCTGGAGCACGACGCCGATATTGACCGAGTCCGCCTTTTCCGGACGCAGATTGGGGTTGCCGGTGGTCAGTTCGCGGAAGGTCACGGTGGTCCGGCCGGTCGCCGGATCGGTGAGCGTGTTGGTCCGCGAGGTCCCCGCTTGGAACAGCTCGCTGAGGTTGGGTGCACGGATGTCGCGCGAGCGGGTGGCGCGGAAGCGGATGTCGGGGATTGGCTGCCAGCTCGCGCCGACCTTCCAGGTCGTCACATAGCCCGATGTCGAATAGTCGGTGGCGCGAACCGCGCCGTTGAACTCGATGCCGAGGCCGAGCGGCACGACGGTCTCGAGATAGGCTTCCTTGACGTGATAGCTGCCGAAAGTCGGCAGGAAATTGCCCACCGACCAGCCGGTCTGATAGTCGGTCGGCACATAGCCGGAGACCGACTCCCGACGATATTCGCCGCCCACCGCGACGCTGACGTCGCCCGCCCAGGTGGCGAAGGGGGTTAGCGACAGGTTGGCGCCGGCCACCGTCTGCTTGAGCCTCTGGTCGCGATAGGGGTCGCCGAGCACATAGTCGATCGCGGCGGAACTGGTGACGCCGATGCCCAGCCGGTTGAGCGGCACGCAGCCATTGGTCGGCGCGGTCAGCGACGAGCGACACACGACGGTGCCCGCCGGAACGCCGAGCGTGTTGCCCGCCGGCGCGGCAACCGCGTCGGTCGCATTGGCCATGCGCGTGGTGTTCATGATGTCGCGCAACTGCTCGTGGGCGTTGGTCTCGCCATATTGACCATAGATGTTCCAGATCGCCTTGTGGCCGAACGCCTGGAACTCACCTTCCGCGCCGATCGCGTAGCGCTGCACGTCGCGGCTGCTGTTGTTCTTGCGATAGGGCAGGTCGACCGCGGTAGTGCCGATCGTCACCGAGGTGACGGCAGCCCGCTCCGCCGCGGTGATCAGGCCGGCCGAAACCGCATTGCCCAGCGCCGCCTGCAGATAGGGGTTGGCGGCGGCAAGCGTCGTGCTGGTGGTCAATTGCGGACCGGCGTTGAACAGCGTCTTCTGCCAGTTGTACGAGGCCTCGGCGAACAGCGAGATGCCGCTGGTGACGTCGTAGCTGACCCGGCCGAACACGCCGCGGCGATCGTCGTCCGCATCTAGCCCGATGTTGCGGCCCTGGTCGTTGAGCTGCCAGTCGCCGCCCTGGGTCAGCGAGGGGGCCGTGGTGCCGCCCGCCGCGGGGAAGGTGAGCGCGCCGTACTGGAACAGGCTCGGCGCACCGCCATTCCCGAAATAGATGCCGCGCAGCCGGTTCGCGACGCCGCCGGCCGAGTTGAGGATGATGCCGCCGGGCGTCGCATTGGCGACGCCTACCGGCTGGCGGATCAGATATTGCGGCTGGCCATTGGTGTTGGTGTAGGCCGGGTTGGTGATGCGCACCCGCCCGCGCGCATTCCAGTCGCGGTCGACCTGGAAGATGCCGTCGCGGTGCGCCCATTCGCCACTGAGCAGCACGTGCCCGCGCCCGTCGCTGCCAAAGGCGGTGCCGGCGGCGAGGCTGAAGGAATAGTTGCCGCCGTCGCCGTGGCCGGTGATGCCGCTATCGGCCGAGGCCTTGATGCCCTGGTACTTCTTGTCGAGCACGAAGTTGACCACGCCGGCCACCGCGTCCGAGCCATAGGCGGCGGAGGCGCCGCCGGTGACGATCTCGACGCTCTTCACCAGTGCCTGGGGGAAGGTGTTGATATCGACCAGCCCGGTGACGCTCGACCCCACCGTACGGCGGCCGTCGAGCAGCACCAGCGTGCGGATTTCGCCGAGCCCGCGCAGATTGAGCGCGTTGATGCCGGCCAGGCCCGAGCTGATTGCCAGCCGCGAGTTGGAAGGGCGGGTGGATCCCGCCAGCGCCGGCAGCTGGTTGACGAAATCGGCGAGGTTGTTGGTCGGCGAGGTGTTGCGGATGTCCTCCTGCGTCGCCACCGTCAGCGGCGTCGGGGACTGGAAGCCATTGCGAAGAATGCGCGTGCCGGTGACGACCAGATCGTCCGGCGAAACCCGATCCGCCTCGGCCTGCGACGGAGATTCCGCGCTATCGGCGGGCGGCGCTGTCTGCGCCAGGGCGGGCGTCGCCAGGGCCAGCGACAAGGCAGCCAGCCCTGCGCCGGTTGCGAACTGCCTTCGCCATGATCCGTCGGTCATCTGCAATCCCCCTTTTTATGCGTTTGGAGCCTGATTTCCCTGCGGACGGTCATGTTCTTGTCGCTGATCCGTGCTTTAGGCGATGGTGCAGGCCGAATGCGAAGCAGGTCAAGGCTTACCCGACAATCGATCGTTGGGTATGCCATAGCCTTCGATTATGGTGCGATTGCACCGGCGCGCCGCCGCTCTATGCTCCCCTTGCAAGCGCCACGCCAATACGTTCGCCGCGCCTGTCGCTGCGCACCGCAACAAGGGGACATCATGGTCAATCGCCGCAGCTTCCTGTTCGGCGCCACCGCGTTCGGCGCGCTGCTGCCGGTGCGTGCGGTCGCGCGTCCGAGCGGCTTGCCGTCCTATGCGACAGTTGCCGGACTGTCGCACCCGGTCGAGATCGTCGACGATCGCTGGGGCGTGCCGCACATTCGGGCCGCAACCAAGCCGGATGCCTTTTTCGGCCAGGGCTATGTCGTCGCGCGCGACCGCCTGTTCCAGATCGATTTCAGCCATCGCCGCGAGATGGGGCAGATGGCCGAGGCGTTCGGCACAGCATTTGCCGCCCACGACGCGGCGGCGCGGCTGTTCCACTATCGCGGCGATCTCGACGCCGAGCTGGCGCGGATCCCGCGCCCGGTGCTGGACTGCGTGCGTGGCTATGTCGCGGGGATCAACGCCCGCATCGCCGAAGTGGAGCGCGATCCGACGCTGCTGCCGCTGGAATATCGCATCCTCGGCGTGATGCCGCTGCGCTGGGACGTTCGCGACCTGGTGCTGGCGCGGGGCGGATCGGTCGGCAATGTCGACGACGAGATCCGCCGCGCGCGGCTGGCGGCGCTGGGGCTGCTCGATCTCGACCGGCTGGTGGCGCCGCTGCGCCCCGCGTTCGCGATGTCCGTGCCGGACGGCCTGGATCCTGCCCAGGTCAGCGAGGCGGACATGGGCGTGCTGCGGCTGGGCCCATTGCCGTTCAGCCGGCAAACGCCGACCCAGGATCCGGACGAACGGCTGAGCGCCACCAATGCGGGATCGAACGCCTGGACGGTCGCGGGCAGCCGTACCGCCACCGGGCGCCCGATCCTGGCCAATGATCCGCATCTCGGCATCGGCGGGTTCGGCCCGCGCCATGTCGCGCACCTCACTGCGCCGGGGCTCGATGTGATCGGCGGCGGCGCCCCGGGTTTGGCCGGGATCATGCAGGGGCACACCGATCGCTTCGCCTTCGGCCGCACCAATTTCCACATCGACCAGGAAGACCTGTTCGTGCTGGAGCTCGACCCCGCCGATCCCGAGCGCTACCGCCATGACGGCGGCTGGAAGCGGTTCGAGCAGCATGTGGTCGACATCCCGGTAAAGGACGCCGCGCCGCAGCGGGCGGTGCTCCGCTATGCCGTGCAGGGCCCGGTGATCTCGCACGATCCCGCCCGCTCGCGGGCGACTGCGCTCGCCTCGGTGGGGATGCAGCCGGGGGGATCGGGCGCGTTCTCGATGGTCGCGATCAATCTTGCCCGCGACTGGAAAGACCTGCGTGCGGCGTTCAAGCTGCACCCGTCGCCCACCAACTTTCACTATGCCGACGTGCACGGACATCACGGTCGCCAGTCGATCGGCTTCTGGCCGCAACGCAAGCGCGGAAACGGGCTGCTGCCGGTGCCCGGCGACGGTCGCTATGACTGGGTGGGCATGCGCGACTTCCGCGCCTTGCCCGGTGACTATGACCCACCCGCAGGCTGGTCCGCCTCCGCCAACCAGGACAATTTGCCGCCCGGCTGGCCCGCCGAGCGAAGCCCGGCCTTCTCGTTCCGCGATCCCGCGCGCTACGACCGCATCGCGCAGGTGCTGTCGACGCAGACGCGGCACAGCATTGCCGACAGCGTCGCGCTCCAGCACGACACGCTGTCGGTGCTCGCGCAGCGCTTCCAGGCCATGCTGCCGCGTTCGCCGTCGCCCGAAGCCGCGCCCGCCGCGGCAATGCTGGCTCGCTGGGATGCCCGGATCGATGGCGCGAGCGCCGCGGCGGCGCTCTACGAGATCGTGCTGCGCCAGCTGAACGCGCGGATGCTCGCGGCGCTCGTGCCGGAGCGGGCGCGCAGCCTGATCCCGGCGATCGAGCCGCCCGAACTCATTCGCGTCGCCGCCGACCGGCCCGACCTGATCGATGCGGCGCTCGCCGCGGGTTGGGCGGAAGCGGGGAAGCTGCTCGGCAGCGATCCGGCGGCGTGGCGCTGGGATGCGCTTCACCGCGTCCGCATCACCCACCCGCTGGCGCGCATCCCGGCGATCGCTGCCGCATTTCCGCCGATCGAGGCGGGCGGATCGGGCGGCGACAGCTTCACGGTGATGGCGCGCTGGCTCGGCAGCGGACCGGACTGGCGGGTCGGCGGCGGCGCGAGCTACCTTGAAGTGATCGATGTCGGCGATTGGGATCGTTCGGTGATGCTCAACCTGCCGGGGCAGTCCAACGATCCGCGGTCGCCGCATGCGCGCGACCAGGTTGCGCCCTGGATCGCCGGCACGATGCAGCCCATGCCGTTCAGTCGCGCCGCCGTCGATGCGGCGGCGGTCACGACCACCCGCCTCCAGCCGGATAGGAGCCTTTGATGAAGCGCCTTGCCCTGATTGCCCTTGTCTGGTGCGCCGCCACGGCATCGAGCGCGCCGCGTGTCGACGTCGTGATCCGGGGCGGCACCATCTACACCGGTGCCGAGGCGCCGCCCTTTGTCGGCGATGTCGAGCTGGAGGGCGACCGGATCGTCTATGTCGGCCGCGGGCGAGGCACCGCCGCCGCCAAGGTGGTCGATGCCCGCGGCATGATCGTCGCGCCGGGGCTGATCGACGCGCATACCCACCCGGACAGCTATATCCGCTCGGCCGATCCCAAGGCGCGGCTCAACCTGCCCTGGCTGGCGCAAGGCGTTTCCACCGTGGTGATCGGCGTCGATGGCTATGGCACGTTCGAGGTCGCCAAGGATGCGCACGCGCTGGAGGCGAGCGGCATCGGGACCAACGTGGTGCCGTTCGTCGGCTTCGGCGCGATCCGCGAGCATGTCCTTGGGCAGGACGCCCGCGCGCCCACGTCGGGCGAGCTCGCCGAGGAGAAGCGCCTCGCCGCGAAGGCGATGTGCGAGGGCGCCTATGGTCTGTCCACCGGCCTGTTCTACCCGCCGCAGAGCTTCGCCAAGACCGACGAAGTGACTGCGGTCGCCAGCGAGTCGGGCAAGCGCGGCGGGATGTACGACACCCACCAGCGCGACGAATCCAACTATTCGATCGGCCTGCTCGCCTCGACCAGGGAAGCGATCGAGATCGGCCGGGTCGCCGGCACGCCCGTTCATTTCGCGCATCTCAAGGCGCTCGGCGTGCCGGTGCAGGGGCAGGCGCCGGCGCTGATCGCGACGATCGAGGCGGCGCGGCGGGCGGGCCAGATTGTTACTGCGGATCAATATCCGTGGCTCGCCTCGGGGTCCAGCGTCGATGCGTCGCTGGTGCCGGGCTGGGCGATGGACGGCGGCTACAAGAAGCTGCTCGCCCGCTTCGACGATCCGCCGACGATGGCGCGGCTGAAGGTCGAGATGGCGGAGAATCTGCGCCGGCGCGGCGGCGCACAGTCATTGTTGCTGACCGCCCAGGGCCAGCCCTGGACCGGCAAGACGCTGGCGGAGATGGCGACGCAGTGGCAGATCTCGCCGATCGACGCGGCGATCCGCATCCTGCGCACGCCCGATGCGGCGGGCACCGGTCCGGCGGGTACCGACGTGGCCAGCTTCAACATGATCGATCGCGATGTCGACCTCATCATGCGGCAACCCTGGGTGGTCACCTCGTCGGACGGGTCGAACGGGCACCCGCGCCAATACGCCACCTTCCCGCGGCTCTATCGCACCTATGTCGTCGAGCGGAAGGTGATCACCCTCCAGCAGTTCATCCGCCGCTCTACCGGTGCCACCGCCGACATGTACCGCATTCCGCAGCGCGGCTATCTGCGGCGGGGCTATTATGCCGATGTCGTGGTGCTCGATCCCAAGCACTACGCGCCGCGGGCCGATTACCTCCATCCGCGCATCCCGAGCGTCGGTGTCACGGCGCTGTTCGTCAACGGCCGGCTGGCGCTGTCCGACAGTGCGGCGACCGGCGTGGCGGCGGGGCGGGCGCTGCTGCGGCCGCGGCCCCAGAACTGCAGCCAATAGCCGCGCGTTATAGGCGGTGGTGCGAGCGCGATTGGCGGCGCGCGCACCACCGCTCCTATCATGCTCGCATCATGACCATTCCCGCCCCCTATCTCCTCTATCTCGGCCATTCGCAGGACGAGATCGGCCTCAAGACGTCGCGCGGCCTCGCCGCCTTTCGCCGCGACGATTGCGTCGGCGAGTGGCGGCACGACGATTGCCCGTTCACCCTCGGCCTGCCGCGGATGGATGCGGCCGTCGGTCGTGCCGCGGGCGCGCGGACGCTGGTGCTGGGCATCGCCAATCCGGGCGGACGCTTCCCCGAGTGGCTGATCGGCGACGCGCTCGCCGCGATCCGTGCCGGGCTGAACATCGCCTGCGGGCTGCACCAGCGGCTGCGCGACGTGCCCGAGCTGGTTGCGGCGGCGGCCGAAGCGGGGGTCACCCTGTTCGATGTGCGCGACGCGCCCGAGGAACTGCCGGTCGGCAATGGCCGGCGGCGCGCGGGTAACCGGCTGCTCACCGTCGGCACCGACTGCTCGGTCGGCAAGATGTATGCGACGCTGTGCCTGCGCGATGCGCTGCGGGCGCGCGGCGTCGCTGCCGATTTCCGTGCGACCGGCCAGACCGGCATCCTGATCGCCGGCGACGGCGTGCCGCTCGACGCGGTGATCGCCGACTTCATCGCCGGCGCGATCGAGACGCTCGCGCCCGCGCGTGCCGACGATGGCTGGGATCTGATCGAAGGGCAGGGGTCGCTGTTCCACCCCGCTTTCGCGGGGGTTTCGACCGGGCTGCTCCACGGTGCCCAACCGTCGGCGCTGGTGCTGTGCCATGATCCGCTGCGCCCGCACATGCGCGGCCTGCCGCATTATCCGATGCCTGGGCTTGCCGAATGCCTCGAAGCCAATCTCCGCGTCGCCCGGCTGACCAGTCCGGACGTGCGCGCCGTCGGCGTGGCGCTCAACACCGCCAAGCTCGACGAGGCGGAGGCGCGCCGGCTGTGCCGAGAGACCGAGGACGCGCTGGGCCTGCCCTGTACCGATCCCTATCGCTTCGGGTCGGATGCCATCATCGACCTGTTGCTGGAGACGCCATGCGCCGCACCCTCGACGCTCGCCACGACCGTTTCCCGCTAAGGACGCCGTTCCGCATCGCGCGCGGCGTGAAGACCGCCGCCGATGTGGTGTCGGTAACGATCGGCGAGGGCGGTATGGTCGGGCGCGGCGAGGGCGTCCCCTATCCGCGCTATGGCGAGACGATCGACGGCGCGCTTGCCCAGATCGAGGCGGTGCGGTCGCTGATCGAGGACGGCGCCACCCGCGCGGAGATCGCCGCGGCGTTGCGGGCGGGGGCCGCACGCAACGCCGTCGATTGCGCGCTGTGGGACCTCGAAGCGCGGCTGGCGGGCACCAGTGTCTCCGCGCTGGCGGGTGTCAGGCCGGTCGACGCGATTGCCTCGGCGATCACCATCGGCATCGACACGGCGGACGCGATGGCCGGGGCTGCGAGCCGTGCGGCGCAGGTGCCGCTGCTCAAGATCAAGGTCGATCGCGACGGGGCGGCCGACCAGATCGCCGCCGTCCGCGCCGTCGCGCCGACGCCGCGGCTGATCGTCGATCCCAATGAAAGCTGGCGCGTGGAGGATATCGCGGCGCGGCTGCCGATGCTGCGCGCGCACCGGGTCGACCTGCTCGAACAGCCGGTGCCCGCCGGCGAGGATGCCGGGCTGGCCGCGCTGGGAGGTGCCATCCCGATTTGCGCCGACGAGGCGCTGCACACCCGCGCCGATCTCGATCGGCTCGCCGGGCTGTACAGCCATGTCAACGTCAAGCTCGACAAGACCGGCGGCTTGACCGAAGCTTTGGCCCTGGTGGCGGAAGCAAGGGCGCGGGGATTTGGCGTGATGGTGGGGTGCATGGTGTGTTCGTCGCTGGGGATCGCGCCGGCGATGCTGGTGGCGGGCGGGGCCGATTTCGTCGATCTCGACGGCCCGCTCTGGTTGGCCGAGGACCGGCCGGGCGGCGCGCGCGATCATGCTGGCATCCTGACCGCGCCCGTGCCTGGTTTCTGGGGAACCCACGCTTGCGCCTGATCCGGGGCTGGTTCGCCATTCCGCTGTGGCAGCGCGTGGTCGGTGGCCTGCTGCTGGGCGTTGCGATCGGATTGTTCTGGCCGGAGGCGGCGGGAGCGATCCGGCTGGTCGGCGAGCTGTTCGTCCGGCTGATCAAGATGCTGGTGGTGCCGGTGGTGCTGGTCACCATCGCGGCGGGCATCGCGACGCTCGGTGATCCGCGGCGGCTGGGGCCAATCGGCGGGCGCACCGTCGGGCTGTTTGCTCTCACGACACTGATCGCCGTCTCGATCGGCATGGCAACGGGGCTGCTGCTGCGACCGGGCTTGGCGATGCCGCTGGCCGGCGTCGTGTCGCACCCGCTCGGGCCGCCGGTGCCGCCTGCCGAGCAGCTTCTCGCGATCGTCCCGCTCAACATTTTCGACGCGCTGGTGCGCGGCGACATGCTCGCGATCATCTTCGTTGCAGTGCTGCTCGGCAGCGGCAGCGTGCTGGCAGGCGAGGCGGGGAAGCCGGTCGTCGCGCTCCTGCACGGCCTGTCGACGGTGCTATTACATATCGTTCGCGCCGTTATGGAGGTGACGCCGTTCGGCGTGTTGGCGCTGATCGCCCAGGCGGTGGCGGCCAACGGCGCGGCGGTGTTCGTCCATGTCGGCTGGCTGGCGCTGGGGGTGGTGCTCGCCTCGCTGATCCAGATGCTGGTGGTCCATGCCGCGCTGATCGGGCTGGTCGCGCGGCTGCCGGTGGTCCGCTTCTTCCGCGGCATCGTCGACGCGCTGGTCGTCGCCTTTTCCACCGCCTCGTCTTCGGCGACGCTGCCGGTGGCCTTGCGGGTGGCGCAGGACAATCTGGGGGTGTCGCGCGGCGTTGCCTCCACCGTGCTGCCGCTCGGCGCCTCGATCGGCAAGGACGGCACCGCCATGTATGTAGGGCTGCTCGGCCAGTTCGCGCTCCAGGCGTTGGGGATCGTGCCCGACGCGACGATGCTCGTCACGATGCTGCTCACCGGCGCGCTGGCGGCGTTCGGCACCGCGCCGATCCCGTCGGCTTCGCTGTTCATGCTGGCGGCGATGCTCTCGGCGGTGGGGGTGGGGGCGGAGCAGACGGCGTTGGTCGTCGGGCTGGTGCTGCCGTTCGATCGGCTGCTCGACATGACCCGCACCGTGCCCTCGGCCTCGGCTAATCTGGCAGTCGCCATGCTGGTCGCGCGCAGCGAGGGCGAGCTCGATACGGCGCGCTTTCGCGGCCCTGTGGTCGAATAGGCAAGGGGTCGCTAGGCTGCATCCATGAACCTGCGCCATATCGAGATTTTCCACGCCGTGTACGTCAACGGATCGGTCTCCGCCGCCGCCCGAGCGCTCAACGTATCGCAGCCCTCGGTCTCGAAGACGCTCCGCCATGCCGAGAGCCTGTTGGGGTTCGAGCTGTTCCAGCGCTCCAACGGCCGCCTGCTGCCCACCGAGGACGCCCATGCCCTGTTCGCCGATGTCGCCGACATCCAGGAGCGGGTGCGCGCGCTGCGCGAGGCGGGGCGCAACCTGCGGATGGGCGCGGGCACGACGCTGCGCATTTCGGCACTGCCCAGCCTCGGGCTGGGGGTGCTGCCGGACGCGGTGTCGCGCTTCCTGGTGCGGCGGCCCAATGTCCGCTTCGACCTGCAGACGGTGCATCACGACGATCTGCTGCGCAAGCTCTACGAGCGCGAAAGCGACATCGCGATTGCCAGCGAGCCGCCGCGCGGCGTCGCGCTCACCCATAGCTGGCTGGGCGAGGGCGAGCTGATGGTGCTGTACCGCGAGCGCGACATGCCGGACGCGCCGCCGCGGCTGGAACTGTCGCAGCTCACCGGGCGGCCGCTGATCTCGCTGAAGGGGAGCGGCCCCATCGGCAAGCTGCTGTCCGAGGAGATCGACCGGCTCGGCGTCGATCTGGACGAGGTGGTGGTTGCGCGGACCTTCTACATCGCCGCCGCACTGGTCCGCGCGGGCGTGGGGCTGGCGATCGTCGACAACTTCACTGCCGCCGCCTCGATGGTGCCAGGGCTGGCGATGCGGCCGCTGCGCCCGTCGATCACCTTCGACGTCCACGCCATCCACCTGCTCGACCGCCCGCCCTCGGCGCTGGCCGCCGAGTTCCTGACCCTGTTGAGCGAAGAGATCGAGCGTCGATGATGTGGAGCCTGATGCTGCCCTTGCTTCTGGCGGCCGCGCCAGCCGATGCCCCGCTGCCGCCGGCGGTGGCGGAAGCGCTGGCCAATGCGCCGCAGGGGACGCGGATCGGCCTGGTGGTGGTCGATGCGCAAGGTCGTGAAATCGTTGCCCTGCGACCCGACGAACGCTTCGTCCCGGCCTCCAACACCAAGCTGTTCACCACCGCCGCGGCCTTTGCCACGCTGAACGTTGCGGCACCGGACGCGGCGGGCGGCGCGACCGTGCGGCTGGAGGGCCGAGACACGCCGACCGTGGTGCTGGCGGGGCACGGCGATGCGCGCCTCTCGTCGGCGCCCGAGTGCCGCGTCGATTGCCTCGCGGATCTCGCGGCGGCGGTGGCGGGCAAGACACGGGTGGTGCGCGACGTGGTCGGCGATGACACGGCCTTTCCCGACGAGCGCTGGCCGCTGGGGATGAGCTGGAACAACATGGACAGCCCCTATGGCACCGGCATCTCGGCGCTGACGTCGGACGACAATGTCGCGACGCTGAGCGTGGCGCCCGCTGCACCGGGGGCGCCGCCGCAGGTTCTCGGCGATGGCTATTACCGGATCGACAATGCCGCGACGACCGGGGAGTCGGGCAGCCCGCGGACGCTCTCGGCCGAGCGCAGGCCGGGCAGCGACGTGGTCCGCCTGACCGGCAGCATCGCCGTGGGCCATGCGCCGATCGTGCTGACGATGGGGGTCGAGGATCCGGCGCACCGGGCGGCGTGGCGGTTCGCGCAGCTGTTGCGGGCGGCGGGGGTGAAGGTCATGGGGCGGATCACGGTGCGTCACCGGCCGTTGACCGCTGCCGACGACCCGGCCCAGCGCGGCGGTGCGCCTGCCCCGGCAGTGGCTGCCGTGCCGGTGCTGGCCGCCCTGACCCCGCCGCCGCTGGTCGAGGATCTGCGCCAGACCAACAAGACGAGCCAGAACCTCCATGCCGAGCTTCTGCTGCGCCGGCTGGGGGCGAGCGGCTCGGTCGCCGATGGTCATGCGGCCGTCGATGCGCTGCTCGCGCGTGCGGGTATCGCTCGCACGAACTACGACTTTGCCGATGGCGCGGGCATGTCTAGCTACAATCGGGTGACGCCGCGCGCGACGGTGACGCTGCTGCGCTGGGCCGAGACCCAGCCCTGGGGCGCGGCATGGCGCGCCACCTTCCCGGTCGGTGCCACCGACGGGACGCTCGCGCGCCGTTTCGTCGGCACCCCGCTGGCCGGGCGGCTGTTCGCGAAGACCGGCACGCTCAACGCGGCCAATGCGCTCGCCGGCACGATGATCGCGGCGAGCGGGCGCACGCTGACCTTCGCGGCCTATGCCAACGACATGCCGGGTGGGGCGAGCGCCACCGCGGCGATCGACGCGGCGCTGGTGGCGATCGCCGCGGCCAATTGAGTGCGGGTGCATAACCTGCCGATAGGCAGGCCATAGCCCCCAGGTATCTGGTCGCGCCGCGACGGCCCGCGCATAGTTCGGGCATGTCGAGACGCGCCGCTCCTGCTCGCCTGCTCCTGCGACCCGCGCTGCTGCTGGGGGTCGCGCTGCTGACCGCCGGCGGCGCACCGGCTGCCCCCGATCATCGCCCGGCCATCGCCCGGCTGCTTGCGCTGCCGGTGACAGTGGGGCTGGTCGGGGCCAGCGAACGGCCCGTGTTTGCCTGGGTGGAGATGCGCGCCGGCGTCCGCAACATCTGGCTTTTGCCGGCCCCTGGGGAGCAACCGCGTCGGCTGACCGACCGCGCCGCGGATGACGGTATCGACCTCCACAGCCTGGCGCTCAGCCGCGACGGTGCGCGGATCGCCTGGACGCAAGGCGGCGACGCGGAGTTCCCCGATCTGACCCCGCCCAACAGCGCCCATGCGCCGGGTGGCGGCAGCGAGACGGTGTGGGTTCGCGCCACCACCGTCGGAGCAGCCCCGCGCTCGCTGGGGGAGGGCCATGCACCGGTCTTCTCGCCCGATGGCAGCCGCCTGGCGTTCGTCTCAGGCGGGGCGCTGCTGCTCGCGCCGGTGTCGGAGGGCGCGACGACGAAGCTGGCGCAACTGCCGGGCGCGATCGAGGACCTGTCCTGGTCGCCGGACGGCAAGCGGCTGCTGTTCGTCAGCCGGCGCGGCGACCATGGCTTGGTCGCGCTGTTCGATCTGGCGAGCGGCACGCTGACCTATCCCGATCCGGCGATGACGCAGGACGTGTCGCCGATCTTCTCGCCCGATGGCGGCGCGATCGCCTTTGTCCGCACCACCACGCCGCCCTACGGCGCGACCGGCACCGAGGCCGCCTATTGGAGCGTGCGCGTCGTCGATCTGGCAACGGGCGCCGCCCACACCGCCTGGCGTGCCGCGCCTGGGGAGGGCGGGAGCTATTACGGCACCCGCACCGCCAATCTGTTCTGGAGCGCGGACGACCGGTTGCTCTTCCCCTCGGAAGCGAGCGGCTGGGTGCATGTGCTGGCGGTGCCGGCGCGCGGCGGCGCGGCGATCGACCTGACACCGGGCGCGGCCGAGGTGGAGAATTTTACCCTGTCCGCCGATCGCCGCACGCTCCTCTACGCCGGCAACCAGGGCGATCTGGAGCGGCGGCACCTCTGGCGGAGGGCGCTCGCCGGCGGCAGCGCGCAGCAAGTGACGGCCGGCGACGGGATCGAGGGCTTTCCGACCGTCGCGGGCGACGCGCTGGCCCTGGTGGCGAGCGGCGTGCGCACGCCGCCGCATGTCGCGCTGGTCCCCCTCGGGGGTGGGCTGATGCCGCTGGCCACCGGCGGCGCACCCGCCGAGACCGCGGAGTTTGTCCTGCCCGAGCCGGTGCGCTTCACTGCCGAGGACGGCGTTATCGTCCATGCCACCTTGTTCCGGGCGCGTGGGAAGGGCCGGCATCCGGCGCTGATCTTCCTGCACGGCGGCCCGCGGCGGCAGATGCTGCCTGCCTTCCACCTGATGCCCTATTACGCTAGCGCCTATCTGCTCAACCAGCATCTCGCGATGGACGGTTTCGACGTGCTGGCGATCAACTATCGCAGCGGTACCGGCTATGGCCGCGCCTTTCGCGAGGCGGCGGAAACGGGGCGCGAGGGCGCCAGCGAATATCGCGACGTGCTGGCCGCTGCGCGCTGGCTGGCAGCGCGGGAGGATGTCGACGCCCGGCGCATCGGGCTGTGGGGCGGCAGCTGGGGCGGCTATCTGACCGCGCTGGGGCTGGCGCGCGACAGCGGCACCTTCGCCGCCGGGGTGGATCTGCACGGCGTCCATGATCTGGTCCGTACACCGCCGCCGATGCTGCCGCCCGACATGCAGGTCCGCTGGCGCGAGACGGCGTGGCAATCCTCCCCGGCGGCGGCGCTGGATCGCTGGCGCTCGCCAGTGCTGCTGGTCCATGGCGATGACGATCGCAATGTCGATTTCGCCCAGTCGGTGCGGCTGGCTGAGGCGCTAACCGCGCGGCGCGTGCCGCTGGAAACGCTGATGCTGCCCGACGAGCGGCACGAATTCTTCCGCTACCAGAGCTGGCTGGCGGCCTATGCCGCGACCGACGCGTTCCTCGCCCGCACCCTCGGCGGATCAGCCACGCAGTAGCGCGAGGGCGTTGGAGGCGAGCGGCCGGGGGGCGGGCGCGGGCAGCGCCTGCACCACCGGCTTTGTGGCGGGTGCCAGCGCGGCGGCGCCGGCGGCGGTGAGGAACTGGCGGCGGGCGATCATGGCTGGGTTTCCTGCGATTGGGCGGGCAGGCCCGCGAGATAGAGCGCCCCGCTCAGCGCGTCCCCCAGCGGCTCGCTGAGGCGGGCAACGGTGCGGGCGCGCAGCCACGGCCGCATCTTCGGTGCAAGGCCGCCGAGCAGCGCGCAGCGGGTAGCACCGCGTTCGAAGATGGTTTCGATGAACCGCTCGATATGCCCGGCCGCATCCTCGACGATCGAGCGGGCGATGGCGTCGTCCGCCTCGGCATAGTCCATCACCAGCGGCGCGAAGCTGCCGTAATCGCGCGGGGTTGCCTGGTCCATCCAGGCGATGGCGCGCGCGGTGTCGTGACCGAAGCGTTCGGTAACCGCGGTGCTCAGCGGCGTCGCGCGGGTCCGCCCGTCCAGCGCGCGCAGCGCGTGGCGCATCGCGCTCAGGCCGAGCGCCGCGCCGCTGCCTTCGTCCGAGATGGGAAAGCCATAGCCGCCGATGCGGAAGCGCTCCCCACGCAGCTGGACTTGCGCCACGCTGCCGGTGCCGAGGATCAGCACCGCGCCGTCGCCGCCGCCGTGCGCACCCAGATTGGCGATGGCGGCGTCGGTATCGAACACGGTGGAGGCGAAGGGAAATGCCACCTCCTCCAGCGCCGCGCGCACGCCGGGGCGCGAGATGCCGGCTATCCCCATCGCCGCATGGATCTCCGCGACCTGCGCCGCGCCGAGCCCCGACGCCGCGATCGTCGCGTCGGTCACATCGCGCAGCGTGGCGTAGAGCGCCTCCAGTCCGAGCACGGCGTGCGCCGGGCCGGCTTGGGCGGTGGCGAGCACGCGGCCGCGCGCATCGGTCAGGCGGCAGCGACAGTTGCTGCCGCCTGCATCCACGCCGAGGTAGAATTGCGTCACTCCGGTCCTCCGCTACTGCGTCTGCACTTCTTCCAGCGTGGTGCGGAAGCGGCCGTCCAGCCAATCGGTGATCTCGCGCGCCGCCGGATGGTCGATCGCGCCATAGCGCGTGCGCAACTCGGCGAAGCGGGGTCCGAGATTGTCGAGCCCGGTATCCTGCAGCGGCAGGATGTCGCGGCGGAGAATGGTCGCGAGCTCGCTGCCCAGCACCTTGGTCGCCGCATCGAGGAACGCCGTGCCATAGGCATAACGCTCGCCCTCGCGGTAGCTGGCAGCGAGCGTCAGCGCCGGGATGCACGACAGGATCGGCTGCGAGGCCGGGTTGATCGCATGGCCGCTGACATGGTGGCGGATTGCCGCGGGCCGGCCGGTGAAGGCACGCAGATGCAGATATTGCGACATGCGGACGCCGTCATTGACCGGATAATTGTCCCACAGGCAGACCTTGCGGCCGAGTTCGTGCTGCACCCGTTCGAGATGGGCGACGCCGATTTCACGCGAGACGACTTCCTCGCCGGTCCAGTAGACCCGCACCGCGCGATCGAGATAGCGCCCCAGCTCGGGCAGATAGGCCGGCGGGCGCTTGCCCCAGGCGCGCTCGAGGATCGGATCGTCCGAATAGAAGCTCGGGCAGAAGAACACCTGGGTGGCGCGGCTGTTGTTCGCGCAGAAATCGACGAGCTCGGCCTGGCCGCGGGCGAGGTCGGGCAGTTCGGCGGGAAGATCGTCGAACAGGATGGCGAGATCGTCGAGGCCCAGCGTATCGAGCTGGCGTAGCTTCTGCTTCAGCGCGGCGCGCGATTCCTCGCCGAACGGGTGGGTGCTGCCGACCGGCGTCAGCGCCACGCCGAAGCGGACGCCGCGCGCCCGGCACTCGGCGGCGAAGGCGGCGAGCGCGGCGAACTGCTCGGGCGGATGCGGCTCGCGCCAGCGGCGGCGCAGGAACGGGTCGGCCTTGGGGCCGTAATGGTAGAAGCGGTAGCCGGCGCCGGCCAGCGTGTGCAGGACGGTCGTACGGTCCGCCCAGCTCCACGGCTTGCCGAAAAAGCCTTCGATCACGCCCAGGTTCAGCGTCATGGGGTCTCCTTGTTCCGGCTCGCATGCACCGCTGCCACCGCACCCCGCAGCACCGTCTCGCGCAGCGCGTCGAGCGCGGGATAGGGTTCGCCGTCCGGCCGGTGAAGCCGGTTGGTGAGCAGCACCACGCTCATTTCCAGCTGTGGCGAGAAGGCGAACCAGGTGCCGGTAAAGCCCGTGTGGCCGTAGAAGGACGCGGCGATGCCGGTGAGCTGCGTTTTGTGGAAGCCGAGCGCCTGATCGGCGTCGAACGGTGTCTGCTCGAACGTGGCGACCGTGGCGGCGGGGGCGAGGCGCCAGCGGCCATAGCAGCCGCCGTTGAGCAGCGCCTGCGCATAGCGGGCAAGGTCGGTAGCGGTCGAGAACAACCCGGCATGGCCGGAGACCTCGTTCCAGCCGAGCGCGGCGTTGGCATCGTTCACCTCGCCGACCAGCATATGAGTGCGATAGCCGGTAAACGGCTGCGCGGGCGGGAAGGGGGCGGCAGGGTAGGGCTTGCCGGTCTCCGCCATGCGCCGCTGGTAGCCGTCGCCTTCCGATGTAGCGGCGGCGATCCGGCGCAGCGCGGGGGCAGGGCGGAAGCCGGTGTCGCGCATGCCGAGCGGTCGGTAGAGCCGCTCGCGCACATAGCGATCGAGCGGCATGCCGCTACGCTGCGCGACGATCGCGCCGAGCAGCATGAAACCGAGATCGGAATAGGCGTAGCGCGTACCCACCGGATAGCGCAGCGGCAGCGCCGCGAGATAGGGCAGCACCGCCCCGGATGCATCGCGGTGCAGCCAGGTCGGCTGCCATTCCCACAGGCCGGCACGGTGCATGAGCAACTGCCGGACGGTGATCGCCGCCTTGTCGGTGCCTTCGAAGCCCGGCAGCAGCGCGCCGAGCCGGTCGTCGAGCGACAGCCGCCCGCTGCCGACCAGCTGGAGGATCGCCGCGGTCGTCGCCTCGATCTTGGTGATCGAGGCCATGTCAAAGGGTGTGCCGACGGTCATCAGGCGTGGCGAGGCGAGCGGCCGCAAGGAGCCATTGGGGGCCGAAGCCAGCGTCTGGGCATGGCCGAAGGCGACACGGTGGACGATCCGTCCCCTATCGGTGACGAGCAGGACCGCGCCAGGATAGAGCGTTCCGACACCGCTCCGAACTGCCGCGTCGATCGCCTCGAAGCGCGTGTCCGGGCGCGCGGCGGGCTGGTTGCGCAGCATCGGGCAGGCGGCGGGCGCCGCGTTGGCCTGTGCGGTGCCGGCTGCCAGCCACGCCAGCAGCAGCGCGCTTCGAAAAAGGCCCGTTCGCGCCGCGCGGATCTTCATGCGCTCCATCCTCCCAGCCATAGCATGGCGGTTGTGTGCGACCCATTCCACCATGGCGGGCGGCCATAACGGTCGGCCATGGGCGCAGCTTTACAGGCCTTGGAAAGATGTGCGACCCGTTGGGGGAGCGGAGGCTGCGAGGGGCGCGGGCACCCCTCGGGCATGGATTGCGACGATGATGGCTCTTTCCTTCACCCTGGCCGACTGGATCGTGATCGCCGCCTATGTCGCGATCCTGGTGATCGGCGGCTGGGTGTTCATGCCGCGTCATACTGAGAACGCGCGCGACTATTTCCTCGCCGGCGGCACG
The DNA here is from genome assembly GCF_002091475.1 of Sphingomonas azotifigens NBRC 15497. GTDB lineage: Bacteria > Pseudomonadota > Alphaproteobacteria > Sphingomonadales > Sphingomonadaceae > Sphingomonas > Sphingomonas azotifigens. The sequence goes on from NZ_BCTR01000006.1 coordinate 56,200, forward strand.
GTGCCGGCCTGGCTGGCGGCGGTGTCGGTCCTGTCCGCCACGCAATCGGCCGCGACGTTTCTCGGCGCGCCCGACTACGGCTATCGCGGCGACTTCAGCTATGTCGCCTCCAACCTGGGCGTGCTGCTGGGGGCGGTCTTCGTCGCGCGGGTGCTGATCCCGCGCTTCTATGCCGCGCGCGTCACCACCGCCTATGAACTGCTCACCCAGCGCTTCAGCATGCGCGCGACCCGCTGGGCGGGCGGCATGTTCCTGGTCGGTCGCGTCTTCGCGGGGGGCGCGCGCATCTATCTCGCCGCGATCGCCATCGCGATGGTCGCGACGATGACGGTCAGCGCCACCAGCATCCTGTTCGCCGCCGCCGCGCTCGTTGCCGCCAGCTTCCTGTTCACCTTTGTCGGCGGCCTGCGCTCGGTGCTGTGGAACGATCTGGTACAGTTCGTGATCTATCTGGGATCGGCGATCGCGGTGCTGGTGTTCCTGCGGCTGTCGATCCCCGCCTCCAACGCGGAAATCCTCCAGGGTCTGGCGCACACGCCCGAGGGCATCAACAAGCTGCGGCTGTTCGATCTGTCGACCAGCCTGGACAAGCCCTTCTCGCTGCTCGCGATCGTCACCGGGGTCGCGCTGCTCCACACCGCCTCGGCCGGGATGGACCAGGACATGACGCAGCGTCTGCTCGCCTGCCGCGACGCACGGACCGGCGCGCGCGGCCTCTATTTCTCGGTGCTGGCGACGGTGCCGGTGGTCGCGCTGTTCGTCACCATCGGGCTGCTGCTCTACGTGTTCTACGATCGGCCGGACCTGATGCGGGGGGCGACCGCGGAGGCGGGGCAGCATTTCGGCGGCGAGAAGATCAGTGTGTTCATGCACTATATCCTCACCCAGGTGCCGCCCGGGCTGCGCGGGCTGGTCACCGTCGGCATCACCGCGGCGGCGGTGGCGACGACCAACTCGGCGCTCAACGCGATGTCGTCGGTGCTGATCGAGGATTTCTATCGCCCGTGGCGCGAGAAGCGCGGCAGTCCCTCGGACCGGCATTATGTCGTGGCCGGGCGGGCGGGGATGGCGGTGATCGGGCTGGCGATGCTCGCCATGGCGGTGGCCTCCTATTTCTGGCAGCACCATTCCAACATGGGGCTGCTGGAGTTCGCGCTGCAGGTAATGGTGTTCGCCTATGCAGGGCTGCTCGGCGTCTATTTCGCGGCGGTATTCACCGCCCGGGGCACGACCGGCTCGGTCATCGCCGCGCTGCTCGCCGGGTTCGGCACCGTCGCGCTGCTCCAGCCGGCCATCGCGCAGGCGATCGGGTTGCCGGGCGTGCTGAGCGCGCTGGCGTTCCCGTTCCAGCTCTGCATCGGGACGCTCGTCGCCTTCCTGATATGCATCGCGCCGCGCTCCCCCACCGCTGCTGCCCACGGATAAGGACGCAGACTCATGGCGACCGAAGCGATCGATCCCCGTTACGAAGACCTCGACCAATGGCCCACCGCCTCCGCGATCGAGGCGATGGTGGAAGGCCAACTCGCGGCGATCGCCAGCGTACGGCCGTTGACCGGCGCGATCGCCGCAGCGGCGGAAGCGGCAGCGGCGCGGCTCGGGAGCACGGGGCGCCTGGTCTATGTCGGCGCGGGCACGTCCGGCCGGATCGCGGTGCAGGACGGCGTCGAGCTCTATCCGACCTTCAACTGGCTGCCGGCGCGGGTCCATTTCCTGATGGCCGGCGGACTGCGCGCGCTTACCGAAGCCGTGGAAGGTGCCGAGGACGATGCGGAAGCGGGTGCACAGGCCAGCCGCGACGCGCAGCTGGCGCCGGCGGACGTGGTGTTCGGCCTCGCGGCGAGCGGCCGCACGCCGTTCACCGTCGCCGCACTGCAGGCGGCGCGGGCCAGCGGCGCGCTGACGATCGGCATCGCCAACAATCCCGCCACGCCGCTGCTGGACGCGGTGGAGCATCCGCTGGTCGCGGACACGGGGCCGGAGATCGTCGCAGGCTCAACTCGCATGAAGGCCGGGACCGCCCAGAAAGCGATCCTGAACCTCTTGTCGACCGCGATCATGCTGCGGATGGGTCTGATCTATCGCGGGCGGATGGTGAACATGCGCGTGTCGAACGCGAAATTGCGGATCCGCGCGCAGCGCATGGTGGCGGATCTGGCCCAGGTCGATCTCGGTGCGGCAGGGGCAGCCCTCGAGCGCGGCGACCATGACATCAAGACGGGGGTTTTGATCGCATCCGGGGCAGATGTGGACGAGGCTAGGGCGCTCTTGAGCGCAAACAACGCAAATTTGCGGGCGGCGCTGCTTGCGTGGTGTGGGGCTGAATAGCCGCTGGTGCGGATTGAGTCTTTGCTGCAGGAACGATCGTCGCACGCTTGTCCGGCAGCTCTCGACAAACATGAACGTTTCACCGTCGCGTTACGGTGACACGCTTTCAGGGCGCGGCATGGTTCGAGCGCTTGCCGATGATAATTGTCCGTTCACCCTTTCGCGCGCCGGCTGGTTCGCCAAACTGACATCATCGGCCGGTAGACGGTGCCTTGCGACGCTGGCGAGGACGCCCTCGCCGCCAATTGGTTGAAAGATGCTCCGATCGCACACATGGCCGTAGAGAGCCGGATGCTGGCCTATGCTTCCGGCAATTTCGGCAAGGCGCTGGTCTTCAGCGGCGCCGACCTGACCATCCTGTTTCTGCTGACCGACATATTGGGGCTGAGCGGTGCCCAGGCAGCCGGCCTGATGCTGTTCGCGATCCTCGGCGATCTGGTATTCGATCTGCTGGCGGCCCGCCTCGTCCTGCACTGGCGGGCAGCGGGGCGCGGCTATCGCTGGACGGTTGCCTTTGCCGCGCTTCCCTGCGGGGCGGCGTTCGCGCTGATCTATGCGATGCCGGCGCTGGGCCTGCATCGCGGCTGGATGCTGGCAGCGGCGACCCTCGTGTTCCGCGGTGCCTATGCGCTGGTCGACGTGCCGCACAATGCGCTGATGGCGCAGGTCACCAGCGACAGCCGCGCGCGCGGGCGCGTCTCCGGCTATCGTCTCCTGTTCAGCACCGCGAGCGCGCTGGCGATCGCTGCTATCCTGACGCCGCTGGTGCAGCAGGCGGGCCATGCAAGGCACTTCGGTGCGCTGGCGTTGACCGGCATCGGCGCAGGCTGCGCCTTCGCCGCGACGATGTTGCTGTGCGTCTGGGCCTCCGGTGCGCGCGACGGTCACGGCGAGGATCGGGGATTGCACGGCGACGGCATCGCCGTGCCGCTGCGCGACCCGATGGTGCTGGGCCTGGGGGCGCTCGCGCTGATCACCGGCTTTGCGATGCCAGCTTTCGGCCGGATGCTGATCTATCTCGGCAGCTATGTGCTCGATCGCCCGGGGGCGGTCACGCTGCTGCTGACGGCGATGACCGCCGGTCAGCTAGCCGGGGTGCTCACCTGGACCGCGCTCACCCATCGGTTCAGCAAGAGCCGATTGCTTGCGGCGGGACATGCGGTCAGCGCCGCGGGCCTCGTTCTGTTCGGCCTGTGCCTGGCGTGGCCGGTTTGGCAGCTGGCCGGCGCTGCGCTGATCGGATTCGGCTTTGCCAGCGTGTTCATGCTGCCCTGGGGACTGCTCGCCGACGCGGTCGACGTCGTCGAGTGGCGGCATGGGCGCCGGTTCGAGACGGGACTGTTCGCCTATTACCTGGTGCTGGTGAAGGCGAGCGGGGCGGCCTCCACCGCGACGATCGGCTGGACCCTGAATGCGCTCGGCTATGTGCCCGGCGCCGCCCAGCCGACCGGGGTGCGCCTCGGCATGCTGGGCCTGGGGCTGGGCCTGCCGATGGTGGGGGCGCTGCTCGCCATGCTGCTGCTGCGCCGCTTCACGCTCGACCATGGCCGCCATGCACGGCTGCTGCGCGCCTTGCGCCGGCGTCAGGCCGGGGCCGAGCCGGTCTCCGGATCGAAGCGTGGGTTGGTGAAATCGAGCGGCGAGGGCGTGACCTTGGCCGGCGGCAGCGCGCTTTCGGCCCAGGCGCGGCACAGCATGTCGCGCAGCATCGCCGCACCGGCCGCCGTCCGTTCATAGACCAGGCCGCGCACGTCCTTGTCGGCGAAGTTGCTGAAGCCGTCGCGCTTTTCGAGCTGGTAGACATACTCCATCCGGTCACCCGACCGGTCCAGAAAGCCGAGCACCGCATCGAACATGTCCCCCTGCTGGTGTTCGGGTGCGCCGATGCGGGGGGCGATGTCCGCTGCGGTGAGCCCCATGCCGTCGACGAAGCTGCTCTCGAACCGGCTGTGGATGGTGCGGTCGCGGGTATAGTTGTTGGGATTGGCGCCGAGCCAGCCATCGGAGTTCACCGAATCGTGCAGCGGCTGCGATCCGTCGCCGATATAATGGCCGAGTCGGATTGCCTGAAACGCGCAATGCTGCTCGGGCACGGAGGTGTCGCCGCCGCTCGCCTGCGCCTTACGGACATAGCGCATGCAAACGATCAGCCGCTGATAGGCTTCCATCGCCGCATAGGGTAGCGTGCCAGTCCAGCGGACATTGGTGCGCGCCGCGGTGGCGGGGTCGCTGTCCTTGATCGTCTCATAGTGCTTGTAGAGCGCGATCACGAACGCATAGCGCGAGCGCGGGATCGGCTTGAGGAAGGTGAACTGCTCGCGGAACCAGCCATGGTTGGGGTCCTCCTCGATCTTCGAAAAGCCCTCGGCATCGCCGCGCCAGCTGTCCGGCAGCGATGCAGAGGCGGCGATATAGTCGACATAGCGGCGCAGGAACACCGGGCCGCCATCGGGAATGGCCTGGATCGCGGCGCGATCGATCACCGCATGCGCAGTGCCGCCCCAGGCATGGGCGGCGGCGGGGCAGAGCGTGAGGGCGGCGGCGAGGGCAAAGCGGCGCATCGCGGTTCCTTTCAGGGATCGAGCGGATCGCGCGGGTCGACGCGCTCGGAAGCGCGCGACGGGCGGAAAACCAGTTCGGTGGGCGATATGCGGCGAATCACGGTACCGGGCTGGTAGCCGAGTTCGGCGGCGTTGCGATCGGTGAAGCGCGGGCTTTCGATATAGGCGCTCTGCAGCGGGTTGCAGATGATCACCGTCTCCTGCGCCAGCGGCGCGCCGATCCGCGCGAGCAGACGGCTGGCGTTGCGCAAATTGGTGGTGGTGTGGCGGGCATAGGGCTCGCTGAGGATCGCGTCCGCGGGAATGCCGTAGCGGGTGATCAGCGCCTTGCGCATCTCGTCCGCCTCGGTGAACGGCGTCGCGCGGGGGTGGGCGCGGCCGCCGGTGAGGAGGAGGAAGGCGATATCGCCGCGCGCGAAATGCTGCGCGGCGAGGCGCAGATGGTATTTCCCGAATGGGCTGAGCGGCTCGCCCTCGATCTCTGGGCCGACGCCGGTGACGATCATCGCGCTGTAGCGATAGCGCTTCCAGTCGAGCGTCTTTGCCCGTGCCGTCGCGGCGGCATTGGCGCCGCCGGCAAGCGGTTCATGGCCGATCGCATCGGTGCGGTCGCTCACATCGAGCAGGGCCAGCGCATAGTCGATGCTGGGATCGAGCGGCTGGGCCGATCCGGCGCGCGGCGTGCCCGCGATCCAGTCGGCGGCCTGGAGGCGCGCCTGCTGGTCCTGCGGCGTTACCGGGCCGGGGCCGTCGATCGGGTTGGCGGGCTTTACCCCCAGCGCATAGAGACGCAGGATCTGGTTGATGCCGGCGATCTCGCGGTCTGCCTGTGCGGCGGCGCCGTCATCGGCCACGGGCAGGCCGGGAAGCGCCGCGACCGCGCGGCGCAGGGTTTCCGCCTCGCTATCGTTCCACAGCAGCGCCTGGGCGCGGCAGGGCAGATCCTGCGCGCAGGCGGCGTGGCGGTCGCGGCGGGCCTGCAGCACCGCTGCCATGCCGGGCGCGCGGGCGAGGCGCTCGAGCGCCGCCGGATCGTGCCCGGCGGCGTCGAGCATCGGGAACAGCCGTGCCGACAGTGCCGCCATTACCCCGTCGCCAACCTCCCCGGCCGAAGCCGGGGAAGCGAGGGCCGTTGCGGCGAGCGCGGCGGCGAAGACGAGGGGCCGCATCACCAGCTGCGGCTGACGATGAGGCGGAAGTTGCGGCCGAACAGCGGGCGGCCATAGATCGCCTGCGAGGTACCCTGGCCGGCGAACTGGTCGGTGCGGGTATTGCCCTCGGTCAGACCGTGCGCATCGAACAGATTGTCGCCGACCACCTGGACCCGCCAGGCGCCCCAATCGAGCGACGCGCCCGCGCCGGTCGTCTGGTAGCCCGGCATCGCGGTGCGGTTGAACAGGTCGACATAGCGGCGGCCGACCCATTCGAAACGGCCGAAGATCGAGACCTTCTTGTCGCCCAGGTCGAAATCGAAGCTCGGGCGCAGATTGCCGAAGAACTTGGCCTCGCGGATGATCTGGTTGCCGTTCACCGCGCTGGGATCGGCACCCGAGCTGTTCTGGAGATTGGCATATTCCGGCTTCTGCCAGGTCACCGAGCCATCGAGCGAGAACCAGCGGATCGGCACCACCCGGCCATCGACCTCGACACCCTTGACCGAGGCCTCGCCGATGAACGGCAGCGTCTGGTCGTTGCGGCCGGTCACCGGGTTGAACGCCGCGAAGGAGGCGTTGAACGGGTTGAACTTGGTGTAGAAGCCGGTGGCGTAGAGATAGTTGGGGCCGAAGCTGGCCTTGAGGCCGATTTCGTACTGGCGGGCCTTGGTCTTGAGGATCGTCGGATTGATGCTGCTCACCACGCCCATCTGGGGCGGCACTTCCAGGTTGGAGATACGACCATAGGCGCCGAAATGGCCGTTCAGGTCGTAGTTGATGCCGACCGTCCAGTTGGTCGCCTTGGGCTTGCGCCGCTGGTCGAGCACCTGGCCGGTAAAGGCGCGGGTGGTGTCGTCGGCCAGCGTGGTGGCGTCGCCCAGATTGACCTGGGTCGTCGGCAGCGCATAGCCCTTATAGTCGTAGCGCTCGGTGCGGATGCCGGCATCGACGCGCAGGCCGCGGGTGATGTCCCAGGTGTCGTTGGCGTAGAAGGCGATCATCTGGGCATCGGCTTTGCCCTGGGCGAGCGTGGTGGTGTAGCGCAGCACCCCGTTCTGGGTGACCGAGCCCAGCACCTGGCCCGTTGCCGAATAAGCAACCAGGTCCAGCGTGCGCGGCTGGCTGCGCACTTCGATCAGCATGTCGTCATAGGCCTGGAGCAGGGTGTTGCCGTAGAAGCTGCTGTACAGGCCGACGCGCAGGTCATGCGTGCCGAGGCCGGTCTCGAACTTGCGGGTGACGCTCAGATCGCCCTGCACCGAGTAGAAGCTCGATTCCGAGGCGCGATACTGGCCCGACATGACCAGGCCCGAGGCGGTCGACGGATCATAGACCGAGGCGCCGCCCGTGCCCGCAAAGGCATAGCCGAGCCGCGCGACGTTCGGCCCGAACGCGGTGCGCGCGGCGCTCAGATAGCCCGCGGCGAAGCTGTTGGCGTCGGCCGGGTTGGTGGTGGAGTAGAAGGCGTCGAAGCTCGCCTTGCCCTTGGTCCCGCCGATCTTCGCGGAAACCTGCCAGCCGCTGAAATCGGCCTCGTAATCCAGCGCCGCGTTGAAGAAGCGCATGTAGCGGCCATTGGCGAGGTCGCGCTGCATGCTCTGCACGTTGCCGGCGCCGTCCCGATACTTGATGTTGACGTTGCGCAGCGACGGCGAGTTCAGCGTGCCCTCGAAATAGTCGATATACTGGTTGAGCGAGACCGACGGGTTGCGCGGATCGTTGGTCGGGATTGGCAGGTAGAAGACGTTATGGTCGTTGACATATTCGGCCGATACCTTGAGCGTGCCGTTGCTCAGCTGGCGCTTGATGTTGGCGCGGATCTGGCCGCCCTTGTCGCTGGGGAAACCGGCATAGCGATAGCCGTCATGCTGGCGCAGGAAGCCGCCAATCGCGAAGAAGGTGTTGTCGCTGATCGGGCCGGACTGCATCGCGTCGAGCCGGTAGAGGCCGGTATCGCCGAGCGTGAGCTGCGCCTTGCCGCGCGCGACCGGACCACCCGAGACGGTGATGTTGTTGGCGATCGCCGCCGCGCTGCTGGCGTAGATCGGCGCCGGGCCGCCGCGCACGATCTCGACCCGCTCGGTCATCAGATCATAGCGGTTCATGCCTTCGCCGGAGTTGAAGAAGACGCCGTCGATCTCGTGATAGAGCGGCAGGCCGTCCTGCTGGAAGATCAGATAGCCGCGATCGGTGGGGATGCCGCGGATGCGGGTGATGTTCTGCACCTCACCGCCGGTCGCCTCGACCTGGATACCGGGCACGGTACCGAGCAGATCGGCGAAGCTCTTCGGCGCGATCTTCTGGACGTCGGCCTGGCTCAGCGAGTTGATCGCGTAGGACACGTCGAAGCGGCGCTGTGCGCGGGCCGAGCCGGTGACGATGATGTCCGTGCCGGCGCCAGCGGCGTCGTCGGCCTGGGCCGGATCGGCGGCAGGCGTATCGGCCGCCTGGGCGAAGGCGGGCGTGGTGAGCGCACACAGCGCGATCGCCGCGCAGCCCGCGGCGAGATGGAACGTTTTCATTGGTGGCTTCCCCGTTGGTTCTTATCGACTGGGGCGCCGATGGGCGGCGGCGATGACAGATTTATTTATTTCTGAAGAAATAAATCGCAGCGCGTCGGGCGGCCTGCTATTCGCTACCGAGGATGAGATACCCGCCGCCGAACCTGCTCGACGAAGAGAAAAGGTTGCTCTGGCAGCTGCGCACGCGCGGACCCCGCCCGCGTTCGGCGCTGGCGGAGACCTTGCAGCTTAGCAATAGCGGTATTTCCAAGCTCACCAAGGGGTTGCTCGCCCAAGGGCTGATCGAGGAACTGCCGGCCGAGGCGCTGGCGGGGCGTGGTCGCCCGACGGTGCCGCTGCGCATCTCGCCGGCCGGCGGCTATTCGGTCGGGCTGGCGATCCATGCCGGGCTGCTGGAGATCGCGCTGGTCGATTATGCCGGCGGCGTGGTGTCGCTGACCGCCGAGAAGATCGCGCCGATCGATCCGCACCGCTTCGCCCGGCATGTCGACCGGCGCATCCATGATCTGGCGATCGAGCATCGTCTGCTGGGCAGCCGGCTCTACGGCGTCGGCTTCAGCGTGCCTGGGCCAGCGCTGTCGCGCGACGGCAATCGCTGGCACGTCGTCCACAACCTGCCGGGCTGGAAGGAAGCATCTCTGCGCACGATCTTCGAGGAGGCGCTGCGCCTGCCGATATGGGTCGAAAACGATGCGACCGCGGCGGCGCTGGCGGAATTCTATCTGGGCGGGCTGATCGGTCGCTGCACCACCGCCGTGGTGATCCTGCTCGGGCATGGCATTGGCGCCGGGATCGTCCATGACGGGCGGCTGATGCGCGGTGAATGCGGCGGGGCGGGGGAGATCGGCATGTTCTACCCCGGCCACCGTCCGCGCCCGACGACGCTCGACCTCATCGCCACGCTGCAGGCGGCAGGCTGCGCGGTCCAGTCGCTGGCCGATTTCGCCGAGGCGATCGCCGGTTACGAGTCGGTGATCGATAGCTGGATGGAGCGCGCGGCCGATCAACTCCTGCCCACGATCAACGCGGCGCTGGCGTGGTTCGATCCGGGGGCGATTCGGCTGATGAGCCCCTTGCCCGCGACGATCATGCACGGCCTCGCCGCCCGGCTGAACGGCAGCGCGCTCGCCTGGGGCGACCATATCGCGGATAGCGAGCGGGGACGGTTCGATATCGAGATTTCGCAGCTGGGCGGTGCTGGCTCCGCGCTCGGCGCTGCGCTGTTACCGATCCACGCATCGATCGCCCGGGTGTAGCCTGGGCGCGGCATCCGCCAGGCATTGATAGATTTTGTTCAGCCGTGCTGGAATTTTCCGAAAGCAGCGAGAAGATGCTGTCGATGGATGCGGGGGATGTCAAGTAATATCGAAAATATCCATTAAGAATCGTGCAAGATGTACCGCCAACGCAATATAGATGTTGATGACATCATCGTCCGCGCGCCTCGCGCAGATTGATGCCCAGTCGCTTGACGCGATAATAAAAGGTCTTGCGCGGCAGGCCGAGCGCGGTGATGGCAGCGTTGATCTCGCCGTTCGACGCGGAAATGGCTTCCAGGATCAACATGCGCTCATAGGCATCCAGTCGCTCGGTCAGTGTTTGCGCATCGACGGGGGACGGCCCGGCCGGTGCGTCCAGGCCGAGAACGAAACGTTCGGCGGCGCGCTCCAGCTCGCGCACATTGCCGGGCCAGGCGCGCGCTGCCGCGGCATGCGCCGCTTCGGACAGGGCGGGGAGCGGTCGGCGATGGCGCTCCGCCGCCTGCGCGGCGAGGTGCGCAAACAGCAAAGGTATGTCGTCTGTGCGCTCCGCCAGCGTCGGCAATCGGAGCGAAACGCCCGCGAGCCGATGATACAGCCCCGGCGGCAGGCGGGTGGCCGCGCCATCGTCGATCGCGGCAATGATGCGGATGTCGACCGGATCGGGATCGCGCTGATCGGTCGCCACGGTGCGTGCCTCGGCGAACTGGGCGAGCCGGTGGTGGAGCTCGGCCGGCGCCAGATCGAGGTGATCGAGGAACAAGGTGCCGCGATCGGCCCGCGCAACGATGCCACCCCGGCCGAACAGCTCGCGTTCGACGATCGTCAGCGGCACCGTCGCGCAATCGAGCAGCTGAAAGCGATGGCGGCCGCGCCGGCCGGCACGGTGCAGCAGTCGGGCGAACAGCTCCTTGCCCGTGCCGGTCGCGCCTTCGAGCACCAGGTCGAGGGCGGTCTCGGCCAGCATTGGGATCATCTCGCGCAGGCGACGGATGACAGGCGCCTCGCCGACCAGCGCGATGTCTGCCGCGTTCGCGGCGGCGCGGAGTCGCCGGTTTTCCAGCGCCAGCGCCCGCGCGGTGCCGGCCCGCTGCAACGCGGCGGCAAGCGCCTCACCGGGGAAGGGCTTGGTGAGAAAATCCCAGGCGCCCGCCTTGATCGCATCCACCGCCATCGCGACGTCGCCATGCCCGGTCATCAGGATCACCGGCAGCTCGGGGTCGATCGCACGGAGCTGGTGGAACAAGTCGATCCCGGACATGCCTGGCATGCGGACATCGGTCACCACCACGCCCGGGAAGCCGGCATCGATCGCGGCAAGCGCACTGGCCGCGTCGACGAACGGCTGCACGCTGTGCCCGGCGAGTTCCAGCGCCTGGGCCAGCGCCGCGCGGAAATCGCGATCGTCGTCGACCAGGGCGATCGTCACCGTCATGCCCGCTGCAACTCCAGTTCGAAACAGGCGCCGGCCTCGTCGGGGCACCAGCGCAAGCTGCCGCCAAGGTCGGTCATGATGTCGCTGGCGATCACCAGGCCCAGTCCCAGGCCGTTGCTGCGGCTGGTGGCGAACGGGGTAAACAGCCTTGCGGCGATGTCCGGCGCGATGCCGGGGCCGTTGTCGGCGATGCGGACCCGGACCCGATCCGCGTCCGCGTTCACGGTGATCGTGACCGTCGGGTCCGGGCGCCCGGACAACGCCTCGGCTGCGTTCTGGAGGAGGTTGACGAACACCTGCTCCAGCCGCACGCGCCCGCCGAGCACCAGCAGCGCCGGATCGAGCGCGGGCCGGACGAGATGGATGGGGCGCAACTGTTCCTTCAGGATGAGCAGGGCGCCGTCCAGCGCGTCCCCCAGCGGCAAGGGGCGAATGACACCGGGCTGCCGGCGGGAGAAGCCCCGCAGCTGCGCGGTGACTGCACCGATCCGGTCGCTCAGGCGGCGGATCGCCTCCAGATTGGCTTGCACCTGGCTGATCGACGCACGTTCCAGCAACACCATGCTGTTCTCGGCATAGGTGCGGATCGCGGCCACCGGCTGGGCGGTTTCATGGGCGACGCTGGCGGTCACCTGCCCGAGCGTGGCGAGACGGTTGGCCTGGCGCAGGCCTTCGCGCAATTCGGCCGCGCGGGTTTCGATGGCCGCGCGCTCTTCGATCTCGCGTCGCAGCGCGGCGGTGCGCTCCGTCACCGCCGCTTCGAGTTCCGAGGTGCGTCGGCGCATCAGGATCGCGCGCTGGCGCAGGCCCCAGAGCAGCGCGGCGAGCGCAAGGACCGCGAACAACGCCGCAAACCCTGCAGTGCGCTGCGCGACCCGCACCGCCTCCGCCACCGGCCGACGCAGCGACAGGGACCAGCCGGGCTGGCTCGTCGCAACCGAGGCTTCGACCATCTCGGCACCCGCGGGCGGAAGCTGGCCCGGCGCGACGCTGGCCGGAAGCGCGGCCTCCTGCCGAAGCCGGGCGAGCGTGGCCGGCAGGATCGGACGCGCCGCCGCGAAACGCCAGCGCGGGTTGCTCGATATCAGCACCAGCCCGGCCGTGTCGCTGACGAAGGTATCGCCGCCCGCGCGCCGCCATGCTGCTTCGATCGCATCGAATTCCAGCTTCACGACGAGCACGCCGCCCAGCCGCGTTCGTCGGGAAAGATACAGGCCGGAATGGCCGCTGACCGTGCCGAGCGCATATTGGCTGGCCTCGCCCCGGCTGCGCGCCTCCCGGAAATAGCGACGGAAGCGATAGTCCGAGCCGACGAAGCTGCGCGGCGAGCGCCAGTTGCTCGACGCGAGCGTGACCCCGCCCGGCGCGATCAGATAGATCGCTGCCGCGCCCGTCGTCTGCGCGAGCGACTCCAGCTTGCGGTCGAGCGGCGCGGCGCTGCCACCGGCCAGCGCCGTTGCCACGTCGCGGTCGTCCTCCAGCGCCAGGGGCAATAGCCGGAACCGCGCCATCTCGCTGTCGAGAAGCGTCGCGCGAAGCTGCGCGCCGGTCGCGGCCGTCGCCGCCACGGCCTGCCGCGTGCGTTCGCCGCTGAGCCAGCCCGCGCCGATCCCGGCTGCGACGGCGATCAGCGCAGTGATCGCCCAAAAGCGCCAGTTGTGCAGCGAATCATCGGCCATGCCGCAGCCTATCGCCGCTGCACCGGGATGTGCAAATTTTGGCACATCTCGCCCGCGCGCTGTGTCAGATTTTAGCCATCGGTCTGCCTGCGGATTTCATAAGAATCTGAAAAACATAGATATAATGGGGAGGGGTCAATATTTTGACCGCGCTGAAGGACGAGCGAAAAGCGAGGCGTGAGACGCTACCGGCAATGCAGCCGGAGCGGGGAGAGGAATATCATGGCACGCATCATCGAATCCGGCGCCGGAACTGCACCGCCCACCAAGGCTGGGGCCTGGTATGGCCATCTCTACGTCCAGGTGCTGGCGGCGATCGTCGCCGGCGTGCTGATCGGGCATTTCGCGCCGGCAACCGGCGAGGCGCTCAAGCCGCTGGGCGACGGCTTCATCAAGCTGGTCAAGATGATCATCGCGCCGGTGATCTTCCTCACCATCGTCACCGGCATCGCCGGCATGCGCGATCTGCGCGCGGTCGGCCGGGTCGCGGGCAAGGCGTTCGCCTATTTCCTGTTCTTCTCGTCGCTCGCGCTGGTCGTAGGCCTGGTGGTCGGCAATGTCGTGGAGCCCGGGGCGGGGCTTAACATCGATCCGGCGACGCTCAATGCCGGCAAGGTCGCGCAATATACCGCCAAGGCGCACGATACCACGATCACCGGCTTCCTCCTCGGCATCATCCCGGACACCTTCGTGTCGGCGATCACCGAGGGCAACATCCTGCAGACGCTGTTCGTCGCGATCCTGTTCGGTATCGGCCTCGCGCTGCTCGGGGATCGCAGCACCCGCATCGTCGCGGCACTGGAGGACGTGTCGCTGGCGATGTTCAAGGTCGTCGGGATCCTGATGAAGGCGGCCCCGATCGGCGCGTTCGGCGCAATGGCCTTCACCATCGGCAAATATGGCGTCGGCACGCTCGCCAACCTGGCGATGCTGCTCGGCACCTTCTACCTCACCTCGGCACTGTTCGTGGTCGTGGTGCTCGGCGCGGTTTCGGCGCTGGCGGGCTTTTCGATCTTCCGGCTGATCGCCTATCTCAAGACGGAATTGCTGCTGGTGCTCGGCACCTCGTCGTCCGAAAGCGCGCTGCCGGCGCTGATCGACAAGATGGAGCGTGCCGGCTGCCCGAAGACGATCGTCGGCCTCGTCGTCCCGACCGGCTATTCCTTCAATCTCGACGGTACCAACATCTATATGACGCTGGCGGCGCTGTTCATCGCGCAGGCTACCGGCGTGCACCTATCGCTGGAGCAGCAGGTGCTGCTGCTCGGTGTGGCGATGCTGTCGTCCAAGGGGGCGGCGGGCGTCACCGGCGCGGGGTTCATCACGCTGGCAGCGACCTTGTCGATCGTGCCGAGCGTGCCGGTGGCCGGCATGGCGCTGATCCTCGGCGTCGACCGGTTCATGAGCGAATGCCGGAGCCTTACCAACTTCATCGGCAATGCGGTCGCGACGATCGTCGTTTCCCGCTGGGAAGGCCAGCTCGATGCGGCGGCTCTGCATGCCGCGCTGAAGGGCCCGGCGGTCGCCGCCGCGCCGGGCATCGAGCAGCGTCCCACCACCGCCTTCCCGGCCGAATAAGGGAGCGCCTCCATGCAGCTTCTGCTTCGCGCCCTCGGCGCCACCCCGGCGCTCGTCCTGGCGATGTCGGCCTCCGCGCAGACCGCCGACAAGGCCAGCCTCTATCCCGCCGCTGCCGCCGGCGACGGTGCCACCACCGGCGGCTACAACCTCTCGCGCTGGGCGGAGGACTGGCGCAAGCTGTGCGACCCCGCCAAGCGCGACGATCCGATCGACGCCCTCAAATGCGTGAAGGTCACGCCCAGCGGCGACGTGTACGTCACGCTTTCGGGTGAGGCGCGGCTGCGCGTCAACCACACGACCAACCCCAACCTCCGCGACAGTCGCGCCCAGCGCCAGGACATCGTCCGGCTGGTCGGCGGTGCCGATGTGCATGTCGGCGAGCATCTGCGCGTCTATGCCGAGCTGGCGCATGGCGGCATCAGCGGCGTGGAACTGGGCGCGCCCGCCGCCACGCTGCGCAACGCCGTCGCCATGCAGCAGCTGTTCGTCGAGGCAAAGGGCAGAATCGCGGACGTGGAGGTCGGCGCGCGCTATGGCCGGCAAGAGTTCGTCGACGGCCCCAATCTGCTCGTCTCCCAGCGCGACAACAACACGATCCGCTATACCGTGAACGGCCTGCGCGCCTGGGCGCGCACCGCGACGATGCGGGTCGACGCGTTCGACCTCAAGCCCACCCAATATGGCGATCTGGGGACCGACGACGATGTCATCGATCCCGCGCGGCGCTTTTCGGGCGTGACGCTGGGCTTCGTCGTGCCCAAGCGCTGGTTCGGTGGCTCGAAGCTCTATGTCGATCCCTTCTTCTGGCGCCGTCGCAACAAGGTGGGCGCCTGGGGCGGTCGCGTCGGTCCGGCGACGCGCTATTATCTCGGCACCCATATTTTCGGCGAGGCGGGGCGGGTGACGATCGACTGGACCGCCAACCATCAATGGGGGACCTATCGCGACCAGACGATTGACGCATGGCAATTGCTGTTCGCCCAGAATGTCCGACTGGGGAACAGCGCTGCCGCGCCGCGGATCGGCTTCCATGCCGATTATGCCAGCGGCGGGGGCGGCTATGGCGACGGCAAGCTGCGCAATGCCTATGCCCCGTTCGGCAACAACATCTATTACAGCTATGCGCTGTTCCTGACGCCGAGCAACCTGATCGCCGTGGCGCCGACCTTCAGCGTGTCGCCGACGCCGAAGCTTCGCCTGTCGGGCGCGCTGCAGCGGGCATGGCGGGCGGATGTGCACGACGCGGTGTACCGCGCCAACGGCGCCCCGTTCGCCGGCACGCAGAAGGTGCCCGATGCCAGGATCGGCGACGTGCTCCAGTTGCAGGCGATCTGGACGGTCACGCCGCGTCTGTCGGTGACGGGGCGTTACGAGCACCTCGCCGCAGGCCCTTCGCTGACCAAGGCAGGATATGCCAGTTCGGACTTTGTGGCCGGCTGGATCAGCTTCCGCTTCTGATCGCGCTCGCGATGCGCAAGGCTGCTCAAGCCTGCGCAACGCCGCCGAGACGAATGTCGTGCCGCATCAAGGAACAGGACACCGTACCATGGCCACGAACAAGGAGCAGGCGAAGGTGGTCACCCGCATGCGGACAGTCGTCCGTCGCTGCCTATCCGGTGGCGATACAAACCCCAGGATAGCGGGCTGATGCGATCGCGAAAAACCGTTCTACGAAGGCTGCCGAAATACATTTGCTCGGCGGTTTCCCCCGGGACCGCCATTTTGACAACCCGCACGTCGATTGCGGCTCCCACATGGTTCAACGGCCATATCCTTGTACAGCTACGTTGGTGGAGGGCCGCCCACCCCCTCAGGTCACGGCCCTCCACATGCTGGGATCAACCATCTAGGCTATGGTCGGGGAGCGAAGCCTCTCCCCAACCAGCTCAACTGCCGAGTTCATCCGCGAGTGCGGTGGCACCATAGACTTTGCGCAGTGCTTCGCTCACCGCTGCCGCCGATACCGAGATCGCCCGATTGGTGGCGGGATCATAGCCATAGTTGCCGCCCAGGCTGTGGATGTTGCCGTCGAACACCGCCCCGATCACTTCGGCCTTGGCGTTGATCAGCGGCGAACCCGAATTACCGCCGATGATGTCGTTCGTGGTGCTGATGTCGAAGATCGTGTTCGGGTTCAGCCGGTCCTTCGCCGCGACCCAGCGCGGATCGAGCTTGAACGGCGCCTGGCCGGTCGCCCGCGCATACAGCCCCGCGAAGGTCGTGAAGGGCGGCACCGCGCTGCCCCGCTCGTTCCAGCCGGCGATCTTCCCATAGGATAGCCGCAGCGTGAAGGTCGCGTCGGGGTAGAGGCTGTCGCCAAAGGCGGCGAAGCGCGCCTGGGCGATCTGCTCGCTCGCTGCCACTGTCGGGCCGGTCACCGTGTCGTTCCACGCCGCCTGGAGCCGGCGCGCCTCGGGATCGATGCGGCGGGCAAAGACGATCAGCGGATCGTCCGACGCCGTGATCGCCGCGGAGCCACCTTCCCAAAGTTGTTTGCGATAGGCAGGATCGCCGAGCCGCGAGCGGGATAGCGCCGCGCCCAGCGTCTCCGGGCTGTCCTTGCCGAGCAGCAGCCGGGTGCCGGCGCCGTCGCTGCTGAGATATTCACGGGCCTTGGACAGCCAGAAGGTGAGGGTCAGCTGCTCCAGTTCCGGCGACACGGGGGTTGCGTCGAGGATCTGCTTCTCGAGCAGCGGCAACTGCGAGTCCGCGAAGCCGGGCAGGCGTTGCGCCGCCGGCTTGGCGCGCTCGCTGCCGGCGCGCACCAGCGCGCGGGCATAGCCGAACAGCGACGATCCCATCGGGCCGCCGGCGATATAGCTATAGTCGAGATAGAGCCTCTCCGCCTGCGCCTGCGCCCCGGCGATCTGCTGCCAGGGGGCATCGCCGATGCCCGCCTTGGCGCGTAGCGCCGCCTCCTGGGCGCGCTTGTCGGCCAGGAAGGCCGCGTCGTTCAGCGCGAACAGCCGGCCGAAATAGACCTTGTAGCCATTCTCGATGCCGAACAGCAGATCCTGGGCGAGACGGCGATGCTCGTCGGATTCGGCGCCGAACTGGATCAGCCGGCCGCGCAGTTCGGCCATGCGCAGCAGGGTGAGCGGCAGCGTGCGGTCGCGCTGGCGCTCCAGCTGGGCGACGGTCAGCTGGCGATCGGTGCCGCCGGGATTGCCGGCGACGAACACCGGCTCGCCCGCCTTGGGAGCCATGGGGTTCCACCGCAGATGCTGCGGGGTCGCCGCCGGCTTGTCGTTCTCGTAGAGCCGCACGAACGCGGCATCGAGCGCATAGCGGGGGAAGTTGAAATTGTCCGGGTCGCCGCCGAAAAAGGCGGTCGGCACGCCCGGCGAGAAGACCAGCCGGACATCGGCATATTTGCGGTAGCGATAGAGCTTGTACTGCCCGCCATGGTAGAGATCGACCACCTGGCAGCGCAGCGTTGCCGGGGACTGCGCACAGCCCTGCACCTCGATCGCGCCGATCGCCGCGGTGCGGGCCTGGATCAGCGCCGCGCCGGCCAGCCCGTCGCCCGCCTTGCGGACCTGCGCGGTCACGTCGGTGATGCCCTCGAGGATCTCGCCCTGCATGCCGGGGCATTTGCGCTCCTCCTCGGGGCGGGCGGTGACGATACCCTGGATGTACAGGTCGTTGCCCTTGGAGGAGAGGTCCTGCGCGCATTCGGCGACGCAGTGATTGTTGGTCAGCACCAGCCCGCGCGCGCCCACCACCGAAGCGGAGCAGCCGCCGGAGAGGCGCACGGCCGCGCCGCGCACCTTGTCCAGCCATGCCTGGTCGATCGTCACCCCGTACGTCGCCTTCACCTTGGCGGCGGGGAAATTGTCGAAGGTCCACATGCCCTCGTCGGCATAGGCCGGGTGCGCCAGCATCGAGGTGGCGAGGAGAGCGAGAAGACGAGAGGCGCGCATGCAGGGTCCAATGTTGTTGATCACGCATCGCCCCCTAGCGGGTGCCCGGGAATGATACAATATATCCTTCTCGCTCGCCGTTCAGCCGATCGTCAGTGCGCCCGTGAGGTCGCCGGGTGCCGGCCCGCCCGCGGCGACCATTGCGCGCTCGCGCTCCACCAGGCCGGGCAGCGTCGGCAGGCCGAAGCGGCGGGTGAGGAAGCGCGCGATCGATCCGGTGTCGTACGTGGTGTGGTCGACATGCCCGCGCTTGGCGAAGGGGGAGACGATCACGGCGGGGATGCGCGTGCCCGGGCCCCAGCGGTCGCCCTTGGGCGGGGGCACATGGTCCCACCAGCCGCCATTCTCGTCGAAGGTGATGACGACGACCATCTTGTGCCATTGCGGGCTCCGGCGCAGCGCATCGACCACCACCGCGATATGCTGGTCGCCCGCTTCGACGTCCGAATAGCCGGCATGCATGTTGAGGTTGCCCTGCGGCTTGTAGAAGCTCACCGCGGGCAGGGTGCCGGCTGCCACGTCGGCGAGGAAGTGGTTGGTGCGCGGCGTTTCGCCTTCGCCCGCATCGCGCAGATGCGCGGCCCGCGCGGCGGTGCCGGGCGCGAACTGTTCGAAATAGTTGAGCGGCTGGTGATGCGGCTGGAAATTGGGCCGGCTGGGAAAGCTGCCGTCATTGGCATGGCCCGCCAGCGCGGCGGCCCAGCCGCCGGCATACCAGGCCCAGGACACGCCCTTGGCGGAAAGAAGGTCGCCGATCGTCGCGTGCCGCTGCGGCACCATCGTCTTGGCGTCGCTCCAGTCGGCATAGCCGGGCCGCTCGGGATCGAGCTGGTAGGTCGGCGCATAGGGCGGCAGCATCGTGTTGACCGACCAGAAATCGGGCGTCAGCGAGCTGGGGACGAAATCGGGCGGGCCGTCCATCGCGCTCCTGGGCGAAGCGGGCTTCAGCTTGAGGCGGATGCCTTTGGGATCCTGGCCCTCCACCTGGGCGATGCGGCCGCGCGCCGGGCTCTTGTCGGCATCGGGATAGAAGGGCGGGCGCGCCGCGACGAGATACTGGTGGTTGAGATAGGACCCGCCGAACGCGCCCATGAAGAAGCGGTCGCACAGCGTGAACTCGCGCGCGATCTGCCACAGGCGCAGCTTGGCGGAAGCCTCGCCATAATGGCCCATCACCAGCGCGCCGCTGTCGCCCCAGGCGACGAAGCCGTCGTTGCGGCCGCCGTTGATCTGCAGCTGGTTCTGGTAAAAGGCATGGACGAGGTCGCGGGTCACCACGCCGTGCGGCAGCGGATCGCCCTCGGGTGTCGCCAGCGCGAAGGGTGCATTGGCCAGCGGCGGCAGATCGTCCGGCCCAATCTTGTAGCGGCGATGCTCCACCACCTGTTCGTCGGGCACCATGCCTTCCCATATCTTGGGCAGCGCCTTCAACACCGATCCGTCGCGATCGCGCTGAGCGGTGCGGGCAGCGGGCGCCGCCGCGAGCGGGTCGGCAAGGCCGGGGAAGCCGGCGAACAGATTGTTGAAGCTGCGATTTTCGGCGTAGATCACCACGACGGTCTCGATTTCGGCCAATCCTCCGGCGCTGCGACGCGCCGCTTCGGACGGCGCTGCCGCCAGCACGCCGGCCATGCCGACGGCGCCGAGCAGCGCGCGCCGCTCGGGGTTCGCCACCGCCTCGGGGGCGTCGGCCGGTTCGGGGGCAAGGGGCTTGTCGTCGTGCATCGTCATGTCTCCGCTCCGCGCCCTGTGGCGTGGCGAGGGGTGGGTGACAATATTTTATTACGCCAGTTTGTCAGCCGCGCGCGAGTCGGCAGGCCCGATCGCGAGGGCCTGCGCCATGTCCGGCTTTCCCGTCGCGCGGCGACTTGAGCTACGACGTCTTCGTTGATAGGGATGATACATCATATCATACCATCGAGGATTGTCGGTTGGTTCCCATCGCCTTTGCCGGCCCCGGCCGCGCGCCCAAGCCTTGTTCCTCATCGCCGTTCGGCTTCCGCGAAGCCGGAGAGACGGTGCCGCACAACCCGCTGCTTCGCCCGGTCGTACCTTGCGCGGCGGCGGCATGATCGCGTGGCCACATGCGCGCAGGGCGCCATCGGCGATAGCGGTGGAGCGCGGCGATCCCAGCGTGCTGGAAGCCGTGGCGCGACCGGAGGTACACCTCGCGATCTGGAACCGACGGCTGCCCATCGCGCTCGCCTGGCTGCCGCAGCTCGATTGGCGGAAGATCGACGATCTCGACTTCGCGACGACGCTGGCGATGCTGGAGGCGGACGTCGCCGAGGGGCTCGCCGAAGCAGGCTACCCGGCGGGCGCCCGCGCGGACGCGCTGGCCGGGGAGATCGTCGGCCATGCCCGCCGCTTCGGCGCGATCCAGAAGATCGACGCGCTCGCCATCCGGCTCGAGGTGATCGAGACCGACGCCTGCCGCAAATTCCATGCGGATCATGTGATCGCCCGGCTGCTCACCACCCTGGTGGGATCGGGCACGCAGTGGGTCCATGTCGAGGCGGGCCCCGACACGCCGATCCGCCAGATGCGGACCGCCGACGTCGCCATCTTCAAGGGCCGGCTTGCGACCGACGCGCTGGCGATCCTGCATCGTTCGCCGCCGATCGGCGACACCGGCGAGACGCGCCTGCTGCTCGCGATCGATCCGGCCCCCGCGCCCGGCCTTCCGGCATGAGCGGCGTGATCGCGGGCGAACAGGCGCTGATCCCGGTCAGCGTGCTCACCGGGTTCCTGGGCAGCGGCAAGACGACGCTGCTCAACCATCTGGTACGCACGCCGACGCTGCGCCGCGCGCTGGTGATCATCAACGAGTTCGGCGCCGTGGGGCTGGACCATGATCTGATCGCGCGATCGAACGAGGACATGGTCGTCGAGATGATGGGCGGCTGCCTGTGCTGCACCATCCGCGGCGACCTGCGCGCCACCCTGCGCGACGCGCCCTGGCGGTTCGCGCGCGAAGGCCGCTGCTGGTTCGATCGCGTCGTGATCGAGACGACGGGCCTCGCCGATCCCGCGCCGATCCTGCACACGCTGATGGCCGATCCGCAGCTGCGCACGCTCTACCGACTGGACGGCGTGATCACCACGGTGGACGCGTTCAACGGCATGGCGACTCTCGACACCCAGGCAGAGGCGGTGCGCCAGGCCGCGGTCGCAGATCGCATCGTGCTCACCAAGATCGATCTTTTGTCCAGCGACGCCCGGCGGGAGATCGAGGCGCGGTTGCGCGCGATCAACCCGGCCGCGCCGATCGTGTCGGTGCTCCACGGCGTGGTCGAGGCCGACCGGCTGTTTGACGCCGGCCTGTACAATCCCGAGACTAAGAGCCTCGACGTGCAGCGCTGGCTGCAGGCCGAGGCCTATGACGCCGCGCACGGGCATGGTGACCACGATCACCATCATCACCATCACGACGTGAACCGCCACGACGATCACATCCGCGCGACCTGCCTGACCTTTGACGCGCCGCTGCGCGTCGAGGCGTTCGAGCGGTGGATCGACATCCTGACAAGCCTGAAGGGCGCGGACATTCTGCGCGTGAAAGGGATCGTGCATCTGCTCGATCACCCCAGGCCGGTGGTGGTGCACGGGGTGCAGCATCTGTTCCACCCGCCGGTGGAGCTGGACGCTTGGCCTACCGACGACCGGCGGACGCGGCTGGTGTTCATCACCCGCAACATCACCGCCGATCAGCTGCGCGGCACGCTGGCGCTGATGACGATTGGCCTCGACCAGTTTGAGCTGCAGGGACTGGTGGAGCAGATCCCGGCGCCTGGCGTACCGGGCGGTGTGATCGGGAGCAGCTGGGCCTAACGGCGGCCGCCCCGATATCATCTTGCCACGTTGTTGCTCCTGTCGCGGTCGGGCAGCTTGTGGTCGGGGTCGATCTCGGCGCGAACCACAGCTTGCGGGCCGGGCACATACACGTCGGTGCTGGCCTTTCGGATCCAGGTTTCCGCCGGCAGGGCGATGTCGCGCTTCGAACCGTCCGCGAAGGTGACGCGCAGCGTGGCCGGCATCACCATCGGATCGCGATTCTCCACCGTCACCAGCGAGCCCGCGCCGCCGCGCGCCGGGCTGATCCGGGTGACCGCCTGGTCGAGCGTCCAATTGTGGAGATACCAGCCGCGCCACCACCAGCTCAGGTCCTCGCCGCTGGCGTCTTCGATCGCGCGGAAGAAATCGGCGGGCTTGGGATGCTTGAACGCCCAGGCGGCGATGAAGCGGCGGAAGGCGGGATCGAACCGCTCGGGGCCCAGGATCTGCTCGCGCAGCAGAGTGAGGCCCAGCGCCGATTTGAAATAGGTCACCGCGTGCCGGTATTTCTCGGTCACCGTATCCGCGCGCGAGAGGATCGGCGGCGCGTTCGGATCGGCGAGGATCGGCAGGATCTCGTCCACCGGATTGCCGCCGCCTTCGGCATATTCGCTGTCACGCTTCGGCCCATATTCGCCGTGGTTGAAGGCATCGGATTCGTACACGTCGATGAAGGTGTTGAAGCCTTCGTCCATCCAGGCGTCGCGTCGCTCGTCGAAGCCGACGATCATCGGGAACCAGCTATGGCCGATCTCATGCGCGGTGATCCAGAACAGCTCCTTGCCGCTGTCCTCGATCCCGTCGAACACGATGCCGGGATATTCCATGCCGGTCGCGATGCCGGCGACGTTGACGGCGTTGGGCCAGGGATAGGGATACCAGCGGCGCGAGAATTCCTCGACCGCGTGCTTCAGATATTCGGTCGAGCGGCCCCATTTGTCGCGGCCCTGGCTCTCGGCCGG
The DNA here is from genome assembly GCF_002091475.1 of Sphingomonas azotifigens NBRC 15497. Classification (GTDB taxonomy): domain Bacteria; phylum Pseudomonadota; class Alphaproteobacteria; order Sphingomonadales; family Sphingomonadaceae; genus Sphingomonas; species Sphingomonas azotifigens. Next base: position 79,438 of record NZ_BCTR01000006.1, read on the forward strand.
ATAGACCGACATGGCGAGGCCGGTCTTGCCGCCCGGCAGGTTCATCCGCGCCGCATCCCAGGCGAAGGCGGAGGAGGCGGCGAACGCGACGTCGCGGCTGTTTTCCATGCGGAAATGCCAAGTGAGCGTGCCGTCCTGCCGGGGGCGGGAAGCCGGGGTGCCGATCTCGCCCGGCGCGATCACCTCGACCGTCGCATCGCTGGTCCGCGCCTTGGCGAGCCGCGCCCGCTGGGTGGCGGTGAGCACGTCCTGCGGGTTCTGCAATTCGCCCGATCCCGCGACGATCATGGTGGCGGGCAGCGTCACCCAATAATCGAAGTCGCCATAATCGAGGTAGAATTCCTGGGCGAGATAGGGGAGCGGATCCCAGCCGCGCAGATCGTCATACACGGCCATGCGCGGATACCATTGCGCGATGTTGTAGACCTCGCCGCCCTGCGCCTTGCCCCAGGCCATGCGCCCGCCCCATTCGCCGGGAATGGTGAAATGGTAGCGGATGCGCAGGCTCAGCTTGCCGTGCGAGGGTAGTGCCGCCGGCAACGGCACCTGCATGCGCGTGTCCGAAATCACCGGCGTGACCGCGATCGTCTTGCCGCCGGACAGCAGCTCGACCGCCTCGATCACCATCCCCTCGGTGGTGCCGCCCGGCACGCGCCCGCTCGCCATCGCCCCGCGCGATCCCGGCCGGTAGAGATTCTGGTCGAGCTGAAGCCAGAGATAGTCGAGTCGATCGGGGCTGTTGTTGGTGTAGGTGATCGTCGCCGTCCCGCGGATTTGCTTGACGGCAGGGTCGAGCGTGGCGTGGATCTGGTAGTCCGCGCGGTTCTGCCAATAGCCGGGGCCCGGCAGGCCGTTCGCACCGCGGATCGTGTTCGCGGCGCTGGGCAGCGTGAGCGGCGCGAAGGCCGCGGCGGGATCGTAGCGCGTCTGCGCGGCCGCGGGCAGCGCCGCAAGGGCGAGCGCGCCGGCGAGGGGATAGGCCAGGTGTTTCAGCGAACGGCTCCATATGGGTTGCGGGGCAAGCATAAGAGGATGCGCCGCCGCGTCCACCGCCTTGGCACGGCGCAAAGTCTCTTGTCAGCGACGCGCACGGTGGCGTTTCGGGCGGCGCGCCGGATCGGCATCGCTCGCTGCACCGTCCGCTCGCGCAGCGCCAGCGCGCAGCCGCTGCCAGCCGAGTACGACCCCGGTGACGCTGAACAGCAAGCCCGCCGCCAGGGGAATGAGCAGCAGGGTGCGGCGCAGCGCAGGGCGTGTCGTCAGGCCGGGGACATTGCCGGTGTGCAGCGCATAATAGGCCCAGGCATAGGCTGCCCGGCTGGTATCCATCACCGTCAGTAGCCGGCCGGTGTTGCCGTCCAGATAGAGATCGGCTGCGGAGGGAGCGTGCGGGCGCACCCGCCAGGCCGTGGGAGGCCAGCCTTCCGCCAAGGCGTCGGTCGCGGTGGGATCGGCCGGCAGGATCCGTGCCTCCGCCGCTTGCGGCCAGCCCGCTGCCACGGCGCGCAGCACCAGCGCCTGCATCGCCGCGTCGTCGATCCGGCGCCCGCTGCCGTCGACCCGTTCGATGCTGCCGTCCGCGGCGGTGCGCGTGACCACCGGGCGGCAGGCGAGCGGGGTCACGCCGATCTCGCGAACCGGCCCGGCCGCCATGCGGGCGGGATCCACCTGCCCGAGCACTGCCGCCAGCGGGCAGCCGGCATAGGCCTGCGCCTGCGCTGCGCTGGGCGTGCGGCGCGAGAACAGGCGGCCATGGTCCATCGACAGCCAGCCGCTCACGATCCACCCGAGCACGAACACGCCTGCGCCGAGTCCGAGCAGATGGTGCCAGCGGAGCCATGGACGCCGGAAGAAGGTGAGCCGGGGCGGATGGAGGCGCCGCGCCGCCAGCATGCGCACGATCCCCAGGACCATGCCCGCGATCGCGACGAGCATGCAGACCAGCGACAGCCACCAGACGCTGGCATCCCAGGCGCGCCAGTGCTTGCGCAGCGGCGTTACATAGGCCCAGTGAAGGACGGCGCCCGGCCAGTTCCATGCGCGCGCGCTGCGGCTGGTGCGCTGGAGCAGTTCGCCCGAGCGCGCGGACAGATAGAGCTGGGTCCCGTCGGTGTCGTTCGCGTCGAGGCGATAGAAGGGGCGGGCGGGGTCGAACCGGTTGTGGACCACCCATTGGTCATAGTCGAACGGGCCGGTGGCGCTGGCGGCGTGGCCGAAGATCCGGCGCGCCTCGGCGAGCGCCTGTGCAGGCGAAAGCAGCGGGAGCGGCGCGCCCGTGCGGGCATCGAAAGCCCGCATCAGGCCGCCGCCTTCCACGACATAGGCAGGGCGTGCGGCACGCTGGATCAGCCGCAGCGTCTCGGCGCCCGGAACCGCCGCTGCCGCCTGCGCGGGTGCGACCAGATCGGTCTGGGGGGCGACCGGCGCCTGCAACGCCATCTGCGCGCCATGCGGCAGCGACGGGAAGGGCTGGAACAGCATCACCGCGCCGCTGGCGAACCAGGCGGCGAAGATCAGGCAGGTGGCGATGCCGATCCAGCGGTGGAACCAGACCAGCACGGCCAGCAGGCGCCGTGACGGATGCATCTCAGAAGCGGGCAAGCAGGCTCACCTCGGCCCGGCGCGGTTCTCCCAACATCACCTGTGCCGGATAGTAGATGTCGGCCCATTGCACGAACGTCTTGTTCCACAGGTTGTTGATCCGCCCGGTCAGCGACAGGCGCGGGGTGAGCGCCCAGGTGGCATAGACGATGCCGGTCGCATAGGGGCGCAGCACCAGCGTGTTGGCGGTGTTGCCGAAGCGCTTGCCCACGAACTTCACCCCGCCACCCGCCTCCAGCGGCAACCCGGCGATCTTCTGGACGCTGCTCCACACATTCGCCGTCCAGTCCGGCACGTTCGGCGGCCGGTTGCCCGATGCGGCGACGCCGTAATTGGGATCGACGAAGTCGTCGTAGCGGGCATCGACATAGGTGCCGCTGGCGGTGACCGCCCAGTGCGGCGTCAGCCGCGCCTCGCCCGAAAGCTCGATCCCGCGCGAACGCTGACGGCCGATATTGCTCACCGTGTCGATCGCGACCTGGGTGAGGATGTTGCGGCGCTCGATGTCATAGGCGGCGAGCGTCACCGATCCGCGGTCGCCGAGCAGCGACGCCTTCACCCCCGCCTCGACCTGCCGCGAATTGGACAGCGCGAAATTCTGGCCCGCATTCACCAGGAAGATGTTCGCGCCCACCGGATCCTGCCCGGTGCTGTAGGACGCATAGGCGGTCGCCGTCGGCGTCACGTCATAGACGAGGCCGGCGCGCCAGTTGAACGGCTTGTAGACGCGGCGGAAGCTCGATCGGGCGTTGAAGCTGCCGTCGAGGTTGAAGTTCTCGCGCGTCAGGTACAGCCGCTCGGCGCGCAGGCCGGTGACCAGCTTGAGCCTGGGCGTCAGGTCCAGCGCATCCTCGGCGAACAGCGCGAGCTGGTCCCAGCGCGTCGGGCTCACCCGCCGGTCGAGCGGGCCGAAGCTGCCGCGCACCGGTCGCAGCAGGTCGACGCTGTCGCCGTCCGGGAAGCCGCGGCTGCGGACGAAATCGAGATGGCTGTAGTCGAAGCCGATCACCAGCTTGTTCGAAAGCCCGGCGAGGTGGTGGCGGAAGGTGGCGCTGCCCTGGTCCCCCATCAGGTCCTGCCGGTGGAACACGAAGAACCGGTCGCGGTCGATGCGGCCGGTGCCGGCATTGTAGGTGAAGTTCTCCGCGTTGATCCACTGGCGGTCGGCATGGAAATAATAGGCGGTGTTGGCGAGCGTCACCGTATCCGAGGGCGACCAGGTGACGGCAAGCCGCGGCCAGACCTGCCAGCTGTTCGCCCGGCTGTCGGCCACGTTGTAGTTGACGAAGCGGGTGCGGCGATCGACCACCGCGCCGTTCGCGCTGGTGAGGATGCCGCCGATCGGATCCGCTGCCGCGCCTGCGGGCAGGAGCGGGGTCCCGTAATAGGTCGACAGCCGATCGCGCAGATAGTCGACGCTGAGCTCGACCAAGAGCGTGCTCGACGGGCGGTAGAGCAGCCCGCCCGTCACGTTGAACGAATGCGGACCGGTATCGTCGACATAGCCGCTCGAGCGATGATAGCTCGCATCGACCCGCGCGGCGAGCGTGTCGCTCAGCACGCGGTTGCCGCCCAGGCCGAGGCTGACCGTGTCGAACTCGCCATAGGAGGCAAGCGCCTGGCCGCTATTGCCCTGAAAGTCCGGCCGCTTGTTGACGATGTTGACCGCGCCACCCACCGCGCCCTGGCCGTAGAGCACCGAGCCCGGTCCCTTCAGCACGTCGATGCCGGCGAGGTTGAAGCTGTTGCCCGGCCGGTTGATCATGTTGGCGGGCCCCAGATACAGGCCGTTGTGCAGGATGGTGATCTGCTCGCCGGTGAAGCCGCGCATCGAGAACAGCGAGGGATCGCCCGGCGAGCCGCCGGAGGTGATTCCCGGCAGGCTGTCGGTCGCTTCCTCCACCGTGCGGAAGCCGCGCGTCAGCATCTCGTCGGCGCCGATCCGGTCGAGCGTCGCGGGGGTGTCGCGGATCGTCAGATCCAGGCGGCTGCCGGTCGGCGCGATCGTGTCGAGCTGGCGCAGGCGCCAGCCGGTGACGGTGATCTCGTCGCTCGCGCTCGTGGCCGTGCCGCCCGGCGAAGCGTTTTGGGCGAATGCGGGCGCCGCGGCCAGGGCCGCGAATGCGGCCAGCGCCAGGCGCGATGCGCCCCGCACGTTCGTCGTCATGCAGAAATACCCCCTCGAACCATCGTTGAACTGCCGTCAGGCGCGCTTGCTCGCATGGGCGCGCCAGCGGCTGACGAGCAGCAGGAAAATGATCGTCGTCGCGGCAGCGACTCCGATCGCGGTGAATGCGCCATCGGAAAGCACCACATCCAGCCCTGCCAGTTCGGCCAGCGCATAGCCGGCGGTCCCGAAGCTGAGCGCCACCACCACCCAGCCCACCGCGCGGCGATAGCGCTGCGCAGTCGCGGTGGCGCGGCCGCCCGCGCGCAGCAGTCGACCGACGATCTGGCTGTCCAGCGTATCGGCCAGCATCATGCCGATCGCAAAGCTTGCGGCGATTGCCAGCGCGGCCATCGTCCCGCCCTTTGCCGTCGCTGCGGCGCCCCAGGCGGCCGCCTGGGTGGCCGTATCGAACACCAGCCCGAAGACTGCCCCGATCGCGATCACCGCCAGCGGATGCGTGCTGGTACGCAGCCGCTTCGGCACCAGCCCGCTCCGCCAGCCGATCGGCGCATAGCGCGTCTGTGTGCACAATGCGTGGAGGTTGCGTGTACCGACGATGAGCAACAGGCCGATCACGGCGAGGTCGATCATCGGTGCGGACCAGGCGGGCAGGGCGAAGGCATCCGCCGCCAGCGACACGCCGATGGCGACCGACGCGACCGCAAGGCTGTGGCCCAGCGCGAACAGCGTGCCGGTCCACAAGGCGATCCGGGGACGGGCCTCCACGGTGCGGAACACGATATTGTCGATCACCGCGACATGATCGGGATCGAGGCCGTGGCGCAGCCCAAGCACGAACACCAGCCAGAGCGCGGAAAGCTCGATCATGCCTCTTCCTCGGTGACCCGCACGCCGCGCGCGTCGAGCTTGGCCAGCCGCGCCGGCAGCGCCTTGCCGATCGCCAGCAGCCGGGGGCGGGGCGCCTTCTTCCATTCGCGGCACTCGGGCAGCGTGCGCCCGCAGGCGACGCACCAGCCGGTGCGACCGTCGAACCGACAGATGCTGATGCATGGGCTCTTCATGCGCGCGCTCCAGCGGGCATAGCGATCGCGCAGATCGGAGAGAACGGGGAGAAACAGCAGGCCATGAACGCTCGAATGATATAATGTATCATTACTCTTGCGGATGTCGCTGCGGAAATCAAGCGCTTCGACGTCCGCGGCGATGGTCGCACGGTGGCCGGGCGCGTGGCACGCGACCCGGTACCTGCTGCATGGTGTATGAGGTGTATACTCCAAGTCTCGCAAAAGCCTTGCCGGTTCCATAGCCGGTTCGAAGCAGTGCGAAGTTCGCCGCAGCCCGATACGCGGTGGGCATCCTTTATTGACGCCCGATCTACTCGGACTATTGTCGCATCTTGGCCCCAAGGAGAGGATGATGACCAAGGCATTTTCGCGCGCGCTGCTGGCGGTCACGTGTCTGGTGCCGCTTGGCGCCACATTCTCGGCCGCCGCGCAGACAGCCGCGGGACCCGTGCCCGGATCGAACCCGATCATCCGCGACAAGTTTACCGCCGATCCTGCCCCGCTGGTGGTGGGAGACCGGCTGTACCTCTATGTCGGGCACGACGAGGCGCAGCGCGACGAGATGTTTAACATGCGCGAATGGCTGGTCTATTCCACGACCGACATGCGCCATTGGACCGACCACGGTCCGATCCTGAACGTCGCCGATTTCAAATGGGCGAAGAAGGATGCCTGGGCCTCGCAGGCGATCCAGAAGAACGGCAAGTTCTGGTTCTACGCCGCCGTGGAGCATGACGCGACCAATCCGGGCAAGTCGATCGCGGTGGCGGTATCCGACAGCCCGACCGGGCCGTTCGTCGATGCCAAGGGTTCGGCGCTGATCACCAACAGCATGACGCCCAAGGGAACGCACAGTTGGGAAGACATCGACCCGACTGTATTCACCGACGACGACGGTACCACCTGGCTCGCCTGGGGCAACCGCCAATGCTATATCGCCAAACTGAAGCCCAACATGATCGAGATTGACGGGCCGATCACCGAGATCACGCCGCCGCATTTCGAGGAAGGGCCATGGCTGCACAAGCGCGGCGCCCTCTACTACCTCACCTATGCCTCGCTCGACCGTTCGAAGCATCGCGACGAGAAGGTGTCCTACGCCACTGCACCGTCGATCCAGGGGCCTTGGACCTATCGCGGTGAACTGACCGGCTCGGGCAAGTACAGCTTCACGATCCATCCCGGCATCGTTCAGTTCAAGGGCGACTGGTACCTGTTCCTGCACAACGCCACACTGGCCATCGGCGACCTGAGCGGCGCGATCGGCCGCCGGGGGGTGACCGTCGAGCGGCTGGAGTACAATGCGGATGGCACGATGAAGCCGGTGGTGCAGACCGAGGCAGGCGTCACCGCACCGCGCGGCCGGTAACGCCACCGCCTGGGCGCCGCTGCTTCGGTGCGCGGCAACATTCCGTGACAATCCTCTCGCTTGTGCAGCGGTTCGCATAGCGTCACAACATATCGTGTCGCTGGCGGGCCGGATGGTCGCCGGACGTTGCGGAAGGGGGCGCCACGACCGGGGCCGGTGCCCGTACCAGGCACAAGGGACTTGGCGTTGCACATTTCGCTTCGTACCGGTTTGCTTGCCAGCGCTTTTGTGTTCGCCATGATGCGCTCCGCGTCAATCTTCGCCGAGAAGACTTGGCTGGAGGGGGGGAGTGCGCGCGCGAACCGGCGCTTACCGGAAGTGGCAGGGGAGCTCGGATTCGAACCGAGGGCCTTCGGTTTTGGAGACCGACGCTCTAACCAGCTGAGCTACACCCCTGTGCGGACCGCGCGTTTAGCGCGCGCCCTCGGCAAGGGCAAGAGTGATCCGCTCTCGGGCTTGGATATTTTGGTAAGGTGTTGAAAAACAATAATTATTTCGGGGTCTGTTCGGGCTCCCCCGCCGCGAAGCGCAGCTCGAAGGACACCGCAAGACATGTAGGGGCACAGAAGGGCACAGCTTGTGCGCAGGATTGTGTCACCGACTGTGGATGTCTGAACTGATGGGGTGGATGCCCGCTTCGGCTGGCGTCGTAGCATGTGACGGTGTGGATTTATCGCCATCGCCGTGGAGGGAGCTATGGGGCAGATTTCTTCACGGCAGTGCCACGACTACGCACGCCATTCGCGAGCTACAGCGACCGCAAGCCTCGCGAAGGGGTATGGGAGCAACGAGAAGACGTCCTGAAATGCGGCATCGGCAGTCTGTGGAAGATACGCCGATGGGTCCGAAGGAATGATGCAGCACGATGCTATCCACCATTGAAGAGCCAGCCGTTATCGCGGTGCGTTTTCGGCAAATACCCACAAGCACGATGAGGTGAGTGTTCTATTTTTTGCAACGATCCATCCAGCTCATTGCGTTGGATCGCGCGCCGCCGGTCGGGCATAGCCTCGCCAATGACGCGAGTGATGCACGTGCCGCTGCGGTTGGATCCATTTCTGTTGTACCTGATCGCCGTCGTGGCAGCGGCGTCGGTCGTTCCTGCGCAGGGAAGGGTGGCCGGCGCGGTCGGAATCCTTGCCGATCTTGCCATCGCGGTGTTGTTTTTTCTGCAGGGAGCAAAGCTTTCGCGAAGCGCGATCGTGCAGGGCGTCGGTAACTGGCGGCTGCACGGGCTGGTGCTCGGCTCCACCTATCTGCTGTTTCCGGCGCTGGGACTGGCGCTGCTCGCCGGGCTGCGTGGCGCCGGAAATCCGCTGATCGTGGCGGGGCTGCTGTATCTCACGCTGCTGCCATCGACGGTGCAGTCGTCGATCGCGTTCACCGCGATCGCCCGCGGCAATGTCGCGGCAGCGGTGTGCAGCGCATCCTTGTCCAACCTGATCGGCATCTTCCTGACGCCGCTGCTGGTGGGCCTGCTGCTGCGGACGGGCGGCGGTGCGGCTGTGTCTTCGTGGCAGGCGGTAGAATCGATTTTGCTGCAATTGCTGGCGCCCTTCCTGGCGGGGCACCTGCTTCGCCCGGTGATCGGCGGTTTCGTCGAGCGGCACCGGAAGCTCCTCCAGCCGGTCGATCGCGGCTCGATCCTGCTCGTGGTCTATTCCGCGTTCAGCGCCGCGGTGGTGAACGGCATCTGGCGGCGCGTCGGCGGGGTGGACCTGCTCGCAGTGGTGGTGCTCAGCGCGATCTTGCTGGGCGGGGTGATGGGGGCGAACCTGCTGGTCGCCCGGCTGGCCAGGCTGCCGCGCGAGGACGCGATCGTGCTGCTGTTCTGCGGATCTAAGAAGAGCCTGGTCTCCGGCGTGCCGATGGCGGGCGCGCTGTTCGCGCCGGCGCAGGTGGGGCTGATCGTGCTGCCGCTGATGATTTTCCACCAACTCCAGCTGTTCCTCTGTGCCGCGCTCGCCGGACGCTACCGCCAGCAGGCCGAGCAGCGGGACGCCGTGGCGGTCCCGCGCAGCGATGCGGAGATCGCCGAGGCGTCGGCAAGGACCGGACTGCCGATCCCCGAGGCGTGCCGGGCCGGCGTGACGGCGAACCTCGCCCTGCTCGAGCGTCACGCTGCGACGCTGCGCGGCACGACCGTCGCATGATGGGCGCGATCGACATCGCGCAGGCGGTTCGTGGCGGCCGCACCACCGCGTCCGCCATCCTCGAGCAGTGTCTTGCCAGACTGGCCGAGGCGGCGCCGCTGGTCGCGGTGACGCGGACCCTTGCCGAGCGCGCCCGTGCCGAAGCGCAGGCCGTGGATGCGGCGGCGGCGGCGGGGCGCGATCCCGGACCGCTCGCCGGTGTACCCTATGGCGTGAAGGACCTGTTCGACATCGCCGGCCTGCCGACGACCGCCGGATCCACGCTCTATGCCGACGCGCCGCCCGCCGCCGCCGATGCCGAAGCCGTCACGCGGCTGCGCGCGGCCGGTGCGGTGCTGGTGGCGACGCTCAATATGGACGAGTTCGCCTATGGCTTCGCGACGATCAACGCGCGCCACGGCACCACGCGCAACCCGCACGATCGCGAGCGGCTCGCGGGCGGATCGTCGGGCGGATCGGCGGCGGTGGTTTCGGCGGGGCTGCTGCCCTTTTCGCTGGGATCGGACACCAACGGATCGGTGCGGGTGCCGGCGAGCCTGACCGGCGTCTATGGCCTGAAGCCGACCCATGCCGACCTGCCGCTGGCGGGCGTGTTCCCGTTCGCCGAGAGCTTCGACGATGTCGGCCATTTCGCCCGCTCCGCCGCTGACATGGCGCAGATCTGGGCGGTGTTGCGCGGGGCGGAGACAGCGCCGCAGCCAGGCGAGGTCCGCGTGGCGCGGCTCGGCGGTCGGTTCGCGGAGAATGTCGATCCCGATCAGGTCGCGGCCATGGCGGCGATCGCACCCGATGCGCCGGTGGTGACGCTGCCGGACATCGCCCGCGCCCGATCGGCGGCGTTCCTGATCACCGCCTGCGAAGGCGGCGCGCTGCACCGCGCCGCGCTGGCCGAGCATGCGATGCTGTTCGATCCGGCGACGCGCGACCGGCTGATCGCTGGCGCACTGCTGCCGCGCGGGCTCTATGACGAAGCGCAGACCTTCCGTGCCACCTTCCGGGCGCAGGTCGCAGTGCTGATGGCCGATATCGACATCTTGCTGGCTCCGGCGACGCCCTGCACGGCGCCCGCGGTCGCCGATCCGCGGATCTGCATCGACGGCGCGATGGTGCCGGCGCGCGCGGACCTGGGCATCCATACCCAGCCGATCAGCTTTCTGGGGCTGCCCTCGCTGGCGGTGCCGCTGCTGCGCCCCGGCCGGCTGCCGCTGGGGCTGCAACTGATCGGCAAACCGGGTTCGGAGGCGACGCTGTTCGCCTATGCTGCGTGGCTGGAGCAACAGGGGGTGGTCGGGGTCTCCCCGCCGCCCGGGGGATTTGAGGGAAGCATGCAATGAGCGAGGCGAGGGCGGCGCAGGCCGGGGCACTCGAGAAATATTTCGCGCTGTCGGCGCGCGGCACCAGCGTGCGGACCGAGGTGCTGGCGGGGTTCACCACCTTCCTAACCATGGCGTACATCGTGCTGGTCAACCCGTCGATCCTCGGGCTGGCGGGCATGCCGGTGGCCTCTGTGGCGGCGGCGACGTGCTTTGCTGCGGCGTTCGCTTCGATCCTGATGGGGCTGGTGGCGAACACGCCGCTCGGGCTCGCGCCGGGGATGGGGCTCAACGCCTATTTCAGCTTCACCGTCGTTCAGCACATGGGCGTGCCGTGGCCGGTGGCGCTGGGCTGCGTGTTTATTTCGGGCGTCGCCTTTCTCGCACTGACGCTGACCGGCGTGCGGCAGCAGATCGTCGCGGTGATCCCGCAGCATCTGTTCGCTGCGGTGGCGGGCGGGATCGGGCTGTTCATCGGCTTTATCGGGCTGAAGAATGCCGGGATCATCGTCGCCGATCCCGCGACCTTCGTGGCGCTGGGCAACCTCAAGGCGCCGGGCGCGGCGCTGGCGCTGTTCGGGCTGGCGCTGATCGGCACGCTGAGCATCTGGAACGTGCGCGGGGCGATGCTGATCGGTATCGTCGCGACGACGATCATCGGCTGGGCGACGGGGCAGGTGGTGCTCAAGCCCGAGCCCTACAGCCTCTCGGCGCTGACCGGCACGGCGTTCAAGCTCGACCTGCCGGGCGTGTTCGGGCTCACCGGCAGCCATGGGCTGGGGCTGTTCGAGATCCTGTTCGTGTTCCTGTTCGTCGACCTGTTCGACAATATCGGCACGCTGGTGGCGGTGACCAAGCGCGCCGGACTGATCGACGCGGCGGGGCGGATCCCGGGGCTCAACCGCATCCTGATCGCCGATGCCACCGCGACGATGGTCGGCGCGACCGCCGGCACCAGCACGGTGACCAGCTATGTCGAGAGCGCGGCGGGGGTGCAGGCAGGCGGGCGCACCGGGCTTACCGCGGTGGTGACCGGCGTGTTGTTCCTGCTGACGATGTTCGTCGCGCCCTATGCGCAGATCGTGCCGCTTGCGGCGACGGCGCCGGCGCTGATCGTGGTCGGCGGGCTGATGCTGCTGCCGCTGCGCGAGGTGGAATGGGGGGATCCGCTGGCGGCGCTGCCGGCCTTCCTCACCGTCGCGATGATTCCGCTGACCTTTTCGATCGCCAATGGCCTCGCGTTCGGGATCACCGCGCATGCGCTGCTCAAGCTGCTGCGCGGCCGCGCGGTGAAGAGCGACTGGTTCCTGTTCGTGCTGGCCGGGCTGTTCGTGGTCCGCTTCGTCTGGCTGAGCGCAGGCGCATGAGCCTCGCCACCCGCCACGGCACGCGCGGCATGGTGACCGCGCCGCATTACCTCGCGTCCGAGGCCGGGCTCTCGGTGCTGCGCGACGGCGGCAACGCGGTGGAGGCGGCGGTCGCGGTCGCGGCGGCGCTGGCGGTGGTCTATCCGCACATGACCGGGATCGGCGGCGATGGCTTCTGGGTGATCCGCGAGCCCGATGGTCGGGTGCATTCGGTGCATGGCTGCGGCGGCGCGGCAGCCGCTGCGGATCTCGCGCGCTATGCTGGACTGTCGGCGGTGCCGACGCGCGGGCCGCTCGCGGCGAATACGGTGGCGGGTACGGTTTCGGCCTGGGCGGCGGCGCTGGCGGAGGCTGGCGGCACCTTGCCGCTCGACCGCCTGCTGCGCGATGCCGTCGCGTATGCCGAAGGCGGCGTGGCGGTGACGGCGGGAGGCGCGGCGATCGCATCCGCCAAGGGCGAGGAACTGCGCGCGCAACCCGGCGCCTATGCGGCGACCTTCGAGCCGCAGGGCCGGCCACTCCAGGCAGGCGACATCCTGACCCAGCCTAGGCTTGCGGCGACGCTGCGGCAGCTCGCGGCGGAGGGGCTCGACGGCTTCTATCGCGGTAGCCTTGCCGAGCGCATCGCGGCGGACCTTGCCGCGCTGGGCAGTCCGGTGTCACGCGCCGACCTCGCCGCGCACCAGGCGACCACGCCACCAGCGCTGTCGGTGCCCATCCGCGGCGCGCGGCTCTACAACAGCACGCCGCCAACGCAGGGCATCGCCTCGCTGCTGATCCTGGCGCTGTTCGATCGGCTGGAAGCGGCGGCGTGCGATGGATTCGACCATGTCCACGGCCTGGTCGAGGCGACCAAGCAGGCGTTTCTGTGGCGCGACCGGCATTGCGGCGATCCGGTGCATGGCGATGCCGATCCGCAGGCGCTGCTCGACGATGCCGGGGTGCTGGACGCGATGGCGGCGGCGATCGATCCTGCCCGTGCGCTGCCCTGGCCGCAGCCGCCGCAATGGGGCGACACCTGCTGGTTCGGCGCCGCCGACGCCACGGGCCGCGTGGTAAGCTGCATCCAGTCGACCTATTTCGAATTCGGATCGGGTCTGGTGCTGCCGGAAACGGGGATCACCTGGCAGAATCGCGGCAGTTCTTTCCGTCTCGCCGCATCTGGCTGGAACGCGCTGCGGCCGGGGCGCAAGCCGTTCCATACGCTCAACCCGGCGCTGGCCGCGTTCGATGACGGCCGGGTGATGGCCTATGGCACGATGGGCGGCGAGGGGCAGCCGCAGACCCAGGCGGCGCTGTTCACCCGCTATGCCCGCTACGGCGTCGATTTGCAGGACGCGATCCGCGCGCCGCGCTGGCTGCTCGGGCGCACCTGGGGCGAGCAGAGTACCACGCTCAAGCTGGAGGATGGCTTCGCGGACGACCTCTACCGCCAGCTTGCCGAGGCCGGGCACGAAGTCGAGCGGGTCGGCCCGCTGACCGCGATGATGGGCCATGCCGGCGCGATCGTGCGCCACGGCGATGGCCGGCTCGATGGGGCGACCGATCCGCGCAGCGACGGCGCGGTGGCGGCGTGGTGAGCGCGTCCCTCTCCGGCGGCGCGCGCGCGGTGGCGCGGTGCGATCTGCTGGGCAGCGCGCCCTATAGTGACATGCCGGGCGGGCTGTATCGCGGCTATCTGACCCCGGCCTATTGGGCGGCGTGCGAGCGGCTGGCCGCATGGATGGACGATGCGGGCATGCAGGTCCGCTGCGATCCCGCCGCAAACTGTATCGGCCGCTACGAAGGCACGATTGCGAACGCGCCCGCGCTGCTGATCGGCAGCCATATCGACAGCGTGCGCGACGGCGGCCGCTATGACGGGCCGCTGGGCATCCTGCTCGGGATCGAGTGCGTCGCGGCGCTGCACCGCGCCGGCAGGCGGCTGCCCTTCCCGATCGAAGTGATCGCGTTCGGCGACGAGGAGGGCTCGCGTTTCCCTGCCGCGATGCTGACCAGTCGCGCGGTTGCGGGCACCCTGGCTGCCGAGGCGCTGGACATGGCCGATGCGGAGGGCGTGGCGCTGGCCGCGCTGATCGATCCGGTGACCTATCTGGATGCGGCCCGAGCGCCGGGCACGACGCTCGCGTATCTCGAGGCGCATATCGAGCAGGGCCCGCTGCTGGAGGCCGAGGGGCTGGCCGTCGCGACCGTCACCGGCATCGCCGCGCAATTGCGCTTGCAGCTCACCGTCACCGGCATGGCGGGGCATGCGGGCACGACGACGATGCCGCTGCGCCGCGATGCGCTGGCGGGGGCTGCGGAGATGATCCTGGCGGTCGAGCGGATCGCGCGCGACGATGCCTCGGATCTGGTCGCCACGGTCGGACGGATCGAGGCGCTGCCGGGTGCCGCAAACGTGATCGCCGGCGCGGTGCGCTGCACGATCGACATTCGCTCCGGCGATATCGAGCGGCGCGATCGCGCGGCGGATGCGATCGTCGAGGCGATCGCCGCCATCGCCGAGGCGCGTGGCCTGCAGAGCGTGATCGAGCCGGTTCACGATCTGCCGGCGAGCCCGTGCGACCCCGCGCTGATGAACCTGATGGATGCCGCGCTCGCGGCGGCAGGCCAGTTGCCGCGCCGGATCGTCTCCGGTGCGGGGCACGACGCGATGGTGATGGCCGCCTTGTGCCCCACCGCGATGCTGTTCGTGCGGTGTAGGGGCGGGATCAGTCACAACCCGGCCGAGCATGTCGACCCTGCCGATGCGGAGATCGCGCTGCAGGGGATGCTCGGCTTCATCGATCGATTGGGAGCGACGTTTGAGCCAGCTTGACCCCCTGTTGTTCGGAGAGATCGATCCGCCGCAGCGGCTGCTGATGGGGCCGGGGCCGGTCAATGCCCATCCGCGCGTGCTGCGGGCGATGTCGGCCGATCTGCTCGGCCAGTTCGATCCCGAGATGACCGGCTACATGAACCAGGTGATGGCGCTGTATCGGCCGGTGTTCGGCACCGGGAACCGCTGGACGATGCTGATCGACGGCACCGCGCGCGCGGCGATCGAGGCATCGCTGGTCAGTCTGGTCGAGCCCGGCGACCGGGTGCTCGTGCTCAATTTCGGCCGGTTCGGGCTGCTGCTCACCGAGATCCTGACGCGCATCGGCGCGGTGATCGAGACGGTCGATGCGCCCTGGGGGGAAGTGGTGCCGCTCGACGCGGTTGCGGCGGCGATCGAGCGGAGCGGGCCGAAGCTCGTCGCCTGCGTCCACGGCGATACCTCGACGACGATGGCGCAGCCGCTCGATGGCCTCGGCGCGCTGTGCCGGGCGGCGGGGGCGCTCAGCTATGTCGACGCGACCGCGACACTGGGCGGGATGGAAATCGCGGCGGATCGCTGGGGCGTGGACGTGGTGACCGGGGGCCTGCAGAAATGCCTGGGCGGTCCCTCGGGCTCGGCGCCGATCACCATCTCGGACGCTGCCGCACGTCACATTTCCGCGCGCCGCCATGTCGAGCGGGGCATCCGCCGGGCGGATATCGCGGACGGCAGCGGCGCGCGCATCGCCTCCAACTATTTCGACCTGGCGATGATCATGGACTATTGGTCGGAGAAGCGCCTCAACCACCATACCGAGGCGACCTCGATGCTCTATGCCGCGCGGGAATGCGCGCGGGTGGCGCTGGGCGAGGGGCTGGCTGCGCGCTTCGCCCGCCATGCCGCCGCCGGTCGGGCGATGACCGCGGGCTTGCGCGCGATGGGCCTCACCGTGTTCGGCGACGACGCGCACCGCATGACCAACGTCACCGGCGTGTTCATCCCCGAAGGCGTCGATGGCGAGCGGGTGCGCGCCGCCATGCGCGACCATTTTGAGATCGAGATCGGCACCGCCTTCGGCCCGCTCCAGGGGCGGATCTGGCGGCTCGGCGCGATGGGCTACAATGCGATGAAGCACAAGGTGCTGCTCACCCTCGGCGCGCTGGAGGCGTGTCTGCGGATGGAGGGCGTCACGCTGCCCGCCGGCGCGGCGGTCGCGGCGGCGCTCGCGGCATGGGAGGCATGATGCCCGCGCGCGATCTGGTCGGCTATGGGCAGACCCCGCCGGACCCGCGCTGGCCGGGCGGCGCGCGCATCGCCGTGCAGTTCGTGATCAATTACGAGGAAGGCGCTGAGAACAGCGTGCTCAACGGCGATGCCGGCTCGGAGGCGTTCCTCTCCGAAATGGTCGGCGCGGCCAGCCATCCGGCGCGGGCGATGGCGATGGAGAGCCTGTACGAATATGGCAGCCGCGCCGGCTTCTGGCGGCTGCACCGGCTGTTCACCGCGCGCGGTCTGCCCGTCACCGTGTTCGGGGTGGCCCAGGCGCTGGAGAGCAACCCGCAGGCAGTCGCGGCGATGCAGGCGGCCGCGTGGGAGATCGCCAGCCACGGGCTGCGCTGGATCGACTATCAGACCGTCCCCGAGGACGTGGAGCGCGCGCACATCGCTGAGGCGATCGCGCTGCACACCCGCGTGACCGGCAGCCGTCCGCTTGGCTGGTATCAGGGGCGCACCTCGCCCAACACCGCCCGGCTGGTCGCCGAGGAAGGCGGCTTTCTCTACGATGCCGACAGCTATGCCGACGACCTGCCCTATTGGGACCGACGGAATGGCGGCGCCCAGCTGATCGTGCCCTACAGCCTGGATGCGAACGACATGAAGATGGTCGCGCTCAACGGCTTCACCGAGGGCGAACAGTTCTTCCGCTATCTGCGCGACACGTTCGACCAGCTGCGCCAAGAAGGCGGGCGGATGATGTCGGTGGGGCTGCACGGCCGCGTCGCCGGCCGCCCGGCGCGTGCTGCGGCGCTCGCCCGCTTCCTCGATCACGTCTTGGCCAGCGGCGGTGCCTGGGTGGCGCGCCGCATCGATATCGCGCGACACTGGAGGGAGGTACACCCGGCATGAAGATCAACGATCCGGTTCTGCTGCAGGAAGTCACCGCAGCCTTCCACGCATATGAGCGCGCGCTGATGGCCGACGACGTGGCGGCGATGGACTCGCTGTTCCACGATGCGCCGACCACCAACCGCTACGGCGTCGGCGAAGTGCTGTACGGCATCGAGGCGATCCGCGAATTCCGCAAGGGGCGCGGCGGATCGCCGCAGCGGCGGCTCGGGACCGTCTCGATCACCGTCTATGGCGACTCCTTCGCCACCGCCGATGCCGAATTCTTCCGCGAGAACAGCGACCGGCGCGGCCGCCAGACGCAGAGCTGGGTCAAGTTCACCGATGGCTGGAAGGTCGTCTCTGCGCATGTCAGCCTGGAGGGGGCGACGCATTGACCGCACTGTTCGAACATAGCCCCTGGGTGGAGGCGCGGGCTGACGCGGCGCCGTCCTCGGGCGATCGCCATGCCGATCTGATGGCGGTGGTCCATGCCGCGAGCGCCGAGGAGCAGCTCGCGCTGATCCGCGCGCATCCGGAGCTGGCGGGCAAGGCGGCGATCGATCGCACGCTGACCGAGACCTCTGCCGCCGAACAGGCCTCGGCCGGGCTCGACCGGCTGACCCCGGCGGAGTTCGCGCGGTTTCACGAACTCAACGCGGCCTATCGCACGCGCTTCGGGTTCCCCTTCATCATCTGCGTCCGCCTGACCGACAAGGCGGGCATCCTCGCCGCGATGGAGCACCGGCTCACCCGCGATTCCGAAACCGAGCGGGCAGAAGCGATCGCGCAGATCGGCGAGATCGTGCGCCTGCGCCTGGGAGATGCAGCATGAACGCCATCGAAGACGCGATCGGCCTGCCCCGGCTGGAGGCGGAGCTTGCCCGGCAATTGGTGCTGATCGGCCGCGAGGGACCTGACTGGACGCAGCCCCGCCAGCATCCTGAGGGCCATGTCTATGACGTGGTGATCGTCGGCGGCGGGCAGAGCGGGCTTGCCGCGGCCTATGGCCTGAAGCGCGAGCGCATTGCGAACCTGCTGATCCTCGACGAGAATCCGGAGGGTTTCGAAGGACCCTGGGAAACCTATGCGCGGATGCTCACGCTGCGCACGCCGAAGGGGTTGAACCCGATCGATTACGGCGTGCCGGCGCTGAGCTTCCGCGCCTGGTGGGAGGCGCAGCATGGTGCAGCGGGCTGGGCGGCGCTCGACAAGATCGCGCGCGGCGACTGGATGGCCTATCTGCGTTGGTATCGCCGGGTGCTGGCGCTGCCGGTGCGCAACGAGACGCGGGCAACGCTGATCGAGCCGATCGGCGAGGGGCTGCACCGGCTGCATCTGGAGGGGCAGGCGCCGCTGCTGGCGCGCAAGGTGGTGCTCGCTACCGGCATCCAGGGAGGCGGCGAATGGCATGTGCCGGCGATGATCCGCGAGGCGCTGCCGCGCCATCTCTATGCCCATACCAGCGAGCCGATCGACTTCGCCGCGCTGGCAGGCAAGCGCATCGGCATCCTCGGCGGTGGCGCCTCGGCGTTCGACAATGCGCATGCGGCGCTTGGGCAAGGCGCGGGCGCGGTCGAGGTGTTCCTGCGCCGCAAGGTGCTGCCGCGGATCAACCCGATCCGCTTCATGGAGCGCGTGGGTTTCACCGGGCGGTTTCCGGCGCTGGGCGATGCCGAGAAATATGCGGTGATGGCCACCTTCCTCGGCCACAACCAGCCGCCGACCAACGACACCTTCGCGCGCGCCGCCGCCTGGCCGGGCTTTGCGCTGCACCTTGGAGCGCCCTGGCTGTCGGTCGCGCAGCGCGGCGAGGGGGTGCAGGTGGTGACGCCGCAGGGCGAGCATGATTTCGACTTCGTCGTGCTGTCGACCGGACTGGTCAGCGATCCCGCGCTGCGCCCCGAACTGGCGCTGGTGGCGGATGGCATTGCGCGCTGGGCCGATCGGTTTGCGGCGCCTGCCGAGGCGCGCAATGCGCTGATCGATGCGCATCCCTATCTGGGGGAGGGCTTCGAACTACTGCCGCGCACACCTGAGGATGCGGCCAAGCTGCACGGCCTATTCGCGTTCAACTATTCGGCGCTGATCAGCCTGGGCCTTTCGGCCTCGGCACTTTCGGGGCTGGCGACGGCACTGCCGCGGCTGGTGAAGGGCGTGGCAGACCAGTTGTTCCTCGACGATCGCGACGCGCTGCTGGGCGCGCTGATCGCCTATGACGAGCCCGAATTTCTCGGCGAATGGCCCCGCCAGACCGCGGAGGCGGCGGCATGACCAGCCTTTCGACCCATGTTCTCGATACCGCCCATGGCCGACCGGCGGCGGGCGTTGCGCTGCAACTCGCCGATGCCGCCGGCACGCTGCTGTTCGAAGGCGCGACCGATGCAGACGGGCGTTGCCCCGGCCTGCCGGGTGCCGCACCGGGGCGCTATCGGCTGTCGTTCGCCATCGCCGACTATTTTCGCGCGCACGGCGTCACGCTCGCCGATCCGCCGTTTCTCGACGTGGTGACGATCGAGTTCGGCGTCGCCGACGATGGCCATTATCACGTGCCGCTGCTCGTCGCGCCCTATGGCTATTCGACCTATCGGGGCAGTTGAGATGATGGTGCGTTTCCTTCTCGACGGCGAAGTGGTGGCGCTGGACGCGGTATTGCCCACCGCGACCTTGCTCGATCATCTGCGCTATCGCCTGCGGCGGACCGGCACCAAGGAAGGTTGTTCAGAGGGCGATTGCGGCGCCTGCACGGTGCTGGTCGGCACGCTTGACGCCGAGGGTAGCGCGATTACGTGGCGGGCGGTGAATGCCTGCATCCTGTTCCTGCCGATGCTCGACGGCAAGGCGCTGCTCACCGTGGAGAGTCTGGGCGCGGCGGGCGCGCTCAATCCCTTGCAGGCCTGCATGGCAGCAAATGGCAGCTCGCAATGCGGCTTCTGCACGCCGGGATTCGTGATGTCGCTCTATGGCCGCTGCATCGGTGCGAAGGGCGCCGAGCTGCCGGTGACCGATGTGATCGCGGGCAATCTGTGTCGCTGCACCGGCTATGGCCCGATCCTGGCGGCGGCGCAGACGGTGGAGCGGCTGCCGCGCGACGATGCTGCCATGGTGGCGACGCTGCGCGATCTGGCGCGTTCGGAGACGCTCTCGGGCGAAAGCGCGGGCCAGCGCTGGTTCGTGCCGCGCACCGCCGCGGCGCTTGCCGATTTGCTCGCCGCATGGCCCGAGGCGCGGATCGTCGCGGGGGCGACGGATGTCGGTTTGTGGGTTACCAAGGGCCTGCGCGACCTCGAGACCCTGATCTTTATCGGCGACATTCCCGAACTGCAGCATATCGACGAAAGCCGCGAGGGTCTGACCCTGGGTGCCGGCGTGCGCTATGCCGATGCCCATGCGGCCTTTGCGCGGCTGCATCCCGATCTGGGCGAACTGGTGCGGCGGATCGGCGGGCTGCAGGTGCGCAACGCGGCGACGATCGGCGGCAACATCGCCAATGGCTCGCCGATCGGGGACGGGCCGCCGGCGCTGATCGCGCTGGGTGCGACGCTGACGCTACGCAGCGCGGGCGGCAAACGCACGATGCCGCTGGAGGACTATTTCCTCGACTATGGCAGGCAGGACCGCCGCGCGGGCGAGTTCATCGAGGCGATCCATGTGCCCCGGCCGGGAGCGAACGACCTGATCCACATCTCCAAGCTTTCGCGCCGCTTCGACAGCGATATTTCGGCAGTGTGCGGCGCGTTCGCGCTGCGGGTGGAGCAGGGGGTGGTTGCCAGCGCCCGGATTGCGTTCGGCGGCATGGCGGCGACGCCGCGCCGCGCCTCCGCGTGCGAGGCGGCGCTGACCGGCCAGCCCTTCACCCTGGCGACGATCGAGCGCGCCGCAGCGGCGCTGCGCGCGGATTTCACCCCGGTGAGCGACGTGCGCGGCTCCGCCGCCTATCGGCTGGACGCGGCGGCGAACCTGTTGCTGCGGCTCTGGGCGAAGGCGCAGGGCGAGGCCGTCTCCGTTCTGGAACTGGAGGACGCGCTTGGCGGAGCATGACGCCCCCCGCACGACGCGCGCCAGGCCGTCGCACCCGCACGACAGCGCGCATCTCCACGTCGCCGGCACCGCCCGCTATGCCGATGACGAGCCGGAACCCGCCGATATGCTCCACCTCGCCTTCGGCCAGAGCAGCGAAGCGCATGCCCGGATCGTGGCGATGGACCTCAGCGAGGTGCGTGCCGCCCCGGGCGTGGTTGCGGTGTTTACCGCCGCCGACATCCCCGGCGCCAACGATGTGAGCCCGGTGGCGGGCGACGACCGGCTGCTCGCCGAGGACGCGGTGATCAGCATCGGCCAGCCGGTCTTCCTCGTCGCCGCGACCAGCCAGCGCGCGGCGCGCAAGGCGGCGCGGCTCGGGCGGATCGACTATGCGCCGCTGCCGGCGCACGTTACGATCGACGAAGCGCGCGCGGCGGGGTCGCTGATCGAGCCGACCCAGCGCATGGCGCGGGGCGATGCCGAAGCCGCGCTGGCGACCGCGCCGCACCGGCTGGTCGGCGGGTTCGCAATGGGCGGCCAGGATCATTTCTACCTGGAAGGGCAGGTGGCGGTCGCGACGCCCGGCGAGGACGGGCAGGTCCATGTCCTCAGCTCCACCCAGCATCCGAGCGAAGTCCAGCATCTGGTAGCGCATCTGCTCCACCGTTCGTCGGCGGACGTGACGGTGGAGGTGCGGCGTATGGGCGGCGCGTTTGGCGGCAAGGAGACCCAGGCGGCGCTGTTCGCGGCGGCGGCGGCGCTGGCGGCGGACAAGACCGGGCGGCCGGCCAAGTTCCGCTGCGACCGCGACGACGACATGGTGATGACCGGCAAGCGCCACGAGTTCCGCGTCGACTATCGCGTCGGCTTCGATGCGGAGGGCCGCATCCTTGCGCTGCGGCTCGCGCTGGCCTCGCGCTGCGGCGCCACGGTCGACCTGTCGCCGGCGATTAACGACCGGGCGATGTTCCATGCCGACAATTGCTACTTCCTGCCCAATGTCGAGATCGTCTCGGAGCGGTTGAAGACCAACACCGTCTCTGCCACTGCGTTTCGCGGCTTTGGCGGCCCGCAGGGGATGCTCGCGATCGAGCGGGTGCTGGACGATGTCGCGGCGCATCTGGGGAGCGATCCGCTCGCGGTGCGGATCGCCAATCTCTACGGCCCGGCACGCGATACGACGCCGTACGGCATGACGGTGGCCGACAATATCGCGCCGGAACTGATCGATCGCTTGCGTACCACCGCCCGCTACGGTGCGCGCCGGGCGGAGATCGCCGCGTTCAACGCGCGCAATTCGGTGCTCAAGAAGGGGATCGCGCTGACGCCGGTCAAATTCGGCATCAGCTTCACCACCACCCACCTCAACCAGGCGGGGGCGCTGGTGCATGTCTATGCCGATGGCAGCATCCAGATCAACCATGGCGGCACCGAGATGGGGCAGGGCCTGTACATCAAGGTCGCCCAGATCGTGGCCGACGTGTTCGGTGTGCCCGTGGCCCGCGTGCGGATCACCGCGACGCGCACCGACAAGGTGCCCAACACCTCGGCGACGGCGGCGTCTTCGGGCGCCGATCTCAACGGTATGGCGGCCTACAATGCGGCGAGGACGATCCGCGACCGGATCACGGCCTTCGCCGCGCGGACGTTCGGCTGCGATGCGGACGCCGTGCGTTTTGCTGACGGGCTGGTGCGGGTAGGCGGCACCGAGATGCCGTTCGGCGACCTGTGCCGCAAGGCGCATATCGGCCGCATCTCGCTGTCCGCCACCGGCTATTATGCCACCCCCGACATCGCCTATGACCGCGTCGCGCATAGGGGGCGGCCCTTCTACTATTTCGCCTATGGCGCCTCGGTGTCAGAAGTGGTGATCGACACGCTGACCGGCGAGCACCGCGTGCTGGCGGTCGACATCCTCCACGATGTCGGGCGCTCGCTCAATCCGGCGATCGATCTCGGCCAGATCGAGGGCGGGTTCCTCCAGGGACAGGGCTGGCTGACCACCGAGGAACTGGTGTTCGACGCGCGCGGCCGGCTGCTGACCCACTCGCCGGCGACCTACAAGATCCCGACCGCCTCCGATCGGCCGCGGCATCTGTCGATCGCGCTGTGGGACGGGGAGAATGTCGAGCCGACCATCCATCGGTCCAAGGCGGTGGGGGAGCCGCCCTTCATGCTCGCCATTTCGGTCTTCTCCGCGCTCAACCAAGCAATTGCTGCCGTGGCACCGGAGGTTCGCGGCCTGCCGTTGCTCGATGCGCCGGCGACGCCCGAACGCATCCTCCGCGCCGTGGCCGCGCAGCGCGCCGCATGACGGACTGGCTGGCAGGGCTGTCGGAGGCCGAGTCGCCGCGGGCGATGATCACCGTGCTGGCGACCGAAGGGTCGGCACCGCGCGGCAGCGGCACGCGGATGCTGGTGACGGCGACGGGTAGCAGCGGCACGATCGGCGGCGGGCAGCTCGAATATCGCGCGGTCGAGCAGGCGCGGGCGCTGCTCGGGCATCCACCGGGAAGCTGGCGGGTGCAGGATTATCCGCTCGGGCCGCTGCTTGGCCAATGCTGCGGCGGCCGGGTGCGGCTGCTGGTCGAGCATGTCGATCCCGAAGCGCTCGGCTGGCTGGGCGAGGCGGCCGAGGGGCGGCGGCTCGTCTCGACGCTCACCGTCCCGCGCGTCGAGCGGCGCGTGTGCGACGATGCGGTGCCGGTGTCGGTGGGCGCGCGGGGCGAGCGGCCGGGCGTGGGGGCACAGTTTGTCGAGACGATCGGGCAGGCGCGGCGCGTCGTCTATCTGTTTGGTGCCGGGCATGTCGGCCAGGCGATCGCGCGCCATGCCGGCGCGCTGCCGCTGCGGCTCGCCTGGTTCGACACGCGTGCGGACTATGCCGAGGCCGGCGCGGTGATCGTCGAGGCGGACTCGATCGAGCGCTGCGTCGAGGATGCGCCGGCCGAGGCGGCGATGCTGATCCTCACCCACGATCATGCGCTCGATTACCGGCTCACCCGGGCGGCGCTGGCGCGCTCGCCGCTCGCCTTTGTCGGGCTGATCGGCTCGGCGACCAAGCGCGCGCGCTTCCTCCACCGGCTGGAGGGCGACGGCATCGATGCGGATGCCCGCGCGCGCCTGACCTGCCCGATCGGCGTGCCCGGCATCTTGGGCAAGGAACCCGAGGTCATCGCGATCGCGGCGCTGGCGCAACTGCTGCAATTGGGGACGCCATGACCCGTCGAGCCTTTCGCGGTGAGATCCTCTCGGTCGCGCACGATCCGCGCGACCATCCGCACGCGGTGCGCCACGAGGCCGATGGGCTGCTCGTCGTCGAGGATGGCATCGTCGTCGCGCGCGGGGCTTATGCCGAGCTTGCCGGTGCGCATGCCGATGTGCCGACCGAGAGGCTGGACGGCATCCTCGTGCCCGGCTTCATCGACGCGCATGTCCATTATCCGCAGATGGACCGGATAGCCTCGCACGGCGCGCAGTTGCTCGACTGGCTCGATCGCCACATCTTCCCCGCGGAAAAGGCCTTTGCCGATCGGGCGCATGCCGATGCGGTGGCGGCGGCGTTCCTGGGTGAGTTGCTGCGCAACGGCACGACCAGCGCGCTGGTGTTCGCGACCGTGCACGAACATTCGGTGGACGCACTGTTCGAGGCAGCGCTGGCGCGGCGGATGCGGATCGTCTCGGGCAAGGTGCTGATGGACCTCGGGCCGGAGGGGCTGGCCGACACGCCCGACAGCGCACGCGCCGAAAGCGAGGCGCTGATCCGGCGGTGGCGGGGTCGGGGGCGGCTCGGCTATGCGGTGACGCCGCGCTTTGCCTTGACCTCCTCGGATACGCAGCTGCACGCGGCGGGTGCGCTGCTGACGGAGCATCCCGAGGTGCTGCTGCACACCCATCTTGCCGAGAACGTCCATGAATGCGCGGCGGTAGCGGCGCGGTTCCCTGAGGCGCGCGACTATCTCGACGCCTATGACCGGTTCGGGCTGGTCGGCGCGCGTTCGGTGTTCGCGCACGGCGTGCATCTGCCCGATCGCGCCTGCGCCCGGCTCGCGGAAAGCGGGGCGGGGATCGCGGTGTGCCCCAGCTCCAACCTGTTCCTCGGCTCCGGCTTTTTCGATTTCGGCCAGGCCGATGCGCATGGGCTTCGGCTGGGGCTGGGCAGCGATGTCGGCGCGGGGACGAGCTTTTCGATGCTCCGCACCGCCGGCCATGCCTATGAGGCGGCGCTTTCCCGTGAAGCCGCGCTCGATCCGTTCCGCGCCTTGTATCTCGCCACTGCCGGATCGGCGGCGCTGCTGCATATCGACGATCGCGTGGGCGCGCTCGAGCCTGGGCAGGAGGCGGATTTCGTCCAGCTCGATCCCGCTGCGACGCCGCTGTTGGCGCGCCGCACCGCCGGCGCCACGCTCGCCGAGCGGCTGTTCGCGCTCCAGATCCTGGGCGACGACCGCGCGATCCGGCGAACCTATATTCTGGGGGAATGTGCATGGGAAAGGGGGACGCGCGCGTGAGGCAAGGATTCGGTGACAGGATCCAGTCGCCTCCCGAGGGCCCGTCATCCCGGCGTAAGCCGGGATCCATTGGGTGCTCCGTCCAGGCTCTTGCTGCAGCCGAAAGGCGTCTGGATCCCGGCTTCCGCCGGGATGACGAACCCAGGGGGAAGGCTCGCGCTTTCATTCGCTCCGGGATACGTCCTGCGAAGCTCTGGCACGCCGCGCTGTTGCGGACGGTGATGCTGTGCGGCCTGGTGCTGCTCGGCGCCGGCGCGGCGCAGGCACAGCCGGCGAAGCGCAAGGTGATCATCGACGACGAGGGCTTCGCGCTGATGCACCTGATGCTGCTGGAGGCGGAAAATGTCGACGTGCTCGGCATCACCACGGTCTCGGGCAATGCCTGGGCCAACCGCGCGACTGCCATGGCGCTGCGCGGGCTGGAGATCGCCGGGCGCACCGACGTGCCGGTGGTGCAGGGCGCGACCTTCCCGCTGGTCAATTCGGAGGCGCTGACCGAACGCTGGGAGGCGCTGTACGGCAAGCTCACCTGGAAGGGCGCGTGGATGCGGGCTTGGGTGGAGCCCACCCAGCAGAGCACGCCGCGCCATTACGGGCCGGACGATCCCGTCGACCTGCCGGGCGGCAATCCCAAGATCCATGCCTCGCCCGAGATCGCCGCCAATTTCCTGATCCGGATGGTGCATCTCCATCCCGGCGAGATCACCATTCTCGCCGCCGGGCCGCTGACCAATCTCGCGCTGGCGCAGCGGCTGGATCCGAACTTCGCCCGGTTGGCCAAGGAACTGGTCTATATGGGCGGCAGTCTCAACCCGCATCAGCTGCTGGACAACCGCTCCGCCGCCGATTTCGCGCGCGAGTTCGTCGATACGCCGCGCCGCGAGTTCAACATGCGCTTCGATCCCGAGGCCGCCAGCATCGTGTCGCACAGCCCCTGGCGGAAGATCACCGTGGTGCCGGTCGATCCCTCGACCGCAACGCAGCTGCGGCGGGACCTGCTTGACCGGCTTGCGAAGGCCGCCAGCCCCGAGGTCGGGCGCTTCATCGCCGGCCTAGAACCGGGCTTTCCGCTGTGGGACGAGATTGCCGCCGGGGTGTGGCTCGATCCCTCGATCGTCACCGCCAGCGATCGCCGCTATGTCGATTACAACACGCAGTTTTCCGCCGGCTATGGCGACATGCTGTCATGGCGCGAGGGCTATCAGCCGGGTCTTGGCGAGCAGCCGGCGACGATCGTCCGCAGCATCGACGTCGCCCGGCTCGAAGGCTGGATGGTGCGCACGATCGGCAACAGTACCGGCCGCGCGCACGCAGGATCAGGCAAGCCGCTCGGGCACTGACAGCGCTTCCTCGACGATCGTGTCGCTCTTGCCCACGGCTTCCCACGGGAAGACGAACCAGCGCTTATCGATCTCGCGGTCGATCGTCTCGGCCCAGTAATCGACCGCGACCTTCGAGCGGGTGTTGCTCAGCACCACCGCGAAGCGGAGGTTCTCCGCCGCGCCGCCATCGTCGGCGAGCAGGCGACGGATATAGTCGATCGTGCCGCCGCTGTCGTTGATGTCGTCGACGAACAGCAGCTTGGTGCCGTCGGCGCTCTTTTCCGCGACCTTGCCGAGCAGCTCGTCGGCGAAACCCGGCACCTTCGACGAATGATCGATCGACAGCATCGGCAGGTTGAGCTGGTGCGAAATGTAGACAGCCGGGACGAGGCCGCCGCGGCCGATGCCGATCACGAAATCGGGCTGCCACCCATCGCCGGCGATCTTTTGCGCGACAGCACGCGCATTTGCGAGGAACTGTTCATAGGCAATATAATGGAGTTCCGGGGTGCTGCTCATCTGCGCGAATCCAAGGTGGCGGAAGGAAGAAGCGGGCGGAGATATGCGCAACCCGTCCGCCGGGCAATTGTGGTGTCCCCGCATCATGCGGGATGTGGATCATCATTGCCGATCGAAGCAGGATAGCCAAGCCGCGAAAAGCCGTTCTCGATCTCGGCCAGCACGATGCCCGCCGCGTAGGACGGGGTGCGGGTGGAAGCGGTGCACAGCGCCAGCGTCATCGGGCGCAGGATCGCATCCGAGATCCGGGTGAACGAGAGCAGGCCGCGCTCCACCTCGGTGACGACGTCGATCGAGGTGAGGATGCCGATGCCGACGCCCTGCAGCACCAGCGACACGATCATCTGGATATTGTCCGACGTCACCGTCTTGTGGAGTTCGATGCCGGTGGTGCCCTCCAGCACCGCGATCTGCTGGCAGACGGCGAGGGGGTCGGCGGGGACGATCAGCGGCGACTGGGCACAGGCGGAAAAGCGCGTCTCGCGCAGGGCGCCGAGCGGATGGCCTGGCGGCGTGAGCAGGCCGAGCACGACGTCGACGAACGCGCGCACGGTGATGCCGCGATAGGATTGGGGCTCGAAGAAGATGCCGAAATCGACCTCGCCGTTCATGATCGCAAGGCGCACCGCATCGTTGTTCAGCACCCGCACGTTGACGGTGATGCCCGGATAGCGTTCGCGAATCGCGCACAGCGCCTGCGGCACATAGCCCTTGGCGAGCGCATCGATCACCGCGATCTCGACATGGCCGCGCTTCAGTCCGCGCAGATCCTCGATCTGGCTGCGCACCTCGGCCATGCTCTTCTGCCAGCGCCCGCCTGCCGCCATCATGATTTCGCCCGCCGCGGTGAGCCGCAGGCCGGAGGGAAGCCGCTCGAACAATGGCATGCCCAGATCCGCCTCGACGTTGAGGATCTGCCGGTCGATCGCCGATGCCGAGACGTTGAGCTCGTCGGCCGCCTTGCGGATCGACCCCAGCCGCCCGACTGCGACGAAATAGCGAAGGAAGCGCGAGAACGCGGGCATCGAATGTGTCCTATTTTTTGCAACGCGGTATCGAATTCATTGCATTTGATAGCACTACGTCAAGCCCCTAGGCTCACGATTGGACCATTGTGAAACACAATTCGCATCCTCCGTTCAGCTCGTACAGCATGCGAAAAAGATAGAAATATTGTGTAATCACAAAGTCTTGTGAGGAACGGGTGAGGATGCGCGAAGGAAAACGGGTCACGGAATGCCGGGGCATTCCGGGAAGGGCCATTATCGGGGGCATGCATCCATGAAACACGTCCATATCGAATATGTATTGCACCGCGGCACGGCGCGAGGTGCGGCCGGTCGTCGTCTGGCGACCGTGATGGCCAGCCTGCTGGCGGCAACGGCGATGACCGGGACCGCCTTTGCGCAGGATGGAGGCACGACGAAGGACAAGTCCGACGATGGCGAGATCGTTGTCACCGGCGCGCTCAACGCGCTGCCGAACAAGGACGTCGGCTCGATCTTCGGCTTCGCCAAGACGCTGGTCGAGACGCCGCGCTCCGCATCGACGGTGAGCAGCGACCAGATCGAGCGCTTCGGCGTCACCAGCATCTACGATCTCGTCTCGCAGGCGCCCGGCACCTTCACCAACTCGTTCTTCGGCGTGGGCGGTGCGCTCGACATTCGCGGTACGCCCGGCGAAGTCTATTTCCGCGGCATGCGGCGCCTCGACAATCCGGGCAACTATCCCACGCCGATCGGCGCTTCGGACCGGATCGACATCGTGCGCGGTCCTTCCTCGCCGATCTATGGCCCGTCCAAGACCGGCGGCTACATGAACTTCGTGCCGAAATCGGCGCGCGTGAAGGACGGCGCGCTGCTCGATCATCCCGAGGGCGAACTGAGCTATACCGGCGGCAGCTGGTCGTACAACGTCATCAAGGGGCAGGTGCGCGGCCCGCTCAAGGTGGGCGCCACCGAATTCGGCTACAGCCTCTATGGCGAGATCGAGGATTCGGGCAGCTATTATCGCAACATGTCGACCCGCAACGTCGTGCTGCAGGCGGCGTTCGACAACCGCATCACCGACAGCCTGCGCGTCGAATTCGGCGGCATGTACCAGAAATATGACGGCCAGCAGAATGGCGGCTGGAACCGCCTGACCCAGGCGCTGGTCGATCACGGCACCTATATCACCGGCGCGGCCAAGCCGCTCGATACCAATGGCGACGGCCAGATCTCGCCGAGCGAATTCACTTCGGTCGGCACCTTCTCGCCGTTCGGCACCTTCGGCTGCCCGGCGGGCACCACCACGCCGGGCGTTTCGCCCACGTCCGCCGCATCGTTCACCAATGCGTGCTTCCAGCAGGCCTATCCCTATCTGGGCCTCACCAATGTCGGCACCACCACGCTCAGCCGCAAGGACGTGCTCACCGGCCCGAACGACTTCCTGAAGAACAAGCAGAAGACCGCATATTTCGACGTTATCTGGGAGGGTCCCGGCGATCTCGAGATCAAGAACCAGTTCTTCTATGACGGCACCGTCAATCACAACAACAATGCCTATGGCTTCTCGCAGTTCCACGATTCCTATGCGATCGAGGACAAGGTGGTTGCGTCGAACACCTTCACCAATTCGCTGGGCAAGTTCTCGCTGCAGTTGTCACCCTCGCTGCGCTACACCAAGTTCCTGCACGGCGATGACTTCAACTTCGAATATTTCCACCGCGTCGATCTGTCGGTGGGCTATACGCCGCTGTCCGATCGGCTGCTGTCGAACGAGTGCGGCTGTGACTATGCCAATTATCTGAAGGGCCATTATACCGACTGGGGCTTCGCCGGGCTGCTCGACGCCGATTTCGCCTTCGGCCTCGATGTGATCCTGGGCGCGCGCTACGACACGGTCGACGTGAAGTCGGTCAACATCCTGGAGAAATTGCGCGTCACCAATGGCGTGCGGCCGACCGGATCGGGCAGCAAGGGCGGCTGGTCGTGGAACGGCAGCGTTTCGTACAAGCTGCCGCTGGGGCTGATCCCCTATTTTACCGCGTCGCGGCAGACCACGGTGATCGCCGGCCAGGGATCGGAAATCGATCCGGTCACGGCAGCCGGCGGCACCTTCCTCACCGCTTCGAAGCTTACCGAAGGCGGCATCAAGGGCAGCTGGCTGGGCGGGCGGCTCTATGCGGCGCTGTCGGTCTACAATCAGGAGCGCACGGACCACAACATCCAGTCGTCGACGGTCAACCAGTCGGTGCAGACGCAAGGGCTCGAGGCCGAGGCGCGCTGGTCGGTGGATCGGCACCTGCTGCTCACCGGCGCCTATACCCGCACCAAGGTGTACAACCTCACCTTCCTGGATGCCGGATCGACCTTCAGTTTCTTCGGCATCGGCGACCTGATCAACGTCACCAATCCGGCGCTGTTCCTGGGCGGCCAGCCGGGTGGCCTGGTGCCGATCCCGAACAAGGAGGCGTCGCGCCGCCAGGGCATCCCGACCAACCTCGTCTCGGGCACGGCGACCTATGCGTTCGACAACGGCATCGCGCTCAGCGGCAGCGTCGTGCATGTCGATTCGGTGTTCTCGGGCCAGTCGCGCGTGGTGCAACTGCCGGCCTATACGCTGGTCGATCTGGGCGCCTCGTACACGACCGGGCCGTTCCTGTTCCGGGTGACGGTGAAGAACGCCACCGACGCGACCTATTATCGCGCCAACTTCACCGAGCTGTTCGGCAGCACCATCGTGCTTCCGGAAAAGCCGCGCAGCTACCAGGCGACCGTTTCGTACAAGTTCTGATGGGAGGACGGCGCCGGGTTGCCCGGCGCCGTCCCGCGATTTTTGGAGGCGAAGCGGCGGTTGCACTGCACCCCGCTCCCTCCCGGTTGGATGTTCGAACCCATGCGTTTTCTTGTTACCCTTTTCGCGGCCTTGCTGGGGCTCCTGCTCGGGAACGCCGCCATGGCGCAGCCTACCACGGCGTGCGCGCCGGGCGCTCCCTGCGCGCATCCGCTGCCGGTGCGCATTGTCATCGTCACCATGTTCGAGATCGGCGCCGACAGCGGCGATGCGCCGGGCGAGTTCCAGTTCTGGAAGGAACGGCGCCATCTTGATATGCGGATCCCGTTCCCGCAGTCGCACCACGATCTCTACTACAACCCCAAGACCAAGATCCTCGGCATGGTCACCGGCATGGGGTCGATCCGCTCGGCGACCGCGACGCTGGCGCTCGGGCTCGACCAGCGGTTCGATCTGCGGCACGCCTATTGGCTGGTGGCGGGCATTGCCGGCATCGATCCGGCCAAGGCCTCGATCGGCTCGGCGGCCTGGGCGCGCTTCCTCGTCGACGGCGATCTCGCGCATGAGATCGACGGGCGCGAAATCCCCAAGGATTGGAGCACCGGCTATTTCGCGCTGCACAGCAAGGGGCCGAACGACCCCGCGCCGCCCACCGGGCAAGGCGAAGTCTACGAGATCAATTCGGGCCTGCGCGACTGGGCCTTCGCGCTCACCAAGGACATGGTGCTGCCCGACGACGCCAAGGTCGCCGCCGAGCGGATGCGCTATACCGAGGACTCGATGGCGCAGCGCCCGCCCTTCGTGCTGAAGGGCGACCAGCTTGCGGCGATGACCTTCTGGCACGGCGCGCTGCTGACGCGCTGGGCGGAGGATTGGGTAAATCGCTGGACCGGCGGCAAGGGCGAGTTCGTCACCTCGGCGATGGAGGAGACCGGCACCTACCAGTCGATCCTGTATCTCGACCGGATCGGCCGGGTCGACCGCAACCGTTTCATGGTTTTGCGCGCGGGCAGCAACTACACCCGGCCGCCGCCCGGCATCGGTGCCGCCGACTATCTGCTGCGCGAGAATGAGGGCTATTCGGGCATGCGGGCGGCGCTGGAGAGCCTGTACGCGGTGGGCTCCAGGGTGGTCGACGAACTCAGCGACCATTGGGACCGCTACGAAAAAACCGTGCCGCGGTGACCGCATGGGCCTGACCGTCGTCGATCATGCGGAAATGCTCGTCTGCATGGACGATGCCCGCCGCGAGATCGCCGATGGCGCGGTGGCGTTCCGCGACGGCGTGATCGAGGCGGTGGGCACCAGCGCGGAGCTCGCCGACCTGCGCACGGCGGCGGATCTGGTGGTGGAGGCGCGCGGCTGCGTGGTGACGCCGGGGCTGGTCAACACCCACCACCATCTGTTCCAGACGCTGACCCGCGCGCTGCCGGGGGCGATCAACACCTCGCTGTTCGGCTGGCTCAAACGGCTCTACCCGATCTGGGGCCAGTATCGGCCGGAGGACGTGTTCGCCGCCACCCAGCTCGGCCTCGCCGAACTGGCGCTGTCGGGCTGCACGATGAGCAGCGATCATCTCTATCTCTATGCCGATGGCGTGCGGCTCGACGATTCGATTGCCGCCGCTGAGGGCATCGGCATTCGCTTCCACGCGACGCGCGGATCGATGAGCGTGGGGGAGAGCGCGGGCGGATTGCCCCCGGACGCGCTCGTCGAGGACGAGGCGGCGATCCTGCGCGACACGATCCGGGTGATCGACCGCTTCCATGATGCGGCCGAGGGCGCGATGGTGCGCGTCGCGGTGGCGCCCTGTTCGCCCTTCTCGGTAAGCGAGGGGCTGATGCGCGATTCCGCGCTGCTCGCGCGCGACAAGGGGGTGATGCTCCACACCCATCTCGCCGAGGATGCCGACGACGTCGCCTATTCGCTCGCGCAGTTCGGGTGTCGCCCCGGCGACTATGCCGAGCGGCTGGGCTGGACCGGGCCCGATGTGTGGCATGCCCACTGCGTTCAGCTCGATGCGCGCGAGATTGCGCTGTTCGCGCGGACCCGCACCGGCGTGGCGCATTGCCCCTGCTCCAACTGCCGGCTTGGTTCCGGCATCGCGCCGCTGCCGGCGATGGTCGCGCACGGGGTGCCGCTGGGCCTCGGCGTGGACGGTTCGGCGTCCAACGACAGCGGCAATCTGCTGCTCGAGGCGCGGCAGGCGATGCTGCTCCAGCGCGTTGTCGGCGGCGCGGCGGTGTTCGATCCGCGGCAGGCGCTGTTTCTCGCGACGCGCGGCGGGGCGGCGGTGCTGGGGCGCGACGAGTGCGGCGTGCTCGCGCCCGGCAAGCGCGCCGATCTCGCCATCTGGGACATGGCCGGGCCGTCGTCGCTCGGCGCCTGGGATCTGGTCGCGGGGCTGGTGCTGGCGCCGCCGCCGCAAGCCCGCGACGTGTTCGTCGATGGCCGCGCGGTGGTGCGCGACGGCGACCTCGTCCAGGCCCGGCGCGAGGACGTGGTGCGTGCCGCACAGGCATCGGTCGCGCGGCTGAAGGAACTGGCATGACAGCGGAGCGGACGATGACACTGGCAACCAGCCGCGGCCCGATGACCGCCGAACAGGCGCGCGACACCGAATATTTCCCCGGCCTCGCGGTCGCAATGCCTTTGGGCATCCAGCATGTGCTGGCGATGTTCGTCAGCAATCTCACCCCGGCGATCATCGTCGCGGGCGCGGCGGGGTTCGGCTTCGGATCGGCCGATCCCGGCCCGATGATCTACCTGATCCAGATGTCGATGCTGTTCGCTGGCGTCGCGACGCTGCTGCAGACGATCGGCATCGGCCCGGTCGGCGCGCGGTTGCCGATCGTGCAGGGCACCAGCTTCGCCTTCCTGCCGGTGATGATCCCGATCGTCGCCGGGCGCGGGGTGGGAGCGATGGCCGAGCTGGCCACCGCCGCGATGATCGGCGGGCTATTCCACACCTGCCTCAGCTTCTTCGTCGGGCGCATCCGCTTCGCGCTGCCGCCGATGGTGACCGGCCTGGTGGTGTTGCTGATCGGCCTGTCGCTGATGCGGATCGGGGTGGTCTATGCCGCCGGCGGCGTCGCCGCGCAGGGCACGGCGGCCTATGGCAGCGGGGCGAGCTGGCTGCTTGCCGGGATCGTGGTGGTGACGACGGTGGCGCTGAGCTTCTTCGGCCGGGGCATCTGGTCGACCGCGGCGGTGCTGCTCGGGCTGCTCGCGGGCTATGCGGCGGCGGCCGCGATGGGGCGCGTCTCGCTCGCGCCGGTGGCGGGCGCGGGCTGGGTGATGGTGCCGTCGCCCTTCCATTTTGGTTTCGCCCTGTCGGCCTCGGCGATCCTCGGCTTCTGCCTGATGGGCTTCATCTCGGCGATCGAATCGATCGGCGACGTTTCGGCGATCTGCGAGGGCACCGCCGGGCGGCGCGCGACCGATCGCGAACTGATCGGCGCGACCTGCGCGGACGGCGTGGGCACCGCGCTGGCGGCGGTGTTCGGGGCGATGCCCAACACCTCGTTCAGCCAGAATGTCGGCCTGATCGCGATTACCGGGATCATGAGCCGCCACATCGTCACGATCGGCGCGTGCTTCCTCGTGCTGTGCGGGCTGGTGCCGAAGGTGGGGGCGCTGGTGACGACGATCCCGATCGAGGTGCTGGGCGGCGGGGTGATCGTGATGTTCGGCATGGTTGCCGCCGCGGCGATCTCGATCCTTTCCGACGTCGAGTGGAGCCAGCGCAACATGCTGATCTTCGGGCTGGCGCTTTCGGCGAGCATCGGGCTGGAGCTGGAGCCGCAGGCGGTGGGCCATTTGCCCGAAACGCTGCGGATCATGCTGACCTCGGGCGTGCTGCCCGCCGCGCTGATCGCGGTGGTGCTCAACCTTGTCGTGCCGGGCCGCAGCGCCGGTGCGCTGGCGGTCAGCGCGGGATAGCTTCGAACGCCGTGAGTTCGCGCTCCAGCCGCAGCTGCTGGGTGGCGCGGACGCTGCCGGCGAGGAACGCCGTGCAGGCGGGTGCCGCGATCACCTGGCACGCCGCCACCCGCGCGCCACCGACGCGGTCGCGCCACAAGCTGGCGCCGGGGAGGAAGCTGTACTCGATCCCATTGCGGACGATCTGCTTGAGATCGCGGTAGCGCAGCCCCTGTTCGGTCACCGCGCGCAGATATTCGTTGGTCATGTCGCTGCGCGAGACGCCCTCGTCGTCGGTCGACAGCACCACCGGCACGCCCGCCTCGCGGTAGAGCGACAGCGGGTGCGCGGTGCCCTTCACGCCCAGGATCACCGCATTGCTGGTGAGGTTGATCTCCACCGCCACCTTCTCCCGGGCCATGCGGTGGAGCAGTGCGGGCGCATCCGTCTCATAGCTGATGTCCACGCCATGGCCGATCCGCCGCGCACCGGCGACCGCCACTGCATCGTGGATGTGGAATGCCAAGTCGCGGGGCGGGACCAAGCCGAGGGTGAGTTCGCCGGCATGGAGCGACAGCCGCACCGCCGGATAGCGCGCCTTGAGGAAGGCGAGCATCCGCATGTGCAGCGCATAATCGCGGACGGCGATCGGATCATGTTCGGGTGCGGCGATGTTGACGCCAACGAAGCGGGGGTCGGCCTGGGCCAGCGCGAAGCCCAGCGCCAGTTCGGCGAACACCTGTCGCGGCGCCAGCGTGCGGATCGCGGTGTAGAGATAGCGCATCTCCACGCCGCAGGCCGGGGCAGGGGAGGCGCCGCTACAGCCGTCGATCATGGCGGCGTCGCGCTCGAACGCGTCATAATCGGCGCGGGTGGCAGCCACTGCCTGGGGAAGCAGCGGTTCCAGCTTCGCCAGCATCCCGGCGAAATCATCGGCATCGCCCTCACCGACCTGCGAGACCAGCGCCATCGCCGCGCGCGCGCCCGTGCTGAGCTCGACATAGCCGACATGGTCCGCCGCCGCCTGTTCGCGGGTCAGCGCGAACGTCCTCCCGGCATTGCCGCGGCTTGCGGGGCCAAAGGCGTCGAAGGTCGCGAAGAAGCGATCATAGCCCGACATGCGCGGGTCGCCGACGCCGCTCTCGAAACCGCGCGTCGAAATCGCGTCGATCATCCGGCTGTAGCGCGGGTAATTGCGCTCTAGCCCGGCGGCGGGGATGCGATTGGGGGCGTCGCAGGGCGGATCGACGATCCGATCGGTATCGGTGGCGATGCACAGGCCGGCTTCGCCCGCCCAGCGCAGGAAATCCTCGGCATAGATCGATCCGCCGCCATGATTGTGCAGATCGCCGCCCTTGGGCATCGCCTGGAGAAAGATGCGCAGCCGCGGCGGGCTGGCGGCGATGCGATCGAGATAGGCCGCGGTACGTGCCTCGGGCGAAAGCGGCTTGGTCGCCTGGGCCGATGCAGCCGCCGGCGCGATTCCCAGCAGCACTGCCGCACCCATTGCCCAAACCCGCATCGTCGATCCCCCATCTGCCCACCCCGGGCGCCGTGGGAGACATCGCGGGCTGGCGGTGGAAAGCAACCGCAATGATCCGCACGATATGTTGCAAAAATGCGCGCGAGCCCGGGTCTGCGGGTGCGCACATTTTTCGAGCACCTCGTGCCGTAAACGGCACTGGACGCGCACGCCCCGCCAGATCAATCCCTGCAACATCTTCCGATTTGGACCAATGCATGGCCTTCCACGACCTCCCCCTTTGCCGTGGCCCGCTGCCGTGAGCGGGGTGGTGCGCCTTGGCTGGGGCGCCCTGGCGGCGAGCACGGCGCTTGCAGCGGGCGTGATCGTCGCGCGGGCGAACGGCATGGGCCCGCAGGCGCAGCAGGCGGCGGAGCACGCCCGCGCCGCGACCGATCTGCTCGGCCAATATTGTTCGCGCTGCCATAATGACGACGACAAGGTCGGCCGCTTCTCGATCGATGCGCTGCGCGGCGACGATGTGCTGATCGGCAAGCATGCCGACGAATGGGAGAAGGTGCTCCGCCGCACCAGCCTTGGCGAGATGCCGCCGCTGAACAAGCCGCAGCCCGATCCGGCGGCGCGCGCGGCATTCGTCCATTGGCTGCAAGGCGCGCTCGACGGCTATGCGGCGGCGCATCCCGATCCGGGCCGGGCGACGCTCCGCCGGCTCAACCGCGTCGAATATGCCAATGCGGTGCGCGATCTGCTGGCGCTCCAGGTCGATGTCAGTCGCGAACTGCCGCAGGACAATTCGGGCTATGGCTTCGACAATATCGCCGATGTGCTGAGCGTCTCGCCGACGCTGATGGAACGCTATGTCGCGGTCTCGGGCAAGGTGGCGCGGCTCGCCACCGGGCTGGGCTCGGCGCGACCGTTCGTGACGTCGTTCGAGCTGCCCAAGGACGGCTCGATCATGAACAGCGGCCGCCCGGCCTATAACGAGCGCGCTGGCGACGACCTGCCGCTGGGATCGCGCGGCGGCGGGATATTCTCCTATTACGCCCGCCATGACGGCAGCTATGTGATCAGCGGCTGGCTCAATGCCAACACCAACAACGAAACCGATCGGCTGAAGGAAGACAAGGTCAGCGTGCGTGTGCCGCTCAAGGCGGGCGCGCACCGGATCGGGATGACTTTCCACCGGCAACTTGCGCCCGACGAGACCGTGCAGACGCTGCGCAACGACCTCGACAAGGTACCGCTGCCGGTCGATCCGCCGAAGATGCTGTCGCTCGACATCCTTGTCGACGGCAAGCGCGTGCAGCAGATCCGCGTGCCTTCCTACCGGATGTCGCCGCGTTACTCGCAGCAGAATTTCCCGCGCGACGTGCTCCAGATTGACGTCGAGGGGCCGTTCGACGCGAAGGGCGGGGGCGATACGCCCAGCCGCGCGCGCATCTTCCTGTGCCGGCCGAAACGGGCGTCAGCAGAAGCAGCCTGCGCGCGGACCATCCTCACCGCGCTCGTCCACCGCGCCTATCGCCGCCCGGTCACCGAGGCGGACCTGGCGCCGCTGCTGCGCATCTATGCGGGCGAACGCGCGGCGAGCGACTTCGAGCACGGTATCGAAGCCGCGCTGGAGGCGATCCTCGTCTCGCCGCATTTCCTGTTCCTGGTCGAGCAGGACCCCGCCGGCAGCGCGCCGGGCAGCGTCCATCCGGTGAGCGACCTCGAACTGGCATCGCGCCTGTCCTTCTTCCTGTGGAGCAGCATCCCCGACGACACGCTGCTCGCCGTGGCCGAGCGGGGCGAGCTGAAGCGGCCGGGCGTGCTCGATGCGCAGGTCGCGCGCATGCTCGCCGATCCCAAGTCGGAGGCGCTGACCCGCAATTTCGCCGGCCAGTGGCTCTATCTGCGCAACCTCGACCAGCAGCGCCCAGACATCACGATCTTCCCCGATTTCGACGCACGGCTGCGCGCGGCGATGGCGCGCGAGACCGAGATGCTGTTCAGCCACGTGCTGCACACCAACCGCAGCGTGCTGGATTTCATCGCGGCGGACTATACCTTCCTCAACCAGCGGCTGGCCGAACATTATGGCATCGCCGGCGTGCGCGGCACGGCGTTCCGGCAGGTGCGGCTCGATCCGGCCTGGCATCGCGGTGGGCTGCTCGGGCAGGCGAGCATCCTCACGGTCACCTCCTATGGCAACCACACCTCGGTGGTGAAGCGCGGCAAGTGGATCCTCGACAATCTGCTCGCCGCGCCGCCGCCGGCGCCGCCGCCCGACGTGCCCGCGCTGCAGGCGGTGCATAACGGCCGCCTGCTCACCGCGCGCGAGCAGCTGGAGCTGCACCGCGCCAATCCGGTCTGCGCCTCCTGCCATGTGAAGATGGACCCGCTGGGCTTCGCGCTCGAGAATTTCGATGCGGTGGGCGCCTATCGGACCACGGATGTCGGCCAGACCATCGATGCCTCGGCGGTGCTGCCCGACGGCACCCGCTTTGCCGGGATCGACGGGCTCCAGCAGATCCTGCTGGCGCGCAAGGACGAGTTCACCGGTGCCTTCACCCAGCGCCTGCTCACCTATGCGCTCGGCCGCGGGCTAGGCGGGCAGGACATGCCGACGGTCCGCAAGGTTGCGCGGACGGCGGCGGCCGACGGCTACCGCATTCAGACGATCGTCCGGGGCATCGTGACCAGCGACCCCTTCCTCCTGCGAAAGACCCCTGCGCGATGAGGATCCTTCGAACGCCGCTCAGCCGCCGCACCCTGCTCCGCGGCGCCGGCACGACGGTGGCGCTGCCGTTCCTGGAGGCGATGATGCCCTCCGCCCGGGCGGCGGACGTGGCGGCGCGGCCCAAACGACTGCAGATCTTCTACACGCCCAACGGCATGATGATGGAGCAGTTTCGCCCCTCGGCGTCGGCCCAGGGCTTCGCGCTGCCGCCCACGCTGGAGCCGCTTGCCGCGCACCGGCAACGGCTTGCCGTCATCAGCGGGCTCGGCCATCCGAGCGCGGCGGCGATGGGCGATCGCCCCGCCGGGCATGGGCGTTCGTGCCCTGCCTTCCTCACCGGCACGCATGTGCGGCAGACCGAAGGGACGGACATCCGCTGCAACGTCTCGGTCGATCAGGTCTATGCCCGGCATCTCGGCGACGCCACCCAGCTCCCGTCGCTGGAGCTGGGCATCGACCAGGCGAGCCTGCTCGGCAGCTGCGACATCGGCTATAGCTGCGCCTATACCAACGGCATTTCGTGGCTGAGCCCCACCGTGCCGCTGCCGGTGGCGGCCAATCCGCGCGAGGTGTTCGAGCGGCTGTTCGGCGACGGCGATGCGCTCGATGCCGGCAGCCGCCTCGCCCAGGCGCGGCGCCAGACGAGCATCCTCGATTTCGTCCGCGACGATACCGTGCGGCTCGCCGGCCAGCTCGGCGCCGAGGACAGGCACAAGCTCGACGAATATCTGGAAGCCACCCGCGACATCGAGCGCCGCATCCAGAAGGCGGGCAGCGCGCCGGCGGGCGATCCGCGCGGGGCCATCGAGCGGCCGGCGGGCATTCCCGACACGTTCGACCAGCATGTCCGGCTGATGATCGACCTGCAGGTGCTGGCCATGCAGGCCGACATCACCCGCGTCGGCAGCTTCATGATCGGCCGTGAGATCAGCAACCGCACCTATCCCGAGATCGGCGTGCCGGATTCACACCACATGCTCAGCCACCATGGCGACAATCCGGAGAAGAAGGCCAAGCTCGCCCGGATCAACCGCTACCATATGGAATATTTCGCCTATTATCTCGATCGGATGGCGGCGGTGAAGGACGGGGAGGGGAGCCTGCTCGATCGCACGATCGTGCTGCGCGGATCGGCGTTCGGCGATCCCAACGTCCATGATCACATGGACCTGCCCGTGATCGTCGCCGGCGGGCTGGTGCAGGGCGATACCCATGTCCGCGTCGAGGCGGGGACAACAATGTCGAACCTGCTGCTCGCCGCGCTGCAGGCGCTCGACGTGCCGGCGACCGGCTTCGGCGACAGCGCGGGCACGCTGCCGGGCGTCTTCCGTGCCTGAGCGCTGGCTGCGCGTCTTCGCCGTCGCCGGGGTTGCGCTGGGTTGCGTGCTGGCGCCGGCGCATGCGTCCGATGGCGGTGGTCTGGCCGAGGCGATCCGTGCCAACGACGTCGCCGCTCTGGAAGCTGCACTGGCAGGGCACGCCGACGTGAATGCCCGGCTCGATTTCGGGGCGACGCCGCTCGCCTTGGCAGTGAACACGCAGAACCCGGCTTTGGTCTCGGCCCTGCTGGCGAAGGGGGCCAATCCCAGCCTTGCCGATGCCGATGGCGTCACGCCGCTCGCCCTCGGCTGCGAACTGGGCGGCGCGGAGATCGTATCGCGGCTGCTCGACGCGCATGCCGATATCCGCGCGGCCGCGCCCGACGGCACGACGCCGCTACACCTCTGCGCCCGCTATGGCCCCGCCGGGGCGGTGGCGCGGATGCTGGCGGCGGGACTCAAGCCGGATCGCGTCGACGCGCGCGGCCAGACCCCGTTGATGTGGGCCGCCGCTGCCGGCCGCACCGAGGCGATGGCGCTGCTCCTCAAGGCAGGGGCGGACGTCAACCGCGTCACGCCGGGCGGCTTCACGCCGCTGTTCTTCGCGATCAAGAGCGGCCGGGCCGCGGCGACCACGATGTTGCTCGACGCGGGCGCCGATGCCGCGCATCGCGGGCCCGAGCATAGCAGCGCGCTGCAGCTCGCGCTGTACCAGCACAACCTCGCTGCCGCCGCGCTGCTCGCGGCGCGCGGTGCCGATCTCGCCGAACGCGATCGCAATGGCGACCAGCCGCTCCACCTTGCCGCCGCGGCCGGAGACGCCACGTTGGTCCGGCTGTTGCTGCAGAAGGGTGCCGACCCGAACGCCCTGACCGGGCCGTCGCGCATCACCTGGGTGACCGAAGCCAATTTCGGCCGCGCGCCGCCGCCGGTGCCGCCCACGCCGCCGCTGCTCGTCGCGGCGCAGAATGGCCGTACGGAAGCGATGCAATTGCTGCTGGCGGCGGGCGCCAACCCGCGCTTCGTCGCTGCCGACGGCACCAATATCGTCCTGGCCGCCGCCAGGGGCGGGAGCGATGCGGCGCTCGTGCTGGCATTGACGCTTGCTCCCGACGCGAATGTCGCGGATGCTGGCGGGGCGACGGCGTTGCATCTGCTCGTCTCGGGCGGCATGCACCCGGCGTTCGTCGCGATGCTGCAAACGCTGGCGCGCCACGGTGCGCGCTGGGACATCCCCAATGCCGCCGGCTATACTGCCGGCGCGGTGGCGGTGAACGGGCTGACGGAGGTGAAGATGGCGTTTCTCTCGGTCTATCCCGAAGCTGCCGCCGCGACGCTGCCCGCGTCGCGCGAAGCGCCGCCCAAGCCGCCCGTGTCCGCGGGTGCGCCGGTCTCTGGTGCTGCCCGATCCACTCCAACGAACTGAGGCCTATCGCTGATGACCAAGATCAAGATTCTCTGTGCGGTGTCCTGCGTGGCGCTGCTGGCCGCGGCTTCGGCACCGGCGGCCGGGCCTTCCGCGGATAGCGTCGTTGCGGCGCGCAAGGCCGGTTTCAAGAAGATCGGCGGCGCGATGAAGGCGATCCGCGACCAACTCGCCAGCGGTGGCACGAACAAGCCGGTCATGGTGAGCGCCGCCCAGACCATGGCGGCGACCGCGCGCGAACAGGCGAAGCTGTTCCCCGCCGGCACCGGCCCGGGCGCCGGCGTGAAGACCGATGCGCTTCCCGCGATCTGGAGCGATCGTGCCACCTTCGATGCAGCGATGAACCGACTGATCGCCGAATCGACGAAGCTCGCCACGGTCGCGGGCAGCGGCGACAGCGCGGCGATCACGGCCCAGCTGAAGGCAACCGGTGCCACCTGCGCGGCCTGCCACAAGCAATTCCGCGCCGATAACTGAGGCGAGCGCGCGGAAATGGCTCGCTATCGGCCGGCGCAGGGGGAAACGGCGCGCGTACAGGTCTGGGACCTTCCCATCCGGCTGTTCCACTGGACGCTCGTCGTGCTGCTCGCCTTTTCCTGGTGGAGCGGCGAGCAGCACGACATGGAGCGCCATCGCCTCTCGGGCTATGCGATCCTGGCGCTGGTGGTGTTTCGCGTGCTCTGGGGCTTTGTCGGCGGGCGCACGGCGCGGTTCGCCCATTTTGTCCGCGGGCCGCGTGCGGCACTGGCGTATGTCCGAAGCATGCGCGGCGCGCGCGGACCGTCGGCGCCGGGGCACAACCCGATCGGCGGCTGGAGCGTGCTCCTCATGCTCGCCCTGGTGGCCGGCATGGTCGGCGCGGGCGTGTTCGCGGTCGACGTGGACGGGCTCGAATCGGGGCCGCTCGCCGACTTTGTGAGCTTCGAGCAGGGGCGGGCCGCCGCTTCGGTACATCATTTCCTGTTCAACCTGCTGCTCGCCGCGATTGCCCTGCACGTCGCGGCCATCGCCTTTTACCGCCTGTGGCTGCGTTATGACCTGGTTTCGCCGATGCTCCATGGTCGCAGCGACAGGCATCGCGACGAGGGACCGCTGGGTGCGGCATGGTGGAAAGCGGTGTTGGCCTTGGCCATGGCGGTTGCGTGTGCGACTGCCGTCGCGCGGGGCTTTCGCTTCTAGAGGTGGTTGGTCGCCGCATGTGATGGAGTCGGTTTATCGCCATTGCAGCGGAAGGCGCCATGGGCCGGATTCTTCACGGCAGCACCAAGACCACGCACGCCATCCGAAGCGCGCTGCAGCGATCGCGAGTCTCGTAAAGCGGTGGCGATTTCCCGCGCGCTCATCCCCCGCGCGTACATCGACACGGCATGCCGGGAGAATGATCCCCCGGATCCTTCTCCGATCCGGCCCGCTGTCGTCGAAGCCGCGAAACCGGCCGCTGCTCTTCGTCGATCCGCTGCGGGTCGAAGCTCGACTGGCGGTCCCGCGGTGCCATTTTCTGGATTGTCGTGAAAGAAGCGGCGCCGTGCTCACCGCCCGCCCGGAAGCGTGCTTCGTACCCAACCAACTCACCCCTGCAGACATCGACAGGACGCAGCAGGCAGGCTAATCACGCGTCGTGACCGCGCTTCGCCGCCTCTTGTTCCAGAACCGATGGCTGTCCGGCGCCTTGATCGCCGCTGCATTGGTGATGAAGGCGCTGTTGCCGGCCGGGTTCATGCCGATGGCGTCCGGCGGCACGGTGGTGCTCGGCTTCTGCTCCGGCTACGGTCCGAAGACGATGGCGGTGACGATCCCCGCGCGCGAGGACGGTTCCGGCTCCGGCGGCCAGGAGCACGACAAGCACGAAATGCCCTGCGCCTTTGCCGGACTTGCGATGCCGGGGCTGGCGGCGGTCGACCCGTTGCTGCTGGTGCTGGCGATCGCCTTTCTGCTCGAGCGCGGCCTCCGTACCGTGCTCGCCATTCCGTTGGTCCAACGCGTTTATTTGCGGCCGCCGCTGCGAGGACCGCCGCTTCCCGCCTGACTCCGTCGTTCAACTTTCGTGCGAGCTGCGCCCGGCGCGGACTCGTGCGCTCGGATCGGGAAGATTTCATGTACAACTACCTGTTTTCGGCGGCCGTGTCGGCCGTCCTTTGCGCATCCGCGGCTTCCGCGCAGACCGCCGACGATGCGGTGCGACGCGCCGAACTGCTCCGCCAACGCGCCGCAATCGACGCCGAGCTCGCCAAGATGGATGCGGCCGCCCCCGTGCCAGCGGCCCAGCCGGCGCCCGCGACCGGCGTTGCGATGGGCGAGGATATCCTTGTCACCAGCAAGGCCTTGTCGCTCACCACCCGCGTCACCGGCCAGACCGTCACCACCGTCGATGCCAGCGCGTTCCGCAACACGCCGGCGACCACCATCGCCGATATCGTGCGGCTCTCGCCGGGCATCGCGGTCACCCAGGGCAACGGCCCGCGCGACGTGAGCGTTTCGGTGCGCGGCTCCAATGCGCGCAATTCTTTCGGCGCGCGCAACCTGCAGGTGTTCGAGGATGACTTTCCCGTCACCCAGCCCGACGGGCTCG
Source organism: Sphingomonas azotifigens NBRC 15497 (assembly GCF_002091475.1). GTDB lineage: Bacteria > Pseudomonadota > Alphaproteobacteria > Sphingomonadales > Sphingomonadaceae > Sphingomonas > Sphingomonas azotifigens. The sequence goes on from NZ_BCTR01000006.1 coordinate 123,934, forward strand.
CCCGGTTCGACCTCACCGATCCCCATGCGTACGGCGCGGTGGACGTGGTGCGTGGGCCGTCCTCGGCGCGTTACGGCAATTATGCGCTGGGCGGCGCGGTCAACTTCCGCACCCGCGCCGGCCGCGACATCCACGGGGTCGAAGCCGGGATCGACGGCGGCGGCGACGGGTTCGTCAATCTCTATGCGACGATCGGGCAGGGCAACGCCGGGCACGATATCGCGGTGTTCGGCAGCTATGTCCGCGGTGACGGCGCGACCGGCCATACCGGCTATGAGACCGGCACGCTCAACGCGCTTGCCCGGTTCGAGCTGGGCGCGCGCGACCGCGTCGCGGTGAAGCTGATCTACAACGAGGGCGACTTCCGCCTGTCGACGCGGCTCTCCTACAACCAGTATCGCACCAATCCCTATCAGCAGGGCTGTGAGGTGGCCGCCACGGCGGCGGCGGGCTGCGGCACCATCTCGGTGCTCGTCAACGGCGTCAACGGCGCCCGCATCGCCCAGACCGCGGCCGAGGGCGATCTCGCGCGGAACGATCGCCGGACGATCGTCGGCACCCGCTACGAGCATGAGCTGGGGCCGAATACCACTTGGCGCACCCAGGCGACTTTCGACAGCCGCGTCGTCAACCAGCCGACCAGCGCGACGCCGTTCAAGGGCACGCTCGACAGCTACAACCTCACCTCGGACATCACCGATCATGGCCGCATCGCGGGCATGGCGGCGACGAGCTTTGTCGGGGTGTTCTACAACTACCTCGACAACCAGAGCTACAGCTTCAACAAAACCCCCGCCGGCCGCAACGGCTTCGGTGCACTGACCCAGACCGTGTTCGGGGATGTCCGCAACCTGGGGGTCCGCGCCCGCGAGGAGCTGCAGCTGACCGAGCGGCTGCAATTCATCGCCGGCATCGGCGCAGAACGCTCGATCCTCAACGTTCGCCAGACCGCCTATAGCTATCCGGTCGGCACCAACCCGGTGCTCAGCCTGATTCCTGCCGAACGCCACTTCACCAATGTCGCGCCTGAGGCTGCCCTGTTCTGGCAGGCGCTGGCAGCGGTGCGGCTGCACGCGCGCGTGGGGACCGGCTATGGCATCCCGCAGGCGGGCAACCTGTTCGTCACGTCCGCTGGCGTGCCGGGCAACAATGCGAGCCTCAAGGCCCAGCGGAACACCGGGGTCGATCTCGGCGCCGAGGTGGCGATCGGCACCCACGTCACGGCCGAGGTCACCGGCTATTATGAGTGGTTTACCAACGAATTGGTCAGCCAGTCCGCCGGCGTGAACCTGCTCGCCTATACTTCCAATGTGCCGCATTCGGTGCATCGCGGCATCGAACTGGGGCTTGGCTGGCGGCCGCTGGCTGGCGTGAAGCTCGACGCAAGCTACAGCTATAACGACCAATATTATACCGATTTCCGCGAGCGGCTGACCGCGGGCAGCATCTCGCAAGTGCTCGATCGCGACGGCAAGGCGATCCCCGGCGTGATCCCCAATTTCGTCAATCTGCGCGCGGGCTATGATCAGCCCGGCGGGCCGCTCGCCGGTCTGGGCGGGTTCGCCGAGCTTACCTATCGCGACCGCTTCTTCGCCGATAACAGCAACCTGCTCGCCATGCCCTCGGCGACGCTGGTCAACCTCAACCTCCATTATGATCCGCCGCGCGGGCATGGGCCGCTCTCGCGCTACAGCTTCTATGCCTCGGTGCAGAACCTGTTCGACGTGACCTATGTCGGCTCGGCGGCGGGAATCGCCAACAGCCTGAATGCGACCACCGGCGCGGAGAACCCGGCGTCGGTGCTCGCCAACACGACCGGCGCGATCTACGCCGGACAGCCCCGCACGGTCTATGCCGGCGTCAAGGCGCGGTTCTGAGGAGGAACGCCATGCAGCTCGTCCATCGCCGCTGGCCCGGCACCGCCACCGTCTGGCGCTGGCATTTCTATGCCGGCCTGTTCTGCGTGCCGTTCGTCCTGTGGCTTGCGCTCACCGGCGCGATCTACCTGTTCCGCCCGCAGGTGGAGGCGCTGATCGACGCGCCCTATGCCCAGCTTGCCCTCCAGGGTCCGCGCGCTTCGGCGGCGGACCAGGTTGCCGCGGCGGTTCGCGCCGTGCCCGGATCGGTGCTGCACCGCTATCAGCTGCCGGCGACCGGCCACGAGGCGGTGCAGATCATCGTCGGCAAGGGCACGCAGGAGACGCGCGTCTATATCCACCCGCAGACGCTCGCCGTGCTCAAGACCGTCGACGAGGATCAGCGGCTGATGCGAATCGTGTTCCGGCTGCACGGCGAATTGCTGGCAGGCAGCACGGGATCCTATCTGGTCGAACTGGCGGCCTCCTGGACGATCGTGATGCTGCTGTCGGGCCTGTTCCTGTGGTGGCCCCGCCGCGGCGGGCTGGCCGGCGTGATCTATCCGCGGCTGCGCGGCGGCGGGCGGCGCTTCTGGCGCGACCTGCATGCCGTGACCGGCTTCTGGGTCTCGGCCTTCGCGCTGTTCCTGCTCGTCTCGGGGCTGCCCTGGGCGAAGAGCTGGGGCGGTTATCTGAAGGCCGTGCGGGGTGTCGTGGAGGGGCATCCGGTGAAGCAGGACTGGACCACCGGCCGCGCCGACGAACTGCGGCAGCGTGCCGCCGCGGATGCGGGCACGCGCGCGATGATGGGCGAACATGCCGAGCATCACGGCATGGCGATGGTGCATCCCGCCGTTTCCTATGTCCCGCTAGACCGGCTGATCGCGACGCTCGGGCCGCTGCGACTGGCGACCCCAGTGCTGGTCGCGCCGCCGACCGGTCCCGGCCAGCCCTGGACCGCCAAGTCGGACGCGGCGAATCGGCCGTTGCGCACCGACCTGACGCTCGACGGCGAGACCGGGCGGATTCTCTCGCGCAAGGACTTCGCCCAGCGGCGGCTGGTCGACCGGCTGGTCGGCTACGGCGTCGCGGTGCATGAGGGGCAGGCGTTCGGCTGGCTCAACCAGCTGCTCAACCTGCTGACTGCGCTCGGCCTGATCCTGCTGGCGATCAGCAGCGTGGTGCTGTGGTGGCGGCGGCGTCCGCAAGGCGTGCTGGGCGCCCCCCGGGGCGGCCCCGCCGCACCGGCAGCACTGGCGTTCTTCGCGCTGGTCATCGTGCTGGGCGTGCTGCTGCCGCTAATGGGGATCAGCCTGGTGCTGGTGCTGGCGGTGGAGCGGCTGGTGCTGGTGCATCTGCCGGGCGCGCGGCGCTGGCTCGGCCTGCGGCCCGTCGCGGCGTGATTCGGTGCGCCACGGGGGCTGCCGCCTCCCCTAGGGTTCTAGACGCCTTCCGCCTGCAAAAGCTGCTGCCGTTCGAGTGCGCTGGGCGACAGCATCCCGTTCATGACCTGCTTGCGCACCGGGTTGTAGAACATCTCGATGTACTCGAACACGTCCAGTCGGCGCGGGTTTTGTACGTTCGGCGCGGGACGCGTTCGCGCTTGAGCGAGGAGAAGAAGTTCTCGGCGACGGCGTTGTCATGGCAGTTGCCGCGACGCATGGATTGGTCATGCGGAGTCGCTTGGCGTCGCAAGGCCCCGCCTGCCGCGGACATGGTCGTGCCCATCATGCGCAACGGCGCGGTGATACGGGTCACCGACCGAGCAGTATCCAGCCACTGCCAAAATCGTCCAGCGCACATCTTCCGCCGATTGTCCTTTCATGCTGTCGGCGCGAAAGTATCGACATGAGCGCACATTTCGAATCGCCGCGGATCAGTCGCTATCCGGCGCGCTCCTCGATGACGGAACATGTGCACGACGAGCCCAGCCTCTGCATTCTGATTTCCGGCGCCTATGAGGAAAACATCCGCGGACGGCGCGACGTCTATTTGGCCGGAAATCTGTCTTTTTGTCCGGCCCATGAGCCGCATTCGCAATCTATAGGTCAAAGCGGCGCTGCGAAGCTGCTGCTGAATCCCACACGCTCCGGCCTGGAATTGCTTTCCGCCCATGCCCAACTCGCCGATGCGCCGGCGATCCGTACCGAGGCGGTCGCGACGATCGGTCGCCGGATGGTGGCTGAGATGTCGATCGATGACCCGTTCTCGGCAATCGCGATCGAGGGACTCGGCTGCGAATTGGTGGCGATC
>NZ_BCTR01000007.1 GCF_002091475.1 Sphingomonas azotifigens NBRC 15497
TTCTTTTTTTGCGTCGGCGAGACGGAGCCAATATGGTTTCCAATCCTATAATGATGGGAAACAGGGAGATCGGCGTTGTTTCCGCGCATTCGTGAAATCACCGATGCCTTTGGTGGCCGCCTGCGCGTGAGCGTCGAGGAGCATCCTTCGGGTGCGTTGATCGTGGTCGAGCGCCCCGATCTGCAGGGCCGCCCGCGCATCCTGCTGGACGGCTATGGGGTGGACGTGCTGGCCGGCTATATCATGTCCGCGCGGCTCTCGGTGCCGCAGGGGCTGCCCGACGAGCATGTCGACGGCATGTTTGCCACCCGCTTCCGCCTCGAGCTGGATCCGAGCGCCGCGCTGGTGCTCAGCCAGGAAGGCATGGCCGGGCTGGAGGTGGCCGCGACGTTCTGGGACCGGCTCTATGCCGAGCTCTGCATCGTCGCCGCACATGCGCGCGAACTTACCCGCCGCGCCGAAGCGCGGGTGCATTGAGGCGCCCCAGCGGCGAGCGATAATGGGGGCCGCGCCGAAGGGGCTGCGTCCGCTTGCCAAATCAACCTGAAGGAACGTGTCGTGAGGGCGGTGCAGACGCTGCGCCGGCTTCCTGGGCCTCTTGCTGCATTCACCGCCTGGGGCACGTCAGAGTCGGGTTCGCCGGTCTTCCAACGACATCAAAGGCGTGGTCGCGTCGCCGGCGGCGCACGGCTTGCGGGCGGCAGGAGGGCAGAAGGCGATTGATCGAGATCCCGTCGCTGGCGCCTCTGACTATTCGCAGGGCCGAAATGCGAGCGGCAGGCCAGTTGGGGGGAACTGGCCTGCCGCTATGCCGAGCGGGGGGTGCCCGGCAGATTTGGGAGCGCGAGGATCGTGAGGGGATCGGAACGTCCTCGCTGCTCCTGTTTCCGTTATATCGCGATTCTGGTCGGAAGAGAAACGAAACTCGCGGGTTTGAGCTACCGGATTTGTACTTAGGCTAAAGCACCTAAGCGTTGCTACGGATCACGCCGATTATTTCTGGATGCGCAAGATCATGCTGGTCGGGTATTGGGCGCCGTTGACTGAAACCACTGGAACACCATTGGCCATCTGGACATCATCCACCTTGCCGATGACCTTCGCCGTCGTGGTGATCTTGGCACCGGCATCGGTCGTTCCGGTCAATTGCAGCTGATACAGGCCGGGATCGACTTTCTTGCCGGTGCTGGTGGTGCCGTCCCAGCTGAACTGGCCGGTCTTGCCGCTTACCGTCGTCTTGAAGGTGTCGACCTTGGTGCCCTTCGCGTCAAGCACGGTGGCCGTGAGCCCGGTGATCGCGTTGGTCGCACTCCATTCCCACTGCGCCGGCGTGGTGGCGGAGAGGCCCGCCTGGTCGGAATCGAGCTGCACCGGCTGGCCGATCATCGACGAGCTCGAGGTGAGCGACGCCATGTTGAGGCTCGACAGGATCGAATTGAGTGTCTTGGTCTGCGAGATCGACTGTTCGACCTGCGAATACTGCACCAGCTGCTGCGTGTACTGGGTGCTGTCCATCGGGCTCAGCGGATCCTGGTTCTGCATCTGCGTGGTGAGCAGCTTCAGGAACAGGTTGTAGTCGGCGGTGAGCTTCGAGGAGGCCGCATCGGCGGTGCCCTGCGCAGCGCTGGCCGAGCCGGTGGCGGAAGAAACGAGGGTCATGCGCTACTCCTAGGCGATGAGATCGACCTGGCCGTCGCCGCGGATCTGGCGATAGGCGGCCGGCTGGGGTTCTTGGGCGTCGCGGAACTGCTGGTTGCCGCCGCGCGACTGTTGCTGGAACGCCGACTGGCCGTTCGCGCCGCTGCCGCTGCTGCTGCCATCGCGGCTTTCGAAGCGGAAGCTGCCGGCATCGTTGCGGATGCCCGCCTGGTCCAGCGCACGACCGAGTTCGGGTGCGTCCTGGCGTAGCAGGCTGAGGGTGTGCTGGCTCTCGGCGCGCATCGTCGCTTGGACGCGGCCCTTGTCGTCAAAGGCGAGCGTAACCTCGACGCGGCCGAGTTCCGCCGGGTTCAGCCGGACGCGGAGCGTATCCTCGCCGGCATCGACCTTGCGGGCGATCTCGACGCCCAGGCCACGACCGAGTTCGCCGGGCCGGGCGTGGATCACCGGCTCGTTGGCGGCGGGCACTGGGGCAGGCGTCGCGGCCGCTGTCGCGGTAGCGGCCGAGGGTGCGAAGGCGGCTGCATTGGGCGTCGCCGGGCCCGTGCCCGTGCTCGCCCGGCCGGTATCGGCGGTGGCGAGTTGCTGGGCGAAGTTCTGTTGTCCGGTGTCGCCGCCGCCATTGTTCCTGGCGTCGCCGGTGTCGGGCTTGGCACCGCCGTCCAGGCGAAGCTCGGCGACCTTCGCGTCGCCATCGGTCCCGGTCGAAGGTGCACCGGGCAACTGGGGCCCGGCTTCGGCCTTGGTGATCCGGCCTGCCGCCTGCGAAGAGGGCTTGTCGGTCGAAGCGGTTTGGACCATCGGCTGCGCGACCGGTGCGACCTGCGCCACTGCCATGGGCTGCGGTACCGCTGCTGCCGCGGCGCCGGCGTCGGGCGGCGGCAGCAATGCGCCTGCCGGATCCGGCCCGGTATTTTCGTTGGCGGTGCGGTTCGCCTTCGTGCCGAGCTTGCCCGGCTGCGGTGCGCGCGGGTTGGCGGACGTCTCGGTCGGCTCTGCCGCGACCGCCAGTGTGACCGGCGCGTCCCCCGGCAGCGCGACGTCCGTAGTGTTCGCGACCGGCGCAATCACGGGCTGCGCCGTCTGGGGCGTCGCCTTGGGCGGGGTCGCGGTCGTTGTTGCGCTGGGGACGGGTTCCGCCGCGATCACCGGCACCGCGTCCGGCGTGGCAGGCGTGAGAACGGGGGCGGCGGAGTCGGTGGCGGGCTCAGACGCGCTGCCGCCAGGGGCGGTCGCATTGGCCAGCGCCTTTGCGACCGCATCGGCGAGCGGATTGCCCCCCTTGGCCACCGGCGGCGCGACGGCGACGGGTGCGGCCGTGGCGAGCAACTGCGCCATCGCCACCTGCGGCTTGTCTCCGGGCAGGGACATGGTCGGCTCGGTCGCGAGCGGCAGCAGCGGGGCGTTGGTATCCGCGGTCAGCAGCGGCGCGCCGGGTTGGCCATTGCCGAGGAGGCCGAAGCTCGGCTGACCCTGTCCATCCACACCGGCAACCGCGCCGAGCAGACCGGCAAAGCCGGAACCCGGGGCGCCATCAGCGGCGCCTCCCTGCGAGGCAGGCGCGGCGAAAGGAAAGCCGATGTTCGTGACGTTCATGCGATCGCCTCATGCGCACGGCCGGAACGTGGCCGTTCCAAACCATTATAGGATGGTCGCCGGGGCAACCGTTCAACCTCAGGCAATTACCCCGAGCGCGCGGATGCGGGCACGGGCGTGGATCTCGTTCTGCGACAGCACCACGGTCGCCGGGCGGACGCGCTCGATGATCGAGCGGACGAACGGCCGGATCGACGGGTTGGTGAGCAGGCAGGGGATTTCGCCGTCCTGCGCGAGCCGGTCATAGGTTTCGCGCACTGCGCCGATGAACTGCTGCAGCGCGGACGGGGCCATCGCCAGCTGGCGATCGTCGCCCGCGCCGAGGATGCTGTCGGCGAATGCCTGGTCCCAGTCGGCCGACAGCGTCACCACGGGGATCGCGTCGCCGCGCACCTGCTGCGCGCTGATCTGGCGGGCGAGGCGGCTGCGGACATGCTCGGTGATGGTCGTCAGATTGTTGCTGAGCGGTGCCGATTCCGCGATGCCTTCGAGGATCGTTGGGATGTCGCGGATCGAGATCCCCTCCGCCAGCAGGTTCTGCAGGATGCGCTGCACGCCCGAGACCGAGACCTTGCCGGGGATGATGTCGGCCACCAGCTTTTCCGATTCCTTGTGGACTTCGGTCAACAGCTTCTGCGTCTCGGTGTAGGAGAGCAGGTCGGCGATATTTTCCTTCACCAGCTCGGTCAGGTGTGTCGCGATGATGGTGCCGCAATCGACCACGGTGAGGCCGCGGAAATTGGCTTCGTCGCGCAGTTCGCGATCGATCCACAGCGCGGGCAGGCCGAATACCGGCTCCTTGGTCTGGTCGCCGGGCAGGCCGACCGGGCCGCCGCCGGGATTGATCAGCAGCAGCTTTTCCAGCTTGATCTCGCCGCGCGCCGCCTCGGTTTCCTTGATCGAGATGACATATTCGTTGGGCTTCAGGCCCATATTGTCGATGATCCGCACCGACGGCAGCACGAAGCCATATTCGGTCGCCATCTGGCGGCGCAGCGCGCGCACCTGATCGTCGAGACGCGGCTCGCGGGTGTCGTCGTTGATCATCGGCAGCAGCGCGTAGCCGATCTCGATGCGCACGGCGTCGATCGCGAGCGTCTCGGCGATGGGCTGCTCGACGACCTGCGCCTGGGCGACTTCCTGCGCCGCCCGCAGCCGCTCCTGTGCGGACTTGGCGGTGGCGCGCTTCGACATTTCCCAGGCAACCCAGCCGGACAGCGCGGAGAAGGCCGCGAAGGGGATGAAGGGCAGGCCCGGCATGAGCGCCAGCGCGCCCATCAGGAACGAGACCATCCCGAACGCCTTGGGGTAGCGGCCGAGCTGGTCGCCGAGCGCGGCGCCGGTCTTGCCCGCCACGCCGCCCTTGGAGACGAGCAGGCCGGCGGCGGTCGACACGATCAGCGCCGGGATCTGGCTGACCAGGCCGTCGCCGGCGGTGAGCACGGTATAGGTGCGGAACGCCTCGCTGATCGGCACGCCGTGCTCGATCACGCCGATGCCCAGGCCGACGACGATGTTGATCGCGGTGATCAGCAGGCCCGCAACGGCATCGCCCTTCACGAACTTCGAGGCACCGTCCATCGCGCCGTAAAAGCCGCTTTCGGCCTCGACGTCGGCGCGGCGCTGCTTGGCCTGTTCCTCGTTGATCATGCCGGCGGAGAGATCGGCGTCGATCGCCATCTGCTTGCCGGGCATCGAGTCGAGGCTGAAGCGCGCAGCGACTTCGGCGATGCGGCCGGCACCCTTGGTGATGACGACGAAGTTGATCACCACCAGGATCATGAAGATGGTGAGGCCGATGATGGTCTCGCCGCCCATCAGGAACTCGCCGAACGCGCCGATCACGCCGCCGGCAGCATCGGGGCCTTCATGGCCGTGACCGAGGATCAGGCGGGTCGAGGCGAGGTTGAGGCCCAGCCGCAACATCGTCGCGATCAGCAGGATCGTCGGGAAGGCGCTGAGCTCCAGCGGCTTCTCGATGAACAGCGCCGTCATCAGGATCATCACCGAAAGGGTGATCGACAGGGCAAGCCCCATGTCGAGCATCCAGCCCGGCATCGGCAGGATCAACATCGCGATGATCGCGATCACGCCGCCGGCGAGCGCCATGTCGCGGTTGGCGCCGATCCGCTGGAAGAAGTTCAGGACGACGGGAGGCATGGGCTGCTACCGGAAAAGGGGATCAGGGCGCGGGCGAGACGGCGATGCCGGCTTCGATGAAGCTGCGCAGCTTGTTGCGCATCGTCCGGACCGAAATGCCGAGGATGTTCGACGCCGAGGTGCGGTTGCCGTGGCAGCGCTCGAGCGTCTGCAGGATCAGCTCGCGCTCCACTTCCTCCACCGTACGGCCGACCAGGCCGTTGATGTCGAGCGGGTTGGCATCGGCATTGAGCTCGGCCAGCGGCGTTCCGTCGGCGCGCACTAGGTCGCCGGGCGTGATCGCGGCGCCGCGGCCGAGCAGGATGGCGCGATGCACCGTCTCGTCCAGCTCGCGGATATTGCCCGGCCAGCTGTAGCGCTGGAGCAGCACCAGCGCCTCGTCGGTGAAGGCGCGCGGGGGCAGGCCGTCGACCTCGGCATGGCGCTTGGCGAAATAGCGGGCGAGCGCGAGGATGTCCTCGCCACGGGCACGCAGCGGCGGCACTTCGACGCGTACCAGGCCCAGCTGCACCAGAAGATCGGCGCGGAACGTGCCGCTCTCGACCAGCGCATCGAGGCTGAGGCTCGAAGTGGCGATGAGGCGGGCGTGGAAGGGGATGAGCTCGGTGCCGGCGAGGCGGCGGAACTGGTGCTTCTGCAGCACGTCGTGCAGCTTGGCCTGGAGCGCCGGCGAAAGCATGCCGACCTCGCGGAGCAGCACAGTGCCATGTCCGGCCTTCTCCAGCCGGCCGATGCGGCGGGCGACGGCGCCGGGGAAGGCGCCGGCTTCATGGCCGAACAGTTCGGAATCGAGCACGTCGGGCGCGACGCCGGCGCATTCGGCGACGAGCATCGGCTGCGGCCGGCCCGAGGCATCGTGTACCGCGCGCGACATCATTTCCTTGCCGCTGCCCTTTTCGCCGGTGATCAGCACCGGTGCAGCGCTGGGCGCGATCCCGGCGGCGAGCGACAGCGCGCGGGCCAGCGCCGGATGACCGCCGATCCAGGCCGGCGCCTTGCGCTCGACCACCGAGGCGATCGCGGCGGCGATCAGCTCGCGCTGCGGTGGGAGCGGCACATAGTCGCGCGCACCGGCGCGGATCGCCGCCACCGCACGCTCGGCCGGGGCATCGATGCCGCAGGCCAGCACGGCGATGGTGAAGCGTTCGGCGCGGATACTCGCCATGAAGCCGGCGATGTCCGCCTCGACGTCGATCATCACCAGATCGGCGCCGCCCTGGCGCAGCTCGACCAGGCCGTCGGTCGGCGTATCGGCCATGGCGACTTCGGCGCCGGCGCTGCGCGCCAGCTCGGCCGCCAGGCGGAACTCGCTGCCCGGCGCGCCGATCAGGAGCATGCGGATAGAGTTTGCCATCAGCGATCGGGCCGCACGATTTCGGTGAGCGTCACGCCCAGCGCGTTGTCGATCAGGACGACTTCGCCGCGGGCGATCAGCCGATCATTGACGAAGATGTCGACCGGTTCGCCGACCCGGCGATCCAGTTCGAGCACCGTGCCCGAGCTGAGCGCGAGCAGGTCGCCGATCGGCATCCGTGCGCGGCCGAGCACTGCCTGCACCTTGACCGGCACGTCGTGCACGGCTTCCAGGCCAGCGCTGGCAGCATGCGGGTCGGGCGCGCTGCCCGGCAGTTCGAAATCCTCGAAATCCGGAACGGGCGCCGGCTGGGGCTCGGGGCCGTCGGACGGGATGATGTCATGGGGATCGATCGTCATCTGCTAAAATCCTATGCGTTCATCCACTGGCGGATCACCGAAGCGGCCTCGGGCGGGCTCGCCGCGATGGCCGATCCGATCCGCTTGAGGGCGGAGAGCTTGATCCGCCCATCCACCTGGGCGAGGGCGATTTCCTGATCGAGCAGCGCAGTTTCGGGCGAGGCCATCTGCTCGAGCTGTTCGAGCGCGTCGGGGTCGCCGTCGGCAGCACGGGCGGTGAGCAGGCGCATCTCTTCCGACTGCTGCTGCGCTTCGAGCGCGGTCATCTCCGGCTCGATCGCCAGCGGCTCCGGCTTGGGCTTGAGCATGCGCAGGGCGAGCAGGCCGACGCCGGCGATCAGCGCGAGCTGGAGGAAGGTCCAGATCTTGTCCATCGGCAGCTTGGAGAGGAAGCTTTCCTTGCCTTCGTCGACCGGCACGGCCGAGAAGGGCATGCTTTCCACCACCACGCTGTCGCCGCGCTGGGTATCGATGCCGACCGCGTTCTCCACCAGGCGCTGCAGGCGCTGGATCTGTTCAGCCGGCAGGCCCTTGGGGCCGCCATCGACCATCACCGCGACGGTGAGGCGGGTGACCTTGCCCGGCGCGCGCAGCGTGACCGTCTTGGTCGAGCTGTTCGAATAGGTGGTGTCTTCCGAGGTCTGGTTGCTGGCCGACTGGCGCGAGCTGCCGGGGGCGGCCGGGTTGGCCTTGGCATCGGGCAGCTGGTTGGCGACCGAGGTGGTCTGCGGCCCGGCTTCGCTTTCCTTGTTCTGGTCGCCGGTCTCGACGCTCACCTGGCGGGCGACGACCTGCTTGTCGGGATCGTAGACGTTCGCTTCCTCGCGCGTCTGGTCGCGGTCGATCTGCGCGGAGACTTCGGCGCGGACCTTGCCCTCGCCGACAATCGGCTGGAGCAGCGCCTCGATCTCGTCGCGCAGCTTGCCTTCGACCGCCTGCTGGCGCTCATCGGCATCGGCGGCGCCGGCGGTATCGGGGTCGCCCGCGCGGGCGAGCAGCGCGCCGGTCTGGTCGACGACCGAGACTGCGTCGGGCGACAGCTCGGGGACCGACGAGGAAACGAGATAGCGGATCGCGGCGATCTGCTCGGAGCCCATATGGCCCTTGGTCTTCACCGTCACTGCGGCGGTCGCCTTGCGGCTCTCGTTGGCGAACATCGCCCGCTCGGGCATCACGATGTGGACGCGGGCGGCGGTGACGTTCTGGATCGTCTGGATCGACTTGGCCAGCTCGCCCTCGATCGCGCGCGTCTCGTTCATCTTGGCGCGGCTGGCGGAGACGCCGAAGGGCTGTTCCGCGTCGAGCACCTCATAGCCGATCTTGCCGCCCAGCTTCTCGCCGGCCATGCTCATCCGCAGCTGGGCAAGCTTGTCCTCGGGCGCCATGATCGCGGTGCCGTCGGCGGAGAGCGTGTAGGGCACGTTCTGCGCCTTCAGCTTCTCGGTGATCGTCGAGGCCGCGGCGGGATCGAGATCGGTGTAGAGATAGCCCATGTTGGACTTGGAGCTGGTCATCGCGACGACGGTCAGCGCCGCCAGCAATGCGAACGCAACGCCGCCCATCAGTGCGAGCCGCTTGGTGCCGAGTTGCGTCACCAGATTCTTGATCGCTTCCAAAGCCGCCCCATGCACTAGCTACGGGGCGCGGAATGCCCCTTGTTGTTAGCTTTATAGAAAGCGGGCGGGGCGGCAGTTTCTGCCGGGTGGGAATTTTTTGCCTAGGGTGGGGCTGCGCGATCGCCACCACCGAAGTTTAGGAAGTTTAGGCGTGCGCGCGTCTCGGCGGGTCTCGCATGGGGCAGACCTGAGCATGCCAGGCGCGGGAAGTTTATGCCCGGGGAGATTCGGCGCGTGCTGTCCGCCGCGATACAGGCCGAGGCCGCGAAGCATGTCGCTTCGCCCGCACGAAGAGGGGACCAAACAGTATCAAAGAGCACGGCCGACGTCGGAAGGACGTGAACATATAGTGAACATCGTAGACTGCACAAGACTATGCCGGCCGCATCTGAGGCGGCATAGCTGCCATTATCGCGCTTTGCTGACTGCCGCGGATGCGGCAACGGCGGGGTGGGCATAGCGCGCTAGACTTCGAACTCTGATATAGTGCCCGCATGCGCCAAGTGGCGGGGGACCCCATGCTATGAACAAGCTATCCGTGATCATCGCGATTGGGTTAGCACAAACAGGAGCAATGGCCGCACATGCCCCGAGGGAAGCAGCTGATCGCCAGGCACTTCAGCAGACGAGCATAGCTATTCGTACTGCGTTCGCAGATGGCAACGTGAAAGCCATCATGGCCTATCACTATCCCCAGGTGGAAAAGTCATTCGGCCCTGATAGCCGGGTGGTTGGTAAGGCCGCTGTTGAAGACGACGTGGCCAACACGCTTAAAGTCTTCCGCTTGAACTTCGTAGAGAACAACGTCGAGTCGTTGGCTATACGAGGGGACACCGCCATTGAGGTCACTCGGTTTTTGATCCAAGGTACGCCCCGTGGCGAGGGCAAGCCATTCACTTTTCGCGGACGTACACAAGTCGTTTATGTCCGTTATGCTGCAAGTCCAACTGGCTGGGCTGTATTTCGCGAGCTCATCCAGCCTGCTACGTGATTTCTTCTCGCTGCACGATGCACAAAGGCGCTATACCGGATAGCGGGTTTTGGCATCGCCAGTCTACGACCTGAACGGCCGAAATTGGGTGTGCGCGGACAAGTTGCCGGCGCGCCGCCGTGCGGTCCGGCCACCTGCGCCTGCGGGCGGCGCCGCGTCAGCCTCGACGGGCGTTGAGTGCGCGGACCAGGGTTTCGGCGCGGCCATGGCCGACGCGTTCGTACGAGAAGTCCGGGGCTTCCAGCGCTGCCGCGCGGCCCAGCTTCTCGCGGTAATCGACGTCGTCCGCCAGGCGGGTCATCGCCGCGGCGAGCGCTTCGGGGTCCATCGCCGGTACGATGATGCCGTTCTCGCCGTCGCGGACCAGCCGCCCGGCGCCCATCCGGGTGGTGATCGTCGGCAGCCCCATCGCCGCCGCCTCGCAGGTCACCTGCGGGCCGCCTTCCTCGATCGTCGGGAAGACGAACACGTCCACTTCGCTGAGCAGCTGCGCGATATCGGATACGAAGCCGAGGTGGCGGATCTTGCCGCCCTCCATCGCCGTGGCGAGCGGCCCTGCCACCAGCGGATCGGCATGGCCGGCGAGCAGCAGCTCGGCGTCGAGGTCTGCCAGCTTCCACGCATCGAGCAGGTCCAGGAAGCCCTTGCGCACTTCCATCGTGCCGAGGAACAGGTAGCGCACCGGCCGGCCATGGGTCCGCTTCTGAGGCGGATTGGTGAAGGCGTGCGAATCGAAACCGAAGGCGGTCGGCTCGATCTTGTGATCGGCGATGCCCATCTGGCGCAGCGAGTTCTCGACCTCGTTGTTCGACGCGAAGATCAGGTCGAAATGGGTCAGTTCCTCGTCTTCCGCTTCCACCTTGTCCCAGGTGATCACCGGATATTCGCCCAACCCGCGCCGGCCATAGGCCTCGTCGAGCAGCGGCTTGGCGATGCGGCACGGATTGTTGATCATCTCCCGCGCCATCACGAAGCCGCGGCTGCGCGCTTCCTTGAGCAGCGACACCGGTGCGTGGGGCCAGAAGTACAGGATCACCTTCTCGGGATCGGCGGTCTTCAGCGCGCGCGAGAAGCTGCGCAGCAGGGTGGTCTTCGCATAATGCCGGGTAAAGCGCCACGGCAGCGGCCGCAGCGGGCGGGGCAGGGTGCGGTGGACGGCGACTTCGGGGGCGAGCGGGCGATTGGCGCGGGGCGTCAGCAGCTCGGCCTTGAGGCCGGCGGTGTGAAACTGATTCAGGATGAGAGAGCAGCTGCGTCCAGGACCTCGGATATTGTCGAGATCCATGAACGTAAGCGCGGAAAACAGGCTTTGCCCATTCTGACCGCGCTCAAGAGAAACTACTTCCTCCATCCGCCCCCCTTGTGTTCGCGAGCAATCTCAAAATATCGGAATTTTGACACGAACCCCGCGTCAGATGGGGTCGGAGCCAGCGGCGGCCAGACGCGTTCTTCGGCGCACGCGTCATCATCTGACTAGAAAATTACATCACGCTTCCCTCAGGGGCGACGCATAATGGAGATGACGCATCCTAGCAAGATGTTAGGGAAACGCGCTTTCGTCCGGTTTTGCGGTGTGGCGGGCGCTGGGCGGGACAATCGCAAGGAACTTTGTTGCGGTGCATGAAAATCGGCGCCAAGGCCCGGCTTCGCGATGGTTGGGCGGCACGAAAAGGGCATGGATGTGAACAGACGCAATTTCGCCGCGGGGCTGGCGACTCTGCTACTCGCCGACCGCGCGGCGGCGGCAACCGCTACGGATGGCGACATCGCCGCCGGCGCGGTGAGCCTCACCTATGACGACGGCCTGCCCTCGCATCTCGACGTTGCGGTGCCGGCGCTGGAGCGGCGGGGCTTGCGCGGCACCTTCTATGTTACCTGGGAAAATATCGCCGCGCGCGCCGACGATTGGGCCGGGCTGCCCGCGCGGGGGCACGAGCTTGGCGCCCATACCGTGCATCACCCGTGCAATATCGGCCAGCTCGATGCACGCAGCTTCGCGGACCGCGAGTTCCGGCCGGTCGAGACGTGGCTGGACCGCGTCGCGGGGCCGGGCAGGGCGCGCGACTTCGCCTATCCGTGCGATGTCACCAATCTCGGGCCGGGATCGCCCAACGCGCAACGCGCGCGCTACGAGGCGATGCTGCGGGGCCTGGGGATCCGGAGCGCGCGCAACAGCGAAGGGCCGCCCAATCCGGCCGACTGGGTGCGGCGCCATCCGTTCCGGCTGCAGGCGCTCGCGGTCGGCTATGATGCCCAGCCGCTCGACGTGTTCAACTATCTCCAGCGGGCGCGGGTCGAGCGGCGCTGGGCGATCCTGGTCTTCCACCAGGTGGGCGGCGGTCCGGAGAGCGACGGCGCGGTGACCGCCACACAGCACGACGCCCTGCTCGACATGGTGCTGGCGAGCGGGCTCGCCTCCCGGACGGTGGGCGAGCAGATGCGTAGCCTGGGCGCGTAAAGCGGGGCCTGTGCCCCGCACCTCAGTGCAGCAACAGGCTTTCCAGCTCGGCCGCGACGGCGTCGCGGCGCTGCTGCGCGTTGAGCGCGAGGCCGCCCTCGTCCCAGTTGATCAGCGCGTCGCCCAGGGCCAGCGTGGCATCGGGCGCGACGCTGAGGTTCAGCCGGCGGCGGTCCTTGGACTGGCGGTCGGCAATCTTCGCTTCGATGTCGTCGACCAGATCGGGGTGGACGCGAACCTGCAACTCGGTACCGCGCGCCACCTGGCCGAGCACGCGGCCGATCGCTGCGTCGATCGCGTCGCCCGGCGCCCGCTCGAGCGCGCGCGCGGCGATGTGGTCGGCGGCGGCGAGCGCGACTTCGGTCGCCTCGCTGGTCACCCGCTCGGCGATTTCGGTGAACTGTGCGTCGATCACCTCGATGCCGGCGTGCAGCGCGTCGACGGCGCTCAGCAGCGCCACCTCGCGCTCGGCGCGCGCCTGGGCGAGCCCGGCCTCATAGCCTTCGGCACGGGCCTGATCGATCACCGCCTGCTGATCGGCCTTGAGCAACGCGAGCTCGGCGCGCAGCGCGGCGAGCTCGATCAATGCGTCCTCGTCGACCAGCTTCTTGTCCGGCACGGGGGCCGAAAACACGCGGTCGAAGGCAAAACGTTCGACATGGATGCCCATGCGGCCATGCTCCTCAGATGATCATTGCGTCGTCGGACTTGGGATCGACCAGCAGGATCTCGCCGCGATCGGCGAGGTCCTTGGCCAGGCGGACGAGGCTCGACTGCGCCTCTTCGCAATCCCGCGCGCGCACCGGGCCCATGCCGGCCATGTCCTCGCGCATCAGCTTGGCGGCGCGCTCGGTCATCGCGTTGAAGAACATCTGCTTCAGCTGATCCGGGGCACCCTTCAGCGCCAGCGCCATCTCGCGCTTGTCGGCGTTGCGGACGATCGAGGCGATCGCCGGCGGCAGCAGGTTGGCGAGATCCTCGAAGGTGAACATCAGCGCGCGGATGCGCTCGGCGCTTTCCGGCGCCTTGGCGTCGAGCGCGGTGAGCATCGCTTCCTCGGTCGAGCGATCGAGCGAGTTGAACAGCTCGGCCATGCTCTCGTGTGGATCGCGCTTCTGCGAGCGGGAGAGGTTGGTCATGAACTCGGTCTTGAGCGACTGCTCGACCTGGTTGATCACTTCCTTCTGCACCGTGTCCATCCGCAGCATGCGCATGATGACGTCGACGGCGAAGTCGCGCGGCAGTTCGGCCAGCACGCGCGCGGCATGGTCGGGGCGCAGCTTCGACAGGATCACGGCGACGGTCTGCGGATATTCCTGCTTCAGCGCACCCGCGAGCACGGTTTCGGAGACGTTGGACAGCTTGTCCCACATCGTCCGGCCGGAGGGACCACGGATATCCTCCATGATCTCCTTCACCTTGTCGTTCGGCAGAATGCCGGCAAGCAGGCGTTCGGTGGTTTCGTAGCTGCCGTGGAGCGAGGCCATGCTCGCCACTTCGCCGGTGAACTGGACGAGCAGATATTCGACGACCGTGCTCGGGATGCGGCCCAGGCCGGCGATCGTCGAGGAAAGCTCCTTGATCTCGTCCGTGGACAGCTGGTCCCAGATCGGCGCGCCATGTTCCTTGCCCAAGGCGAGCATCAGCGCGGCCGCGCGTTGCGGGCCGGAGAATTTCTTCAGTTCGGGCGGTTCGCCCACCGTGGCGACAGAAGCCATGCTCATCCCTGCAGAAAATGGTCCGCGCACGCCGCCAGGCACGCGCTTCCCTCTATTATAGACTTGTTAGGGGAAGGGACGGATCGGACCATGGTTAATTTATCGGCAAATCTCATCGGCCTGAGTTTGCTCACCGGCCAGAATTCGTTCACGAGCGACATGACGACGCCCACCTTCGAGAGCAAGGCGGTGCGCGCGGCCAAGGCGCAGTTCAACGCGTCCCCGACCACCCCGCCGTGGAAGGACAAGAACGGCACCGCCACCTCGTCGCAGCTGACCTCGATCCTCGCGTCGCGCACGCTGATCGACACGCCGAACACGGACAGTGCCGGCAATCTGCTGACCGCCGACGTCAAGACCACCTTCACCACCTTCAAGGCGCTGGACAAGTTGCGCGTGCTGGCCGAAGCCGCGAGCGACAAGACGACGTCGGACGCGCAACGCGCCCAATATCAGAAGGCCTTTGCCAAGGGGCTGTCCGATCTCCAGAACTACCTGGTCAATTCGCCGTCGGACAAGGTCAACGTTGCCTTTGGCAAGCCCACCACGACCACCACGACCGCTGCGATCGCGGCCACCGATGCGTATGAAACGGTTGGCAAGCCGCTGGTCAAGAAGAGCGACGATCCGCTGCCCGGGCTGACCGGCAGCGAGCAGTTCACCGTCTCGGTCAAGCGCGGTACCCAGTCGCAGACCTTCACGATCGACCTGTCGCAGGGCCCCCAGCCGCCGACCGTGAAATCGGTGGCGGATGCGTTCAATGCGCAGCTCACGTCCGTACTGTCCTATAACGACGACGGCACGGTCCGCACCGACAGCAAGGGCCAGCCGATCACCAAGTGGAACGCCCGGTTCGAACCCAAGTTCGACAACGGCATGTGGAGCCTTGCGCTCTCGACGCCGGACGGGGTGGAGCAGGTGTCCGTCGACCAGATCGGCGCCAAGGATTCACTGGTCGTCTCGGCGGGCCAGACGCCGCTCGACTCACCGACTGCCGATCAAGTCTTTCGTCTCAACGACCCGGCCGGGGCTAACACCAAGGCGACCATGGGCACGATCCAGGCACTGGATCGCGCTGCGACGGCGCAGAACGAAGCGGCGGGCAAGACGACCAACGTCACCACCGCAACCGAGGGTCCGGACGGCAAGGTCAGCCTCAGCACCACCAAGACGAGCAACGTCTACGCCAGCACCAATGCCGCGGCGGTGGCGACCGATGCGCAGGGCTTCACCTATGTCGTCGGTACCACCAAGGGCGACCTCGGCGCCAATCTTTCCGACGGCGATGACGGCCTGTTCCTCACCAAGATGGACAGCGGCGGCAAGGTCGTGTGGCAGCGCAACCTCGGCGCGTCGGGATCGGCGACGGGCGCTGGCGTTTCGGTCGGCTCCGATGGCAGCGTCTATGTCTCGGGCACGGTGACGGGCAACTTCAACAACATCACCTCCGACGGCGACATGGTCGTCGCGAAATATGCCGCCAATGGCGACGAGCAATATTCCACCGTGGTGCATGCGTTGGGCAGCGACACCGCGCGCGCGATGGCGGTCGGCGCCGATGGCACGGTGTACGTCGGCGGCCGCACCGCCAACGAGGACGGCGGCGACGTGATGGTGGCGCGGATCGACGCGAACGGCAAGATCGCCGAGCGCCGCACGATCAACAGCGGCGGCAGCGACAACATCAGCGGCCTTGCGCTGGACAAGGACGGCAACCTGCTGGCGCTCGTCTCCGGCCAGGGCGCGGCCAGCGTCATGAAGATGCAGGCGACGTCGCTCGCCACCGACCTCGGCAGCATCAGCCTGGGCAGTGCCGATGCGCGCGCGCTCGCGGTGGCGGCGGACGGCACGATCGCCGTGGGCGGCGCGACCGCCAGCGCGATCGCGGGCAGCCAGGCCAATGCGATGAGCGGCGGTCGCGACGGCTTCGTGACGCGGATCGACGCGGGGCTCAGCAGCGCGACCACCACCTATATCGGCACCGGCGCCGATGACCAGGTGGACAGCGTCGCGTTCATGGGCGACAGCATCTATGCTGGCGGCCGTACCACCGGCGATCTGGGTGCGACCAAGCGCGGGTCGGTGGACGGCTTCGTCACCCGCATCGATGCAGCATCGGGCACGATCGCCAGCACCAGCCAGTTCGGCCAGATCCAGACCCGGACCGAGCCGGTGCAGGTCGCCGCGGACAAGGGCGGCAGCACGGCGCTCGGCGCGCTCGGCTTCGGCCGTGGCCTGCTCAATCCGTCGGTGTCGGACAAGGTAACGACGCAGACGATGCTGCGGCCCGGCGACTATTTCTCGATCAAGGCGGACGACCTCAGCGTTCGCCGCGTGACGATCGAGAAGGACGATACGCTGAAGACGATCGCCGACCGGATCCAGGGCATGATCGGCGCGTCCAAGGGGACGGTCAGCGCGACCGCACTCGATGGCGAGCAGTCGCTGCGCTTCCAGATGAAGGCCGGGCACACGCTCCAGTTGATCGCCGGCAGCGGCGATGCCGATGCACTGGCGAAGCTCGGGGTCGAGCCGCAGCGCATCGCCAACCAGGCGACGGTCTCCGCTTCCGCACCGAAGGTGCGCCCCGGCGGCAACTACGGCCTCGAACTGACCCAATCCCTGAGCCTGGCCTCGATCGACAACGCCAAGGTCGCGCTCGGCAAGATCAACGACGCGCTCTCGATGACGCAGACCGCCTATCGCTCGCTCTACTGGGACGACGGCAAGGCCAAGATCGTCGACGCGACGCCCGCATCGAACAAACCGGCCAGCACCTCGTCCACCGCGGTCGAGCAGGCCCAGCTGAAGAACTATCAGGCAGCGCTGTCGCGCCTTTCCGCCGGCACGCCCCTAACCCTGGGATTCTGAACCATGTCCGATATGCCCACGATCTTCTCCGCCATCCAGATGCGGATGCAGAACCTGTCGCAGCGCCAGCAGGTGATCGCCCAGAACCTGGCGAACAGCGAAACCCCCGGCTACAAGTCGCGCGACGTCGCCGAGCCCAATTTCGGCGACCTGCTGCAGGGCGCCGGCGGGATCGGCATCGCCAAGCCGCGGGTGGAACTGACCGGATCGATGCAGCGCCTCGGCGCGGTGCAGCCCTCCGCCAGCAGCACGATCCTCGACAAGGACGTGACCGAGACCAAGCCCGACGGCAACAACGTGACGCTGGAAGACCAACTGCTCAAGATGGGCAAGGTGCAGGCCGATTTCAGCGCGATGACCAATATCTATCGCAAGCAGATGGTGCTGCTGAAGACGGCGCTGGGCAAGGGCGGCAACGGCTGAAGCCGGCTTCTCCGTATCGCAGACAACAAAAAGGGCCGCGAGAAACTCGCGGCCCTTTCCGTTTTAGCGCTGTGCCTTGGTTCAGGCGACCGCGACGCGCACCGAACGGCGGCGACGCAGCGATGCACCGGCCATGCCGACGCCCGCGATCATCATGCCCCAAGTGGCCGGTTCCGGCACCGCGTCGAAGCTGAAGCTAGACGAGAACGTCGCCGGGCTCTTGGCGGTGTTTTTCGCCCACACGCCGATGTCATACCAGCCGCCCTTCTTGACGGTGAAGTCGAACAGATGGCCGGCGGGCGGGTTGATCTCCGTAGCGCTGCCGAACGTCAGCTTGTTGAAGCCGATGCCCGGACCACCCGGGGTGAGGCTGATGTAAAACGTGCCAGCCTGCGGCAGCAGGATCTGGAACACGGTCGAAGCCGTACCCGGCTTCGCCACCGTTCCGGCCGCGACCGGGGTGCTGCCGAAATTGCCAGCGGTGCCGTCGAACGAGCAGCTTTCCACCGGGGCCTTCGGCTTGGCCGGCGTGCTCTTGCACACGATCGACGCAGCCTGCGCGCTACCCACCATGGTGAACGCGCCAGCGGCCACGGCCGCCGTCATCAGATACTTAAACTTGGTCATACACACACCTCCCTAACGCTAATCCCAGCCGACGGGAGCCGCCCCTTATGAAAGCGGGCGAGTACGTCTTGTCCCCATACGTGCTGTCCACATTTCTATAGACGAGGCCGAAGGATTCGCCATGTATTAGCTTGCAATCGATGGCGCGTGCAAAAATACAATTATATCAGATGCTTATAAGGTCCATTTCGGAGTTAACTATGGTCTGGTGCCCTGAAATGACACAGAAACATTCTGCACCGCAGCGAACTTGCCGCATTAACGCAGAATAAAAATACCTTCACAAACGTGCATTTACAGAAATCGGCGCGGGTGCATCGATGCCGGAGAGGCCGCCGCAGGCGCTGTAGGTGGTGCTGCGGCTGCCGGTCAGTCGTTGTGCTTCCGCAGCAATTGCCGCCATGATCTCGGAGGACAATTCGATCTGTCGCGAAAGTATCCGCGAGTTGACGATCGACGCGTCGCGCAACGCCTGGCTCGCGTCGCTAAGTGTTTCCCGAGAATCCGCGTCGAGCGTTTCGAGCCAGTCTTCCGGATTTTCGCGCTTGAGGCGAGCCACCTCGGCCTCGATCCGGCCGGCCAGGCGGAGCTTGGCATTGGCGATCTCCCCCAGCTCCGGGATGTAGGGCGTGCGCACGAGGCGCTCGCTCTCTTCCTCCATCAGAGCGGTGAGGGACACCATCGCGTCGACGAGTTGCGTGATCATTGCTGTCCTTGCTGAAGCTTGAGGATCTGGTCGAGTACATGCGGCGCCAGGCCGATACCGCCGCGGCGCGCCATTTCGGTGCCGAGCTTTTCGGCAAGCACGCCGCGGAAAATCTCTTCGCCGCTGCCGCCGCTGAACTCTTCGCCCTGCTCGACGCTCTGCAGCATGAGCGAGGTCATCTGGCCCAGGAACACGCTTTCGAATTCCTGCGCCGTCTTGGCGTTCTTCGGATCGACCTTGGGCAGCGGCTTGGCCGGCGTGGCGGCCGAAGCCGTGGCGGGCAGGGGGGAGATGTCGGCCATCACTGCACCTCGATTTCGGCCTGGAGGGCGCCAGCGGTCTTGATCGCCTGGAGGATGGTGATCAGGTCGCGCGGCGAGACGCCGAGGGTGTTGAGCCCGCTCACCAGCGCCTTGAGCGAGGAGCCGTTGATCACTGCCAGGCTGGCGCCATTGCCGTCGTTCACCTGCACCTGGGTGCGCGGCACCACCGTCGTCTGTCCCTGCGAGAAGGGCGCCGGCTGCGACACCTGCGGCGCCTCGGTGACCGAGATGGTGAGGCCGCCCTGTGCGATCGCGACCGGCGTGATGCGGACGTCGCTGTTCATGACCACCGTGCCCGAGGCTTCGTTGATCACGACCTTGGCCGGCTGGTCCACCTTCACCTCGAGGTCGCCGACCTGGGTGACGAGATCGATCACCGATCCGGCGAACTGGCTCGACGGGCGAACCTCGACGGTCGCCGGATCGAGCATCTGCGCGGCACCCGGGAAGCGGCCGTTGATCGCCTTGGCGATGCGGTCCGCGGTCGAGAAATCGGGGTTCTTCAGCGCGAGTTTCAGGCTGTTCGCCGAGCGCAATTGGTACGGCACCTCACGCTCGACGATCGCGCCGCCGGCGATCCGGGCCGAGGTGGTGACGCCGCGGCTGACGCTGGCGGCCGCGCCCTGGCCCTTGAAGCCGGAGACCGCGACGGGCCCTTGCGCTACCGCATAGATCTCGCCGTCCAGCGCGCGCAGCGACGAGGCGATCAGCGTGCCGCCCTGCAGGCTGGTGGCGTCGCCGAGCGCGGAGACCTGGACGTCGATCCGCGAGCCCGAGCGCGAGAAGGGCGGCATCGTCGCGGTGATCGAGACGGCGGCGACATTCTGGGTGCGCATCTGGGTGCCGCGGATGTTAACGCCCATCCGCTCGAGCATCGACTGCATCGATTCCTCGGTGAAGGGGGCGTTGCGGATACGGTCGCCAGTGCCGGCGAGACCGACCACCAGGCCATAGCCAACCAGCTGGTTTTCGCGGACATTCTCGACGTCGACGATGTCCTTGATCCGGGTCTGGGCCATCGCCTGGGGCGCGCCGACAAGGGCCAGCGCGAACGCCAGGAACGATGCGGAGAGACGATACATAAACCTCTCGGGCCAAGTGGAAAATTAACGCTACTCGTCTTATAGGAAGAGGAGAGCCAACAAGGCTCGCGAGGGTCCGATTTCGTGCGCATTGATAGCCTGTCACCGATGATGGCACGCAACCTGCTGGCGGCGTTGCCCAAATCTGTGTCCGGCCTGAGCAACCAGCCCGAACAGGCACCCCAGGCCACCCCGCAGGCGTTTGCGACGCCGGGCACGGTCGTGCCGGCCAGCGTGCAGATGCTCGTCGCGATCGCGGTCAACAATCCGGTCGCCGAACGCCGCCGCAAGATGGCGCGCGACGCCGAACGCGGGATCGACGCGTTGGACCGGCTGCACAAGGAACTGCTGGCGGGCACGCCCAATGTCGCGCGGCTGCGCGAGATCGCACGCTTCTCGCAGGCCGCGCCGATGCCCGAAGACCCGACGCTCGCCCAACTGATGCGCGAAATCGATCTGCGCGTTCGCGTAGAACTGGCCAAGTTCGACGTCGAGGTCTGAGCACGGCGTTGCGTGCCGGCCGCAAGATATATTCCCATTTATGAATATATATGCTTTCCGTGTTTGGGGACCAATAGAGGCGTTCTCCAAATAGACTGCTTTCTCGACTCGGCGAACATGGTTAATGTCGCGCGAAAAGAGAGGGGCTGTCATGAAGAAGCTGATCGGCTGGCTTGCCGCGTTTGCCTTGTTTGCGACGCCATCGGCATGGGCGTCGAACGGCAGCTATTCGGGTCTGTATGTCTTTGGCGACAGTCTCGTCGATTCCGGCAATGCCTATTTCGGCACCGGGGGCGCGGAGGCCAGCCCGGCCAACGGCTATTTTCTCGGCCGCTTTTCGAACGGCTTCAACTTTGCCGATTATCTGAGCCTGATGATCACCCACGCCCCGGCGACGCCGCTGGCGGCGGGCGGGCTGAACGTGGCGGTAGGCGGCGCCACGGCGCAATATGTGCCAGGCGAGATTTCCCCGAGCTTCCTCGGGCAACTCAAGCTGTACAGCGACAATGTCGGCCTTCCGATCGACAGCAATGCGCTGGTGCTTCTCACCTTCGGCGGCAACGACGTTCGGGATACGATCCTGACCGGCGGCAACATCGATTTCGCCCCGGCGCTGACGGACTTCGTCAAAGGCGTGAACGCGCTGTACCTGGCGGGGGCGCGCAACTTCCTGATCGTGGGAGCGCCGGATATCGGGTTGTTGCCGGAGTCCATCGCCACAGCCGGCGGCATCGCTGGCCGCCTGGACGACCTGACGCTGCGCTCGCAGCAGATCAGCGCGGGGCTGGGCACGATCACCGCGGGGCTCGCCAGCGTGCCCGGAGTAGAGGCCAAGTATTTCGACCTGTTCGGGTACGAGCATGATCTGCTGGCGAACCCGACGGCCTATGGCCTGCCGGCGACGCTCAACACGTCGATCCCGTGCCAGACTCCGGGGACCGGCGTGCCGCAGGTCGTGCAGTGCGCCAATTCGCTCTACTTCGATGGCATCCACCCGACCACCCAGGTGCACAAGGCGATCGCGACGGCGATCGCCGGCCAGCTGGGCATCAGCGCGGTGCCGGAAGGACAGGTCTGGGTGTTGCTGATCCTCGGTTTTGGCGGCGCCGGTGCCGCGCTGCGCCGGCGTCGGGCGCTCGCGGCGCGTCTGCTGCTTCCGGTGGCCTGAAAGGGCGGGGAAGAGCGCGGCTCAGGAGGCGGGCTGCACCTCGGCCAGCCATGTCGCGAGCTCGGCATAGGGGATCATGTCGATAAAGGCGACGCCGGCGGCTTCGCCGTCGCTCCATCGGATGCTGCAGCTGCGCGGCTTCAGGCCGGGGATCACCAGGGTCATCACGCGGTCGAGGTCGGGCTGGTTCGACAACCGGAGCCGTGCGCCGCTTTGCGAGAGATTCTCCATCAGTACGATGTGCGACACGCTGTTGCAGACAAGCCGGGCGGTGGTGGTGATGTGGAAGCGCGGCGCGCGCGGCACGGCGCGACGAAGGCGCGCGGCGGGCGAGCTGCCCTTGGCGGTGGCCAGCACTTCCTCGACATCGATGGGAGCGGTGAACTGCACGCCGGCGCGGCCGGCGCTGGTCCACATGATCGCGCCTTCGAGCAACTGGCCGCAGCGCAGCTCGACCGCGATGCGATCGCCTTCGCGCAAGGGGAAGGGCGTCTCGAGCATCATGCCGGTCGCCGAGATGTTGCGGACCCGGCACAGCTGCTCGCCGGCGCCCGCGCGCACCAGCTTGCCGACCATCAGCGTCGTCATCGTGCGCGGGGCGCGCGTGGCCCATGCGCCGTCGTCGCCGTGCTGGTCGTCCATCTGATGTTCGGCTGCGCCCACGGCGTCGATCTCCACGCTGGCCCGCGTACTTGCGTGCCTATACCGCCATTATAGGATGAACAGCCGTTCAGCTTCGGGCAGAAATATTCCAGAATTGGAAAAGACGGCGCGTGCCGATTTCGGCTGCGGTCAGGCCGGATTGGCGGCGGTGACGGCCACCTTGCGCACCACCTTCGCGCCGAACGCTTCGGTCGCGGCGCCATCGACCAGCTTGCGGAAGCCTTCCAGGTCCGGCAGCATCCCGTCCGGCCCTGCCGCCATCGGCGTGCGATAGGTGCGCATGTTGATGGCATGGAGCAGCAGCGGCATGCGCTGGGAGACGAACTCCGCCTTGGCCTCATCGACCTGGAGCTGTACCTCCATCGACGCGTAGCCGGCCAGCTTGCCGTCGGCGAAGACGAGCGGCACCAGCACCTTGCCGGTGGGCACGAACTTGGCAGGTTCTTCCTTTTCGACCTTGGCTTCCTGCGCCGGCGCGCCGCCGATGCCCAGCATCTTTATCATCGCATAGGCGGTACCGCCGCCGGCGGCGAGGCCGCCGAGCAGCGCGACGATCAGGACGAGCATCTTCTTCACGGCAGGCCCTTCAGAATTTGAAGCTGGAATCGCTCGGCAGCGCCGAGGTCTGGCCCTTGAGCACGATGCTGATGCGCCGGTTTTCGGCGCGCGAAGGCTGGTCCGGATAGACCGGCTGGGTGGCACCCATCGCCACCACCTCGGCGAAGCGGTCCGGCGTCACCCCGCCGGCGATCAGCGCCGAGCGGGCGGCGAGGGCGCGCTGGCCGGAAAGCTCCCAATTGGCGTCGCTCTGGCCGCCGGCGCCATCGGTATGCCCCTCGATCGCGATCTGCGCGCCGACGGTGGCGATCTTCTTCGCGATCTTGGCGAGCAGCATCCGCGCATAGGGGTTGAGCTCGGCAGTGTTCGACTTGAACATCGGCTGCTGGTCGGTGTCCATCAGCGTGATGCGGACGCCGTCGCGTTCCTGCTTGACGTCGGTGTTCTTCTTGCCCTGCGCCTGCGGCGTCGCTTCCAGCGCCACCATCAGTTCGGAGGCCATCACGCGCATCGTCGCCGGCACGTCGGCGGTGCCGCCGCGCGCCGAGCCGCTGGTCGAGACCTCGAAGGTCGGTTGGCCCTTGGCCGCGCTGGGATCGGCTTCGGCGCGGCGGGTGGGGCCGCCTGCGCCCGGTGCGGTGTTGCTCACCGGCGTCGAGGGCGCGCTGTCGGCGATGGTCGGGGAGAAATATTTGGCGAGGCCCTTGAGCCGGTCCTTGTCAGGATTGGCGAGCAACCAGAGCAGCATGAAGAAGGCCATCATCGCGGTCACGAAGTCGGCATAGGCCACCTTCCACGCGCCGCCGTGATGGCCGCCCGCGACCTTCTTGACCTTCTTGACGATGATCGGCCGAACGTCCCCCCCGCGCGCCATGTTACTGGCCCTTCAGCGCAGCGCGCAGGCGATCCTGGACGGCACCGAGACGGACATGGCTGATCGCCGCGAGCGAATCCTCGCCGCCCGCGATCCGCTCCAGCAGGTTCACGCATTCATCGGCGTGCTGGATCAGGTAATCGAACGCCTGAAGCTGTTCGAGATAGTTGGCGGCGAAATGCTCGTCGCAGACGAGCACTTCGGCCAGGCCTTCCAGCTTCTTGCTGATCTCGCGGATCTCGCCGGCCATGACGCTGTGCAGCACACCCGCGAAGGGATCGTAGCCAGGCAGGGGCTGGGCGTGGGATGGTTCCGACATGGGCAGACACGACATCAGAAAAGCTCCAATTCTCCGTCGGGGGCGGCAACAGGCAGGGGGGCGACTGGACGTTCCTGGACGCGCTCCGCCACTTTGGTGCAGCGGCTCTTGCCCTCGTGCGGCAGGAACTCGATCTTGCGGGCGAGCGTGCCGCCGAGATCGCAATGCGCGATCGCGATACCTTCGGTCTCCATGAACCGGCGGGCAAAGGCGCCGTTGGAAGCGCCGATGTTCCCGAGGCCGGAGATGATGTTGGCGCCACCATAAAGGTGAGCCTGCAACCGCGTGCGCACCGCGCCCTTGGCCATCATGCTGTTGATCAGCAGTTCCATCGCATGCACGCCATAGCGCGCCATGTCCGAACCCGACACTTTGTGGTCTGCGCCCGGCTCGCCGAGCAGGAAGTGGTTCATGCCTCCGATCTTGGCGACCGGGTCGTAGAGGCATGCGGCGACGCAGCTCCCGAGCAGGGTCGAAATCATGACATGGGGCTCCGCGATCACCGCGTTCTCGCCCTGTACGATGGAAACTCTGCGCATATCAGGTCAGCTCGCCGAAGACTCGTTCGATCTTTTCCTTCAGCGCCGCCGGCGCGAAAGGCTTGACGACATAGTTGTTCACACCCAGCGCCGCCGCCTTCTGCACGACCTCGCGGTCGGACGAGCCGGTGAGCATGATGAACACGGTCTTGCCGATCACCGGGTCGGCGCGAACCGCCTCCAGGAACTGCAGCCCGTCCATCTCGGGCATGTTGTAGTCGGAGATGACCAGGTGGACGCGATCGCTTTTGATCGCCGAGAGCGCCTCGGGCGCGCTGGCCTTATCGCGGACGTCCTTGAACCCCAGATCCTGCAGCGCACGACGGATCATCGCCCGCATACTGGTCTGATCATCAACGACCATCACCTTGATTTGTGATGCAGCGGGCATTGTTATGCGCTCCCAACCTTAACCGTTTCTCGACAGGCCTTCAGGATGGCCTCCGGCATCGCCGAAAGGCCGACTTCCTTCTCCACCGCACCCGCTTCCTTGGCAGCACGGGGCATGCCCCACACCACGCAGGTTTCTTTCGTCTGGCCCAGCGTGCGGGCACCGGCCCGACGCATTTCCAGCAGGCCCTGCGCACCGTCGCTGCCCATCCCGGTAAGGATGACGCCGACGGCACCGGCACCCAGTTTGGCGACCGAGCGGAACAGCACGTCCACCGACGGACGGTGGCCGGTCACCGGGTTGCCAGCGAGCAGCTTGATCCTGCCATTGGCACCGCCGGAGAGTTCCATATGTCGTTCGCCTCCAGGAGCAATATAGACGGTTCCCGGGGTCACTTGGGCGCCATCCGTAGCTTCCACTACGTTGACACGGCATTCTGCGTTCAGACGCTGCGCGAAGCTGCGCGTGAAGGTCGCCGGCATGTGCTGCACGATCAGGATCGGCGGCGAATCTTCCGGCAGCGCGGGCAGCAGCGAGAACAGCGCTTCCACGCCGCCCGTCGACGAGCCGATCGCGATCAGCTGCGCCGCGGCGCCGCTGCCGCCGGACGAGGCGACGCTCGGCTGTGCGGGCAGCCGCTGCGGGCCGGCGCGGGCGACCGAGCGCGCCGCGCTCTTCACCTTCTCGCACAGCAGCCCGGCATCGCGCTCGATATCTTCCGGCGAACCGCTCGGCTTGGTGACATAGTCGACCGCGCCGAGGCGCAGCGCCTCGATCGTCACTTCCGCGCCGCGGGCGGTGAGGGTGGAGCACATCACCACCGGCATCGGCCGGAGGCGCATGATGCGCTCGAGGAACGACAGGCCGTCCATCCCCGGCATTTCGACGTCGAGCGTCAGCACGTCGGGGTTGAGCGCCTTGATCATGTCACGGGCCGCGAACGGCTCCGGCGCCATGCCGACGACTTCGATCTCGGGATCGGCCGACAGCATCCGCTTCAGCGTCGCGCGCATCGATGCGCTGTCGTCGACGATGAGCGTACGGACTGGTTTCATGCCCTGGACTCCGGCTTCTGATAAATGGTGTGCCCGCACGAGCGCATCTTGCTCGCGGCCGGGCCGATCAGCCGTTCCGAGTGACCGATATACAGGAAGCTCCCCGGGGCGAGCTGCTCGACGAAGCGATGCTCGAGCTCCTCCTTTGCGGGATCTCCGAAATAGATCATCACGTTACGACAGAAAATCACATCATAGGCTGCTTTCAGCGGCCAGGGTTCGAACAGGTTCAGAACCTTTGCGGTGACGAGCTGGCGCGCCTCTTCGGCCATGATGAAACCGCCTTGTGCGGGCTTCATCCAGGTCGAGCGATAGGGCTCCGGCACGCCGGCGGCGACGTTCTCGGCATAGACCCCGCGCTGCACGGCCTCGACGACCGGCGGCGCGATGTCCGTGGCGAGCAGCCGCACGTCCGCGTGGCGCAACCACGAGGCCGAGCTGCGGTCGGGGCCCAGCAGGCACATCGCGATCGTGTAGACTTCCTCGCCCGACGAGCAGCCTGCCGACCAGATCCGGATCGGCCCCTGCTTGCGCTGAAGGGTGGGGATCACGGTCTCGCGGAAGTGATCGAAATGGTGCGGCTCGCGGAAGAAGTGCGTGTGGTTGGTGGTCAGCGCCACCACCATCGCATGGCGTTCCTCCGCGTCGCTGTGCACCAGCTCGACATAGTCGCAGAACCGGGCGAGCCCGAATTTCCGCAGTCGGCGCGCAAGGCGCGACTGGACGAGTGTCGTCTTCGCCTCGCTCAGCGAAATGCGGGCATCCTCGTACATGATCGCGGCGATGGCCTGGAAGTCGCGGTGCGTGAGCTCCGCGGTCTGGCCGGGTGCCATCGCGTTTGCGGCGCCGGCGGACGCCGCGGCGGCGCCCCCGGCGGGGCTCATGCTGCGAGATCCAGATGCTTGGTGAGGCTGAGCGCGTTGAGATCGAGCAGCAGGACCATGCTGCCGTTCTCGTCACGGGTGCCGTCCTTCGCACGGGTGGCGATGCGGACGAGCCCTGCGATCACGCTTTCCTCCAGCGTCGTCTCGACCGCCGGTGCCGGCTGGATCTCGTTGACGTTGATGCCGACGATGTCGTTCACTTCGTCGACGAGGAAACCCGCCTGCTTGCCCATGATGTTGACCACCAGGATGCACGAGCGTGCGTGCAGCTGGCTCGGCTCCCAGCCCAGGCGCTCGGCCAGGCCGACCACCGGGATCACGTTGCCGCGCAGGTTGGTCACGCCCTTCACGAAGCTCGGCACGTTGGGGAGCGGGGTCGGTTCGTCCCATTCGCGGATTTCGATGAGCGCGCTCATGTCGATCCCGAAGATCTGCTTGGCGAGCGAGAAGGTGACGATCTTGCGATCATTGGCGGTGTCAGGGGTGGTGCTCATGCTGCCAGTCCTTTGGGCGAGTAACGGGAGGGCGAGGCAACCAGCGCCTCGATATCGAGGATGAGAGCGATCGAGCCGTCGCCCAGGATGGTCGCGCCACCCAGGCCGCGGATCGGATGCAGGTTCTGATCCAGGCTCTTGATCACGACTTCGCGACGGTCATCGATGGTATCGACGACCAGGCCGACCTTGCCCGAGCTCTCGCTCTCGACGATCACCACCAGCGAGTCCTCGATGGCGCGGTCGTCGTTGAGGCCGAAGATCTCGGTCGCGCGCCGTACCGGCAGATATTCGCCGCGCATGTCGATCACTTCATGGTCGGGCGCGGTACGCTTCACCTGGCCGGGCTCGGGCTGGATCGTCTCCAGCACGTGCGTCAGCGGCAGGACGAAGCGCTGGCCGGCGAGCCGCACGATCATGCCGTCCAGAATGGCCAGCGTGAGCGGCAGGATCATCGTGAAGGTCGTGCCTTCGCCCGGGACCGAGTGGATCTCGACGCGGCCGCCCAGGGCTTCCACGTTCGAGCGCACCACGTCCATGCCGACACCGCGACCCGAGATGTTCGAGATCTTCTCCGCGGTGGAGAAGCCCGGGGCGCAGATCAGCTGGTCGATTTCCTCGTTCGACAGCACCGCATCGGCGCTGATGATGCCCTTTTCGACCGCCTTGGCACGAACGCGTTCGCGGTTGATGCCGCGGCCGTTGTCCGCGACGCGCACGAAGATCCGGGCGCCCTTCTGCTCGGCCGACAGCTTGATCGTGCCGGCGGGGTCCTTGCCCGCCGCGATCCGCTCTTCGGCGCTTTCCAGGCCATGGTCCGCGGCGTTGCGGATCATGTGGGTCAGCGGATCGCCGATCTTCTCGATCACGCCCTTGTCGACTTCGGTCGTCTCACCGATCGTCTCGAGGTTGATCTGCTTGCCGGTCTCGACCGAGAGATCGCGGAGCATGCGCGGCACGCGGCTGAAGGCCTGCCGGATCGGCTGGGCGCGCAGCGACATGACGTTGTCCTGGATCTGCCGGGTGAGGCGAGCCAGTTCGGGCAGTTCGACGCGCTGGCGATCGGCCGGCGACAGCCGGTCGGCCAGGATCGAGTTGCGGATCACCAGCTCGCCGACCAGATTGAGCAGCAGGTCGAGCTTGACGAGGTCCACGCGGATCGTCTGCGCGGCTTCGTTGCCCGGCTTGGCCGGACCGCCGCCGCCAGCACCAGCACCACCGCCACCGGGGCCACCGGGCGTGCCGCCACCGCCGGCCGGCGGGGTCGCCGCCGCGGCCGGGGCAGGGGCGGCTTCGGGCGCCGCCGCCACGGGTGCAGGTGCCGGAGCGGGCGCAGGCGCCGGGGCCGGAGCCGCCGGGGCAGGGCCCAGGTCCATGAAGTCGTCGACCGTCGCCGTCACCGGCACGAACGGGATCTCGTCGCCGTCCATCTCGGTCTCACCTGCGCCATCGGGCAGGACCACGTCTTCACTGTTGCGCGTGATCTCGATCACCGAATCCGGCGCGACGAAATCGAAGCAGTCGGAGAGGTCGCTTTCCGGCAGCTCGGCCGGGGCGTGCATCACCCAGGTGAAGTAGCTGTCTTCCGGATCGATCTCGCGCAGCGGCGGGAGCGTGCTGATGTCGACCGAGTGGACACGGGCGCCCAGGCCTTCGAGCTCACGGACCGTCAATAGCGGTTCACCGGCATTGGCGAGCGCGGCACGCGACGGCTTGAAGCGCACGCTCCAGCCAGCCGCTTCCTCCGCGGGTGCGTCGAGGTCGTCGAGCGACACGCCCACCGGGCGGAAGCCGAACTCGTCTTCCTCTTCCTCCATCGCCGGCGCGGCCGCCGGGGCGGCGGGGGCGGGGGCTGCCGCGGCAGGCGCGGCCGCAGCCGGCGCGTCACCATCGGGAACACCCTTGTTGGCGAGCACCTGCTCGAGCGCGCTCAGTGCGGCCCCATCGTTCGGCCGCGAGGCATTGCCCTTCGCCGCCTCGACATGGTCCGACAGGATGTCGAACGAGCTCAGCATCACCCGGATCACGCCGGGCGAGGGGACGATCTTCCCGGCACGCACCTCGTCGAGCACATTCTCGAACTTGTGCGCGAAGGCGGTCAGGTCCGAATGGCCGAAGGCGCCGGCGCCACCCTTGATCGAGTGGATCGCGCGGAACACACCGGCAATGGTTTCGGCAGACAGATCGCCCGCCTGCATCGCCGACAGCCCTTCCTCGGCCGTCGTGAGGCCTTCAGTGCACTCTTCGAAGAAGATTGCCTGGATATCGTCGAATTCATCGCTCACGGGCAGACGCGGCGGATCGCCGCTCCCAGCTTGGTGGCCTCGAACGGCTTGGTGATCCAGCCGGTGGCACCGGCCGAGCGGGCGCGCGCCTTCTTCTCGTCCGAGAATTCGGTCGAGAGCACCAGGATCGGCACGCCCTTGAATTCGGGAACCTGGCGCACGGCCTCGATCAGTTCGAACCCGTCCATCTTCGGCATGTTGATGTCGGTGATGAGCAGGTCGGGCTTGACCTCGTGCATGCGCTCCAGGCCATGCTGCCCGTCGTTCGCGCTCTCGATGCGAAAGCCCTGCGAGGTCAGCGACGTCTTGAGCAGCATGCGCATGCTCGCGGAGTCATCGACGGTAAGGATCAGCTTGGTCACAGAAGTTCTCCGGTATCAATGCCGACCGCCGCTGCGAGCTGGCAACGGTTCACACGATCGGTGAAGGCAGTGCTGGGGTTGAGGATGGTGAAGGCCTTGCCGAGCTTTTCGGCTTCGGCCTTGGCAGCGACGAGCAGCTGCAGCACCGCCTGGCCGACGCTCTCGACCTGCGAGGCATCGATCTCGACCGGTCCGTCGCCGTCGACCGCCTGGAGGAGGCGGGTTTGAAGATCCGCGGCCGTCACGGTGGTTCCGTGCGCGGGGAGCGCGAGCGCGTTGTCCGCGCCGGCCTCAAGCGGTGGCAGGGGAAAGTCCATTTTTGGCCTCGTCGAGAGCGGTTTCGAGTTGCTGGAAGGTCGGCGCGTACGCGGTGGGCGTCATGCGACGGGCGATTTCGATCGCGACCTGCACCGGCTGGTTCTGGGCATAGGCAACGATGGCGGTCTTCACGATGGTGAAGGGCTTGGAGTCGGCTTCGATCGTCTCGAGCAGCTTGCCGGCGAGCGGCGCCACCACGCAGTAGGACAGAAGCACGCCGAGGAAGGTACCGACGAGCGCGCCGCCGATCATTGCGCCCAGGATCTCGGTCGGCTGATCGATCGAGCCCATGGTCTTGATGACGCCGAGCACCGCCGCGACGATGCCGATGGCGGGCAGGCCGTCGGCCATCAGCTGCAGCGAGTGCTGCGGATGGGTTTCCTCGTGATGGTGCTTCTCGATGTCCGCTTCCATCGCTGCTTCCAGCTGGTGCGGGTCCTCGAAATTGACCGTCATCATCCGCAGATAGTCGCAGAGGAACTCGATCAGGTGGTGATCGGCGAGCAGCCGCGGATAGGGCTTGAAAAGGTCGCTCTCCTCCGGCTTGTCGAGATGCGGCTCGATACCGGTGGCGCCGCTCCTCTTGAACAGCGAGAGCAGGGTGAACATCAGGGTCAGCAGGTCGGTATAGTCGCTGGCCTTCCAGCGCCCGCCCTTGAACGCGCGCATGATGCCGGCACCGGCCTTCTTCACCGTCGGCATCGAGTTGCCGACGATGAAGGCGCCGATCGCCGCGCCGCCGATCGCCATAAGCTCGTGCGGCATCGCCTCGGCGATGATCCCGAATTTGCCGCCCGACATGATGAAACTGCCGAACACGCAACCGAGAATGATGACGAAACCAACTGCGTTCAGCATGACGGGCTCAAATTCTTTCCCTGGATCTTTCCAGAATTATAGGATGGTTTCCGGCCGGGTGGGGGTTCTGGGAAACTGCTTAGGCGGAAAGGTGATCGCGCTCCCGATCCCGCCCTGGATGACGGCAAGATTGTTGCGTAGGCGGCGCTGCTCGAGCGACGCGAGCAGCGCGCTGCCGTTCCAAGGGAACGCCAGTTTGCCCACCGAAAAGGTCAGGCATGGACGTCTGCTGGCGCCGGCATCGCCTTCGGCGCCGATTCCGGCGATGTTGCGCACCCGGATGGCCCGCAACGTGCCGAGGATGACGTCCCAGCATTCGGCCATCGCATGGATCAGACGATCGGTCAGGCGTTGGCAGACTGGGCGCCGACGCGGTGGGCGGGAGCCGACGCACCTGTCGCCACCCGATAGGCGATGGGGCGGAACACCAGCGCCAGCATCATCGGCCGATCGTCGATGCGCGGGGGTGGGGGCACCATCATGAACGCGAATTCGTTCTCGCAATGGTAGAGATGCGGCGCGACCTGCTGGATACCCTCAAGCGAGGGCTTGGCAGCAATCTCGTTGTTCGGCGAACGTCGCACCTCCTCCAGGAAGTCCTCGACCGACAGGAAGCTGGCGCTTTGGACCTGCACCCAGTCGAACAGCTGGCCGAACTGGACGCCGATCGAGAAGCGGCAATCCTGGATCGGGATGGCCGCCAGATAATAGCCGTCATGGGTGGGCGTGGCAGTGACCGCGCCGGTGGAGGCGTGCACGCCGTCGGCCGCGATCAGCGGCAGCGAGATCGTGCTGTCGACGAAATCGCCATATTTGAGCGGCAGGCCGAAGCGGGCTTGGGCGAGCAGGGACAGCTTGATCGGCATGCCCTCGCCGTGCAGTTCGGCCGGCAGGTACATGCGCTCCGAACCCTTCAGGTACATCAGCCCGCGCTGGCGCAACCCGCGGCGGGCGATCACCGGATCGAACAGCGGCACGGTGTCGCTCACGCCCAGGTTCACGTCGTGCTCGAACTCGTTGACCACCGCCAGCTCGTGCGCCATCGGCAGGAACATCAGCCGTCCGAGCACGGCCGCCGCGGCATCGCGCCACAGGGGAAGTTCGTCGATCGGGCTGCCGCGCAGGCGCGCCGCCGCCTGCGCGCGCTCGAAGTGCAGCGCGCCTTCCTGGATGCGCTCGCGGACCGCGCTCTGGCGTCCCTTGATGCTGTTTTCGGTGCGGATGGGGGTGCCATCGTCGCGGTAATCGATCGTCGAGCCCAGCGACGCGGTACAGATCTGCTCGATGATCGCGACATTGGAGGCGATGGCCTCGAGCGCGTAGCAATCATAGTGCTCGCCGTCGATCAGGCCCTTCTTGTCGAGCCCGGATCGCACATGTTCGCGCAGCAACAGATAGCGTCCGGCGACATGGACGCCGAACCGTTCGCGCAGGAGCGCGTCGACGTCATTCTGCACCGAGCCGTTATAGCCGAGGTCGACCAGCATCAGCGTATCGCCGGGCTGCGGGTCGGCGCATGCGCGGACATGGGTAATCAGCCGATCGGCGAAGCGGCGGTTCGACCGGACGATCTGGTTCATCCGATGCGGCTTGCGGACCTCGCGCAAGAAGGCGAGATTGCGGCCCCGGCTTTCTGGAAGCGCATTCAGAAGCTTCCTGGCTTCCGCGTCCGGGAGCAGTTGCTTGGCCAGCTTGTCGACCCTGCTGCCGATCTCGTATTCAAGATACTGGTTCACGGACGCTTCGCTGGTGAGGGACGAGGCGGTCGCGGTGAAGCGGCTGATCTCCACCGGGTGACCGGCGTCTTGCGACTTCGCCGTGCGGTGCATGCGCATCGGCAACAGGCCGTCGCGCATCAGGAACAGCCAGTGAATGGTGCCGCCGCGTTCGGCCTGGAGCGTATCGGCCTCGTGCTGCAGCCAGCGCTCGAAGGCGTGGAAGGCAGGCCCGACAACCGAGAAGCCGAGCGCCTCGGCGGGGTCCTCGATCCGCGGTTCGCCCAGCGCAAGCGCGGCGCGATGCGGCTGCGGCGTGGTCATCGTCGCACTCTGCCGCGGATTCAGCATCGCACCGATCGAGGATTCGAGCCGCAGGCGCTGTTCGGTCTTCCCGTCGAACTGCTTGAGGTGGAGCGTCTGCACGCCGAACGGGGCGACGCCGTCGACGTCCGCTGCCTTGTTGTCGCCGATGTGAAGGATCGCTTCCGGCGTACATTTCAGCGCCTTCAGCACATCTTCGTACAACCCGTCCGCCTTGGAGCGGCGGTAATGGGACGAGCAGAAGACCCGGTCGATCATCGCCGCGACGTCGGCGCCGGCGGCGCGGACGATGAGGTCGCGAAGCTGATCGGCATCCAGGTACGTGTCGGAAACGATGATCACGTCCAGCCCGCGCTTCTTGGCTTCTTGAATCAGGGCCACGGTCGGTGCGAAGGCAAAGCAATGGCGCACCTCGGCGGCGATCTCGTGCTCGATCGCGGCGGTAATCGAGGCCTTCGAGGCCGAGGGCAGCAGTTCGCGATAGATTTCCGCGATGGTCACTTCGTTCCGCCGATGACGCACCAGCGCAGCGGAGCGCGCGCGCGATTCCGCCCGCTGCCGCTGCAGTATGGTGGTGCCGGGCAGGGCGCTGAAAATGTCGCGTGGCGCGTGGCTGTCACGCCAGAGCAGCGTGTCGAAGCAGTCGAGTGATAGCAGCTTGACGCCTTCGCGCCCGTCTAGCGCCGACGGCAACGCATGCGGAAGGATGAAATCGGTCACGGTACTGTCCCTGGAAAGCGCCCGCACCGAGGGGACGCAGGAATCTTATAGGAAGGCGACGGACCAGGTCGGCAAAATCTTCCTACAATGGCGGCAGGAGCAAAGGAGCTACGATGACGATCAGTGCTTATCAGGCGGCCCGGAGCCGGGCCGAAACGCCGCGTGCGACCGAGCTGCGGCTGATGCGTGAGATCACCGCGGAAATGTTGACGGCGCATGAGGCCGGACTGAAGGGCGCATTGCTGATGCCCTCGCTGTATCGGAACCGCGAAATGTGGACGACCTTCGTTACCGACTGCGGCACGCGTGGCAACAATCTGCCGATCGAGCTTCGCGCCAAGATCATCTCGCTCGGGCTGTGGGTCGACCGCTTTACCAGCGATGTGGTTGCCGGGCGGGAATCGATCGTCGAACTGATCGAGGTGAATCGGACGATCATGGAAGGGCTTGGTGCTAGCGATCGTAGCAGCGCTCCACAGGCCGCCGCCGCCGCCTGACATTTTCCACCGCGCATAGCAGCTAGCCCCGGGGTGCTCCCCCGGGGCTTTTTTGTGCCCGGTGCGCGGGCGGCGCGCTGCGGGCGCTCCGATGCTCTGGAGAGGACTCCGGTTCCGTCCTGCGATGTTGGTGGAACACGGCGTCGGGCGCCGCGGGATGGCCGGGCGCGGGGCCTGCCGGTCAGGCGATCAGAACGAGGTCCAGTCGTCCCCACCCGCGGCCACAGCCATCGGCTTGACCGGCGAGACATAGCCGCCACCGCCGACGCTCGGCGCCTTCGCGCGGGCGGGAAGGCTGCTGCCGCCGCCAGCGCTGCGCTTGCCGATGTTGAACCGTTCGGCGCGATCCGCCAGCGCCCCGACCTCGGAGGTCAGATTGCGCGCGGCTGCGGATGTTTGCTCGACCATCGCGGCATTCTGCTGGGTAGACTGGTCCATCGTGCCGATCGTCTGCGAAATCTCCGAGATCGCCGAGGACTGGGCCTGGTTGTCGGTCGCGATCCGGCCGAGCAGATGGTGGACTTCGCCGACGTCGCTCGAGATGTTCGACAGCGCGCCATCGACCTTCTCGACCATGCCGACGGCGGTGACGATGTCGGCCTGCGTCGCGGTCAGCTGGTCGCGGGCACGGCCGGCTTCCTCTTCGGCGCGCATCGCGAGCGCGGAGACGAGATCGGCGACGACCGCGAAGCCGCGGCCTGCCTCGCCGGCGCGTCCCGCCTCGACAGCGGCGTTCATCGCGAGAACCCGCGTCTGGAACGCAATCTTGTCGAGGCCTTCGATGACGCTGTCGATGCCCTTGGCGCTTTCCGATACGCGGGTCATCGCCTGCACGGCCTCGTCGGCGGTGCTGCGGCCCGAGGCCACGACGCCGATCGTCTGGTCGGCGCGCTGGACGGTGCTGTTGGCGGCCGTCGCCGTAGCCTTGAGGCGCTGGTCCATCTGGGTGACGGCGGCGGCGGTCTCTTCCAGCGCGGAGGCATTGGCCTCGGTGCGGCGGGCAAGATCCTCGCTGGCCTGGGCGATCTCGCGCGACCCGGTGCGGATGTGCAGGGTCGATTCGAGCACCGAGCCGATCAGCTCGCGCAGGGCCGCCAGCGCATTGTTCAGGTTGCTCTTGAGCTCGCCATAGGCCGGCGGGAACTCGCTGGTGATGTCGGCAGTGAGATCGCCTTCGGCGACGCGCACCAGGCTATCGCGGACGGTGTTGGTCACCATCTGCTGCTCGGCCGCGGCGCGGGCGTCGACCTGCGCGCGCTCGGCGGCTGCAAGGCGGAACTGTTCGACCGCACGCGCAATCTCGCCCAGCTCGTCGCCGCGGCGCAGGCTCGGCACGGTGGCGGTGCCGCCTTCCGCCAGCGTCTTGGTGACACGGGCGAGCCGCGCCATCGGCTGTGCGATGGTGCGATTGATCGCGAGCCACACGACGCCGAGCGCGGCGAACGACAGGAGCGACAGGCCGATCGTCATGATCAGCGCGGTCGTTGACGAGGCATTCCCGCGTGCATTGGCCTCTTCGGACGCCTTGCGCAGCGCATCGAGCACCTTCTGCGCCTGATCGAGCGCATCGTGCGAGCGTTCCTTGCCCTCGCCCTTGATCAGCTTCAGCCCGGCATCCTTGCTGGTGACATCGGCTTCGAAGATGCGGCGGTTGGTTTCGTCGAGCTGGGTCTTGATCGTTGCGAGGCGGCCCAGATCGGCAGCCAGGGAAGGGTCGGCGACGGCGGAGACGGCCTTGATGTCGCGGTCCAGCTCGCTGGAGGCGGTGTCCAGCCGCTTCTGCAGCTTGGCGCGCTCCTCGTCGGTCAGCGCGTTGAAGTGGCTGTAGACGATGATCCGCATTTCCTTGATGTCGCTGATCACGTCGGACATGTTGGACATGCCGGCGACACTCACCTCGACATGCTTGCGCGCGATACCGGTCAGGTCGCGGTTCGAGATCCAGCCGTTGATCGCCAAGCCGACAAGCAGCAGGCCCAGAAAGCTGAATGCCACCAGCATCTTTTTGGTGAGGGGCCAATCATCAAGAAATGCGAACATAGAACATAGCACCCGCAATACCCCGGTCGCGCGCCGGAGCTGTTATTTTCGCACCGCCAATGCGGCGTGTTCCCATTATAGACTGATCGACAGCAGCACCGCTGATGCGGAAATTACGGATGGACCTGTGAAACATCCGGAAAACTGCGGGTGTGGTCCTCTTGGGCCGAGAAGCTCCAGTTCGTTTCTATAAGGCCAACAAACAGAGTGGCAGGAGCGAATGCGTGCGGGGCTTTCCGAACAAGGGATATGTGGTGCGGAGCATCGGGCTCGCGCTGCTGCTGGCGTCCAGCGCCGCCCAGGCACAGACCAAGCCGGCCGCGCCATCGCCTTCCGGTCCCAAACTAAGCATCGAGGGAAGCGTTCGGGCGCGCGCCGAAGGCATTGACGGCCAGTTCCGGCCGAAGGTCGACGACAGCATCGCCTTCGTGTCGCTGCGGACCCTGGTCGCCGCGAAGCTGGACTGGGGCGATCTGACGATCGGCGGCGAATTGCTCGACGCGCGCGGCTATGGCG
This sequence comes from Sphingomonas azotifigens NBRC 15497, assembly GCF_002091475.1. Classification (GTDB taxonomy): domain Bacteria; phylum Pseudomonadota; class Alphaproteobacteria; order Sphingomonadales; family Sphingomonadaceae; genus Sphingomonas; species Sphingomonas azotifigens. The sequence continues at coordinate 37,025 of NZ_BCTR01000007.1, forward strand.
AGGGCCACAACAGCTCGGTCAAGGCCAGCGACATCAACACGCTCGAGCCGCTTCAGGTCTATGCCAGCTACAAGCTGCACAATGTGCTGGGGAAAAAGGACAGCCTCGCGATGACGGCGGGCCGCTTCACCATGACCTTCGGTGCCCAGCGCCTCGTCGCGCGCGCCGATTTCGGCAACACCTTCCCGTCCTATCTCGGCGGTCGCGTCGAGTATCGCACCAAGGCGAAGGATGAGCTGGTTCTGTTTTGGACCCACCCGGTAACCGCGCTCGCCACGTCGATGGACGACATCATCGGTAACCGGGTGCAGCTCGACCATGTCGATACCGGCACCGTGTTCTTCGGTGCGGACGGCAACCTCGCGGATATCGGCCACAAAGTCAGCGTGGGCGGCTATGTCTACCGGCTCGCCGAGCAGGATCGCCCCGGCTATCAGACGCGCGATCGCCGACTGGTGACATTTGGTTTGCGCCTGCGCCGCGCGCCTGCCAAGGGCAAGCTGGACGTCGAGGGCGAAGCGGCGCTGCAGCGCGGCCGCACCCGGCTTACCAATGCCGTCACCGATCGCACCGAATATTCGGTGCATGCGGGCTTCGTCCATATCGAGGGCGGCTACACCATCGCCAGGAAATGGACGCCGCGCATTTCTGCCTTCTTCGATTATGCCAGCGGCGACGGCGCGAATCCGGGCTATGGCCGGTTCGATTCCCTCTACGGCGCCCGGCGTGCCGATTACGGTCCCGCGTCGCTGTTCGGACCGGTCGGGCTCGCCAACCTCGTTTCGCCGGGCATCCGGATCGAGGCCAAGCCGTCCAAGCGGTTCGACGCGATGGTCGCGCTGCGGGGCCTCTGGCTTGCCGAGCGGACCGACACCTTCGCGTTCACCAATGTGCGCGACAAGTCCGGTGCGTCGGGTCGCCATGCCGGCACCGAAGTGGAGATGCGCCTGCGCCGTTCGCTGATCCCGGATCGGCTGCGTGCCGAGATCGGCGCAGCCTATCTCGCCAAGGGGCGCTTCCTCACCCAGGCGCCGAACGCACCGCACACCGGCGATGCGCGCTATGGCTATGCAGACCTCGTGTTCAAATTCTGATCGGCGAGCGAGCGGACCAAAGCGATACCTGTGGCAACGCGCCACGAACCCGCATATGGTCGCCCGCGGGTGCGCAACCAAGGGCGATCGGAACGGTGCTCAACATGCTGGTGATCCTGATGGTACGTGAGGCGGGGCTGCGCAGCATGCTTGCGGCGCGGCTGGCGCTCTCCGGCATCGACGTGGTCAGCATGGAGCAGGTCGATGCAGCGCGGATCGCGCGCCTGGGCGGCAGCGCGCCGGTACTGGTGGCGGATCTGGAGGCCGTGCAAGGGCTTCCCGGGGGCCTCGCGGCGCTGTGCAGCGATCCGCTCTGGCACCGGCTGATGATCGTAGGCGGCGCAACCGAGGTGTCCGCCCCGCATCTGCATCATATCACCGTGGAGGAACCTGCTTCCGTCATCGCCGCATTGCTGCGCGATGACGGCACGGTGCAGTAAGTCACCCCTTGGGGAACAGGCCCGCGGCGAAGGCAATCCGCAGCGCTTCGGAGAGGCTGCGGACTTCGAGCTTCTCCATCAGATTGGCGCGGTAGATTTCCACGGTTCGCGGGCTGATATCCAGCTCGTACGCGATGATCTTGTTCGAGCGGCCTTCGATCAGGCCCTTCAGCACGTCGGTCTCGCGCGGCGAGAGCTTGGCGATCTTCGCCTCCGCCGTTGCGGTGCGCGCCGCGGCTTCATTGTCCTCTTCGAGCCGCGAAAACGCCTGGTCGATCACCTTGAGCAGGAACTCGGCCTCGTACGGCTTCTCGATGAAGTCGAGCGCGCCGGCCTTCATCGCCTGCACCGCCAGGCCGACATTTCCCTGACCGGTGAGAACGATCGCGACGAATTTGGGCGCGCGATCGAGCTTGATCAGGACATCGAGCCCGCTGGAGCCGGGCATATGGAAATCGAGCAGCACCACGCCCGGATCGAGCTCGCTCACCTGCTCAAGAAAGGCGTCGCCCGAGCGATAGCCGCGGACGATGAGATCGGGGCGGACCGACAACAGGCTGTGCAGCGATGCGCGAACGGCGTCGTCGTCATCGACGATGTAAATGGTTCGGGTCATTATTCTTCACCTTCTTCGACGCCGGGCAGGGTGAATCGGAACGACGCGCCGCCCCCCGGCGCGTTCTCCGCACTCAGGCAACCCCCATGGCCTTCGATAATACGCTTGCTGATCGAAAGTCCAATCCCCATTCCGCCTGCTCCTCCTTTCGTCGTACTGAACCGCGAAAACAGATTTTCCAAGACATGGGCCGGCAAGCCCGGGCCGCTGTCCGTAACCGTGATGGCGATCATTTGATCGGGTAGCTTCTCGGACGTGATCGTGATCTGTCGGTCGTCTGGATCGACAAGCTTCAATGCCTGCACGGCATTGCGCAACAGATTTACCAGAACTTGCTGGACCTGGATGCGGTCCGCCAGGATGAACCGCGCGCCCGGATCGAGGTGGAAGGCGACGCGCAGGTTGAAATGGCCGGTGCCGACCAGCACCAGTTCCACGGCGTCGCGCACGGTGCGCTCGACCGATTCCACCCGCATCTCGACTTCGCCGCGGGCGACGAAGGCACGCAGCCGGCGGATGATCTCGCCGGCGCGCTGGGTCTGCTCGGAACCCATGCGCAGCAGATCGGTGACGCGCGGTCCGCCTTCACCCCGCTCGATCAGCATGCGTGCGGCGGCGAGGAAGTTGGCGGTTGCGCTCAGCGGCTGGTTGAGCTCGTGCGCGAGGTCGGCGGCCATCTCGCTCATCGCGCTCTGGCGCGACACATGGGCGATTTCGTTGTTGAGCTCGCTCAGCCGCTGCTCGGCGGCGACCCGCTCGGTCAGGTCGCGGATGAACACGGTGATCAGCAGATGGCCGTCGCTGCGCGCCGCGCCCGATCGCATCTCGGCCGGGAAGCGCCGGCCATCGGCGGTGATCGCGGTGCCGACCAGCACTTCGCCCGCCAGCCCCTCGCCGGTCTCGACGAAGCGCTGCAACACTTCCTCATAGCCTTCGATCTCGTCCTGCGGGATCAGCATGGTGAAATGCCGGGTGACCACTTCGGACGCGCGATAGCCCCAGAGTTGCTCTGCGGCGGCGCTGAACTGGAGGATGGTACCGTCGCCGCCGAGCACGATCATCGCGTCCGGCACCGTCTCCAGCACGGTGCGCAGCTGTGCCTCGCGGCGGCGCAGTGCGGCTTCGCGCTCGTCGCGCTCGGTGATGTCTAGCGCTGCGCCCACGACACGGACGAGGTTGCCGGCGCCATCGTAGAAGCTGCGCGCGGATCCCTCGAGCGTGCGTTCCGCCCCCTTGCAACCGGTCAGCCGGTAGCGGAACGAGAAGCGCTCGGCACGTTCCGCCACCGCGTGAATCACCGTGCTGCGCAGGCTCTCCAGATCGTCCGGATCGATCAGCTGTTTCCAGGACTCGAAGCTGGAGAGCGAGCCCAGCGGCAGCCCCAGCCGCTGTTCGGTGCCCGGTGACCAGTTGATATGATCGCTGCCCACGTCCCAGTCGAAAATGCCGAGTTCGTGCGCGGCGGTCGCCTGGGCGAGCCGCTCCTCGCTGGCGCGCAGCGCCCGCAGCGCCGACACGCGCTCCGAGATGTCGAGGATGCTGTGGACGACGATCGCGCCGCGGGTAGGCGTCGCCGAGCGCAGCAGACGCTCGATCACGTGCAACTGGCTGCCGTCCTTGCGCTGCTCGATCAGTTCCTGCGCGCCGTCGGCATCGGGCAGGGCGTAGCTGCTGTTCCAGTTCGGGCAATGTGCGTGCAGCAGCATGTAGAGGTTCTGGCCCAGTGCCTCTTCTTCGCTCCAGCCGTAGAGCTGCTGACAGCCCATCGACCAGTGGATGATCATGCCGCGGGCGTCGGTCATCACCACGGTGGCACTGTCAAGGGCAAGGCTCAGCTCGGCCCGGGCGCTCTGCTCGCGCCCTACCCGGTGCACCGCCCAATAGGCGATCAGGCCGATCGCCATCACGTTGAACAGCGCCAGGACGAGATGGCCGGAAATGCCTTCGGCGCTCGCGCTTCGTTCCAGGAGCAGCTCGATCGTGGCGGGAAGCGCGGGCAGCAGGATGGCGCCCGCGACGAGGATGTTGATGGCCAGCGGATCGGAGCGCTGGATCCGGCTGGAACGCTGCTCATTCACGCGCCAATGCCCGAGCAGGATCGCCGCGGTCAGCGAGAATGCCATGATCGTGCCGGGCAGCGAAGCGCGCAGCCCCAGATTCACTGCCGAGGGGTTGGCCGCCAGCATCATCGCGGTGACCGAGGCCAGTGCGAGTGCCAGTGGCGCGATCGCGACCAGCGGCGCCACTTCGCGCAGCAGCCGCCACCGGCTGCGCGAGGCGAACGCGGCGACCGGCAGCATCAGCAGGAACACGATTGCATTCACGCCCGGGCGCCCGGCATGCGGAACCTGCATGGCGGCAATCTGGCTGGGGAACAACAGCGTTCCCAGGTCGAACGCGGGCCCGATCAGCGTCTGGGCGGTGGCCAGGATGCCGACGGCCATCCCTGCCAGGTAGAAGGGAAGCGCCACCCGATGGCGCTCCGCCTGGTCTGCAAGAACGCCTATCGCGACGCAGGTATAGCCCAGCGCAGCGACCGGCCACATGGGATAGGTGGTCGGGAGGAAGCGCTGGAGGATGGGGATGTGGAGCGCCCAGCCCGCAAGGGTAACTACCCCGCACAGGAGCGCGACGCCCGCCAAAAGCTTGGCCGTGGTAACGTTCGACAGCGACGTGCTTCGAGCCGGCGCTTGTGGATCCATTCTAGTAACGCGCAAACCACCTGTCCCTGCACAGGTCGAAGCTGAGACCCCGATATGGTCAGCATCGGTTAATTTCGCGCGAAAAGCCATAGGGAGATGCCCGGAATTCCGTCGATTCTTCTTAACCTGCAACCGGGGCGCTTGCCAAAGCGCACAGCGGCGGCGATCACTGCTTCCCGGGGACCAACAGCAGAACAGCAGGGAGTCACGCTTGATCCGAAGCTTTGCCATGGCGGCCGCATGCGTCGCCCTCACCGCGTGCGGAGGGACGGGGGGGAAGCCCGCCACCGCATCGAGCACGCCGCCCGCGCAAAAGGGGCCGGGACTGGGCAAGGGCTATAGCCATGATCCCTATCCCTCCACCTATCGCCCCTATCCGGGCGTGCCGACGCTGGTCACCAACGTCACCATCCTCGACGGCGAGGGCGGCCGGATCGACAGGGGTGCGGTGCTGTTCCGCGACGGCAAGATCGTCGCGCTGGGCCAGAATCTCGCGGCCGATGCCGGCGTGACGGTGATCGACGGGCAGGGCAAATATGTGACCCCCGGCGTGATCGACATCCACAGCCATCTCGGCGACTATCCCTCGCCCGGCGTGGATGCGCTGTCCGACGGCAACGAGGCGACCTCGCCGGTCACCGCCGATGTCTGGGCCGAGCACAGCGTCTGGCCGCAGGACCCCGGGTTTGGCCGCGCGCTGGTCAATGGCGGCGTCACCACGCTCCAGATCCTGCCCGGATCGGCGAACCTGTTCGGCGGCCGGTCGGTGTTGCTGAAGAACGTCTATGCCCGCACCATGCAGGGCATGAAGTTCCCCGGTGCGCCCTATGGCCTGAAGATGGCGTGCGGCGAGAACCCGAAGCGCGTCTATGGCAGCCGCGGTCGCGAGCCTTCCACCCGGATGGGCAATATCGCCGTCGACCGCCAGACCTGGGCGCGCGCGGCCGAGTACAAGCGCCGCTGGGAGAAATATGAGCGGGATGGCGGCGAGCCACCGTCGCGGGACATCGCCATGGACACGCTGCGCGGCGTGCTCGACGGCGAGATTCGCGTGCAGAATCACTGCTATCGCGCCGACGAGATGGCCAATGTCATGGATATGGCCAAGGAGTTCGGCTATCATGTCTCGGCATTTCACCATGCGGTGGAGGCCTATAAGATCGCGGATCTCCTGAAGGCCAACAACACCTGCGCCGCCGTCTGGGCCGACTGGTACGGTTTCAAGATGGAATCCTACGACGCGGTGCCCGAAAACCTCGCCATCCTGGAGAAGGAAGGCGCCTGCGCGATGATCCATTCGGACGACGCCAACGGCATCCAGCGGCTGAACCAGGAAGTGGCCAAGGCGCGCGCTTCGGCGATCCGCGGCGGCTTCGACGTCTCCGAGGCGACGGCGTGGAAGTGGCTTTCGATCAATCCGGCGCTGGCGCTCGGCATCGCCGACAAGACCGGCAGCCTGAAGCCCGGCAAGATGGCCGATGTGGTGCTGTGGAACGGCAATCCGTTCAGCGTCTACACCCGGCCCGAAATGGTGTGGGTCGATGGCGCGCTGCTGTATGACGCCAAGGATCCCAAGCGCCGCCCGGTTTCCGATTTCGAGCTCGGCCAGCCGGGCGAGGGGGATGTGAAGTGAGGAAGACCCTGTTTCTCGCCGCGGCGGCCTGCGTGGCGCTCGCGGCGCCTGCGATGGCGCAGGACGTGGCGATCACCAACGCCAAGCTGGTGATCGGCGATGGTTCGGCCCCCGTGGAGGGCGGCACGGTGGTGGTGCGCGGCGGCAAGGTCGTCGCGGCCGGACGCGGCGTCGCGGTGCCGGCGGGCGTGCAGACGGTCGATGCCGGCGGGCGCTATGTCACGCCGGGGATCTTCGCCGGCTTCACCCGCCTGGGCATCGTCGAGGTCGACGGCGTGGCCGTCACCAACGATGCGGCGGCGGGAAGCTCGCCGTTCAACGCCGCGCTCGACGTGACCCCGGCGGTCAATCCCCGTTCGACGCCGGTCGCGATCAACCGGGCGGACGGTGTCACGCGCGCCGTCGTCGCCCCGGACAACAGCAAGGGCTCGATCTTCGCCGGCCAGGGCGCGGTGATCGATACCCGCAGCGACCTGCACGCGGTGGCCCGGCCGCGCGCCTTCCAGTTCATGGAATATGGCGAGAGCGGCGGGCGTGCGGCCGGCGGCAGCCGGCCGGCGGCGATCGCCATGCTGCGGAACGCGTTTGCCGAAGCGCGCGACTATGCCCGCAATCCGGCAAGCTTCGCCGGGCGCGGCAAGGATGCGCTGCTCACCCGCGCCGATGCCGAAGCCCTTGCAGCCGTCGTGCAGGGCAAGGTGCCGCTGCTCGTCCATGTCGAGCGCGCATCGGACATCCTGGTGCTGCTCCAGCTCAAGCGCGAGACGCCGGGGCTGAAGCTGGTGCTGGTCGGCGCGACCGAGGGCTGGACGGTGGCGAAGGACATCGCCGCCGCGGGCGTGCCGGTGATCGCCTCGCCGCTCAACGACCTGCCGGCAAGCTTCGAGCAGCTTGCCGCCACCCAGTCCAACATCGGCCGGCTGCGGACGGCGGGCGTGCTGGTCGGCATCGGTACCATCAACGACGACGAGGCGCGCCAGGCCCGGCTGGAGAAGCAATATGCCGGCAACCTGGTGGCGCTGACCCGTGTGCCGGGCGCGACCGGTCTCGACTGGAACGCGGCCTTCGCGGCGATCAGCGCCAAGCCGGCCGAGGCGCTGGGGATGGGCGATGCCTTCGGGTCGCTGCGCACCGGCCGTGTAGGCGACGTGGTGGTGTGGGACGGCGATCCGCTGGAGATCGGCAGCATGCCGGTGAAGCTGTTCATCGACGGTGTCGAGCAGCCGCTGACCAGCCGCCAGACCCGCCTGCGCGACCGCTACTGGAAGCCCGAGGAAGGGGCATTGCCCAAGGCCTATCAACGCTGATCACGGGCGTTCAATACGGAACCTTCACGATCGCGGAAGCTTTGGCGGCAAGGTGGAACGAGCCCGGCGCGGACGAGAACCGCGTCGGGCCATTTGGAGTGTGAAACCATGATGAAGCGGGTTCTTGTTTCGGCTGTCGCACTGGCGCTGGCGGGGTGCCAGCAGGGTGGCGAGGCGACCGGCAACGCGGCGGCGAACGCCGCCGAGGCCAATGCGGTGGTCGACAATGCGGCCGACGGCAACAATGTCGCGGCGCAGGTGATCGCGATGAACGACGCGCAGCGCAACGTCGTCTTCATCCGCGCGATCATGGATGCGGGCCTGAAATGCGACCATGTCGACAGCTCGGTGCGGCTGCCCGATCAGGACGGCAACCCGCTGTGGCGCGCCAACTGCAAGGGTGGTGCCGCACACATGATCATCATCACGCCCGACGGCACCGCCAAGATCGTCAGCCGCACCGATCAGTGACGTCGGCCTCGGCGAGGAGGAAGGGCGACACGACCCGCAGCGCGCGGGCGACGGTCTCCTCCTTCTCGCCGACCGGCGCGACATAGTGGATCGCGTCGCGCGCAGCGGCGATGCCGGCACCCCGCGCGATCATCCACGTCGCCAGATAGTGCGACGCGAGGCAGCCACCGGCGGTGGCGACATTGCCATGCGCGACGAACGGTGCGTCCAGCACCTCGACACCCGCCTCGATCACCCAGGGCTTGGTGGTCAGATCGGTGCAGGCGGGCAGCGCGCCGATCAGGCCGAGTCTGGCGAGCAGCAGCGTCCCCGAACATTGTGCGCCGATCAGCTGGCGTGCGGGATCGAGATGCAACTGCCCCAGCAGGTCGGGATCGGCGGCGATCTCGCGGGTCTTCGATCCGCTGCCGATCAGCACCGCATCGGCCTCGTTGGCGAAGGCGAGGGGGCGCTGTCGCCGGACGGTGACGCCGTTCAGCGAGGTCACTTCCTCGGTCGGCGAGGTGATGTACGCCGCCCAGCCCTGCGCCCGCAGCCGGTTGAGGATCGCGGCGGCGATGAACGAATCGAGTTCGTTGAAACCATCGAACGTCAGTACCGCAATCTGCATGGCTGTTCCCTTTTCGCGGCCCGAAGACCGCGTTTTCGTGACGATCAGTGTTTGGCCGTTGCCTGATCTTCGAGGTGTATCGACGCGGCAACCATATCGCGGATGTCGCTTCCGAAGCGATGGTCGTAGAACAGCCAGGCGCTGGTCACGACGAGGGCCCAGAACAGGCTTACCAGCGAGCCGATCAGGAAATATTCCGCGAACGGTTGTTCATCCAGCTTCTTGAAGCGTGCGACGGTCTTCAGCGCGATAACCCCGGCGAGGATTTCCCAGCGTTGCAGCAGCATCGCCGTGGCGATGAGCAGGCGCTCGACGGTGCCGATCCAGCGCCCGGCGCTATGGCCAGGATCCGGTTCGGCCGCCGTTACGTCCTTCAAACCGGTAAGGGCGAAGATCTGGCGAGTCAGCCAGTTGCCGGCAATCGTCAGCAGGCAGAGCGCGATCGACGAATAGACCAGCGCATGGATCATGTCGCAGCTTCCTCCAGTCCGAACTGGCGATCCAGCGCTTGCAACGTCGTTCGAATCGTGTGCAAGTGCAGATCATACAGCTCGAAATTGCCGGAACTCCGTACCTTGTAGACGCTGCGAGGGGAAACGTGGCGATGCCGGGCCACCTCGGCAGTGGACTGGCCACCGAGCAGTGCCTCGATGTCGCGCCGCTGGGTTTCGGTCCATCCGCGCTCGATTGCCGTCAGGCTGGCGGCACTGGCTTCGAGCAGGTTCTCGATGATCGGCGCATCGGGTAGAATGAAGCGATAGAGCCGATCGCTGCGCTTTTCATTGAGGCGTTCCCGCGTGGTGGCGAGGCCGGGCCCCATCATGTTCCAGGCACGATTCGGATTGAGCGGGGTCTTGAGGGTTACCACGCCGATTGCAAAGCGGCACTCGACCGAAGCTTCCATCAGATCAAACCGAACATGGCGCGCTATCTCGAAAGCCGCGGCGAGGGACCGGGTGATGCCCTGAAACTCGTCGCCCAGCGTAATCGTGAGCGGCGAGACAATCCTTGTCCCCGCAGCGCGGTTCTGCTGCTCGAGAACCTGGTTGAATCGGGCGTGCAGAGCGGCGACATCGGCGCTACCCTCGCTCTCGACCAGGTCTCCCATCAGAGCAACGTAGGTGGTCGTGTCCGTACCCATTACGGGGTGGACTGTACCCGTGACCCAAAAATGGGTCAATCATGTCGTGTGAACCATTAGCGGTACAAAAGAGGGAGGCAGCATGGCTACCTCCCCCTCGCGTGGTTAGGGCGTGCAGCTCAGAGCCCCACGACGCCGCCGTCGTTCTTGGTGATCACCACCACCGCCGAGCGCGGGCGCAGCGTTGCCGCCACGGTGCCGCCTGCCTGGCTGTCGGGCCAGTGGCTGGTCGGCGCGGCGGGCGTGCCGTTCTCGCCGGGATGCTGGATGCCGACGAACAGCGTGCGCCCGTCCGGCGTCGAGTCCACGCCGGTGATCTCGCACTCGATCGGGCCGACGAGGAAGCGGCGCAGGTTCGCGCCCGGCGTTGCGCCGATGCGGGTCGCCTGGGTGGCGGTGGCCCCGTTCGATCCGGTGTTGGTGATCGTCCGCGCGCCGCCATCGCCCACCGTGCCCGGCTGGGCAGCAAGCATCATGCAGTTGGTAACGTCGGTATAGGCGCCGTCGTCGGTCTGCAGCCACATCAGCGGTTTCACCTGGCCGCCGGCATGGGTGGTGCGGGCAAAGGCCATGCCGTCGGGGCTGGAGAAGTCGTTGCTGTCGTCCAGCGACGAGAGGTTGATGTTGGTCTTGTCGAGGTCCGCGCCGGCACCGAAGGCATAGATGTCCCAGGTGAAGCTGGTCGCCTCGGTATCGGCTTCCTTCATGCGGATGATGTGGCCGTTGGGATTGCCGTACTGCGCGGTCTGCGCGGTGCCGTAGGGGTCGTTATAGTGGCGCGGATTGGCCGCGTCGGTGCCGGTGAGCGGACGGCCGGCGGCGTTGTTGTTGGTGAGCGTGACGTAGATCTCGCCGGTCACCGGATTGACCGCAGTCCATTCCGGACGGTCCATCGGCGTCGCGCCGAGCTTGTCGGCGGCGAGGCGGGCGTTGACCAGCACGTCCGCCTGGTCCGTGAACGGATAGGCGGTGTTGGTGCCGTCGAGGCCGTTCTGGCCATAGACGAGCGGCAGCCAGCTGCCGGTGCCGTCGGCGTTGAACTTGGCGACGTAGAGCGTGCCGGCGTCGAGATACTTGTCGCCCATCGCCAGGCGATCGGTGGCGTTGGCATCGGCCGCGACCCAGGCCGTCGCCGAGACGAACTTGTAGATATATTCGCGGCGCGAATCGTCGCCCATGTACCAGGCCGGCTTCTTGCCGACGACGAACGCGCCGGGCCAGCAGCCTTCATGGCCGAGACGGCCGAGCGCGGTGCGCTTGCGCGGCGTCGAGGTCGGCGCATAGGGATCGATTTCGAGGATCCAGCCGAACTGGTTCGGCTCGTTGCGGAAGTCGTCGGTCGCCGTGCCGGTGCCGGCCCGCGCGTCCCAGCGGCGGAACAGCGTGTTGGTGGCGTCGGACGGGGTGACCGTCGACCAGCCATAATTGCCGGTGCTGCTGGTGACGCCGTAGCGGCTGAGCGCGGTCAGTTCCCTGGCCGAGCGGTTGGCATTGTCGCCGCTGCGGCGGAAATAGCCGGCCCAGTTCTCTTCGCAGGTGATCGCTGTGCCCCAGGGCGTGGTGCCGTTGGCGCAGTTGTTGATCGTGCCGCGGCCCGCCACGCCGGTCGGTGAATAGACGGTCTTGAGCAGGTCCGAGCCCTTGGCCGGGCCGTTGAACGCCATCGGCGTCGCCGGGGTGATGCGGCGGTTGTAGGTGGAATCCTGCTTCACGCTCCAGGCGCGGTTGGCACCTTCGCCGGCTTCGGTGACCGACACGCCGTGGCAGTCGATTTCCTTCTGCGCCTCGCCTTCGGGGCGCACGCCGCCGGTGGTGGTGGCGCCGTTCACGTGCAGATATTGCTGGTTGATGTTCTCGTGGTTCTGCACGAGCAGGCCACGCGTCGAGCTGGTCGCGTCGCGGGCGGTGCCGGCCGCGTTGAGGCCGTACCAGTAGAGCGCGTCGCCATGGTCGCCGATCCGCTGGGCAAAGTTCGTGTCGGTGCCGTCATTCTTGTAGGCGGCCACGTTCGCCGCGATCGGATCGCCGGTGCGGTTGATCACGCTGACGGTATAGCCGGTCGGCACGGTGACGATGTCGAGCTTGTTCTTGGCGACGGCGGTGAAGCCCAGCGCCGGCGGGCTGACGGTGACGGTGGTCGTCGCCGACGAGGTCTTGCCCGCGGTGTCGGTCGCGGCGAACTGGAAGGTGAACACCGTGTCGGCGGTCACGACCGGCGCCAGGAACGTCGCGGTGCGCGTCGCCGCCCCGGTGAGCGTCACGGTCGGGCCGCCGGTCTGCGTCCAGGCGACCGCGTTGACGCCCTTGTCGTCGCTGGCGCTGGCGACCAGCGTGACGGTGCGGCCGGAATTGGTGAAGCCTGCCGCGCCTGCGTTGACCACCGGCGCGGTGTCGCCGTTGCCGGCCTCGACCTTGTTGTCGCACGCTGCCAGCAGCGATCCGCCCATCGTGGCGGCGACGATCGCGCTCGAGCCGCGCAGCAGCGAACGGCGCGAATAGCGCTGGTCGGCGAGTTCGTTGAGCGTGACGGCGGTGCTGTGGTTGGTATCCACGTCGCCATCGGTATAGCCGAACGGCGTTTCGATCAGGTCGGTCATCGGGTTCCCCTCTTGCAGCCAGACGGCTAAGGCCCGGCGTCCTTCTCCCTTGCGAGCAACACATGAATTGCTGATGCAGTAAGGGTTACGCTTTGGTGTCGCATTGGTGTCGAGTATGTGACACTTGCCAACCGCTCGCGTCGGGCTAAGCGGAGCGGCATGACGCCAGCCGCTCCCGATCGCGATCCGCTGCCGCCGGCCGCGCCGAGCCTGGCAGGACGAGTCGGCGGGCAGCTTCGCAAGTTGGTAGTACGGGGGGGCGCGGATCGCGGGGATGTGCCCGCTTCCACTTGGCCGGCGGTACTCCTGGCGCTGGGGATCGCAGCGGGCCCTGTGAGTACCTTGGTGGGAGCCACGATGCTGGCAAAACGAGCGGAGGACGAGGCCGCGCAACTGCACGCCCGCACGGCACCGCTGCTGGCCGCGCAGCACGCGCGCAGCGACGCGCGGCGCATCCTTTCCGCGGCGCTTGCCCGGCCGGGGCCCGCGCAGTTGCTCGATCAGCTGGCGGCAGCACTGCCCGCGGATAGCAGCGTCACCCGCGCCGAGCGGCTCGCCGATGGCGCGCTCGAGATCGAGGTGACGACCAGCGATCCCGATGCGCTGCGGGCGGCGCTGCGTCGCTCGCCGCCGCTCGCCGGATTGCGCGACGTGCGCCAGCAGGAAGGCGAGGGGCGCACGCTGGTGCTGTTGCGGCAGGGCGGCGCATGAGCCGCCGTCCGATCCTGTGGGGCGGGCTTGCCGGGCTCGTCCTGGCGCTGCTGCTCGCCCCCTGGACCGGGGCGGCGCTCGGACGTCTGGGTGCAGCACGCGCGGCGCGTGAGCGCGAGGCTGCGGTGCTGGCCGCTCCTGCCAGCGCAGCAGCAATGCTCACGCCGGGTAAGGCCTTTGCCGGACCGCAGGTCAGCGCTATCCAGGCGCGGATCGAGCGTCTCGCGCGCGGTGGCGGCGTGCTCGTCGAGGACCTCCAGCCCGCCAAGGTGCCCGAACCGCTGGTCGCCGTTCGCCTTCGCCTTTCCGGACCTGAAAAGGCGGTGGTCGCGCTTGCCGACACCATCGAGCGCGAGCGGCCGCTGCTACGCTTCCGCAGCTGGCGGATGGTGCCTGCCGAAGGGGGGGGCGTACGGCTCAGCGGCGAACTGGTGGGGGCCATGCGATGATCCGGCGGGCCCAATGGGTGGTAATGGGACTCGCTGTCATGACGGCGGTGGGGATGCCGCTGTGGCTGCTCCGACCTGCCGCCACCATGCATGCGGGCCAAGCGCGTTCGTTGCCGCCACTCGCAGCCGGTGATCCGGCGCCGCTCACCCATGTCTTCGATCGGCCGCTCTTCGCCGCTGCCGTCGCCGAAGAAGCGGCCCTTCCTGCCGACGCACCCCAGCTCACCGGCATTGTCGGGCGGCTCGGCAGCGATGCGGTGGCACTGGTCCGCGCCGCTGGGGGGCAGAGCCGCAGCCTGGCGATCGGCGACAGCGTCGACGGGTGGAAGCTCGAATCGCTGTCGATCGATGCTGCGCTGTTCAGCCGCGGCGGCCAGCGGGCGCGGGTGCCGCTGCCCGCTGCCGAATCCGAGCCGCCGGCTCAGTAGATCCCGTCGATCTCCACCTTCAGCCGTGCTGGCGGCGGGGCGAGCAGCAGGCTGTTGCGCTTGGCGTTCTGCGCCTCGTCGGCACGCAGCCGGGCATAGCGATCCTTCGCCGCCGCGCTGGCATCGGCGCCGTCGCGCAGGATGGTGGGCTTGAGGAAGATGAACAGCGTGCGCTTGGAATGCTGTTCCTTGCGGCCCTTGAACAGCTCGCCGATCAGCGGAATGTTGCCGAGCACCGGCACCTGCTGGCGCACATCCTGGTAATCGTCGCTGGTCAGGCCGCCGAGCACGATGGTTGAGCCGTTGTCGGCGAGCACCGTGGTGTTGATCGCGCGCTTGTTGGTGATCAGGTCGGTCGCGCGCGACACGGTGGTGCTGGCGATCGACGAGGCTTCCTGGTTCACCTGCAGGCGGATCGTGTCGCCGGCGTTGATCCGCGGCAGTACGCGCAGGGTGATGCCCACGTCCTTGCGCTCGATCGTGTTGTAGGGCGTCGCCGCGCTGGAATTGGTGAGGATCGAGCCGGTGACGAACGGCACGTTCTGGCCGGCGATGAACTCGCCGGCGACATTGTCGAGCACGGTGATCTGCGGGGTGGAGAGCAGGTTGGCGCGGGTGGAGGTGCCCAGCGCCTGGAGCAGCACCGAGAAATCGTCGCCGATCTTGAAATTGCCGGTGAAGCCACTGGCCCCGGTGCCGAGAAGCGATCCCGCCGGCACGCCCAGCGCGGTGAGCACCGCGCCAAGCGAGGCGCCGCCCGCGTCGAACGAGGTTCCGGCGCCGGTGACGCGGTTGAGGACCGCGCCGCTGGTGCCGATCTGCACGGCCAGCTGTTCGGCATCGTCGCCGGTGATCTCGGCGATCGCCGCCTCGATCAGCACCTGCGGGCGGCGCACGTCGAGGTCGCGGACCAGCGGCTCGATCGAGGCGATCGCGCTCGGCGCGCCGCGCACGACGATGGCGTTGAGCTCGGGCGCCGGCTGCACGGTGAGGTCGGGCGTCGAGAAGCCCTTGGGCGTCTGCGGCGTGGTCGACTGCATCATCGGCGTGGTGGTGCCGGTCGCGGCCTGCACGCCGGTGCCGCTGGGCAGCGACGAACCCGGCGTGCCGCTCGACATGCCGGTGGTGCCGTTCGACAGCGCGCCTTGCGCCGCAAGCCGGGAGAAGGGGTTGGCGTTGCCGGTCGAGAGGCTGTTCGCCACCGGATTGTCGGTGCTTTCGCCAAGGCCGAGCACGCCGCGCAGCACGTCGGTCACCGTCTCGGCATCGGCGTAGTTCAGCCGGAACATGCGGGTGATCGGGGTGGAGCCGCCCGGCAGGTCGAGCGAGGCGACGATGCGGCGGCCCTCGGCGACCGAGGCGGGCGTGCCGCGCAGGATGACGGTGTTGCTGCGTTCGTCCGCCGCGACCCGGGTGCCCGCACCGGCGTCGCCGCCCAGCACGTTCTGCACCGCCTGCGCCACGGCCGGCGCGCTGCCGTTCTTGAGCGCGATCGCCGCGAAGGTCGCGCCGCCGCCGCCATCGAGCTGGCGGATGATCGATTCGATCCGGCGGACATTGTCGGCATAGTCGGTGATGACGACGGCGTTGGGGGCGGTGAGCGGCTCGACGCTGCCGAAGCTCGCCACCAGCGGCCGGGCGATGCGCGCGGCGTCGGCAGAGGGCACGTTGGAGAGGCGGACCATCCGCGTCATCAGTTCCTGCCCGGCGGCGCCGCGCGCCGGCAGGCCGCCGTCGCGCACCGCATTGGCGGCGGGGACGATCCGCCAGGCACGGCCCGAGCGGACCGCCGCATAGCCGTTGGCGCGCAGGACCGACTGGAACAGGTCCCACACGCCGCTGGGCGTGAGCGGGCTCGACGAGGTGACGGTGACCACGCCCTTCACCGCCGGATCGAGGATCAGCGTGCGCCCGGTGATCCGCGAGATCTGATCGGCGACGTCGGCGATTTCCACGCCGCGCATGTTGATCACCACGTCGGCGGCGTCCTGCGGCGCGGCCGCAGTCTGCGCGGCGACCAGCACCGGGTTCAGCAGCGTCGGCGCGAGCGCGAGGCAGGCGAGGGCGGGGCGAATCTTCAAGGGTGCTCTCTCTTCTAGCGCAGCGGCACGGTGAGCGCGATCCGCCGACCGTCCCGCAATATCTGAACCTGGGCCGATCCGCTCGCCTGCGCGGCGGCGAAGGCGGCATTGGCGGCCTGGGTATCGGTCATGGGCGTGCCGTTGACCGAGGTGATCACATCGCCGGCCTGCATCCCCGGCGGGCCGTTGCTGCCGATGCGAAAGCCGTCGGGCGTCTGCGTCGCACCCAGCTTCTGCAGCACGGCGGCGCTGTTGCCCGGCAACTGGGCCGGCGGCTGCACGCTCGGCGTCGCGCCCGGTGACGGCGCCTGTCCGCCGGGAGGGGGGGCTGCGGCGGCCGCCTGGCGCTGCTCGGGCGAGAGGCTGGGATCGGGAAAAGCGAGGAATTCGCGCCGACCGCCATTGTCGAACAGCACGCGGTCGCGCTGGATCGCGGCGATGGTGGCGCCGTTGACCTGCTGGCCGACGCGGAAGGCCGTCGCGGGCGCGCCGCTCACCGCGATGAACGCGGTCGAAAGCTCGGCGGGGATCGCCGCGACGATGCCCTTCAGCTCCAGCGGCAGCGTCGTCGGCTGCGGGGCATCGGCCACCAGCGGCTTGCCGAAGGGGGCGAGCGCGATGACCGACGCCATGTCCGGGGCGGCCGCCGGACCGCTGTGGCCCGAGGGTACGGTGATCGCGCCGGTACCGGCATGCCCCGCGATCCGCCAGGTGAGCCCGGCAAGCGCGACGGCGACCGAGACGACCATCGCGCCGGTCAGCAGGTCGAGCGCGGTGCGCGTCTGGCGCGGGGTGAGGGCGAAGCGGGTCATCCCTTGCGTCCGTCCACGAAGCCGTCGAGCGATGCAAGCGGCGTCTTCTCGGAAGCGGGGAACACGTTGATGCGCACGCGCACGATCTCGGGGTCGTCGGTGCTGCGCCGGTCGACCGCGACGCGCCAGCGTTCGCCGAGCATGTCCACCTGCGGTTCGCCGGCGATGCCCGCTTCCAGTTCGGCCAGACGGTTCTCGGCGACCCACATCGCGGCGGCGCGGCGCTCGACGCCTCGTGTCGAATCGATGTGTGTCTGCACCGTGCGCATCAGCCCCACCGTGGCGATGGCCAGCACCGCCAGCGCCACCAGCGCCTCGATCAGCGAGAAGCCGCGCTCGTCGGTCATGGCGTGGCCGGCGCGGGAAGCGCGGTGGCGGTCATCCCGTCATAGCGCACCAGCCAGCGCCGGCTGCCATTGTCCACCGTCGCCGCGATCGGCTTGCCCGAGCCATCGACGCCCAGCACGAGCGGCGGGCGGACGTCGAGCGTCAGGGTGATGCCGGCCGGCAGCGTGTGCGGCGCGAAGGCATCGTCGGTCCGCGGGGCCAGCTTGCCGTTGGCGCCGATCGTGGCGAAGCCATAGCCGTGCGGCTCGGCGGTGAAGGCGATCAGCTTGTCGCCCAGCATCGCGTCGTCGGCGGCGGCCTGCAGTCGCGACGCGAGGCGGCGCGCTTCGCTCTCCACGCTCGGCTTGCGGGTGGCCGCGCCAATGCCCAGCGTCACTGCACCGGCCGCGACGCCGATGATCGCGAGGACGACCAGCATCTCGATCAGCGTCATGCCGGTCTGGCCATCATGGCTGTCATCCCGGCGGAAGCCGGGATCCATTCGCCTCGCCGGCGGGGCAGGAGCGACCACGGCCATGGCAATGGATCCCGGCTTCCGCCGGGATGACGAAATACAGGAGAGGCGGGTGATTCCTCCCCCGGCTGGCATCAGCCCTTGCCTTCGAGATCGGCGTCGACGCCTTCGCCGCCGGGCTTGCCGTCCTTGCCGAACGAGCGAATGGTGAAGCCACCGCCCGAAGACTTGTACTCGTACGGCTTGCCCCAGGCGTCGAGCGGCGGCGCGGAAAGATAGCCGCCCTGCGCCCAGTTTGCCGGAACCGGCGGGACGGTGGGCTTTTCCACCAGCGCCTTCAGGCCCTGCTCGGTAGTGGGGTAATCGCCATTGTCGAGGCGGTACATCTTCAGCGCGCCTTCGATGCTGGAGATGTTGCCCTTGGTGGTGGTCACCCGCGCCTCGTCGGGGCGGTTGATCACATTGGCGGTGATGAGGCCCGCGACCACGGCGATGATCACGAGGACGATGAGCATCTCGATCAGCGTCAGCCCGGCTTCATGCTCGCCGATCTGGCGGACCTTGCGCGGGGCGCGCTGCGATGCGATGTCACAAAATGGTTTCAAACTTATGCGCATCCCTGCCTCATGCGTCCACCCCATGAAGCTTCTATGACACGCGGCGTCCGAACGCCGGACCTGCCGCCGCCGCACGCCGGGGGTGTGTGGACGCTGGCGGGCGACCGGCTGATCATAGTCTCCGCCGAGGGACCCGCAACCATCCTCGTGCCGACCGAGCGCGTGCGGCTGCTTGCCGTCGACCTGCCGTTGCCGAATCGCGCCCGCCGGCTGGCCGCGCTGCCGTTCGCGATCGAGGACCAGGTGGCGGAGCCGGTCGAACTGCTCCATCTCGCGCTCGGCGGCCGCACCGACCCTGCCGACGCGCCGAACCGCTATCTGGTGGGCGTGGTCCGGGCCGAGACCATGGCCGAATGGGCGGCACTCGCCGAGGAACAGGGGCTTGCTGCCGCGCCGATGGTGCCCGACGTCCTGCTGCTGCCGCGCCCGGCGGAAGGCTGGACGGTCGAGGTGCGGCAAGGCCGTGCGCTGGTGCTCGCCGCCGACGGCACCGGCTTCGCCATGCCGGCCGCCCTGCTCGGCGCCGCGTGGGAGGCAGCGGGGCGGCCGCGAATCCATCATCTCGGCGAGCCGCTGGGCGGTGACCTGCAGGTGCAGGCGACGACACCCGATCTGCGCGATGCCGAGGCGCGTGCCGAGATCGCGACGGCGGCGCTCGATCTTCGTCAGGGCGCGTTCGCCGCGCGGCAGGCGCGGGTGGCTAATGGCTGGCGGCGCCTTGGCTGGATTCTCGGCATCGGCGCGGCCGCGCATATCCTGATCGCAGGCGGGGATGCGCTGATGCTGCGGGTGATCGCCGATCGACGTGCCGCAGAAACGCGGGCGCTGGTCTCGACCGCCGCACCGGGCACCGATCTGAGCGGCGACCTCAAGGCGAAGGTCACCGATTTGCTGCCGACCGGGGCCGCCCGCGCGCCCGATCGCTTCGTGCCGCTGCTGGCGCGGGTGTCGACGGCGCTGACCCCGCTCGCCGGCAGCATCGCGGTGCGGGCGGTGCGCTACGAGGGGAGCGTGCTCACGCTCGACTGTGATCCCGGCGCACCCGATCTTGCCGCGCGGATCGCCGAGGCGCTGCGCACCGGCCGCATCCAGGGGCAGGCAACGGCCTCGCCAGACGGCTCGATCCGCATTACGGCGAGCGCGGCATGAGCGATTTTCTCCGCACCCAGCTGCCGACGCTCGACGCCGGCCTCTCGCGCGCCGGCACTTGGTGGCACGCGCGCAGCGCGCGTGAGCGGGGGATGCTCGCGGCGATGGCGGTGCTGCTCGGCGCGGTGGCGCTCGTCTACGGCGTGGTGAAGCCGATCCAGGGCGCCCGGGCGGC
Organism: Sphingomonas azotifigens NBRC 15497; assembly: GCF_002091475.1. Classification (GTDB taxonomy): domain Bacteria; phylum Pseudomonadota; class Alphaproteobacteria; order Sphingomonadales; family Sphingomonadaceae; genus Sphingomonas; species Sphingomonas azotifigens. The sequence continues at coordinate 56,860 of NZ_BCTR01000007.1, forward strand.
GGCGCTGGCCGATATCCGTACCTACGAGACGCTCAATGCGCGCATCCGCGCGGCGGGTACGCTCAGTGCGGTTCGGCCGCAGCGGCGCACCGGCGCGCCCGAGGTGATCGCGACTCAGTCGGCCGGCGGCTTCGGCGTGGCGCTGACCACCACGCCGATCCCCGACGGAGTTCGGGCAAGCGTGGCGGATGCGAGCTATGATTCGCTGGTCCAGTGGCTGGCCGATGTGACGACGACCAGTGACTTGCGGGTCCGCCGCGTCACCTTGCAGCGACTTGGGTCTCCGGGCCATGTCTCGGCCACCGTGGAACTCGGCCAATGATCCTCGACGTGCCGACCTTGCCCTACAGCTTCGCCCGCCGCCACGGCGTGCTGCTGCGCGAGACCCCGCAGGGGATCGAGTGCGTCCACCGCGCCGATGCGCCGCTCGACGGGCTTCTCGAAGTCCAGCGGTTGGCCCCCGGCGCGCGCTTCGTGCGGCTGGAAGGCGCGGCCTTCGATACCGCGCTGGGCGAGGCCTATGGCGGGGCAGGGGGCGCCGCCGCCGATATCGACCTGGGCGACATGGACCTGGCGGCGCTGGCCGACAGCGCGGCCAGCGTCGACGACCTGCTCGATACGCGCGACGACGCGCCGGTGATCCGCCTGATCAACGCGCTGCTGCTGGAAGCGGTGAAGGAAGGCGCGTCCGACGTGCATGTCGAGACGCAGGAGAAGCGGCTCGTCGTCCGCTTCCGCATCGACGGCGTGCTGCGCGACATGATCGAGCCGCCGCGTGCGCTGGCGCCGCTGCTGGTGAGCCGCATCAAGGTGATGGCGAAGCTCGACATCGCCGAGCGGCGCGTGCCGCAGGACGGCCGCGTGACGCTGCGCATCGGCGGGCATGATGTCGACGCGCGCGTCTCGACCATCCCGACCCAGCATGGCGAGCGGGTCGTGCTGCGCCTGCTCGAGAAGGGCTCGCTCAAGCTGGATCTGTCGGGCCTCGGCATGAGTGACCGCGACCAGGCGGTGTTCGGGCGGCTGCTCGAACGGCCGCACGGCATCCTGCTCGTCACCGGCCCGACCGGCTCGGGCAAGACAACCACGCTCTACACCGCGCTCACTCGCCTCAACGACCGCAAGCGCAACGTGATGACGGTCGAGGACCCGATCGAGTACGAGTTGCCGGGCGTCGCGCAGACCCAGGTCAACCCGCGCACCGACATGACCTTCGCCCGCGGCCTGCGTGCGATCCTGCGCCAGGACCCCGACGTGATCATGGTCGGCGAGATCCGCGACCAGGAAACCGCGCAGGTGGCGGTGCGCTCCGCGATGACCGGGCATTTCGTGCTGTCGACGCTGCACACCAACAGCGCGGTGGGATCGGTCACCCGGCTGATCGACATGGGCGTCGAGCGCTATCTGCTCGCGCCGATGGTTGTCGGGCTCTGCGCGCAGCGGCTGGTGCGGCGGCTGTGCCCGAGCTGCCGGCGCGAGGACGTGGCGAGCGAAGCGGATTCGCTGCTGCTCGGTGGCGTGTTGCCGGTGGGGGCGCCGGTGTGGCGCGCGGTCGGCTGCGACCAGTGCCATGACGAAGGCTATCGCGGCCGGGCAGGGCTGTACGAGGTCGTCGCGGTCGACGACACGTTCCAGAAGCTGATCCATGACGGCGCCAGCGAGGCGGAGATCGAACGGCATGCGCGGGCGGACAATCCCAGCCTGCTCGACGACGGCGTGGCCAAGCTTCAGGCCGGGGTAACCACGGTGGAAGAAGTCGCCCGCGTCGTGAGGGACGAGGCGTGAGTGCTTCCACCCGCGTTCCCCTTCCGCTTGCGGGAGGGGTTAGGGGAGGGGCTGAAACCCCACAGCGCTTCTTCCACGTCGATCCCTCCCCCAACCCCTCCCGCAAGCGGGAGGGGAGCGCAAACTGCGACGCACTGCAGGGGAGGATCTGATGCCCGCCTTCGCCTATCGCGCGGCCGACCGCACCGGTGCCGCCAGGCGCGGCGTGATCGAGGCCTCCAGCCCGGCCGCCGCCCGCGCGCTGCTCCGCGAGCAGGCGCTGCTGCCGCTCTCGGTCGAACCCGCGGCCGAGCGCGGCCGCTCGATCGGATCGATCACCCTCCCGCGTTTCGGCCGCAGCGGAGTGAGCGCCCGCGCGCTCGCCACCGTCACTCGGCAGATTTCCACACTGGTCGGCTCGGATATCGCGATCGAGGAGGCGCTACGCCTTGTCGCCAGCCAGTCCGAGCAGCCGGCGGTGAGTTCGCTGCTGCTCGACGTGCGCGGCGCGATCCTCGACGGGCGCAGCTTCGCCGCCGCGCTGGCGCAGCACCCCAAGGCGTTCCCCGAATTCTACCGTGCCTCGGTGGCGGCGGGCGAAGCCTCGGGCCGGCTGACCGACGTGCTCAACCACCTCGCCGAGTTCGTCGAAAATCGGCAGGCCAACGGCCAGAAGCTGCAGCTCGCGCTGCTCTATCCGGCGCTGCTCGCGCTCGTGTCGTTCGGCATGATGGTGTTGCTGATGGTCTATGTCGTGCCGGACATCGTCAAGGTGTTCGTCTCGCGCGGTGCTGACCTGCCGTTGCTCACCCGCGCGCTCATCGCGATCAGTGCCTTCTTGCAGGGCTTTGGGCTATATCTGCTGATCGCGATCGGGCTCGGCATCGCCGGGTTCGGGCGCTGGTTGCGGGTGCCGGCCAACCGGTTGCGCGTCCACCGCTTCTTCGCCGAGCGTCGCCCGTTCCGACGGTTCAGCCGCCAGATGAACGCCGCACGCTTCGCGGGCAGCCTCGCCACGCTGGTGGGGAGCGCCGTGCCGCTCGTCGAGGCGCTGCATGCAGCCGCCGCAGTGACGCCCAACCATTTCGTCCGCGAGAAGGCGTTGGGCGTGGCGATGCGGGTGCGAGAAGGGATCAGCTTGCGCGCAGCGATGCAGGAGGCGGATGTTTTCCCCTCGATGCTGGTCGCGATCGTCGCCTCGGGCGAGAGCTCGGGCAAGCTCGCCCCCGCGCTGGGTCGCGCCTCGGGCGAACTGGAGCGCGAACTGGATGCGCTGGTCTCGACACTGGTCGCGCTGGTCGAGCCCCTGGTGCTGCTGGTGATGGGCGGTCTGGTCCTGCTGATGGTGCTCGCGATCCTGCTACCGATCATCAACCTGAACAACCTGGTGGGGGTGTAAGCCAAAGGCCCTCTCCCGCCTGCGGGAGAGGGTTGGGTGAGGGTGCTAGGGGGAAGCGACGCGAGATGCCTGCAATTCGTCCGACGAACCCGCATGCGAGGACACTCCGCCGTGAAGCCACCGATGCGGAACGCGCGCTATGGGCGCGGGTGCGGAACCGGCAGGTGGACGGGCACAAGATCCGCTTCCAGGCGACGCTGGGCCCGTATGTGGTCGACTTCCTCTGCGCGGCGAAGGGGCTGGTGATCGAGCTCGACGGCAGCCAGCATGGTGAGGAGGCGGATCGTAGCCGGACGGCGTGGCTGGAAGGGCAGGGGTATCGGGTGATGCGGTTCTCGAACGTCGATGTGCTCCAGAATCTCGAGGGCGTGCTGGAGGCGATCCGGCTGCAACTGGCGTCACTGCCCGACGTGCACGACTCACCCTCACCCAACCCTCTCCCGCAGGCGGGAGAGGGCTTTTAAGAAGAGGGCTTTTAGCTCACATCTTCCCCTGAATTCTCGCGCCGCCGGGCAGGCCGACGAACGGCAGTGCCGCCGCGCCGTCCTTGCTCATGCCGAGGTCCAGCGTCCCGTCCTCGCCCAATACCGCGTCCAGCAACACCTGCCGCCGCTGCGTCGCCGGGGTCAGCCGGATCGTCGTGCGCGGGCCGACATGCTCTGCCGTCAGCAGCAGCGCCGGTACCGCCGTCGGGCCGCCGCCCGCCTTGGGGCGGCAACTACCGGGATCGGTCGTCACCTTGCCGTCCATCATCTGGCTGCCCCCGCGCACCGCGATCCGCGCCATCTCCACCTGCATCACCAGCTGGCAGGTGAAGGGCAGGTCGGGCTGGATCGCCTGGAGCAAACTGGCATCCGCCGCGCCGCTGACATGGTCGAGCACCGTCCGCCCGCCGAGGTGCACCAGCGCGCGGCCGCCCAGATCGGTATCCGGACCGGTCGCCTTCCAGTCCGCCGCCAGCCCCAGGCTGGTCAGCGAACGCAGCGGCGCCAGCTGCCATTCGAGCTTGCTGCCCCCGGCGACGCCGACTTCGCCGTTCCAGATCGTCCCCGCCACGCCGCTGCGCCAGGGCACGTTGCGGACGAGCAGGCTCGCCGGTGCGGTGGCCAGCATCGCCAGTGCATAGGCCCCTATGCCCAGCCCGGCGAAGACGATAAGACGCCGCCGTGCCTCATTCGTTGAATCCGGAGTTTGCAATGGACCGTCGGTCCCTGCTGCGGCTGCTGCCCTCGGGCCTCGTCCTATCCGCGGCATCGCTTTCCTCCAACGCATGGGCGGGCGAGAAGAAGGACAAGCGCCCCATCGCCCTGTTGCTCCCGCTCAACGGACCGCGAGCGGACCTGGGCCGTAGCATGCAGCAAGCGGCCTTGCTCGCGGAAAACGCCGAATATGTACTGGCGTTCGATACCGGCGGCACCGCCGAGGGCGCGGCGCGCGCCGCCGGCGAGGCACTGCGCCGCCACCCCGCGCTGATCCTGGGCCCGCTCACCGCCACCGAAGTGCCGGCGGTCGGCAGCACGGTCGCCAATCGCGTGCCGGTGATTTCGTTCAGCAACGATACGGTGCTGCGCCAGCCGGGCGTTTGGATCTTCGGGATCACCGCTGCGCAGGTGACGAGCGCGGTACTGCGCTATGCGCGGACGCGGGGCGTGCGATCGGTGGTGATGATCGACGACGGCTCGCCCTGGTGCGCGGCGTCCAGCCTCGCGGCGGGGCGGATGGAGAGCGAGATCGGCCTGAGCCTGCGCGTGCTGCAGGTGAAGCCCGGCCAGCCGCTGCCGCAGGCGGGCGACGCACCGGACGCCGTTCTGCTGCCCGGCAGCGGCGAGGGCGTGCTCGCGGCGGCGCGGGCGCTGAAGGGCAGCGGGGTGCAACTGCTCGGCACGCTGCAGGGGCTCGACAACCGGCCGGAATCGCTGGAGGCACTCGACGGCGCCTGGCTCGCCTGTCCCGATCCGGCCGCCTTCGCCTCGTTCGCACAGGCCTTTGCCGCGAAGAATGGCGGCGACCCGGGGACGATCACCGCGCTCGCCTATGACGCGGCGGGCGTCGCCAACAAGCTGCGCGAGGCCAATGCGCTCAACATGAACGGGCTGGTCGACGCCAAGGGGTTTCACGGCGTCACCGGGCCGGTGCGGTTCCGCACCGACGGGTCGGTCGCGCGCGACTTCGCGATCGTCGTCGCCTCGCGCGACGGCTATGCCAGCGTCGCGGTGAGTTCGGGGTCGTGATCGAGCGCCGCGAAGCCGGCGAGACCGGCTTCACGCTGATCGAGCTGATGATCTCGCTGGGGCTGTTCGCGCTGATCGCGGTGGCGGGGCTGGCGCTGGTCGACGGGATCCTGCGCGTCAACGGGCGCACCGAGGCGCGGCTCGATCGGCTGGCGGCGCTCCAGCGGACGATGTTCGTGCTGACCAGCGACCTCGACCAGATTTCGAACGGCCCGATCGAGGGGCGGGCGGACCGCCTGTCCTTCGCGCGGACGGCGCCCGGCATCGGCGGGACGGCGATGCCGGTGCGCTATGCCGTCGCCGCCGGCGTGCTGGTTCGCGCGGCACCTGCGCCGCAATTGCTGCTGCCGGGCGTGCTCGCTGCCCGGTGGCGCTTCTGGGACGGCGGCTGGCGCGATCGCTGGCCGGTCGACGACAGCGCCGAGGCCAAGGCGCGCTGGCCGCGGGCGATCGCGCTCGACGTGCAGGCGGCGGGCCCCGGCGGCGCGCCGGTGACGCTGCGGCGCGTCGTGACGCTGCCGACCCGCGCACAACAGGAGCAGCAGCCGCAATGACACGCCAGCGCGAGCCCGGCGCGGCGGAGCAGGGCATGATCCTGGTCAACGTGCTGATGTTCGTCGCGATCGCCAGCGGGCTGGTACTGCTGATGATCGATCGCGAGGAATTGGCGCTCGATCGCGGCCTCCGGATGCGCGAGGCGGCGCGGGCGCAGGCGATCGTGCGCGGCGGCGAGCTGTCGGCGGTGGTGGCGCTGCGGCGCGACGGCGAGGTCGCCGGCGACGTCGATCACGCCCGCGAGCCCTGGGCCAAGCTCGCGACCACCGCCGCGCCGATCGAGGGCGGCACCTTCGACCTCGCGATCGGCGATGCCGAGGGGCGCTTCAACATCAATTCGGTGCGCAACGGCGAAGCGGGCGCGGTGGTGCTGCTCCAGCAGATCGCCAACGATATCGACATGCCGCCCGAGCAGGTGATCGCGGCGATCCAGTATGTCCGGCTGCAAGGGCCCGTGACAGATCTGCGCCCGTTGCGCCTGGCGGGGCTCGAACCAAAGGTCGCCGATCGGCTGGAAAAGGTGGTGACCGCGCTGCCGGGCATCACTGCCATCAACCTCAATGCCGCCGAGCCCGAACTGCTGCGTATCCTGTTCCAGGATCCGCTGGTGGCAAGCCGGCTGGTGCAGGTCCGCGCGCGGCAGGGCTTCCTGACCCTCAAGGATCTCGACGACCAGCATGTCACGCTGCCCTGGGGATGCTCGTTCAAGTCGAGCAGCTTCTGGGTGCGTACGCGCGCCACCATCGGCGGCACCACGCAGCAGGAGGCGACTCTGATCCAGCGGCGCCGCACGCGGGACGGCAAGCTGGAGACCGTGCCGGTCGAGCGCTGGCGCAACGCTGCCGTGCCGCCGGGGGTGCCGGCATTCGGCACGCTTTGACGTGGTCTTGCCAGCGGCACGCGGCCGTGCTCGCGCAATAGAGTGTTGAGGCGCGGCGGAAACTCTGGTGTGATCGGGTGCCAGGACAAGGCGGAGCGGCACGTTGGACTTTCTACCGTTTTTTGGCCGCCGCGACGTTCGCCGCTGGCGCGACCTGCATGTGGCGATGGCCCGTGCGGTGTTGCAGCAGGCTGCGGCCGATCTGGTCGAGGCGTTCGATGCCGACCTTTCCCAGGCCGATTGGCAGGACGGGCTGATCGAGCAGACCCGCTTCGTCGCCACCCGCATCGCCCCGGTCGTCCGCCAGGTGGCCGAACCGCTGGCGCGCCGCGTGATAGAGGAGGCGGATCGCGCGCTGCAGCCGATCGCCTATCACCATCTGCAATGGCAGCCGCTGCCGATCGATGCGAGCCTGATGCGCGACATGATGGAGGAACTGGGCGACTGGGCCGCCGCGGGCGGCACTGCGCTCACCGGGCTGGTGCGCGGTGCGGCGACGACCCTGCCGATCGCCGGCGGGCTGGGCAAGGTCGCCGCCTCGGGGGACTGGATGCGGCTGCGGGCCGAGGCGCGGCTGCGTGCGAAGGTGCAGGCCTATATCCAGGCGACGGTGGTGCAGGGGCCGAACGGTCGTCCGGCGCTGCTCGAACATGTCATCGGCCTATTGCGGGACGCGGCCCGGCACGCCCGGCCGCTATGACATTCAGGCGCTGATAGCGGTTACCGTCGCCTCCAGAACGCGCACCGCATCGGCCGGCGAAAGCCGCAGCTGCAAGCCGCGTTGTCCTGCGTTGATAAACACATAGGGCTCGCTGACAGCGGTTTCCTCGATCACCGCGGGGAGCGTGCGCATCTGCCCGAACGGGCTGATGCCGCCGACCTTGTAGCCGGAGAGGCGCTCGGCATCCACCGGCTTCATCATCTCCGCCGATTTGCCCCCGAGCGCCGCCGCCAGCTTCTTCATCGCCACCTGCCGGTCCGAGGGCAGGATGGCGAGCACCGGCTTGCCGTCGACCTTGGCCATCAGTGTCTTGAGAACGCGCGCGGGCGGTTCGCCCAGCGCTTCGGCCGCTTGCAGCCCGATCGCGTCGGCATCGGGGTCATAGGCATAGGCGTGCACCGTGAACGCGATCTTGGCCGCTTCGAGCATCCGCGTGGCGCGGGTAGCCTTCGACATGGTTGCACTTCCCCTTCCAGGGCATGCCCCGTGGCATGCGTCGCACCTCCGTGCAAGCCCGCATGCCCGGGGAAGTACCTGTTAACCCTGCTGTTCTAGCATCCGCGAGATCTCCCTTGGGGGGAGGCGGAGTCCCGATATGTCCTTGCTCGGAATGGCGCTGTTCGCTCTGGTTGCGGGAAGTTCGCCCGTCGCAACGCCGCGGGTCGCGATCATCGACAGCGGGGTGGCGGAAACCCCCGAACTGCGCGGAAAGCTGATCGCCGAATATGACCTTGCCGGCAACGGGCGAGCGCCGTTCCGGCCGCGCTACGACCATGGCACGATGGTGGCGACGATCCTTACCCGGGCGGCGGCGGGGCAGGTCGCGATCGTGTCCCTGCGGATCGACGACCCGGCGGGTTGCCGGCCCGGCGCCAATCCGCCCTGCCAGCCCAGCGCGACGCCGATCGTCGCGGCGATCCGGAAGGCGATCGACCTGCGCGTCGATGCGATCAACATCTCGCTGGCACTGGCCGATGATCCCGCGATCACCAGCGCCGTGCACGACGCCGCCACGGCCGGTATCTTGGTGGTGCTCGCCGCCGGCAACAACGGCCTGCCACACCCCGGCAACCTGTCGATGGCGCGGCGGGGCTATCCGAATGCGGTGCTGGTCGGCGCGCTCGATCCGGCGGGCAAGCCCTGGGCCGGCACCAACCGACCGGACGCGGACCGGCGGGATTACGTCTATGTCTGGCAGCGCGGGGTCGACGTGCCGACCAGCCTCGCCGACGGGCGCGCGGCGACCGGCACCGGGACGTCCTTCGCGGCCCCGATCGAGACCGCACGGCGCATTGCCCATCGCCGGCACACGGCCTGAAATTTTCGGAAACATCCCTGGCATTGCGGAACTTTGAGGAATGGGTATGGTTCCAGCCCAGGAGAGGCTGCAGCGTAAACATACGACATGCCTGTCCTCGTTTCGGCTTTGCCGGAACGGGAACATGAGACAATGGAAAAACAAGTATGTGGATGAGTTTGCTTGTCGCGATGCTGGCAGCAGCACCGCAAGCCGGAGAGGGTGTCGAAGGTCGCTGGAAGACCCAAACGCGCAACGCGATCGTCGAGATCCAGCGCTGCGGGCCATCGATCTGTGGCCGGATCCTGACCTCGGATGCGCTGCGCACCAACCCCGATCTGCGCGATGCCAATAATTCGAATGCGCAGCTCCGCACCCGACCGCTGAAGGGGCTGCAGATCCTGAACGGCTTTACCCCGTCGGGCACCAACTGGAGTGGCGGCAAGATCTACAACGCCGAGGATGGCAAGACCTACAGCGCCGACATCACGCTGGCGGGCCCCGATCAGCTGAAGCTGCGCGGCTGCGTGTTCAAGCCGTTCTGCCGTACCCAGACCTGGACCCGGGTTCGCTGACGCGGCGCTTCGGCGCCGTTTCGCGACACCCCAGTAGCGTGAGAAACATCATGAAAAAGCTTAACCTCCTCCTCCTCGCCGGCAGCACGCTGGCGACCGGTACCGGCTTTGCGGGCGTTGCCCATGGCCAGGCCTTCTATCTCCAGGAACAGTCGGCGCGTGGCGCCGGGCGCGCCTTTTCGGGCGAGGTCGCCGATACCGGCGCGGCCTCGCTGTGGTGGAACCCCGCCGCGATCGCCGATGCCGAGCGCATCGAGGTCAACCTCAACGCGGCGGCGATCCTGCCGCGCGGCGAGGTGGTCGATACCGGCACGCTGATCCGCCGCCCCGGCGGCCAGCCGTTCGCGCCGATCGGCGGCGACAGGACCAGCCGCAATCCGATCAACAACGGCGTGCTGCCGTCGGGTGCGGTCGCCGTGCCGCTCGGCCACCGGGTGGCGCTCGGCCTGGCGGTGACCTCGCCCTACAGCTTCACGACCGATTATGCGTCGAGCAGCTGGGCCCGCTACAGCGCCGACAAGACCCGGCTGCGCACCGTCGATATCCAGCCCTCGATCGCGGTATCGGTGACCGACTGGCTGCGCGTCGGTGCCGCGGCCAATGTCGAATATACCGATGCCAGCCTCAGCAATGCGCTGCCCAACCTGGTCGCCAGCCTGCCCGATGGCCGGCAGGAACTGAAGGGCGATGGCTGGGATGTGGGCTGGAGCGCCGGCTTCCAGATGCACAGCGACCGGGTGACCGCGGGCTTCAGCTACAAGTCTGCCATCCGCCACAAGCTGAAGGGTGACCTGACGGTGAGCGGGCTAGTCGGGCCGCTCCAGACCGGCAACCTCGCCCTGTCGAACGTGCAGGCGGACTTCTACACGCCCGCCCAGCAGATCGCGGGCGTGCGCTGGCGCGCCACCAACAAGCTGACGCTCAACGGCCAGGTGGTGCATTATAACTGGGACAAGTTCGATGCGATCCGCCTCGGTGCGCCGGTCAATACGGCGATCCCCGAAAACTATCGCGAGAGCTGGAGCTATGCCGGCGGCGTCGACTATATGGTCACGCCCGCGCTGACCCTGCGCGCCGGCGTGCAGCGCGCCACCACGCCGACGCAGAACGGGCAGCGCGACGCCCGTGTGCCCGATTCCAACCGCTGGAATTTCGGTGCCGGCGGCTCCTATGCGGTCACGCGCAACATCGTGCTCGACGCGGCAGCCAATTATGTCGACTTCGCCAATGCCCCGATCGACCGCGCGACGATCGCGGCGGGATCGACTATCCTGACGCAGGGGCAGTTGCGCAACGCCCGGGCATTCGTGTTCTCGCTGGGTGGTCGCGTGCATTTCTGAGGCGACTTGAACGGAACGATTGCGACGCCGTCGGCCCCACGGGTCGGCGGCGTTTCGCTTTCTCAGCCTTTATCCGAAGGGGAGGGCTTAAGGGCAAACGCGGGACTATCGCGCGAGACCGCGAGCACCTATCCGGAACGACCGGTATCTACACCAAGTCTTAAGGATGTTCCCGTGACCGACCTCGAGTCCCCCGATCGCCTGAGCGAGGCCCGCACCGCACTGGCGCAGGCGATGGCGCTGCACGAGCAAGGGGATCTGGCGGCGGCGGAGGTGCGCTACCGCGCGACCCTCGCATATGGCTATCGACCGGTGGAGGTACTGCCGCTGCTGGCGGGCCTGCTCGGGCGGCTGTCGCGGCCCGAAGATGCGCTGGCGGCCTGGGACGAGTTGCTGGCGATCGAACCCGATCATGTTGTCGCGCTGCACGAGAAGGGGCTGACGCTGCACTGGCTCGGCCGCAGCGATCAGGCCATCGCGCCGCTGGAGCGGGCCTGCGCGCTCGATCCCGGCAATCCCACGGCGCTGGGCAACCTGGCCGTCGTGCTCGCCGATGTCGGGCGCACTCTGGAGGCGTTGACGCTGTTCCGGCGCGCGCTGGCGCTGCAGCCGGACAATCTGCACCTGCGGCACCAGGCCCGGCGGCTCGGCGCGGCATCGGTGCCCTTCTGGCATATCCCCATGATGAACGACACGCCGCGCAACGACGCGTTCGAGGCGGCGATCCGGGCGGCGATCGCGGTTGCCGGGCCTGAAGCGGGCGTGCTCGATATCGGCGCCGGCAGCGGGCTGCTCTCGCTGATGGCGGCGCGGGCGGGCGCGCGCAAGGTCGTCGCCTGCGAGATGGAGCCGATGATCGCGGAAATGGCCGCGCAAATCGTCGCGCGAAACGGCTATGCCGATCGTATCACCGTGCACGCCATGCCGTCGACCGAGCTCGCGGTGGGCAAGGAACTCGACGCGCCGGCCAAGATCCTGGTCTCCGAGATCCTGTCGAGCGACCTGTTGACCGAGAAGGTGCTCGACACGTTCGAGGACGCGCACCGCCGCCTGCTCGCGCCCGATGCCATCGTCATCCCGCGCGCCGCCAGCGCGATCGGATGCCTGGTCGCGAGCGAGACGCTGGCGGACTATGCGTTCGTCGGCGAGGTTTCCGGTTTCGATCTTTCACCGTTCAGCGATTTCGCGCCGCAGCGCCTGCCGATCCACGGGACGATGACGGGGTGGCAGCGTCTGTCCGACGATGTGGAACTGGTGCGGCTGAACCTGACCGAGAAGAAGCACGACGCGACGCTCGCCCGGCTGCGCATTCCGGTTACCGCCAGCGGTCGTGCGATCGGCATCGTGCAATGGATGCACATCGATCTCGCCGAGGGGATCGTCTTCGACAACCATCCAGACGGCTATCAGGATGGCGGCTGGCTGCAGGTGCTGCACAGCTTCCCGGCACCGATCGACGTGCAGGCGGGCGACACGCTCGACATTGCCGTGGGCCATGATCGCATCACCCTGATCCTGTGGCCGTTGTCGGCGACGCGCGACTAGGTGTCTGGTTCGAGCGCCCGAGAACACAGGCCTGATGGGGATCCAGGATCGCCTGACGCGATGCCATCCAGGGATGAACGGTCAGGTCTGGGCAATCGTCAGACCCCATCAAAAGCCGGGACGAAACACCTAGAATAGCTTGCGCAGCGTGAAGCTCAGCGTTCGGCCCAGCGGATCGAGATACGCCGGCTGATAGCTGAGCGGCGTGTTCCCCGCCTGGTCGCGGACGGACGGCCGCGTGTTGAACAGGTTGGTGATGCCGAGGGTGGCGCGCGCACCTTTCAGCCATTTGGGCGCTCGCGCGCCACCCAGGCGCTCGGCGAGGTTCGCGAACAGGGTGAGGTTCACCACGGCGATGTCGTCGAAGTGCAGATCGCCCTCGGCACTGCCCCACCCGCGTATCTCCGTCCCGCTCTGCCAGTTGACGGTCATGCGGGCGCCGAGCCCGCGCTTGAAGGCACCAGCCTGGAACTCGACCTCGTGGCGACGGCGGCCGCCGCGCACATCCACCGCGCCGCCGTCCAGCAGGTCGAGTCGAGGTACGCCCGCCCGCGGCAGGATGGAGTCCTCGAAATACCAGTTGTGATAGAGGCTGAGGAACAGCCGGCTGGAAAGATTGCCGACGCTGCGCGCCGCGGCGCTCCCCGGATCGGGATGGGCGAACACGGCGCCCGGAAACGCGCGGCGCGCTTCCGCCTCGCTTCCGAACACCCGGACGCCGGCATTCTGCAGGCCGGCCGGAACGTGGCCGAGCGGCCGGGCAAAGTTCACGCCCCAGCGCAGCTGCTTCTGCCGGGCATCGGCGAAGTTCAACGGCCGCCCGTCGATCGCGGACAGGACCCCGTCCGCGCTGCGGGTGAACCGGTCGGGGAATGCATCCTCGAGCTGCGGCGTCAGGATCGGAAACGCCGCAATGGGCCTGTCGGTGCGCGACGCCACATAGTCGATGCTCAGGATGAGGTCGGTCCGCCGGATCGGACGGAGGGTCATGCCCAGCTTGAAGAGATGCCGATCCTCCGCGCGCAGCCCAGCATTGCCTCCGGAGGTCCGCGTGACATCGACGACATCCTGCCGAACCAGGTCGAAGGTGCGGACGTTCGGCGTCACCAGCAGCGGGGCGCCGAGCTGCTCCAGCGTCGGCGCGGTCTGCTCGTCGGCCGCGGAGATGAGGACGCCGATGGCCGAGGACGGGCTCCAGCGTAGCCCATAGCCGAAGCTCCGCAGGCTCCCCGCATCGGAAAGTCGCTCCAGCGCGAGGTTCATATTGGCCGAGAGATTGCCGAGCGCCGCCCCGTGTCTGTCGCCGCGGTGTAAGATCGGCAGGTCGAGATCCAGTTGCGCCGTCCCGCGCTGGCGCGAGGGGGCAACCTGCCCGGCAGAGGCACCGCGGTCCCAGCGACTGTCGAACGTCGAGAACTCCACGGCCGCGTGCGCGCTGGCGGACAAGGGGCCCGCCGGCAGTTGCACGATCGGGCCGTTGAGCAGCAGGTCCGCCAGGGTGCGCGCGTCCGTCGATCGTGCCTGCTCCCTTCCTGCGGCGCCGTCGTCCAGATCGGTGCGGGTGTTGCTGGTCGAGCGATCGTGGCTGGCGGTTACGGTCCAGAGCCAGGGGCCGCGGCGCCCGCCGAGAGTCGTGCCGAGATGGGCGACGCCTCGCTCGCTATGGCGGCGCAGCGGACGGGTGCCCACCGCGCCCAGCAGGCTTTCGGTTCGCGTCGCCTCGAAACGGCCGTTCAGCGTCGCGGCGATGTCCCCAGGGATCTGCCCGCTCACCCCGCCTTCGAGTGCGGCCTGGTCGCTGCTGGGCAACAGCGTGCGAAATCGCCCAAGCTCGGGCGTGGCGGCAAACTGCCGCAGGTCGCGTTCGCTCTCCAGCAGCGACGCGGCGCGGGTGTAGGTCGCGCCCAGCGAAAGCCGGGTATCGCCGCGGATCGCGAGATAGTCGACCTTGCCCGTGCCGCTCTCTCGCCCGCCTTCGGTCGGCGCAACCAGGCTCAGCTGGCCGATCCGGGACCGGAAGCGCTCCAGCGTCACTATGTTCACGACCTTCTGGTCGGCGCGATAGCCATAGCGGAGCGCCAGTTCCTCGGGAAACACCTCCAGCCGCTCGATCGCTTCGGAAGGGATCCGCGCGACCTCCAAAAGGCTGGAGACGCGCCGCCCGTTCAACAGCACGACAGGGCCGCCATCCTCCCGCCCACGGGCGCTGGCCAACTGCGGTCCCAGTATCTCGAGCAGCGCACCGATATTATCAGCACCCAGCGCGCGGACATCGAGCCGGCCGAGCGTTCTTTCCGGGGGCACGTCGCCCACCACGGCACCGCGCGCCTGGCGGGTCGTGACCAGAATATCGCCTCCGGCGCCGGCCTGTTGCCGCGCGTTCGGTCCCCCCAGCAGCGCGGAGGGGTTGCTGCGAAGCTGCGCTTCCAGCTTGCGCTGGATCTCCGGCGGCAGCGGCTTGCCGTCCGCCCCCCGGAACTGGATGGTGGCGGGGCCGCCCTGCTCTGGCTTCGCGGCCTCGACGGGCTGCTTCGCCGGGGCGGATTGCGCCGTGCCAGGCTCCGGCGGTGCGACACCCGCCGGGGCTGCCTGCTGCGCCACTACCATGCCGGGGGCGACACTCGCCATCACACCGACAAGCCGTCTGATCGTCCGCCCCATGTACACCTCCCGCACCTGTGTTGGCCGGGGTTGCAGCAGAGGGGCGTAGCCTGGGGATGGCCGCTCGGTAGCGCGCGCTGTTACGCAAATGCTACAATGCGCTGCTACCCACGGAGCATGCATGCAGAGGTGATCGCCACGAACACGGTCCTCATCGTCGACGACGACGCCAGTATTCGCGACGCGCTCGCCGATTTCCTGCGCGGCAATGGCTATGCCGTGCGAACCGCCGCCAACGCCGCCGCCTGCGACCGCGCGCTCGCCCAGGCGCCCGCCGATCTGATCGTGCTGGACGTGATGATGCCCGGCGAGGACGGGCTGTCGCTCTGTCGCCGCCTGTCGAGCGCAAGCACGCCCATCCTGATGCTCAGCGCGCTCGACGCCGTTACCGACCGGATCGTCGGCCTGGAAGTCGGCGCCTGGGACTATCTGACCAAGCCGTTCGAACCGCGCGAGCTGCTGGCGCGGGTGCGGGCGCTGCTGCGGCGGCCGTCGCCCACACGGGACGAGCAGCGACCACCCCGCGGCGGCGTGACCTTCGCGGGGTGGTGGCTCGATCTGGAGGAGCGGCGCTTGCGCGATCCTGCCGGGCGCGCCGTCTCGCTCAGCGAGGGCGAACACGCGCTCCTCGCCGCCTTCGTCCAGCGTGCTGGGCGGATTCTGACGCGCGATGCCCTGCTCGATCTGGCACGGGGCCTGGACGCCGCCTCCTATGACCGCGCCATCGACGTGGCGGTCAGCCGCTTGCGCCGCAAGCTCGCCGAAGCAGACCCGATGCCGTTGATCGAAACAGTCCGTGGCGTCGGCTACCGCTTCCTGCCGACGGTGCGCGCGGCGTGAAGCGGGCGCCCAGCGCGCTCGTCGCGATCGGCAACTTCGGCGTGGCGGTGGCGACGCTGAGCGTGGCGACCACCGCCGCCATCGTGCTTCTTGCCCCGCAGCCCCCAGCCGTCCGTGTCAGCGCCGCCGAAGCGATCGCCGCGCTGCGCAAGCCGATGCCGGGCTTCGAGCGCCGGATCGTTTCCGAGCCGCTGCCCGGGCCGCGCACGATGGTGCTGGAAGCGATCATCGCCGCCGAACTGCGGCGGCCGATCGAAGAGGTTCGGGTCGTATCGTCCGGCACCAGGCCGCTGACCGACAAGGCCGCAAGCGTCGTGGGGACCGTGCTGCGCGCCGACAAGACCGATGCTCCCCCGTCCTTTGTCCTGGTGCAGCGGGGCCGCCGTCGTTTCGAAATGGTGGCACCCGGCACGGTGAGCAGCACCATCCGCAATGCCATGATCGGCCTGCCGGTCCCCGCCTTCACGGCAAGCGTGCGGCAGGCGGACGGCCGCTGGCTGAGCGTGGCGCCTGTCCGGCCGTTCTTCGCGCGGTGGCAGGTGAACATTCTCATCGCGCTGGCCGTCAGCCTGATGCTGCTGGCACCGATCGCCTGGATCTTCGCGCGCCGACTGACCCAACCGTTCCGCACCCTTGCCGACGCGCTCGATTCCGGTGGCGCGGTGCATATCCCGGAGGAGGGGCCGCGCGAGTTGCGCGAAGCCGCGGCGGCGATCGCCGCGATGCAGGCGCGGCTTGCGGCGGAAGCGGCCGAGCGGGCGCGCATGCTCACCGCCATCGCCCATGACCTGCGCACGCCGCTGACCGGCCTGCGGCTCCGGATCGAGAGCACGCCCGAGCCACAGCGTGGGCGGATGGTCGCCGATGTCGAGCGCATGCAGGCGATGATCGGCGAGGTACTGGCCTTCGCACGCGCTGCAGCGACACCGCCAGAAGTGCTCGACGTGCGCGCGCAATTGCATGCGATCGTGGAGGCCCTGGGCGAACGTAGCGCTGCGATACGGCTGCTGCCCGGCGACGAGGCCCGCATCTGTGCGCCCGAACCCGCCTTCCGCCGCGCCATCGAGAACCTGCTGCGCAATGCCATCGACTATGCCGATGGCGGGGAGGTCTGCGTGCAGAGGGTCGAGGATCGGGTGCGCATCTCGGTGACCGATGCAGGGCCGGGGGTTCCCGCCGCAGATCGCGAACGTCTGCTGCTGCCATTCGAGCGGGGCGAGGCCTCACGAAGCCGCGAAACGGGCGGGGCGGGTCTGGGCCTGAGCATCGTCCGGGATTTCGCGGTCCAATGGGGCGGGGACTTTTCCTTGGGTGAAGCCCGCGGCGGCGGCACTGCTGCGAACCTGTTGTTGCCCATCGCTTAATTCTACGCGCGCCGCGGATGGCGGAATTCAGGACTTCGAGGCGTGGCCGCCAAGGCCGCGATCCGGCGTGGGAGCGCTGGAGGTTCGATCTGCGCCTTCAACCCTGTCGTTCAGACGCAGATCTCCGCCGCCGAAGCGGCGGATTTCTGCAGATTTCCAATGTGGAAATATGGTCGGGGAGAGAGGATTCGAACCTCCGGCCCCTGCCTCCCGAAGACAGTGCTCTACCAGGCTGAGCTACTCCCCGACGGAGTCCGGTCTACGATGCTTTCGGGAGCAGACCGGCTTGAGCTTGGAGGCGCGCCTATAAGGGTGGGTTGGCCGAGCCGTCAAGCGCTTCGTTGCAACAAAAAGACGCTCCCTGCATTTTTTCCCATTCGCCCGGACGGCACCGCTCGACCGGCCCCGCTCGGCGCGATAAGCCTGCGCCCCGTGTCGCCCATCGAAGCCGTCGCAACCCTGTTGGGGATCGCCAATGTCACGCTCGTCGTGCGGCGGAGCCTGTGGAACTACCCCTTCGCACTGGCGATGGTGTCGCTCTACGCGTGGATCTTCCTGCGCGAGCGGCTGTACAGCGATGCGCTCCTCCAGGGCTTCTATTTCGTCGTAAACGGCTATGGCTGGTGGAACTGGCGGCAGGCAAAGGCCTCGTCGGGCGAGGTACCCGTCACCCGGCTGGGCGCGCGGGCGCGGCTGATCTGGGGCATCGGCATGGCGCTGGCGGCGCTCGCCTGGGGCGCGCTGATGTACCGCGTGACCGATGCCGCCTATCCCTGGTGGGATGGCACCATCGCCGTCATCAGCATCACGGCCCAGCTTCTCCAGTCGCGCCGAGCCTGGGAATGCTGGCCGTTATGGATCGCTGTCGACCTGCTGGCGATCCCGCTGTTCGCGGTGAAGGGGCTGTGGCTCACCGCTGGCCTCTATTGCCTTTTCCTCGCGCTTTCGGTGTGGGGCGCCATCGACTGGAACAGGGCCCGCGCATGATTCCCCGAACCATCTGCCTGCATGGCCCCGAAAGCACGGGCAAGACCACGGTCGCCGCGCGGCTGGCGACGGCGCTGGGCGGCACGGTGCTCGACGAATATGGCCGCGAATATGCGGAGACCCGCGGCACCGACTTCACGATGGCCGATCTTGTCGAGATCGCGAAGACGCACGATGCGGGTACCCGGATGATGCTGGAGACCACCGCGCCGCCGCTGATCCTCGACACCGATCCGCTGATGACGGCGGTATGGGCCGACATGCTGTTCGGGACCCGCGACCCCTGGTTCGACGCATGGGACGGCACCGCGGATTTCTACCTGCTGTTCGACATCGATCTGCCCTGGGTGGCCGACGGCACCCGGCTGTTCGGCACGCGCGAGGCGCGGCAGCGCTTCTTCGATCTTTCCCGCGCCGAACTCGAGCGCCGCGGCGTTCCCTGGGCGCTGGTGCGCGGCGAGGGCGAGGCGCGGACGGCTGCTGCCCTGGCGGCAATTGCGGCTTTCGCGCAACAGGTTTGAGGAACCGGCGCCCGCCCGATTTGCGTCACAGGAAGTTCACAATCGAGGCCTAGCGCCGCCGCGACGGTAACGGGGAAGCTTCACAACAAGTCCTTGCAGCAGACGGTGAATTGCCGCGCTGCATGTCCGCGCGCCGTTCAAACACAAGACCAAACATCCAAACGGGGAATTCCAATGCTGCATCTCGCGCGCGACAAGCGCAGCCTGCTGATCGGCGCCGCCTTGGGCGCGCTGCTCCTGTCCGATACCGCCTCCGCTCAGGATACGCAGAGCAACGACGGGCTTGCGGAGATCGTCGTCACCGCCGAGCGTCGTCCGGAAAACCAGCAGGACGTGCCGGTGTCGGTGGCCGTGCTGCCCGCCGCGCAGGCCCGTGACTATACCGCCGGCGGCGACGATACGCTGCTCGCGCTCTCCGGCAAGGTGCCGGGCCTCTATGTCGAATCCTCGACCGGCCGCATCTTCCCGCGCTTCTACATTCGCGGTCTCGGCAACGTCGATTTCTACCTCGGCGCGTCGCAGCCGGTCTCGATCATCCAGGACGACATCGTCCTCGAGCACGTCGTGATGAAGTCGAACCCGGTGTTCGACGTCAACCAGATCGAAGTGCTGCGCGGTCCGCAGGGCTCGCTGTTCGGCCGCAACACCACCGCCGGCATCATCAAGTTCGACTCGATCCGCCCGACGCAGCAGTTCGAGGGCCGTGCGACGGCGAGCTATGGCAGCTATAACAGCGTCAATGTCGACGCGGGCGTCGGCGGTCCGATCATCCAGGACAAGCTCGCCTTCCGCATCTCGGGGCTCTACCAGCACCGCGACGACTATATCGACAACACCTATACGGGCCCGACCTTCGACGGCACCCGCGTCGGCCGCAAGGATGCCGCCGGCGGCTTCAACGAGCGCGACGTGCGCCTGCAACTGCTCGCGACGCCGAACGAGAGCCTGTCGATCCTCGCCTCGGGCCATGCCCGCTGGTATGACGGCACCGCCACCGTGTTCCGCCGCGGTGCGCTGCCGCTCGGTTCGAACCAGATCACCGGCGTGCAGTTCACCCGCGCGCGTTGGGACGAAGGCGCCGACAACCCGCAGAACTACAAGACCGCAGGCGGCTCGGTGCATGTCAACTGGGACCTGGGCCCGGTCACGCTGACCTCGATCACCGGTTACGAGACGCTCTCGGGCTATAGCCGCGGCGACACCGATGGCGGCGCGGCGGCCGACTTCAACAACGCCGGCTATGGCGAATCGATGGGCCGCGTGCGCGGCCTCGACCAGTGGACCGAGGAATTCCGTGTCGCCAGCAACGGCGAGGGCCCGCTCAAGTGGCAGGTCGGCGCGATGTATTTCGATTCGCGCGACATCACCGAATTCTATCAGCGCGCCTACTTCCTCACGCCGCCGGCCAACAACCCGAACAACTGGGTGCGCCTGCACAACCAGAACACTAGCTGGGCGGGCTTCGGCCAGGTGAGCTACGAGGTCGCGCCGAAGCTGACGATCACCGCCGGCGGCCGGGTGACGAAGGATACCAAGACCACCGATCTGCTGAAGACGGCCGACAGCGCGGCGGGGCTCGTCACCTATGGTGGCCGTCGCCACGTGCGCCTCTCGGATACCCAGCCGAGTTGGGATCTGAGCGCGCGCTATGAATTGAACCCGGACGTCAGCGTCTATGCCCGTGTCGCCAAGGGCTTCCGTGGCCCGACCATCCAGGGTCGCTCGGCGGTGTTCAACTCGGACTTCACAACCGCGAATTCCGAGAAGATCCTGTCATGGGAAGCTGGTGTGAAGACCCAGATGGGCCGCACGCTGCGCTTCAACCTGACCGGCTTTTATTACACGGTCGATGATATCCAGTTGAACGGCAACGACATCAACGGCAATGGGGTACTGCTCAACGCCAACAAGGCACGCGCCTATGGTCTGGAGGCCGATGCCGATTGGCGTCCGGTGCGCAACCTTTCGATCCAGGCGGGCTTCAGCCTGCTGCGCAGCAAGATCCAGGACAAGAATGTCCAGGTGCAGACCTGCTTCTTCGCGGGGGTGATGCCCTGCACACTTCTGCAGCCGACCGTGGCAGTGAAGAACAAGGCTGGGGCCACCACCGCGTTTCTTGCCAATATCGACGGCAACCCGCTGCCGAACGCTCCCGACTATAGCTTCAACATCAACGCGCGCTACGACATCCCGATGGACATCGGTGGCAAACTGTTCCTCCAGACGGACTGGAATGTGCAGGGCTACACCAACTTCGTGCTGTACCGGACGAAGGAGTTCACCGCAGACGGCAACTTCGAAGGCGGCCTCAAGATCGGCTACACCGCCGAGAACGACGCCTGGGAAGTCGCTGGCTTCATCCGTAACCTGACCGGCGAGAAGAACCTGAAGGGCGTGATCGAGAACTATCGCGCCGCCGTGCTCAACGAGCCGCGGGTGTTCGGCCTCTCGCTGAGCGGCAAGTTCAAGTAAGCCAAACCGGCTGCACCTCTCTTTCGGGAGGTGCAGCGGGCTAAAGAAAAGGGCCGCCGCGGGGATCTCCGCGGCGGCCCTCTTTCTGCCTGCGTCCGATCAGTTCGACGGGGCCAGCTTGGTGTTCAGCACCCAGCCGACATTGTCGTTCTCGTCGGCGACTTCCCACCACAGGCCGTCCTTCTTGCCGGTGGGATAGACGATCGCGCCAACGGGCAGCGTGCGGATCACCTTGCCGGCGGCCGCGGGGGTGGCGTGCATCGCCACCGGCGCCTGCGCGGTGAAGGTCTTGGTCGGCGCCGCCTGCGCGGTGCCCTCGTCGCCCGGCCGCACCAGCCCGAGTTCGTTGACCATCTTCGAATAGGCGTCGATGAACGCAAGCGTCACGATCCGGCCGATATCGGTGTTGTCATAGCCGCCGCCGACCGCGCCGAGACCACCGCCGATGAAGCCGACGCCACCGCCGGCACCCCAGGACACGCTGTTCTTGGAGGCATAGCCTTCCTGCGTCGCGATCGTCTCGGTGGTGCGCACGTTGGTGAGCGACAGGACGGTGTTCGCCTCCATCTTGCGCGTCTTGATGCCGCCCAGCAGGCCGCCGATCGACCCGCCGATCACGCTGCCGGCCGCCCCTGCGACGGCGCTGCCGCCAGCGTTGCGGTTCGATGCCTGCACCTCGGCGACGAGGACATAGTCCGCCGCCTTGATCTGGCCCTGGCCGACATTCGCGCCGCGCTGGTGGCCGAGATCGCCACCGATGTTCCGCTCCAACTGCGCCGCCTGCAGGCCCGAGCCACGGTCGACCAGATTGAAGCAGCCCGAACGCTGCACCAGCACCTTCAGCAGCTTCTGCGGCGGCGCCAGCGAATACTGGGTCCAGCCGCGGGGATCGTCGCCGTCGACGATCGACAGCGTGCCGAGCTTGCGCGCGCAATGCGGCACGTCCTGCACGGCCTGTTCCTGGGTGCGCTGGGTCTTGGTCGGCTTGCTCTGGGCGAGGGCGGGAACGGCGCCCACGCACAATGCCATCGCCCCGGCGGCGCCGAGCAACTGCTTCATCATTTTACTCTTTCCTCCCTGTACAACCTGCGGGCGCCTGCCTGGACAGGAGCGCACCCCGGCGGCACGCGTACCAGAATGCGGCGCCGGGGCCTAGCGACGTCGCGCCACCGTACAATCGGGTACTTTGGCTTTTCTCACCAAGCTGCTAACGCGCGCGGAATCATGGCCACCGATATCACCAAGATCCGCAATTTTTCCATCATCGCGCACATCGATCATGGCAAGTCCACGCTTGCCGATCGGCTGATCCAGCGCACCGGCGGCCTGGCCGACCGCGAGATGTCCGAGCAAGTCCTTGATAACATGGACATCGAGAAGGAGCGGGGGATCACCATCAAGGCGCAGACCGTGCGCCTGGAATGGAAGGGCCATGTCCTCAACCTGATGGACACGCCGGGCCATGTCGACTTCGCCTATGAGGTGAGCCGCAGCCTCGCCGCCTGCGAGGGCGCGCTGCTGGTGGTCGACGCCGCCCAGGGCGTCGAGGCGCAGACGCTCGCCAATGTCTACCAGTCGATCGAGCATGACCACGAGATCATCCCCGTGATCAACAAGATCGACCTGCCCTCGGCCGAGCCCGAAAAGGTCCGCGCCGAGATCGAGGACGTGATCGGCCTCGACGCCTCCAATGCCGTCCTCGCCAGCGCCAAGAGCGGCATCGGCATCGAGGAGATCCTCGACGCGATCGTCGAACGCATCCCGGCCCCCAAGGGCGACCCCAATGCCCCGCTCAAGGCGATGCTGGTCGACAGCTGGTACGACCCCTATCTCGGCGTCGTCATCCTCGTCCGCGTGATCGACGGCTCGATTCGGAAGGGCCAGCAGGTCAAGTTCATGCAGACCGGCACGACCCATCTGGTCGACCGGGTCGGCGCCTTCCGCCCCAAGATCGAGCAGCTGCCCGATCTCGGCCCCGGCGAGATCGGCTTCATTACCGCGCAGATCAAGGAAGTCGCCCAGGCCCGCGTCGGCGACACGCTGACCGACGCCAAGAAGCCCGCCGCCGAGCCGCTGCCGGGCTTCAAGGAAGTCCAGCCGGTCGTCTTCTGCGGCCTGTTCCCGGTCGACGCCGCCGATTTCGAGAAGCTGCGCGAGAGCATCTCCAAGCTGCGCCTCAACGACGCGTCGTTCAGCTTCGAGATGGAGACCTCCGCCGCGCTCGGCTTCGGCTTCCGCTGCGGCTTCCTCGGCCTCTTGCACCTGGAGATCATCCAGGAGCGGCTGATGCGCGAGTACGACCTCGACCTCATCACCACCGCGCCGAGCGTGGTCTACAAGATGCGCCTGACCAAGGCGGCGGGCGAGGCCGAGGCCAAGGAGATCGAGCTCCACAACCCCGCCGACATGCCCGATCCCAACCGGATCGAGGAGATCGAGGAGCCGTGGATCCAGGCGGTGATCTACGTGCCCGACGAATATCTGGGGCCCATCCTCAAGCTCTGCCAGGATCGCCGCGGCATCCAGAAGAACCTCACCTATGTCGGCGGCCGCGCCCAGGTGACCTATGAGCTGCCGCTCAACGAAGTGGTGTTCGACTTCTACGATCGCCTCAAGTCGATCAGCCGCGGCTATGCCAGCTTCGACTATGAGCAGATCGGCCACCGCGCCGGCGACCTCGTCAAGATGAGCATCCTCGTTAACAACGAGCCGGTCGACGCGCTGAGCATGATCGTCCACCGCTCGACCGCCGAGAGCCGCGGCCGCGGCATGTGCGAGCGGCTCAAGGACCTGATCCCGCGCCATCTGTTCAAGATCCCGATCCAGGCGGCGATCGGCGGCAAGGTGATCGCGCGCGAGACGATCGCCGCGCTGCGCAAGGACGTGACCGCGAAATGCTATGGCGGCGACGCCTCGCGTAAGCGGAAACTTCTCGACAAGCAGAAGGAAGGCAAGAAGCGGATGCGCGAGTACGGCAGCGTGCAGATTCCGCAGGAAGCCTTCATCGCCGCACTGCGGATGGGCGAGGAATAAGGGGCGGGGGGCTCGCGTCTCCCGCGGCATGCCTCCCCGGCAGGGCAGGGCAATCGCATTTGGAACCTCGCGACGACGGCACGTCCAAAACAATCGTCATCCCGGCGGAAGCCGGGATCCATTCGCGCTGAAATGGCGGTTCTTTCCCCCCGCGTCGAGGGCAATGGATCCCGGCTTTCGCCGGGATGACGGAGCAAATTTGCCAAATGCGATAGCCCTGCCCGGCAGGGGGGGGCTTGCATATCGCCGTCAAAATACGTCGTCATCCCCGCGAAGGCGGGGATCCATTGGCGCTGAAATCGCGGTTCTTTCCCCCAGCGCCGAGGGCAATGGATTCCCGCCTTCGCGGGAATGACGATGGGTTGGGTGGCGCCGCCGTCCCCCAAAATCCTCCCCGTGCCGGGGAGGAATTCAGGCTACCGCCCCCGCGCCACCTTCCATTCCGCCCAGCTGTCCGACCGCGCCGCCGCTTCCCATTCGGCCTGCGCCTCGGCCATGCGGCGTTCGGCGTCCTGGCGGGCGCGGTCGCGTTCGTCGCGGTCGGGGCCGCCGACCAGCGCGGTGCCGGGCGAGCGCGCGTACATCGGCAGCGGCGGGCGCGCCGGTTCGCCGCTTTCGGCCCAGGCCTTGCGGCGCAGCGCGTCGAGCTTCGCGGTCATCGGATGCGCGAATTCCTGCACGCGGCCGTTCGGGCCATAGTCCGTCGTGAACAAGGTGATCATCGCGTCCGACATGCCGGCGTTGGCGAGGATCAGCTCGATATGGGTGAGCTGGCGCAGCGTGAAATCGGCCGCGACGATCTCGCCCTGCAGTCGCAGCTGGCGCTCGCTGCGCACCTTGGCGGCATAGCGGGTGAACAGCGTATCGAGGACCTTGCGCATCTCCTCCGGCATCGGCGCGTCGGGTTCGGCGAGCGCCTGATATTCCGCCTTGCGCCGGGCGCAGACCGGGCAGGGGGCGGGCGTGTCCTCGGGCCCGGCGCCCTCGCGCGCGACCGTATCGGGATGGCGGGTGCCGGGCGGCAGCGCGGCGAGCGCGCCATATTTGTCCGGCGCGCGGTGGCGCAGGATGAACATCAGCAGGCGATCATTGTGCCAGCGTTTCTCGCCGCACTGCTCGCCCTTGTAGAAGACCGGCACCGGCACGCCGTCGATCGCGCGTTCGATCGCGATGTCGCGCAGCCGATCGAGCCCGGCGGTGAGCGCCGCCTCCCAGGCGGCGCGGAAGCTGGCGCCTTGCGGGTGGAGGCGCAGCATATAGGCGCCCTCCTTGGCCATGTTGATCGACCGCGCCGCCGCGGTGACCGATCCGGTGGCGGCGAGCGCGGCGATGAACGCCCGCTGTCGCGCGGGCGTCCAGCCATCGACGCGATGTTTACGGGGTACCGGCGTGAAGTCCGGCACGACGAAGTCGGGGTTCGAGCGGTTCTTCATGGCACCGCATATAACCAAATAGGTTCGTGTAGGAAAGGGGAGAATGCGGCAGGTGTTAGGGGGCGCTCTCGACTCACATATGCTTTTCCGAAGCAGTGCTGGGAATGTCGGCTAACGCCGCAAGTGCCTTTTTGCTCGTGGTCGCCGGGGAGTAGGGTTCGCCCGCTCTAGTTGAGCAGCGTTTTTAGAATGCAATCCCGAAAGTATACGTTCGTTCATTCAACGTGATCTAAAACCTTTGATGGACTACGGTCCAACCGCTTCGGGGCGCAACAGCCTTTGAAACCTTTCGGTGCAGAATTATCAGGAAGGGCGGTAACGATATCCCTAACGTTGCAGAAGCCCGCTTATTCGGATTTTCTAATCACTCCGAAATCCTGTTCCTTATGCCATTTGGTTCGCTTACATGAGCGCAAACGTGGGGAGGCTTCATGCTGAGAATTTTGATCGATACGTGTGTCTGGATCGACCTTGCCACCGACTATCGTCACTTCAAGACACTCGACGTGCTCATCGATCTGATCCGCGATGGCGAGGCCGAACTGGTTGTGCCCCAACAAACGCTGGACGAATTCGATCGTAACAAGGGGCGCATTATCAAGGAAACCAACCAAGGCATTAGTGCGATCTTCAAACGGGTCAGGGATGCCATTCGCGAACATGGCGAAGAGGAAGGCCGTGACAACTTGCTCCAGCAGTTGGGCGACATGGATTACCGTATCGGTAAACAGGGAGAGTTCGCCAATTCCAATATCAATCGTATCGAAAATTTGCTAAACGAAGGGAGGATCGTTCAGACTTCGGACGACGTGAAAATCAGAGCCGCGCAACGCGCAATCGATAAGCTCTGCCCGTTTCACAAAAACAAGAACAGCATGGCAGATGCGGTGTTGGTGGAAATCTACCGCGACATGCTGGTGGGCAGCAGCAGCGAAGAGCACCTCGCCTTCGTAACCCACAATAAGCGCGACTTCTCGAACATGAACGTTGATGAGCGAGAACCGCATCCTGATATTGCCGAACTATTTGCAGAGGCGGGCTCCACATACGCCCTCGCTCTCGGGGAGGTGCTGAACACTTACGCTCCCGACTGGATGGAAGAACTGAGGTGGGATTTTGAGTATGAGGAAAAACCGCGCAGTTTGAGCGAAATATTGGAGGCGCAACACCTGCTTTTCCGCCAGATCTGGTACAACCGCCACATCGATCTCATGCATCGTGTCGAGATTGGCGAGATCGAGGTCGTGGATCAGTTGGGCAAGACCGAGAAAGGCTACTACCGTCAGGACCAGATCACGCGTGGCACTTTAGAGTTAGCACTCGCTGCCGGTGAGCGGGCGAGGAACGAGGTTGGCGAAGAAAACCTCGGGCCTTGGGACGATTTCGAGTGGGGGATGCTCAACGGCAAGCTGAGTGCATTGCGCTGGGTAACTGGTAGCGAATGGGACTTCCTCGATACCTAGGAGCGCGCCAGACGATTTGTGCAATCTTCTCCCGTGCTGCCATCCTGACCAGTTCGGCGCGGCAAGGAGCCGGAAGCTCTGGTCATCGCCCGATGTCGTATAACCGGTGAGGTCGATTACCACGGGCACACCGTCAGTGTAGTCGCCGGCAATGTCCCGCAAGCGCGGGATGTCGGCACCTGGCAAAAAATACTGTCCAAAAAGTCGCTTGGGAACG
Source organism: Sphingomonas azotifigens NBRC 15497 (assembly GCF_002091475.1). Lineage (GTDB taxonomy): Bacteria > Pseudomonadota > Alphaproteobacteria > Sphingomonadales > Sphingomonadaceae > Sphingomonas > Sphingomonas azotifigens. Next base: position 84,158 of record NZ_BCTR01000007.1, read on the forward strand.
GCGAGGTTTGTCCCCCACTCAGCTGCTCAAACCGCATCTACAACCTACCCCCACCACGCCGCGCCGCCCGAACAATCACCGCCGACCCCAGCAGCGCCGCCGAGACGATCGCCGCCACCGCCACCAGCCCGCCGGTGGTGATCCGCGCCTCCAGCGCCACGCTGTCGCCGACGCGCAGGGTGGCATGGGCGCCGGTCGGGGCGGCGCGGGGTGCATGGGTGGGGAGGGGATCGGCCATGGCCGCTTCTACCGCGAATCCCGTTTTGAGGCACGCGCCGTGTGCTGGTCGCGCGATCGTTCCGCGCCCGGGTGAACCATTCCGGCAGACCAACGTTATGGGGCCGTCCGTATCAGATGGTTTCCAGCGTGAGTCAGAACGTGTCGCAGCCCCGTCCCTCCCAGCCAGCGCGGTCTCGCCGCTGGGGGATTCCGGGAGTCGCAGCGGCGCTGGTCTGCGCCGCGCCGGCCCTCGCGCAGGGCTATGCCGCCCGGCAGCTCGGCGACTGGACGGTCGCCGCCAGCAAGGACGGATCGGGCTGCTTCATCAGTCGCAGCTTCGAGCAGCCGGGCGGCACCACGCTGCTGCTGGGCGTGGACCGCGACGGCAGCAACCATTTCTCGGTGCTCAACGAGAACTGGTCGATCCGCCCGCAGGACCGGCTCAAGCTCACCTTCCGCCTCACCCAGGGCGGCTACCCCAATCACCAAGCGATCGGCATCGTCGCGGACGGCAAGCAGGGCTTCGTCGCGGCGTTCGATCCCAACTTCCCGACCGCCTTCGCCGGATCGAAGGCGCTGCACATCGATCGGGGGTCGACGCCGGTCGCGCGGCTGCCGCTCGACGGCAGCGGGGCGGCGGTGGCCGAGCTCCGGCGCTGCGTCGCGGTCCAGCACGGGCCGGCCAAGGCGGCGGCGAGCGACGACGGGATTCCCCGCGATCCCTTCGCCGAGCGCCCCAAACCGAGGCGCAAGCGGTGATGCGGGAACACTTCACCCCGTGTGCGGCTCGGCCCGACGGACATCCGGCACAGCCGGACCGAATCGGGATTGTTGCGGGCACGTTGCTCCGGCTTGGTGGCCGGGCCTTAAGTTTCATTAACGAGTGAAAGGTGTGTTTATGCGTACTGGTATCAAGTTTGCTCCCCTCGCGGCACTGATGATCGGCGGCGTTGCGCTGAGCGGTTGCGCAACCAAGTCGTTCGTCCGCGAGCAGATCGCCCCCGTCAGCCAGCGCGTCGATGCGCTGGAGACCCGTCTCCAGGAAACCGACGGCACCGCCAAGCAGGCGCTGTCGCAGGCCCAGGCCGCTGCCGGCCAGGCCCAGCAGAACGGCCAGCGGCTCGACCAGCTGAACGGCCGTGTCGACACGCTGGACCAGCAGACCCAGCAGCTCTCGCAGCAGGTGCAGCAGCAGAACGCCAAGCCGCGCAAGCGCGCCCGCAACTAAGCGGGCCTGCCGCATCGCCTGAATCGCGATGCATCCGGGTGGCCGCGCTTCGGGGCGGTCACCCTTTTTCTTGAGCGATGGAAAAGATGATCCAAGGCTTTCTCGCGCTGGCCGGGCTGGCGCTGCTCGTTCCGCCCGCTGCCGCCGTTCCCCTCCAGGATGCCAAGCCCAAGGTTGCCGCGCCGAAGAAGGCGGCGGCGCCCAAGAAGGGCAAGCACGCGCCGGCCAGGCCGAAGACCAAGGCCGCGGCCGCCAAGCCCGCCGCGCCCGAGCTCCAGCCCTCGGCGGAGACGCTGCGGGTGCAGGATTGGGTGGTCTCGGCCGGGGACAATCACGGGCTGCCCTTCCTGATCGTCGACAAGCCCCATGCCGCGCTGTTCCTCTACGACCCGAGCGGCAAGCAGCTCGCCGCGGTGCCGGTGCTGATCGGCATCGCCCCGGGCGACGATGCGACGCCGGGGATCGGCGCCAAGCAATTGTCCGAGATCGGCCCGGCCGAGAAGACCACGCCCGCCGGCCGCTTCCTCGCCAAGTTCGGCCTGGCAGTGGGCAAGGAGCGGGTGCTGTGGGTGGATTACTACACCTCGGTCGCGCTGCACCCGGTGCCGACGGGGGCGGCGGCGCGCAAGGAGAAGCGGCGCGAGCGGCTCGCCTCGCCGACGCCTGACGACAACCGCATCACCTTCGGCTGCATCAACGTGCCGACCGGCTTCTACACCCAGCTGCTCAGCCCGATGTACAGGAAGAAGGGCGGCTATGTGTACGTGCTGCCCGACAGCAAGCCGATCGAGGACGTGTTCCCGGCGCTCCACGTGCAGGCGGTGGCGAACCGCGGCCGATAAAAAATGCCCGGCCGCTGGGGAGCGACCGGGCAGGGGGTCTTCGAGGGGGACGAAGATCAGAAGTTGACGCGCACCGCGGCGGCCAAAGTGCGGCCCTGGACCGAGCGCGCCCAGCCGATGCCGGTGGTGGGCATGGTGGCCTGGCTGATGTCGAGGAAACCCTTGGCGTTGAACAGGTTGGTGCCGTTGAGCGACAGGTCGATCGCCTTGGTCGGGTGCAGGATCACGAAGCCGCCGACGGTGGTGAAGCCCGGCATCTTCAGCTGGTTCACGTCCTGCGCATAGCTGCTGGTGATCGTCACCACGCTGGCACCGATCGTGGCGTAGCGGATGTCGACCTGCGGGGTGGCCTGCAGCGTCCAGGCCGGCTGGTGGCGCGGCTGCTTGCCGGTCTGGGTCGGGTCGAAATAGTCCTTGGTGATCTTCGCCTTGGTGTAGGTGGCGCCCGCCGCCAGGCTGAACGGACCGCGCTTGATGCCGCCCTCCATCTCCAGGCCGTAGGTGCGGTACTTGCGGTAGGTCCAGGTCACCGAACCGTTGAGCAGGTTGTGATCGTCGGCATGGGCAAGGAAGGCGGTGGCGTTGAAGGTGATGCCGTTCTTGCGGAACTTCAGGCCGCCTTCGAGCTGCTTCACCGCGTCATAGGCCTGGCGATCCTCGATGATGTCGCCGGTGGCGGTGATCGCACTGGTGAACAGGATCTTGTCGGCATTCACCCGTCCGCCACGGCTGTAGCGCGCGAACAGCGCCAGCGGCTCGGCCACGCGATAGTTGATGCCGGCGGAGTAGCTTAGATATTTGAAGTCGTAATTCACCGGCGCCGGCTGGCTGAGCGGCAGGATCGAGGTGCGCGTTTCCGGCGCGCTGATCTTGCCGTCACCGTTCATGTCGACCGTGCCGGTGCCGACGCGGCCGCCGCCCAGGTCCGAACCGATCATCGTGCCGCGGGCATGGCCGGTATCGTAGCGCAGGCTGCCGCCGATCGCGATCTTGCCGAAATGATAGTTCACCGAGGCATAGGGCGCGAAGAAGGTGTAATCGACGTCGAACGAGCGGCGCAGGCGCGGGCCGTTTCGGCCATAGGCGTAGACGCCGTCCTGCGTCTGGGCGACGCCGTTCGCCGCCGTGAGGTTGACCAGCGCCGCCTTGCCGCCGCCGACCACGTCGGTCACCATCGAGACCTGCATCGCATCCGCCGCCACGGTCTGGCTGGCGAGGTAGAGGCCGCCGGTGACGGTGAGGTCGCCCTGGCCGACCTTCCACACGCGGGTGCCGCGGAAATCATTGGCGAAATGGTCGCCGTTCCGCAGATTGTAGCTGTTGACGTAGAAGTTGGAGAGCAGCCCGTTGCCGTTCGCATTGACCGGCACCGCCTGCCCGGCATTGGGGCCGTTGGCATAGGTGGCGGTAGCGCCGGCACCCGCCAGCGAGGCGGCGACGGTGGCGATCGGCGCGACCGTGCTCGGGAAGCCGCGGAGGAACTGGCCCGAGGCGGTCGAATAGCGGATGCGATCGGTGAGCGTCCAGCCGCCCAGGTCGAACTGCGCCTCCAGCCCCAGCGACTTGGCCTCGGCGTGCTGGCCGTCCTTCACCGAATAGGCGGTGACTTGGTTGGTGCTGTCCAGCCCCAGCATCGTGCTGATGTTGGGCGAGAGCATCGTGTCCTTGAGGATGTCGAAGCCCGGGATATTGCCCAGCACCGGCTGGTCGTTGGTGCCGGTGAGCGTCACCGGATAGGTGGCATAGCTCGGCGCGCGATCGTCGAGCAGCTTGGCATAGGCGCGGATATAGCCGTTGGAAAACGTCTTGGTGACGTTGAGCTTTACCTGGCCGCCGCGGAACGAGGTCATGCCGGTCGTGCGGGGGCCTTCGCCGGCGCGGTAGAAGCCGCCGACATGGAAGCGCAGGTCATCGCTGAGCTTCGCGCCATAATCGAAGTCGGCGCGCTTGAGATCGTAATCGAGCCCGGTGGTCAGCTGGAGCGAGCCGCCCTCGACGTCGCCGGTTTTGGAGATGAGGTTGATCAGGCCGCCCGGCGAGCCCGAGGCGAAGGTGGAGGCCGATCCGCCGCGGATCGTCTCGATCTGCGCCAGCGTGGAATCGGCGCGGAAGAAGCTGTCGCCCGCGATGTTGAAGATGTCGTTGAACTCGAGGGCGGGCAGGCCGTCTTCCTCGATCTGGACATATTTGGAGCCGCCAGAGCCGATCGGCAGGCCGCGCACCGTGTAGTTGTTGTTGCCTTCGCTGATGCCGCTCTCGACGCGGATTCCGGCCATGGTGCGCAGGATGTCGGCGAGGCCGACCGGGCCCAGCTTCTGCGCCTCGCTGCCCTTGAGCGAGCTGGTCGAGGTGGCGCTGTCCAGCCGGTCGCGGCCCTTGGCGACGCCGGTGGAGAAGACTTCCTTCTCGGGCGCGGGCTGCGCTGCTGCTGCCTTCGTCTTGCCGGCCGCTTCTGCCTTGGTTTGCGCTACTGCATGGCTTGATACCGATGTGCTTGCAATCAACGCGAGAATGAGACCAGAAATCTTCACGAGTGCACCCCTTGTGGTTCGTTGCGTTGGCGATCCCTACCCGCCTTTATAGTGCCAAGGGGTCGCCGCCCGGCCGTCGGGATGTGCACTTTTGTGAATAAAAATAGGTTCTTAGGTATTTGTCCGGAGGTGGTGCGCTGCCTCTGGTGACGCCGTTCCATGGCCTTGATGGCGCGTAAAAGGCTTGCGTCGTGTGAAGTTGTCGGCCGTTCTGCGCAAGACGTGACGCGCGCGGGCGCGCGATCGTGCAAGTCAGCGTGTTGCCATCGCAGATCTTCTTGCGGTTCCCGTCGATGATCGCGCCGGTGTTCGCCTTCGAAACGCCGCCGAACACACCCGCATTGCGTACTTTACCGTTTTCTAAGCCGCGCCTGCGATAGTGCTGGCTCTGCGCCGTTCCCGGCGAACGAGGATCAGGGAGACAAGCATGCAGCGCCTGCCGCTCATCGCCCCGCGCCCGGCGCGCCTGAGCGCGATGGTCGACGAACTCCGCGCCATCGAGGCGCGCGGCATCTATTCGAACGGCGGCCCGATGGTGCGCGGATTCGAAGCGGCGGCGACCGATCGGTTGTTTGGCGGGCAGGGCGCCTGCCTTGCCGTGAACAACGCCACGCTGGGCCTGATGCTGGCGATCCGCCAGGCCGCGGGGCCGCGCGCAGGCACGGGGGCGCTGGCGCTGGTGCCCGCCTTCACCTTCGCCGCGACCGCGCAGGCGGTGCAATGGGCGGGCCTGACCCCGGTGCTGTGCGACATCGATTCCGACGACTGGACAATGCGCGCCGATGCCGAGGCGGCGGCGTTCGATCGCCATGGCGATCGCATCGCGGTGGTGGTGCCCTATGCCACCTTCGGCGCCGCGATCGACCTTGGCCGTTACGAGGGCTATCATGCGCGCGGCATCGGCGTGGTGGTGGATGCGGCCGCGTCGCTCGGCGCGATCGATTCGGCCGGGCGGCAGTTCGGCGCGGGCGCGCCGTTCCCCATCGTCTATTCGATGCACGCGACCAAGGTATTCGCGACGGCCGAAGGCGGGCTGATCCACAGCGGCGACACCGGGCTGATCGAAAGCTTGCGGCGGCTGAGCAATTTCGGCTTCGACGGCGGGCGATCGGCCGAGGGGCCGGGGCTCAACGCCAAGCTGCCCGAAGTGCTGGGCGCGCTCGCCATGGCGAAGCTGGGGGAGCTGGAGGGCGTTGCCGCGCATCGTGCGGCGCTCGACCAGGCCTATCGCGCGCGGCTGGGCGGGTTCGCGCGCGACTATGGCTTCCAGTTCCAGGCGCTGCACGGATCGCGGCCGGCGCTGCAATTCCAGTCGCTGCTGCTGCCGCGCCCCTTTGCCGGGCACCGCCCCGCAATCATCGCTTCGCTCGCCGAGCAGGGGATCGGCGCCGGCCAGTATTTCAGCCCGCATCTGGGCGAGCAGCCCTGGTTCCGCAGCAGCTGCGTCCTCGACCGGGCGCTGCCCGTGGCGGACGATGTCTCCGGCCGGATCCTGTCGCTGCCGGTGACCGACGGGATGACCGAGGCCGACGTCGACCAGGTCTGCACCGCGCTGGTCGACGCCTGCCGTACCGCGGGACTCGACGGATTGCGCGTCGAACGGCGTGGTCGGACAGTGCATTCGGCGCTGATCATCGGCGGCGGGCCGGCGGGCACTGCGCTGCTGACCGCGGCGACCAAGGGCGACCAGCTGGTCGGGCTGGCGCGGAGCGGGCTGGCGGTGGTCGAGCGCGATGCGGTGCTGGGGCGGGGCGAGATCGGCAGCTACGCCATCACCTCGGACAGCACCGCGGAGACCTTCCTCACCGCGGTGAAGGACAATGTCCACCAGGATATCGCCGCGCTGACCGCGCACCATAGTGGCCGTGAAGTGGCGCTATACGCCGGCAAGCTGGGCGTGCCGCTCTCCCGCTCGACGCCGCTGCTAGAGGCGACGGGCGCCCGGCTCGGCACGCTGGTGGCCGAGCATGGCGGCGTGGTCGCCACTCGCTCCGAGGTGATCGACGCGCGCCGGACGCCGCAGGGCGACTGGGCGGCGCGGGTGCGCAACCTGCTCACCGGCGAGGAACGGGTGATGCGCGCGGCCAATCTGGTGATCGCGACCGGCGGCTATCAGGCGCGGGAGCATGTCGCGGCCGAGGACGTCGCCGGTGCACCGATCGGTGACCTGGCGGGCGACCGGCTGGTGCTGGGCGACGATTTCCTGCGGCTCGGCGGCCTGGAGCGGCTGCGCGCGCGGCTGGAGGCGGTGCGTGCGCCGCGGATCGCGATCGTCGGCGGGTCGACCAGCGCGATGGCCGCGGCGGTGCTGCTGCTCAAGGCCAGCCCGGCGTTGCCGCTGGGAGCCGGCGCGATCCGGCTCTACCACCGCCGGCCGCTGCGGCCCTTCTATCGCTCGGCCGAGGAGGCATATGCGGACGGCTTTACCGATTTCGGGCCCGACGATATCTGCCCGTTGAGCGGCTTCGTCTACCGCCTCGCCGGATTCCGGCTCGAGGCGCGCGAGCTGGTGCTGCGGATGCTGGGCGTGGGCGGCCGCGCGCCCGATCCGCGCATGGCGCTGTGCCGGCTGACCGGCGCGAACGATGCGGCGATGCAGGCCGAACTGCGCGCGGCCGATGTGGTGATCGGTGCGCTCGGCTACCGGCCGCGGGCGCTGCCGCTGTACGACGTCGAGGGCACGCGGATCGCGCTGATGGCCGATCATCCCGGCCGGCCGCGGCTGGTCGACCAGCAATGCCGGGTGCTGGATGCCGAGGGGCGGCCGCTGCCCGGCGTCTATGGCCTTGGGCTCGCCTCCGGCCATGTGCCCGACGGGCCGCTGGGCGGCGAGGCCAGCTTCAGCGGCAAGGCCAACGGCCTGTGGCTGTGGCAGAACGATATCGGCCGGATGATCGTCGACCAGATCCTCGCCGACCGCGCCCGCGTCGCCGCATGAGCGGGGTGCCCACGATCTCGGTGGTGATGGCCACCTATAATGGCGCCGCGCTGCTGCCGGAGACGCTCGCCAGCCTGCAGGCCCAGTCGTTCGCCGACTGGGAGCTGGTGGCAGTGGACGACGGCTCGCGCGACGACACGGTCGCGGTGCTGCGCGGGGTGGGCGATCCGCGGATCCGGGTGATCGAAAGCGCGGTCAATGGCGGCCCGGTGGTGGCGCGCAACCGCGCCTTTGCCGAAGCGCGCGGACGCTATGTCGCCGGGCTGGACCAGGACGATCTCAGCCTGCCCGATCGCTTCGCCCGGCAGGTCGCCTGGCTCGACGCGCACCCGGGCACGGTGCTGGTGAGCACGGCGACCGACTGCCTGGTCGACGGCAGGGTCCGCCCCGGCCAGTGGATCCGCCCGCTGACGCCCGGGCTGATCGACTGGCTGATGCTGGTGCAGAACCCTTTGGTCTGGTCGTCGGTGCTGTTCCGCGCCGAGGCGGCGCGCCAGCTGACGCCGTTCGAGCGGCCCGAATGCCGCTATGTCGAGGATTTCGACCTCTGCCACCGGCTGCGCGCCTTTGGCCGGATCGACCAGATCGACATGGTGCTGACGCGCTATCGCCAGCATGAAGGCGGCGCCTCGCAACAGTTCAACGGCACGATGACCGCGAATGTCGAGACCCTGTTGCGCGCCCGGCACCAGGCGGTGCTGGGCACGCGCGCGCCGGACATCGCCGGGCTGCTGGTGCGGCATGTGATGGCCAAGGCACCGATCGGGAACCGCGCCGAACTGCGCCGCCTGTTCGACGGCATCGCCGTGCTTCGTGCGCATTTCGGCACCCTCGGCCACGACGCGGCGACGCTGGCGCGGGTCGACCAGGAGATTTCGCGCGCCTGGTGGCGGCTCTGCCGCACCGGCATCCGCGCCGGCCGGCTGCCGCTGCATCATGCGATCACGGCGCGTCCGGCAGCGGCGGCGCTCGGCGATGCCCGCGCCGCCGATCTGGTGGCGAGCGGGATGATCGGCGCCGTGCGCGCGCTACGGCGATAGCGCCTGCCGGCGACGGCGGCGTGGCAGCTACGACTGCCACGCCGCTGGAATCTTCGAAGATTGACAGCGTGGGGCCTTGCCTTAATCCTCCGTTCCGGGAGCTGCCGGGGCAATCGGGGGCCGCCAGGGGGAATTGGAGCATGTCGTCTTTCACGCCGCGCCTCGTGTGCGCTGCCACCATCCTGCTGTCCGCGTGCAGTGGTGGTGGGGGAAGCGGGGGTGGCGGCGGCATCGCTCCCGCGCCCGCGCCGCCCGTCAACACCAGCATCACCAACCTCACTTCGAGCCAGAGCTTCACCGCGACCGGCAGCGCCACCACGGTGGCGTTCGAGCTGGTGAACAGGACCGTGACCAGCAGCGCAGCGGCCGACCAGACGCTGATGGTCAGCTACGACGCGGGCTCGAAAAGCTACACGATCACCCAGCCCGGCGGGGCGACGAGCTTCCAGAGCAGCGACATCGAGCGGAGCGGCAATGGCGAGACACGCTATGTCCGCAATGCGAGCGGCGGGCATGACTATCTGACCATCGCGACCACGCCCTATTCGGGTGGCGGCAGCAACCGCTATGTCGCGCTCGGCTATATCCAGCACAATGCGGTGAGCGGCACCGCGCAGAACACCGGCTTCGCCGCCTTTCCCTTTGGCTTCGAGACGCCGCTCTCCGCCGTCCCGCGCACGGGCACGGCGAGTTGGCAGACCGACGTGTTCGGCCTGTACAGCGCGCCGGGCAACACGCCGCGGACGGTGAGTGGCGGCGGCGACTTCAGCATCGATTTCGCCAATGGCCTGTTCAGCACGAAGACGTCGCTGATCCAGGCCGATTTCGTGACGGGGGGAACGCTCTCCGGCGGCGGCATCGAACTAATCGGGCAGGGCAGCTTGCGCAGCGACGGCAGCTTCGCCGGCAATATCGCCTATGAAGGATCGCTAGGCATGGTGGCCGGCCCGCTGGCGGGGCGCTTCTATGGTCCGGGTGCGGAGGAAATCGGCGCGTCGTTCCGTGCGGACAATGCCGCGGGCGTGACGCTCACCGGGGCGCTCACCGGCCAGCGCAAGCCGACCGCGACCCAGACCAACTTCACGCTGTCGTCGATCGCCAGTGACCAGCTTTTCTACTCCATCTGGGCGCGGCTGGACGAGCTGACGAGCGCCTCTGGCGGCCAGACCTTTGTCCAAACGCCGCTCCATGCGCAGATGACCTTCCGGCCCGACGGCAGCTTCCAGCTCGGTACGCCGGTTTCCGACATGCCGGGGGCGACCTTCACCGCCGCCGACAAGCTGCCGTCGAACCGGTCCGACTTCACCAGCTATCAAAAGCTGGTCAACGGCAACCCGGTGCGCGTCGACCTCTATGCGCCCGGCAGCGGCAGTCAGGCGATCGTGCTCAGCTATGCGGGCTTCGGCATGTGGGGCTGGACAAACCGCACGTCTTCCTACCCCTACACGACAACCGGCTATTTCACCTACGGCTTCACCACGCCGCGCGAGCTTCTCTCGCGCCGTATCGGTACTGCCAGCTATGACGGCCCCGCCTATGGCACCGCCGCTACCGCGGTCACCGCGACGGCGGCGAGCACGCGCTACACCGTCAGCGGAACCTCCCACTTCGACATCGACTTCACGCGCCAGAACTTCAGCGGCAACCTTGTCCTGAGCGCGGCACCGGAGGCCGGAGGCAGCAGCGCGTCCCTCGGCACGTGGCAGTTCAGCGCGCCGATGTCCTATGGCCTGATTACCTCGACCGCGCTGACCAATCCGTCGACGCCGTCGCCATCGACCAACATGATCGTGCCCGAGCTGTTCGGACCGAACGGCAATGAGATCGCGGCGACCTTCGCGATCGCCAACGGTGCGAAGATCAACGGCCAGAATGTCTGGGTGGCGGGCGCCACGGTAGCAAAGCCAAAGTAACGGGGGCGGGCGTCCTCCCGCGATAGATCCTCCCGCCATCCCGGGCGCACCCGGACCTACAGCGTCGCCGAGCCCATCAGCGCGCGGGCGTCGTCCACGACCTGGTCGAAATAATGGAGGCGCGGGGCGTCGAAGGTCACCAGGTAGAGCTTGCCGTTGACGGCCGCGGCGCGCGCCTCGCCCTTGCGGATCAGCCCTTCGCTGTCGGTTACCTGATAGGCGAAGGTCACGCCGTCGCGGCCGAGGAACTTGCCCGGCGCCGCGCCGCTGAGCTGGAAGTCGCGCGCGTCGCGGCCGGTACGATAGGTGCGCTCGAGCAGTTCGGGCACTTCCGCAAGCAGCATGTCCTGGCGGAACTTGGGTAGCGGATCCTTCTTCTTGCTGCGTTCGCGCAGCAGCGGCTCGCCCGGCGCGACCCCGGCATAGAAGGTGACGTCGTTGAGCTGTTCGCCGTCGAGCGTCCAGCGCTCGGCATGGGCCCCGATCCGCCCGCTCAGCCGATTCCAGTCGCGCGTGGGGGTGACCGACAGCGTCGAGTCCGCGATCGTCACCGGCGTGCCCTTTTCCGCCAGCTTATGGGCGTTGGCGGGCAGGGGAAGGGCGGCGATCGCCGCGAACGCGAGCATCCGGCGGAGAGTGCGGTGGCGGGTCATTGGGGTCCTCCCGGGATAATCGTCTGGATCATGCCCGCGTCGACGGCGTCGGGCCGCAGGCGAAGATAGGTTTGCAGCGGTGCGACCGCCTCGGACGGCCGGCCGGTCTTCATCAGCGAGAGGCCCAGCCCGCGATGCGCCTCGGCCAGGGTCGGATCGAGCTGGACGGCATGGGCGTAGAAATCGGCTGCGGCCGCCAGGTCGCGGGGGGCGCCGCGCGTTCGATAGAGATCGCCGCGCTTGAGCCACAGCGTTGCCGTCCATCCCGCCGTCGCCAGGTTCTGGATCAGATACTCGCTGGCGCCGAAATCGTTGAGCTTGATCTGATCGTCGAGGAACTGCGCGAGGAAAGGGGCAAGCGCGGCGCGATAGCGTTCGGTGCCGTCGTCGCGATCGGCGCCGTCCGGTGCCGCGAGCTCGGCAAGATAGGCGGCGCGTTCGGCATAGGGTGGATGCGACGCGGCAAAGGCGATGTAGCGAAAGTTGGGCTTTTTCAGGCCCTTCGCGCTGGCGGATGCCTCGGCTTCGGCCATCATGTGCTGCCAGACGACCGTTGCCGACTGGGGCCGGAGGCTGCTGCGGTTGAGATAGGCGATGCCGAGCTTGTCCGCCTCGCGTTCCTGATCGCGGCCATGGCGGAAAAAGCCGCCATAGACGGCCAGCTGGAAATTCTGGAAGTTCTGCATCGTCTGGTAACTGGCGCCGAGGCTCGTCAGCAGCGCCATCCAGGCAACGGCATCGGTCCCCGAGCGCCGCTCCTTGAACGCCGCCAGGGTATGCCGGCGCTCGTAATGGCCGAACTCATGGCCGAGCACGGTCGCCAGCTCCGCTTCGTTGCGGAGGCGCAGCAACAGTCCCGAATAGACGCGCATGGTGCCGTTGGGCGTCATGCTCGCGTTGAACATCGGCGCGCGGATCACATAGACGCGCACCGAACCGCAGCGATCGTCACCCACCGTGGCGCAGAGCACCGACGTCACATAGCCGGTGAGCCGCTCGTCGCGGATGCGCAGCGGCGAGGCGGCGAGCTGGCGCTCTTCCTCGTCCGCCTCGTGCCACAGGCCGATCTCGTCCACCCCGTGCGGCTGGTATGCGCCCTGATAGGGCGGGGGCAGCGCCGCCGGTTGCGCGGCGGCCGGGCCGGCGAGCAGCAGCCCGGCGGCAGCCGCCCACCACGTCGATCGCCGGATCATGGCTTGGCCTGGGCCGGACCTTGCGGCTGCGCCTTGGGCGGGGTGCTGCCGGGGAAATCCTCGAGCAACTGGTGGATGCGCTTCTCCGAGCCTTCCGCGTCGCGGACGTCGCCGCCCATCGCGGCATCGGCGTTCAGCCACAGCAGATCGCCGGTGCGCAGGTCGACCAGGCCGGCATAGCCTTCATGCTGGCCCGACTTGACCGCCAGCCCCGGCCCGAACGCGGCGAGGACCTGCAGCACCTTGCGGCCGGTGGAGCCATAGGCGTCGCGGGTGAAGAGGAACAGGCCGTAATCGGCGTCCTTCGCACCGGGCAGATCGGCGACGCCCTTGCCCAGCGACCAGTCGAACACGGCATGCTTGTTGTCGCGCTTCTTGGTGGGCAGGCGGTTGCCGACGAAGAACTGGTATTTGATCACCGCATCGGAGACAGCGGCGAACAGCTGGAGATGCTCCTGCAGCGTCTGTGCGTCGTCGCCATAGGCTTCGGGGGCGGCGATCACCGCGTTGCCCAGCGATGCCTGGGCCTTTTCGAGGGCCGCCTGAAGGTTGGTCCTGGCCTTGTCGGTCCAGTCGCCGTTCGGTTCGAACAGGCCACCGGTGGATTGCGCGCCGACGCTGATCGACGGGCGGAACACCAGGATCTTCTTGCCGCTATTGGGCGCGAGCTCGAAGCCCTGGCGCGTCGCGGAGCGTTCCTGTGCCTGTGCCGGGTTGCCGACGACGAGCGTCAGCCCGGCCGCAAGCAGGAACGCCCAAAACAAGCCTTTCATGATCCCCCCTTTGTGCTGCGCCCCCTGTTTGCGCAACGGGATCAGGTTAATCCTCGTTTCATGACCGTATCAACCTGTTTCTTTGATCGACTGGAAGCGTTTCGAGACCAGCTTTGTCGTCGTTCGCACGCGGGGCCCGCGGACGCTACGGCCTCCACGCGTCCCCGCTTGGTCGCCAGCCGCGCTTGACAGGGCGGCACCGGCGCGCGCACCGCTGGGCCTCGCTTTTGCCGGAGGGTGTGCACGCATGGCTGTTTCGCTGGTCCCCACGCGTCGCTGGCTACTCGCCGCGTTCGGCACGCTGCTCGCGGTGCCCGCCCATTCCGCACCGCGCGCACCGCTGGTACTCGCCGCTGCCAGCCTGCAGGAATCGATGAACGCCGCCGCCGATGCCTGGGTGCAGATGGGGCATGTGCGGCCGATCCTGTCCTTCGCCGCCTCGTCGGCGCTTGCCCGGCAGATCCAGTCGGGCGCGCCGGCCGACCTGTTCGTCTCGGCCGACGAACCCTGGATGGACGCGGTCGACAAGGCGGGGAAGCTCGCGCCGGGCACCCGCACCGCCTTTCTCGGCAATCGGCTGGTGCTGGCCGGCGCGTCGGCGGATCGTCGTAGCGTGCCGCTCGATCGCGCCGGTCCGCTGCTTGCCGCGATCGGGCCGGCGCGGCTGGCGATGGCCGATCCCGATGCGGTGCCGGCCGGGCTCTATGGCAAGGCGGCGCTACAGAAGATCGGGGCCTGGGACCGGCTGGCGCCCCAAGTGGTACGGGCCGAGAATGTCCGCGCGGCGCTGGCGCTGGTCGAGCGCGGCGCGGCGCCGTTCGGCATCGTCTATGCCACCGACGCGCGCGCCTCGGTCAAGGTACGGATCGCGGGCGTATTCCCGGCGGGCAGCCATCCGCCGATCCGCTATCCCGTCGCCCGGCTGAAGACCGCCGCCAGCCCCGATGCCGAGCCGTTCCGCCGCTTCCTGATCAGCGCCCGCGGCAAGGCGATCTTCGCGCGCTACGGCTTCACGCCGCTGTAGGGCGGTCGGCGCGAAGCCGGGGCGATCCGGGAACGCTGGAGCGGCGACGCCGCAGCGCGCCACCGGCGGCGCCGAACCCGACGATCATCAAGCCCCAACTGCCCGGTTCCGGCACCGCATCACCGAGTATGCGGAAGCCGATGTTCAGGCTGTCCTGACGCCAGCCCTGGCGCTGGAGCGCGCCGCCCGGGCCCGTGGGGGTGAGTTCGGTATGGGCATAGGCGATCGCCGGATGGGCGACAGTGTCGCTCATCAACGCGTGATCATAGTCGCCGCTGAGGAAGCTGAAGCCGATCCAGTAGATCGCGCCGACCGTCACCGTCTGGTGAATCGTGCCGCCGATCGGCGTTTCATTCGGAGGGTAGGGCAGATTGGGAATGAGCGGCGCGTCGAACGCGACGCTGGCGAGCGGATTGGCGAAATCGGGCAACCCGTTGTTGTCGGCATAGAGCGACGCCAGCAACCGTGAACTCAGGGTCTGCCGGAAATAGCCTTCGAGACCGGTGATCGTGGCCGTCGTTGCCCTGAATGCTCCATAGATCTCCGACTGTTGCGCGAGCCCGACAAAGTAGCCGGCGTTCACGGTGGGTGTGCCCGTGTCGTAAATGACCGTCGTTCCCGCGTGTGCGTCGGATCCAGGCAATGTAAGCGCACAGAGCAGGCACGTGGATGCAAGCGCTATTCGTACGGTGATCATGGATTTGTCCCCCCGGAACGCATGATGGTCCAACGAATTTATGTGCTGTTAACTATATATGATTCGCTAGTGTAATGAAAGAATTTTTTGTTGCTTTCGGCGGGGTAGTGCGGCCGATTTGCGCGGCAACGTGGAGCGTCGGATCGATCTTGCGTCCGACGCCGGAACCGCGGAAGAGTCCGGCGATGCATGTGCGGCCCGCCTTTGTCCCATCCCTGCTCGCGCGGGTGTCGCCAGCATGCTGAGCGGCGAGGAATGGGGAATCGTTCTTCTCTCGCTGAAGGTGGGGGGCGTGGCGGTGCTGGCGGTGCTGCCGCTGGCGTTCGCGCTGGCCTGGCTGCTTGCCCGGGTGCGCTTTCCCGGCAAGCTGCTGCTCGACGCCTTGGTTCACCTGCCGCTGGTGGTGCCACCGGTGGTCACCGGCTGGATGCTGCTGCTCGCCTTCGCGCCGGCGGGGCCGATCGGCGGGCTGCTCGAGCGCTGGTTCGGCGTGACCGTGCTGTTCCGCTGGAGCGGCGCGGCGATCGCGGCGGGGGTAATGGCGCTGCCGTTGATGGTGCGGGCGATCCGGCTGTCGCTCGAGGCGGTGGACCAGCGGCTGGAGCAGGCGGCGCGCAGCCTGGGGGCAGGGCCGGTGCGGACCTTCGCCACGATCACGCTGCCGCTGGCGCTGCCCGGCGTGCTGGCGGGGCTGGTGCTCGGATTCGCGCGGGCGCTCGGCGAATTCGGCGCGACGATCTCGTTCGTCTCGAACGTGCCGGGCGAGACCGAGACGCTGCCGCTGGCGATCTATTCGGCGCTGCAGGTGCCGGGCGGCGAGGGGCAGGTGCTGCGGCTGGCGGGCGTGTCGATCGCCATCGCCTTCGTCGCGCTGCTGGCATCGGAACTGGTCGCGCGGCGGGCGGGGCGGGGCACGCATGTCCTTTGACATCGACGTCCGCTGTCGGCTCGGCGACGCGGAGATAGACTGCCGGATCGAGCCCGGCGCGGGCGTGACCGTGCTGTTCGGTCCCTCGGGCGCGGGCAAGACCAGCGTGCTCAACATGGTGGCCGGGCTGCTGCGGCCCGATGCCGGCCATATCCGGGTGGGCGCGGATACGTTGTTCGACGCCGCCGCCGGCATCGACCTGCCGCCCGAGGCGCGGCGGGCGGGCTATGTCTTCCAGGAATCGCGGCTGTTCCCGCATCTGCGGGTGCGTGCCAACCTGCTCTATGGCCTGCCCAAGCGGGCGGCGCTGGACGTCGACGGGGTGATCGGGCTGCTCGGCATCGCGCCGCTGCTCGATCGCTGGCCGCGCACGCTTTCGGGCGGCGAGGCCAAGCGGGTGGCGATCGGCCGGGCGCTGCTCCGCGATCCCGCCTTCCTGCTGCTCGACGAGCCGCTCGCCTCGCTCGACCGTGCCCGGCGCGAGGAGATCCTCGGCTTGCTCGAACGCTTGCGCGACGGCATCGGCTTGCCCATCCTGCTCGTCACCCATGAGCGCGACGAGGCCGAGCGGCTGGGCGATCGGATCGTCGCGTTCGGCTGAGCCGGTCACGCTTTGGCAAGCATTTCCGGCAAAATGGGTGCGAAGCCAGGGACATGCGGGGGGAAATTGGGGTGATCATCGGGATCGATCTGGGGACGACGAACAGCGCGGCGGCGATCTGGCGGGACGGCCAGTCGGTGCTGGTGCCCAATGCGCTGGGCGACCTGCTGACCCCGTCCGCGGTGAGCATCGCCGACGACGGCAGCGTGCTGGTGGGCATGGCTGCGCGCGAACGGCAATCGACCCATCCGCGCGACACCGTCACCGCGTTCAAGCGCTATATCGGCACCCAGCAGACGGTGAAGCTGGGCAAGCGCAGCTTCGATGCCGAGGACCTTTCGGCGCTGGTGCTGCGCAGCCTGAAGGCGGACGTCGAGGCATTTACCGGCGAGGCGGTGACCGGGGCGGTGATCACCGTCCCCGCCTATTTCAACGATCGCCAGCGCAAGGCCACCCGCCGCGCCGGCGAGATGGCCGGGCTCGACGTGCGCCGGCTGGTCAACGAACCGACCGCCGCCGCGCTAGCCTATGGCATCCAGTCGCGCGAGCAGGAGCCGTTCCTGGTGTTCGATCTGGGCGGCGGGACCTTCGACGTGTCGATCGTCGAGGTGTTCGACGGCATCGTCGAGGTGCGCGCCTCGTCGGGCGACAACCGGCTCGGCGGCGAGGATTTCAACGAGCGGATGGTGGAGCTTGCCCGGCGCACGCTCGATCCCGCGGGCAAGCTGGCCAAGGCCGATCCGGTAGCGCTGGGCGAACTGCTCCGCGCCGCCGCCGAGCGCGCCCGCCGCGCGCTCACCGATGCCGACAGCACCGAGTTCAGCCTGGTGTGGAACGGCGAGGTGTTCGCGACGCCGGTGACGGCCGATGCGTTCGAGGAGGCGGCGCAGCCGCTGCTCCAGCGGCTGCGCGATCCGGTGCTGCGCTCGCTGCGCGACAGCGATATCCGCGTCGATGCACTCAGCGAGATCGTGCTGGTCGGCGGCAGCACCCGCATGCCGGTGGTGCGCCGGGCGATGACGCGGATGTTCGGCCGTTTCCCCAACACCAGCGTCCATCCCGACCATGCCGTGGCGCTCGGCGCGGCGGTGCAGGCGGGGCTGCTCGCGCGCGATTCGGCGCTGGACGAGGTGCGGCTGACCGATGTGTGCCCGTTCACGCTGGGCATCGAGCATGCCGAGGCCGATGGCCGCGGCGGCTATCGCACCGGGCTGTTCTCGCCGATCATCGATCGCAACACGCCGATCCCGACCAGCCGATCGAAGGTCTATTCGACGATCGCCGACAACCAGCGCGAGATCCGCTTCGGCATCTATCAGGGCGAATCGCGCGAGGTCGCCGGCAATGTCCGGCTGGGCGAGCTGCGCGTGCAGGTGCCGCTCAAGCCTGCCGGCCAGGTCTCGGCCGAATGCCGCTTCACCTATGACAGCTCGGGGCTGCTCGAGGTCGACATCTCGGTGCCGAGCGCGAACATCACCCGCAACCTGGTGATCATGGACGAGACCGACACGCTGACCGAGGCGCAGATCGCCGAGCGCCGCGCCGCGCTCGCCGCGCTCAAGGTGCATCCGCGCGAGGAGAGCGAGAACGTCGCGGTGCTGGCCCGCGCGCAGCGCTGCTACGAGAATTTCCTCGGTGTCCAGCGCGAGCAGGTGAGCCACTGGATCACGCTGTTCGAGCAGGTGCTCGAACGCCAGGATCCGCGCGCGATCAAGGAAGCGCGGGACCAGCTGGTCCTGTCGCTCGACAGCCTGGAAGGGGAGCGCTTCCTGTGACCGCCGGCTGGCCGTGGCGCCTGCTGGACATCGAACCGACCCCGGACCGCCGCGCGATCCGCTCCGCCTATAGCGCCAAGCTCAAGGCGATCGACGTCGATGCCGACAAGGACGGCTTCATCGCGCTGCGCGAAGCCTATGACCAGGCGCTGGCGCTCGCGCCGCATCTGGCGACCGTCGACGAGGAGAATGGCGCGGCACCGGCGCCGGAGGAACTGCCGGCTGCTGCGGAGACCCTGGCGACGGAACCGGAACGCGAGGGCGCCGGGCAGGATGTCGGCGCCTTGCTGGAGCGCTGGCGCGATGCCGGCCCCGAGGACGATGTGCCGCCGCACCGCATCGCGGCGGATGCGCGCTGGCAAGAACAGGGGGCGGACCTGCCCGAACCGCCGGCACCGCTTCCGCCGCCCCAGCCGTGGCGCGAGGCCGAGGTCGCTGCCGCACATGCCGCCGCCGAAGCGCTGCAGGGCCTGCTCTACCGGCTCGGCGATCCCGAGGATCCGCTTTACGAGACCGACCAGACGGCGACGCTGTTCGCCCACATGCAGACGGTGTTCGCCGATCCCGACGCGGAGACGGTGGACGGCTTCGCCGCGGCCGAGCGCTGGTTCGAACGGCTGTTGATGGGTACCGCGCCCGCCTCCGATCCGCTGCTGCGACCGGTGTCCGAGCATTTCGGCTGGGAGGCGCGCGAGGGTTCGATCGAGCAGGGGCCGATGGCGACGGCACTGATGCGACGGCGGCGCGGCCTCGAATTCTACGACGCGGTGCGCCAGCCCGGCCATCCGCTGCATGGCGCCTGGCAGGAACTGACCACCCCCGCCAACGAGCGCAGCCGCCGCGGCATCGTGTGGAAGCAGAACATCCAGAAGCTGCTCGCCATCGTGCGCAACGAGCATCCGATGCTGGAGGGGTGCTTCGATTCCTATCGCGTGTCGCTCTGGGAGCAGGGCGGGGCGCGCTTCCCGGTTCGCTGGGTGGTGTTCGGCATCTGGGTGCTGGTCACGCTTGCGCGCTGCGCCAGTTCGATGCCCGAGCCGCCGCGACAGACCTCGACCATGAGCATGCCCTGGGAGACTCCGTTGCAGAACCCGGCAGCGGATATCGATCCGATGCTGCAGCGGCTCGCCGGCGAAGGCGTCAGCTTCGCGGCGTTGACCAAGGCCAATCCGGCGCTGACGGCGGCGTTGCTCGACAAGTGGCGGGAGGGCAAGGCCGAGAAGATCACGCTCGCGACGTTCAACGGAACGCTGCACCACGAGCTCAACCAATGGTTCCTGAACGGCGTGTACCAGACGCCCGAGCTGCTGCGCGACTTCCAGCAGATCCGGCTGGAGCAGGCCGAGACGCTGAAGGACGATCCGGAGACCTGCAACCGCTTCCTGCTCGGCGCGATCCCCTATCCGACGACGACCAAGCCGCTGCCCGAGGCGATGCAGGCCCGGCAGAAGGCGCTGTACGCCCGCGCGCTGCTGGCGGCGAAAAGCGCCGACTACCGCCTGGCGGAGCAGGCCAAGATCCCGCCGGCGGTGGGCGCCAAGGCGCTGCGGCTGTCCGGGCTGACGGTCGAGCGGTTCAACATGGTGATCAAGCGCGAAGGGGCGACCGACGCGGAAGGTTGCACCGTCCGCCGGATCCTGCTCCGCACCGCGCTGGAGCGGAACAAGCCCGACGTGGTGCCGCTGTTGCAGATGCTGTGACGGGGTGAACGGGGGAGGGGGCAGGCCCGCCCCCTTGGCTCAGCCCAAGTTGCACGGGTGAGAAATCCTTGCTGCCCCCCACAGCGTCACCCCGGCGAAAGCCGGGGTCCATTGGGGTCTCGCTATCGGCTTTTGCCGGCACCGAGCGGCGAATGGATCCGCTGAGTTCACAAACGAAGTGCAACACCAGGTTAGGGTGTTGCGATGGGAGAGCATTACCGCCAGCTCAGCCTTGAGGAGCGGTGCACGATTGCCCGGCTTCGCGAAGCCGGGCAATCGTGCCGGCAAATCGCGGCAGCTGTGGATCGCCCGGCATCGACGATTGCTCGGGAGTTGAAGCGCAACAGCGGCAAGACGGTCGGCTACAAGCCGGTCTATGCCGAGGAGCAGGCGCGGGCCCGGCGCTGGACGGGCAGCCGTCTGGAACGCGATGCGGGCTTGCGCGAGAAGGTGCTGGGCGGTCTCGCGGCGGGCTGGTCGCCCGAACAGGTCGCCGGGCGCCTCGCCCGCGAGGCCGGCGAGCCGTGCATCAGCCACGAGAGCATCTATCGGTTCGTCTATGCGCAACTACGTCGCACCAACGACGGCGCCTGGCGTCAGTATCTGCCCCGCGCCAGGGCCAAGCGGGGCTGGCGGCGCAAACCCGGCGGCTCACCCGCCAGCTTCATCCGCCTGCGCACCCCCATCACCGAGCGGCCGGCCGATGCCGCCAATCGCCAGACCCCCGGCCATTGGGAAGCCGACTACATGCTGTTCGCCCGCTATGGGCACAACATCCTCGTTGCGCACGAACGCGCCTGCCGGGTTCTCCTGCTGACACAACCGCCAGACCGGAAAGCAGCGCACACCGCAGAGGCGCTGGGCAGCCTCATCGGACCATGGCCGGAAACCTTGCGTACCACCCTTACCATCGACAACGGCACAGAGTTCGCCGAACACCATCGCCTCATCGACCAGTTCGGCATCCGAACCTTCTTCTGCGATCCCCACGCCCCCTGGCAGAAAGGCGGCGTCGAAAACGCCATCGGCCGCCTGCGCCGCTACCTACCGCGCAGCACCAACCTTGACGACCTCGGCCCTGAACAGCTCGGCGCCATCGCTGCCAGATACAACAATACGCCGCGCAAGTGCCTAGACTTCAAGACCCCAGCCGAGGCATGGGCTCAACATCTGTTGCACTTCGAATGTGAGTCCACATCCCGGCTTTCGCCGGGATGACGGCTTGCGGCGGAACGAGTCCGCCACAACGTACCTTGGTGTCAGACCCATTCGCCTTCCGCGACCTTGGTGACGACCGGCAGCGCGGCTGCGCTGCCGCCGCGCCGCGCCGGACGGGGCATCAGGGACTCGGTGCCGGCGTCGATACGGAACTGCCCGGCATGCTCGACCAGTTGGCCGATCTCGGCCATCAGGTTGCGCGCCGCGGCCGAGGTCTGCTCGACCATCGCCGCATTCTGCTGGGTGGAATGGTCCATGACCCGGATTGTTTCGCTCAGCCGCGAAATCGAGTCCGACTGAACGCGGTTGTCGGCCGCGACCTGGCCGAGCAGCGTGTGCACCGACTGCGCGTTTTCCGAGATCGAGGTGAACGCGCCGTCGACATCCTCGACCGCCGACACCGCGGTGCCGATCTCGACCTGGGTGACGGTCAGCTGGTCGCGGGCGCGGCCGGCCTCCTCCTCGGCGCGCATCGCCAGCGCCGAGACGAGATCGGCAACGACGGCGAAGCCGCGGCCCGCCTCGCCGGCACGCCCGGCCTCGACGGCCGCGTTCATCGCGAGCACGCGGGTCTGGAAGGCGATCTTGTCGAGGCCCTCGATCACCGCGTCGATGCCCTTGGCGCTGTCCGACACTCGGCGCATCGCGGTCACGGCGTTGCTGACGCGCGAGCGGCCGGCGGTGACCGCCTCGATCGTCTGGTCGGCGCGGCCGACCGTCTCCGATGCGGCACGGACCGAGGTCTTCAGGCGCTGGTCGATCTGGGTGACCTCGGTGGCGGTCGTCTCCAGGCTGGCGGCATTGGCCTCGGTGCGGCGCGCCAGGTCCTCTGCCGCCGCAGTGATTTCGGTGGAGGCACGCCGCAGCTGGCCGGCGCCGCCATGCACCGACGTGATCAGCCCGCGCAGGCTGTCGACCGCGACGTTGAAATCCTGCTTCAGCCGCGCGAACGGGCCGCTCAGTTCGGCATCGACCCGGGTCGTCAGGTCGCCGCCCGCCAGGTTGCGCAGGCCCGAGCCGACCGTTTCGACGATCAGCTCGGTCGTCGCCTGCTTCTCATCGTTCGCCGCGTCGATCTGCGCGCTGAACTGGGCGATCGCGCGGGCGAGGTCGCCGAGTTCGTCCTCGCGAGTGGTTTCGGGCAGCGCCGTTCCCGGCGTGTCGATCAGATGCTGCACGGCCTGGGCGAGATCGATCAGCGGCTGCACCAGGCGGCGGTTGGCGAGCCGCGCCGCATACAGGGCGCCGCCGATGGCGGTTAGCAGGGTCGCGCTCAGCAAGGCGATGGTGATCCAGCCGAGCGTGCTACCGCTGCTGGCGGTCGCGTCCGAATAGCGCTCGATCGCGTCCGAGGCGGCCGCCATCGAGTCCTCGAGCACCGAGAATTGCTGGAAGAAGGACGGCAACGCGCGCTTGGCAGCGGCCGGATCTGCTCCCGCCGCCTCGCCGATCTGCTTCGCCGCATCGGCATAGGCGTTCATCGGCGCGGCAACCTTGACGGCGGCCGCCTCGATCGCGGCATCGCCGCGGAAGGCGGCGTCCTCGGCAATGCGCTTGCGCAGCGTGGCAAGGTGTTCGTCCAGGTCCTTGCGGGTATCGTCGAGCTTCAGGCCCGTCGCCGGATCGGCGGATGCCAGCGCGGCGAGCACGTCGCTGCGCACGGCATCGTGCATCATGTCCGCTTCCATATGGTTGCGCAGCAGCGCCGCCGCGCTCGCCTGGCGCTCGAGCGCGGCGCCCAGCATCCAGGAGGCGGCGATGCCCATTCCCCCGCAGAGCAGGAAAAGCAGGATGATTGCGATCGTTAATTTCCGTGTTGAATAGGCGATCGATTGCACGACGTTGCTCCAGCCTTTGAGATCCTCTTCCCCCAAATATCTGCATCCGACCCAGAAAAATTATAGACAAAATTTGGTCACCTCGAATCATTCATCCTAAAAACCGTGCGAGGGGAAACGGGATGCTTGAGTATGAAGCGAATTCTGTTTACCCTACTTCTGGGTTGTATTTATCCTGACTACGTATTTGCCCAGAGTGCCGTCGAGGTGCATCTGGTGGAGACGATCGACGTCGTCAGCGTGATGCGCGGCGGCGATCGGGATCGCGCTTATGTGCTCGATGATACCGATCTCACCGCGGACGCCGATCTCGCCAAGCTGGTGGGATGGCAGGGGGCGCGCGCGCACGTCCATGTCATGAACACGATGGGCGGCAGACCCAATGAGGCCGCGGGAACGCTGCAGGGCATCAACAACATCGAAGTCGCGCGCCCCCGGCTGCGGCTGTTCGAGGCCTGGGCGGAGCAGCGGCTGGGCGAGCATAGCACGGTGCGCGCCGGCGTGTACGACCTCAACAGCGAATTCTACGTCAACGGATCGGCCGGCCTGCTGATCGCGCCTGCGTTCGGCGTGGGCGCCGAACTTGCGGCGACGGGGCCGAACGGACCATCGATCTTCCCGTCGACCGCGCTGGCGCTGCGGGTGGAGCATCGCTTCGGCAAGGTCGGCTATGTCCGCGCAGCGGTGCTGAACGGATCGGCCGGGTGCCTGGGCGATCCGCAGGGGGTGGATTTCAGCTTCCGCTCGGGCGTGCTGGCGATCGGCGAGGCCGGCGTGGAGCGCCCGGGGCTGAAGCTCGCGGCTGGTTATTGGCGCTATAGCCAGCGGCATCACGACTATACCCGGGTGGATGCAGATGGCGCGCGGGTCCGGCGCATCGATCAGGGCGGCTATGCGCTTGCCGAGGTGCAGCTGTTCGGCGGCGAGGATCGCCGGTCGCTGACCGCGTTCGGGCGGGCGGCACTGTCGGGCGGATCCACCACGCCGTTCCAGGGCGGCTGGCAGGCCGGGTTCCTGCTCGAGCGCGTGGTTCCCGGCCGCAAGGATGCGTCGCTTTCCTTCGGCGCCAGCCGCGGCATCACGACGCACGGCTATCGGGCGATGCTGGTCGAGGACGGCAAGCGCGCCGCCCGCGCCGAGACCTCGTTCGAGCTTACCTATTCGGACCGGGTGGCGAAATGGCTGACCGTGCAGCCCGACCTGCAGCTGATCGCGGATCGCGCGGGCGTGGAGAAGGCGCGATCGGTGCTGGTGGGCACGCTGCGGCTGACGATGGACTTCTAATACCAAGGTGCGCGGATAAGAACCCATCGCTGCTCTATATCGTCACCCCGGCGAAAGCCGGGGTCCATGGGGGTCTCGCTGTCGGCCTTCACGGTGGCCGGGAGGCGAATGGATCCCGGCTTTCGCCGGGATGACGGTGTGCGGCATGGTGAGTCCGCCTTGGTATAAGAGCCCGTTTGGAAATGCGCCGCAGCGCATTTCCAGACAAACTCTAAGCCTGGAGCGGCGCGCCGCTCCAGCCGTCAGGCGGTGCGCTCGAGATCGGCATGGTGGAAGCGCCAGGTGCCGCGCCGATCATCCAGTGCAGCGTGCAACGCCACATCGGCGCGGCGCAGCAATTCGGTCGCATCGATGCCGGCGGCTTCGGTGTCGAGTGCAATCCCCAGCCGCGCCTGGACGCGGTGCTGGCTGCCGTCGATCTCGATCGGCGCCTCGATCGCCCCGCAGATGCGGCGTGCGACGATCTCGGCAGCGGACGCGCCGGCCACTTCCGGGAGCAGCACGGCAAACCGCGCCGCATCGACGCGGGCGGCAAGATCGCTGAGGCGTACCGCCGCTTCCAGCCGCCGTGCCACCACTTTCAACGCCGCGCGGGCGGTACTCTCGCCATTCAGCGCTTCGATCTGCCGCAGCCCATCAAGCTCGAGCAGGATCACGGCGATATGGGTGTCGGCAGCAAGCGGCGCGTCGATCAACAGTTGCAGCTGTTCCTCGGCGGCAGCGCGGTTGGCGATGCCGGTAAGCGGATCCTCATGGCCAAGCAGCGCGGTACGCGCCTCGGCGGCACGCTGGCGCGCGTCATGCGCGCGGCGCTCGTTCTGCTGGTGCAGTCCGTACCAGCCGAGCACCAGCAGCATCGCCGCTGCCCAGAGCAGCAACTCGCCGCCTTCGATGCGGGCAGGATGCGCCTGCGCGCCTTCGTGCAGCACGTCGAGCGCCCATATTGCGTAAAGGCCGCCCACCGCGAGCAGCAGGGGCAAGCCCAGCGCGGGCAGGTCGATCCGGGGGCGCCAAGGCATCATAGCGTCATTATAGAGACACAAGGGCGCAATGGACGCAATTGCTAATGCAGCGGGCGAGGATCCTCGCAACGGCGGCGCGGCCACGGCCCGGTCGGGCAGCGTCCGCGCCGCATCAGGTCACGCGGTCGCGGGGGCCCACCCTGCCGCGCGGCGGCGACGGAGCGCGGTTCCGATCAGGCCGAAGCCGGACAACAGCATCGCCCAGGTAGCGGGCTCCGGAACACTGGGGCCGGACGTGTCGAAGGGGAGCGCCGTCTGGGTCATGCTGACCGACGTCTGCCCGGTGACGTCGAAGGTGAGACCGGCGACGAACGCTGCGGTGTTGGCGGGGTCAAGCCCGAGCGCGGGGTTGATGCCCGCCACGCGGAACCCCCGCACGCCCCCCACGCCCGAGAAATCGACGAGGAAGGGATTTCCGCGCGCACCGACATAGCTCGCAAAGGGGTGGAGGAGGTCGCTGAGCAGGTAGACGGCATAGCCGTCGGGATCGCCCAGGTCCGGCAGCAGCACCGACAGGATGTTCGGTCCACCCGCAGCGACGAGATAATCATAGCCGACCGCGACGATCGGATCGATGTAGATCCGCTGGTTGGGAAGGATGTCGAACGTAAAGCTGTAGTGGCCGAACCCGGTTGTGGTCGGCTGAATCGGGGCCGCCGGCGACGAACCGTCTCCCAGCACGGTGCCGTTGCGGATCGAGAACCGGTATTCGCCCGGCTGCCCGTTGGTGACGTTGGTGATGTTGGTGATGTTGGCGAAGTTCAGCGCGCCGGTCGACGAGAAGGAGCCGGGCAACGAATAGAAATGCTGGCCGTCGCCGGCATCGAACCCGGCCTGGGCCGGCACCCCGCCCAGGCCCTGGCTGCCCCCGCTGGCATCGCCCGTCGTCCATTGGAGGCGGTCATAGCGGAATTCGATATCGAAATCCCCGGTGTTGCCGGGGGTGGCGGTCAGGGTCAGCTGGAAATTATTCAGCTTGTCGGAATGCGTGGCGAAATAGCCGACATTGTTCCAGGTCACCGTGAAACTGTTGCTGCTCCGCGAGCCGAGATAGACAGCACCGCAATTGCTGCAGCGGGTGTCCACGTCTGCCCAGAACGGCGCGATCAACGGCGCGGATGCATGGCCGTTGAAGAGGGTCGGGGTAAAGCTGGAAATCCCGCTGCCGAAGCTGATGCTGCCGTTATTGTTAACGAAAAAGGAGGATCCCGAATAGCCGAAGAAATTGATTACGAAGGGGCTGGTCTGTACCGAGCTGAAATCGTCATCGTTTGGCTGGAGTGCAAGTTGCCCATAGCCGGCGGGACCACCCATATTACCGCGAAGGGTCGCCGCTTCAGCTGATGCTGAAAGGGAAAGCGCGATCAAGCTGACTGTACATGTCCAGAATCTTGTCATGATGCCCTCCTGTTGAATCACACTGCACGATATCTCAATATGAGTATCATGAAGTCGATGTCTGGTTGAGGGGCGTGCCCGCCGCTATCGGCGCCATTATGAACGGTGATGGTCCGGGCTCGATGCGGGTAAACGGAAGAAATCCGTGCGAAGTTTCGCGCACCAGTGCACGATGCTTGCGAAGAGCATCGGTTTCAGATCTATCAGCTGCACGTCGCGGATAGCTGGAATGAAGAAAAAGCCGCCGCCCGGCATCCCGGGCGACGGCTTTTTCTTATCACGCTCGGTCAGGCTGGGAGCCCCCGAACGGGGCGGATCACTCCGCCTCGTTCAGATACTCGCCGGCATCCGCATCGGTGCCGTGGCCCGAGGGCGCCACCTGCGCCAGGGGATCGTCCCCGGTGCCGGCCGCATCGCGTGCGCTGCGGGCCAGTTCGGCCGCATGCTCTTCCGCCGCGCTCGCCGGCGCGATGAGCGAGGCTTCCTGCATCTTGCGCTGGGCGACGCGCAGCGCCGCATCGCGCGAGGTGGCGGCGACGCGCAGGCGACCCATGCCCGCACCGGTACCGGCGGGGATCAGGCGGCCGACGATCACATTCTCCTTCAGGCCGAGCAGCGTGTCCTTCTTGCCCTGCACCGCGGCTTCGGTGAGCACGCGGGTGGTCTCCTGGAACGACGCGGCCGAGATGAAGCTGCGGGTCTGCAGCGACGCCTTGGTGATGCCGAGCAGGATCGGCTTGCCGAACGCGGGCTGCTGGCCCGGCTGGAGCTTCTCGTTATGCTCGTCCATCTCGTCGCGATCGACCTGTTCGCCCGCCAGCAGCGTGGTGTCGCCGCCGTCGGTGATCTCGACCTTCTGCAGCATCTGGCGAACGATCACCTCAATGTGCTTGTCGTTGATCTTCACGCCCTGCAGTCGATAGACTTCCTGGATTTCGCTGACGAGGTATTCGGCCAGCGGCTCGATGCCGAGCACTTCCAGGATGTCGTGCGGATCCGGCGAACCGCCGATCAGGTTGTCGCCACGCTTGACGTAGTCGCCTTCCTGAACGTCGATCACCTTCGACTTCGGGACCAGATACTCCACGACCTCGCCGCCGTCCTCCGGCTGGATGCCGATCTTGCGCTTGGCCTTGTAGTCCTTGCCGAACACCACGCGGCCCGAGACCTTCGCGATGATGGCATTTTCCTTGGGCTTGCGCGCTTCGAACAGCTCGGCGACGCGCGGCAGACCGCCGGTGATGTCGCGGGTCTTGGCGGACTCGCGGGCCACACGGGCAAGCACGTCACCGCCCTGCACCGTGGCACCATCCTCGACCGAGATCACCGCGCCCGGCGCCAGCATGTAGCGGGCGGCTTCGGCGGCATTCTCGCCGGTGAGGGTCATGCGAGGACGCAGGTCCTCCTTCTTGCCCGCACCGCGATATTCGGTGACGACGCGCTGGGCGATGCCCGTCGCTTCGTCGACCTGCTCGGTCATGGTCTTGCCTTCGATGATGTCCTGATACTTCACGACACCACCGGTTTCGGTGATCACCGGCATGGTGAACGGATCCCACTCGGCCATGCGATCGCCGGCGCTGACCAGATGGCCATCGTCGAACATCACATAGGCGCCGTACGGGATCTTGTGCACGGCCAGCTCGCGGCCATCCATGTCCATGATCGCGATTTCGCCCGAGCGGCTGAGCACCACGCGACGGCCGCGCTGATCCTCGATCAGGCGCAGGTCGCGGAACTCGGCCTTGCCGTCCACCGGGGCTTCGAGGTTCGACTGCTCGTTGAGCTGCGCCGCACCGCCGATGTGGAAGGTACGCATCGTCAGCTGCGTGCCCGGCTCACCGATCGACTGCGCCGCGATGACGCCCACCGCTTCGCCGATGTTCACCGGGGTACCGCGGGCGAGGTCACGCCCGTAGCACTTGGCGCACACGCCGAGCTTGGCTTCGCAGACCAGCGGCGAACGGATCTTCACCGCAGGCGTGCTGAGCGCCTCGATCTGCGCGATCATCGGCTCGTCGAGCAGGGTGCCGATCGGGATCACGACCTGGTTGGTCTTCGGATCGATGATGTCCTCGGCCGTGGTACGGCCCAGGATGCGCTCGCCGAGCGAGGCGATCACCGAACCGCCCTGCACGATCGCCTTCATCTCGAGCGCGCGCTCGGTGCCGCAATCGTCCTCGAGAACGACGCAGTCCTGCGACACGTCGACCAGACGACGGGTGAGGTAGCCCGAGTTCGCCGTCTTCAACGCGGTGTCCGCGAGGCCCTTACGCGCGCCGTGGGTCGAGTTGAAGTATTCAAGAACGGTCAGACCTTCCTTGAAGTTCGAGATGATCGGCGTTTCGATGATCTCGCCCGACGGCTTGGCCATCAGGCCGCGCATGCCGGCGAGCTGCTTGATCTGGGCTGCCGAACCACGGGCACCCGAGTGGGCCATCATGTAGATGGCGTTGTCGGGCATCTGACGGCCGGTCGCGGGGTCCTTCTTGACCGCCTTGATCTCGTCCATCATCGCCGCGGCCACCTGGTCGCCGCAACGGCTCCAGGCGTCGATCACCTTGTTGTACTTTTCCTGCTGGGTGATCAGGCCGTCCTGATACTGCTGCTCATAATCCTTCACCTGGGTGCGGGTCTCGTCGACCAGCGCTTCCTTGGCTTCCGGAATGATCATGTCGTCCTTGCCGAACGAGATGCCCGCCTTGAACGCGTTGCGGAAGCCGAGGCTCATGATCGCGTCGGCGAACAGCACGGTCTCCTTCTGGCCGGTGTGACGATAGACCTCGTCGATCACGTCGCCCACGTCCTTCTTGGTGAGCAGGCGATTGACGACGTCGAACGGCACCTTGTGGCTCTTCGGCAGGCACTCGCCGAGCAGCATGCGGCCCGGGGTGGTCTGGTAGCGCTTGAGGTAGGTCTGGCCGTTCTCGTCGGTCTGCGGCACGCGGCTGGTGATCTTCGAGTGCAGCGTCACCGCGCCGGCGTTGAGGGCCTGGTGGACCTCCGCCATGTCGGCGAGGATCATGCCTTCGCCCGGCTCGCCTTCCTTCTCCATGGTGATGTAATAGAGACCCAGCACCATGTCCTGCGACGGCACGATGATCGGCTTGCCGTTGGCGGGCGACAGGATGTTGTTGGTCGACATCATCAGGACGCGCGCTTCCAG
The DNA here is from genome assembly GCF_002091475.1 of Sphingomonas azotifigens NBRC 15497. Taxonomy (GTDB): domain Bacteria; phylum Pseudomonadota; class Alphaproteobacteria; order Sphingomonadales; family Sphingomonadaceae; genus Sphingomonas; species Sphingomonas azotifigens. Next base: position 114,139 of record NZ_BCTR01000007.1, read on the forward strand.
CTGCGCCTCGAGGCTCAGCGGAACGTGGACGGCCATCTGGTCACCGTCGAAGTCGGCGTTGAACGCCGAGCAGACCAGCGGGTGCAGCTGGATCGCCTTGCCTTCGATCAGCACCGGCTCGAACGCCTGGATGCCCAGACGGTGGAGCGTCGGCGCGCGGTTGAGGAGAACCGGGTGCTCGCGGATCACTTCGTCCAGGATGTCCCAGACTTCCTTGCGCTCCTTCTCCACCCACTTCTTCGCCTGCTTCAGGGTCATCGAGAGACCCTTGGCGTCGAGACGGGCGTAGATGAACGGCTTGAACAGCTCGAGCGCCATCTTCTTCGGCAGGCCGCACTGGTGCAGCTTGAGTTCCGGACCGGTCACGATGACCGAACGGCCCGAATAGTCGACGCGCTTGCCGAGCAGGTTCTGACGGAAGCGGCCCTGCTTGCCCTTGAGCATGTCGGACAGCGACTTGAGCGGGCGCTTGTTCGCACCGGTGATGGTGCGGCCGCGGCGGCCGTTGTCGAACAGCGCGTCGACGGCTTCCTGCAGCATGCGCTTTTCGTTGCGGACGATGATGTCCGGCGCGCGCAGCTCCATCAGGCGCTTGAGGCGGTTGTTACGGTTGATCACGCGGCGATACAGATCGTTGAGATCCGAGGTCGCGAAGCGGCCGCCGTCCAGGGGCACCAGCGGGCGCAGTTCGGGCGGGATCACCGGCACGACGTCCAGGATCATCCATTCCGGGCGGTTGCCGGATTCGATGAAGCTCTCGACAACCTTGAGGCGCTTGATGATCTTCTTGGGCTTCAGCTCCGACTTGGTCGTCGCCAGCTCTTCCAGAAGCTCCTTGCGCTCGCCCTCGAGGTCGAGATCCATGAGCATGATCTTGACCGCTTCCGCGCCGATGCCGGCGGAGAAGGCGTCTTCGCCATATTCATCCTGCGCGTCGAGCAGTTCGTCCTCGGTGAGGAGCTGGAACTTCTCGAGCGGGGTGAGGCCCGGCTCGGTGACGATGTAGCTCTCGAAGTAGAGCACGCGCTCGAGCTGCTTGAGCTGCATGTCGAGCAGCAGGCCGATGCGGCTCGGCAGCGACTTCAGGAACCAGATGTGCGCGACCGGGGCGGCCAGCTCGATATGGCCCATGCGCTCGCGGCGGACCTTCGAGACGGTCACTTCCACGCCGCACTTTTCGCAGACGATGCCCTTGTACTTCATGCGCTTGTACTTGCCGCACAGGCACTCGTAATCCTTGATCGGACCGAAGATGCGCGCGCAGAACAGGCCATCACGCTCGGGCTTGAACGTGCGATAGTTGATCGTTTCGGGCTTCTTGATCTCGCCGAACGACCAGCTGCGGATACGGTCCGGCGACGCGATCCCGATCTGGATCTGGTCGAAGGTTTCCGGCTTGGCGAGCGGGTTCGCGAAGTTGGTAAGTTCGTTCATTTCTTCACTCCATTCCCCTTCCGCTTGCGGGAGGGGCTAGGGGAGGGGATGTCCATTCGTCGGCAGGTGGATCTCAGCCCCTCCCCCGACCCCTCCCGCAAGCGGAAGGGGGGAAGAAGGGCGTCGTTCCTTACTCCGCCGCCTCGGCCAGACCGTCGTCTTCTTCCTGGCTCTTCAGCTCGACGTTGAGGCCCAGCGAGCGCATTTCCTTGACGAGCACGTTGAAGCTCTCCGGAATGCCGGCCTCGAAGGTGTCGTCGCCCTTGACGATCGCTTCGTAGACCTTGGTGCGGCCGACCACGTCGTCCGACTTCACCGTCAGCATTTCCTGGAGCGTATACGCCGCGCCATAGGCCTGGAGTGCCCACACTTCCATTTCACCGAAGCGCTGGCCACCGAACTGCGCCTTACCGCCCAGCGGCTGCTGGGTGACGAGGCTGTACGGCCCGATCGAACGCGCGTGGATCTTGTCGTCGACCAGGTGGTGCAGCTTGAGCACATACTTGTACCCCACCGTCACCTTGCGATCGAACGCCTCGCCCGTGCGGCCGTCGAACAGCGTCACCTGGCCGGATTCGTCCAGGCCCGCCATCCGCAGCATCGCCGAAACGTCGGCTTCCACCGCGCCGTCGAACACCGGGGTCGCCATCGGCACGCCCGAGCGGACGTTCTGCGCCAGGTCGATCAGCTGCTCGGTCGAGCGGCGATCCAGCTCGGCCTTGTAGTTGTCGCCATAGACGGTGCCGAGCAGCTCCTTCACCGCTTCCGGCGCTTCGCCGGCCTGCGGGTTCGGGTTGGCTGCACGCCATGCATCGAGCGCATCGCCGATCTTCCGGCCCAGGCCGCGCGCGGCCCAGCCCAGATGGGTCTCGAAGATCTGCCCGACGTTCATGCGCGACGGCACGCCCAGCGGGTTGAGCACGAAGTCGACCGGGGTACCGTCCTCGAGGAACGGCATGTCTTCCTGCGGCAGGATGCGGCTGATGATGCCCTTGTTGCCGTGGCGGCCGGCCATCTTGTCGCCCGGCTGCAGCTTGCGCTTCACCGCCACGAACACCTTGACCATCTTCAGCACGCCCGGCGGCAGCTCGTCGCCCCGCTCCAGCTTCTCGCGGCGGTCCTCGAACTTGTCCTTGATGCGCTTCACGGCCTCGTCATACTGGCCCTTCACCGCCTCCAGGTTGCCCTGCATGGCATCGTCCTGCACCGCGAACTTCCACCACTCGTGGCGGTCGACGCTGTCGAGCAGGTCCTCGTCGATCGTGACGCCCTTCTTCAGGCCCTTCGGCGCAGCCGTCGCGACCTGACCCAGCAGCATCTCGCGCAGACGCGACCAGGTCGCGCGGTTGAGGATGTTGCGTTCGTCGTCGGCGTCCTTGCGCAGGCGCTCGATTTCCTCGCGCTCGATCGCCAGGGCACGCTCGTCCTTGTCGATGCCGTGACGGTTGAACACGCGGACGTCGACGATCGTGCCGGCCACGCCCGGGGGCAGACGCAGCGAGGTATCGCGCACGTCGCTGGCCTTTTCACCGAAGATGGCGCGGAGGAGCTTTTCTTCCGGCGTCATCGGGCTTTCGCCCTTCGGGGTGATCTTGCCGACCAAGATGTCGCCCGGCTCGACCTCGGCACCGACATACACGATGCCGGCTTCGTCGAGATTACGCAGAGCCTCTTCACCCACGTTCGGGATATCTCGCGTAATGTCTTCCGGCCCGAGCTTGGTGTCGCGCGCCATCACTTCGAACTCATCGATATGGATCGACGTGAACACGTCGTCCTTCACGATGCGCTCGTTGATCAGGATCGAGTCCTCGTAGTTGTAGCCGTTCCACGGCATGAACGCGACGAGCACGTTGCGGCCCAGCGCCAGCTCGCCGAACTCGGTCGACGGGCCGTCGGCGATCACGTCGCCGGCCTGCACGATGTCGCCCACCTTCACCAGCGGACGCTGGTTGATGCAGGTCGACTGGTTCGAGCGCTGGAACTTCATCAGCGTGTAGATGTCGACGCCGCTCTCGCTGGCATCGACGTCACCCGTCGCGCGGACCACGATACGAGTCGCGTCGACCTGGTCGACCACGCCCGAACGCTTGGCGGCGATCGCGGCGCCGGAATCGCGGGCCACGGTCGATTCCATGCCGGTGCCGACGAAGGGCGCTTCCGCCTTCACCAGCGGCACGGCCTGGCGCTGCATGTTCGAGCCCATGAGCGCGCGGTTCGCGTCGTCCTTCTCGAGGAAGGGGATCAGCGAGGCGGCGACCGAGACGAGCTGCTTCGGCGACACGTCCATCAGCGTCACCTGATCGCGCAGCGCCATCAGGAATTCGCCGGCCTGGCGGGCCGAGACGAGATCGTCGACGAAGCCGCCATTCTCGTCGAGCTCGGCCGATGCCTGCGCGATCGTGTGCTTCTGCTCTTCCATTGCCGACAGATAGACGACCTCGTTGGTCACCTTGCCGTCGATGATCTTGCGGTACGGCGTCTCGATGAAGCCGTACTTGTTGACGCGGCTGAAGGTCGCGAGGCTGTTGATCAGACCGATGTTCGGGCCTTCCGGCGTTTCGATCGGGCAGATACGGCCATAGTGGGTCGGGTGGACGTCGCGGACTTCGAAGCCTGCGCGCTCACGGGTGAGACCGCCCGGCCCGAGCGCCGAGACGCGACGCTTGTGCGTCACTTCGGAGAGCGGGTTGGTCTGGTCCATGAACTGCGACAGCTGCGACGAACCGAAGAACTCGCGCACGGCGGCGACCGCGGGCTTGGCGTTGATCAGGTCGTTCGGCATCACCGTCGACACGTCGACCGACGACATGCGCTCCTTCACGGCGCGCTCCATGCGGAGCAGGCCGACGCGGTACTGGTTCTCGAGCAGCTCGCCCACCGAACGCACGCGGCGGTTGCCGAGATTGTCGATGTCGTCGACTTCGCCCTTGCCGTCCTTGAGGTTCACGAGCGTCTTGACGACCTCGAGAATGTCCTCGGTGCGCAGCGTGGTCACCGTGTCCGGGGTGTCCAGGCCCAGGCGCATGTTGAGCTTCACGCGGCCCACGGCCGAGAGGTCGTAGCGCTCCGGATCGAAGAACAGGCCGGCGAACAGCGATTCCGCGGTCTCGAGCGTCGGCGGTTCGCCGGGGCGCATGACGCGGTAGATGTCGGACAGCGCCTGCTGACGCTCTTCGGCCTTGTCGACCTTGAGCGTGTTGCGGATCCACGGACCGGTGGCGATGTGATCGATGTCGAGCAGCTCGATCCGGTCGATGCCGGCCTTGTCGAGCTTCTCGAGATTCTCGGCCGAGACTTCGTCGCCGGCTTCGATGTAGATCTCGCCGGTGGCCTCGTTGATCAGGTCATAGGCGCTGTAGCGGCCGAAGATTTCCTCGGTCGGGATCAGCAGCGTCTCGAGACCGTCCTTCGCCGCCTTGTTGGCCGCGCGCGGGCTGATCTTCTGGCCGGCCGGGAACACGACCTCGCCCGACTTGGCGTCGACAATGTCGAACATCGGCTTCGAACCGCGCCAGTTCTCCACCTGGAAGGGGATCTGCCAGCCGTTCGGACCGCGCAGGAAGGTGACGCGGTTGTAGAAATAGTTGAGGATCTCTTCCGAGCTCAGCCCCAGCGCATACAGCAGGCTGGTGACCGGCAGCTTGCGCTTGCGGTCGATACGGACGTTGACGATGTCCTTGGCGTCGAACTCGAAGTCCAGCCACGAACCGCGATACGGGATCACGCGTGCGGCGAAGAGATACTTGCCCGAAGCGTGGGTCTTGCCGCGGTCATGGTCGAACAGCACGCCCGGCGAACGGTGCATCTGGCTGACGATGACGCGCTCGGTGCCGTTGATGAAGAACGTGCCGTTCTCGGTCATGAGCGGCATGTCGCCCATGTACACGTCCTGCTCCTTGATATCGAGCACCGACCGGGCTTCCGTATCGGGATCGACCTCGAACACGATGAGGCGCAGCGTCACGCGCATCGGCGCCGCATAGGTGATGCCGCGCTGGCGGCACTCGTCCACGTCGAACTTCGGATCCTCGAGTTCGTAGGTCACGAAGTCGAGCTCGGCGGTGCCGGCGAAGTCGCGGATCGGGAACACGCTGCGGAGCGTCTTCTCGAGGCCGGAGACATAGCCGATCGAGGGGTCCGACCGCAGGAACTGTTCGTAGGATTCGCGCTGAACCTCGATCAGGTTCGGCATCTGCACCACTTCGTGGATGTCGCCGAACACCTTGCGGATGCGGCGCTTCAGCGTGCCGCCCTCGATTGCCTTGGTAGCCATAGGTGTGTGTTGCCTCGTCAGCCGTAAACTCGGTGCCCCTGTCCGGGAGCCAGGACGTGCAAAGCGACGCCGAAAGGCCGCGCGACCCCCGATGCTCGGGATTCGGCAGCTCTACGGGCGTCTGACAAGCCGTTCCGATCCATTCGTACGATGCGCTGCGCGACGGCGCGTCATTTCCCGATCGGAGGGCCAGAGCGGGGATATAGGGCGTGGGGAGGGCGGTGTCAAAGGGGGTTCGGTTGCGGCCGGCGTGGCGGCCCTGTCCAATTCAGGGGCGGGGCGCGGCGCGGGGCGTTTGCACGGCCGTGTAGAGATGGTATCGGGGGTGTATTGCGCCCCGTCCGGATCAATCGGCGCGCTGAGGGGACGATATGGCATTGCCGCTGACCGACGATCTGCTGAAGGCAGACCGCAACAACTTCACGTTGCTGCGGCTGATGCTGGCGAGCGGTGTCGTCTACACGCATGCCGTCGAATCCATGGGTGCGGTTGACGAGGCGTCGGCGCTGTTCGGCTGCCCGCTGGGGTGGCTGGCGGTGAACGGCTTCTTCTCGCTGTCCGGCTTCCTGATGTTCCGGAGCCTGGAGCGGAACCCGTCGATCGGCCATTTCGCGCTGTCGAGGTTCATGCGGATCTGGCCGGGCATGTTCGCGATGTGCGTGATCACGGCGGCGTTCTACGCCTTCTTCACCACGGCGCCGCTGTCGCGTTACATCTTCGGGCAGGAGACGCTGTCGTTCGTGTACATGAACCAGCTGCTGATGCCGCGCTATGTGCTGACTGACGTCTATTGCCCGATCAACGGCGCCACCCGGATCGATTATTGCGCGATCAACGGCGCGCTGTGGACGATTCGCTGGGAAGTGAGCTGCTATGTCGCAATCGCGCTGCTCTCGCTCGCCGGCGTGCTGCTGCGGCCGCGGGTCAGTCGCTGGATCTTGCCCGCGCTGGTGCTGTTCGCGCTCGTCTTCACCTATCCGGCCGTGCACCAATGGCTGGAGGCGCGCAGCTGGACGCATATCTACCTGCTCGAGCAGATCGCGCGGCTGTGGACGGCGTTCGCGATCGGTGCCGCCGCCTATGCCTGCCGGCATCGGATCCAGCTGTCGTGGCTCGGCGCGCTTGCCGCGCTGGGCATCGTGTATCTCACCCAGCACTTCTTCTTCGCCGAGATCGTGCGCGAATTCGCCATCTGCTACTGGGTGCTTTGCATCGGCTTCCTCACCGTGCGGCCGCTGCCGTTTGCGCCCAGAATCCCCGATTACTCGTTCGGCGTGTACATCTACCATATGCCGGTGATGCAGGTGTACCGCATCTGCATTCCCGGCATCGAGCCGCACCTGCTGGCGCTGCTGTCGCTGCTGACGGTGCTGCCGGTGGCGGCAGCCTCCTGGTATCTGGTCGAGAAGCCGGCGCAGGAACTCCGCAGGAATATCCGGATGCCGCTCCGGGCGCGACGCCAGCCGGGCTGAGCCGCGACGCGCTCGCGGACCTGTACCTTGGGACGGTGTAACAGGCTTTACGCCGGGTTTTCGTCGCGTGCCACAGATCTGTCGCTGCGGTGCAGTGCAACTTTAACAATTGCCCGCCAACGCCCCTCCGGAAAAGGGAGGGAAACATGCATTCCACGAAATCGGGTCTTCTTGTCGCGTTGCTCGCCACCGTCTCGGCGACCGCGGTCCACGCGCAGGACACTGCCGATCAGGCGATCTCCAGCGGCGACATCATCGTTACCGCGCAGAAGTTCGAGCAGAAGCTGCGCGACGTGCCGATCACCATCACCGCCGTCACCCAGGAGCAGATGAAGCGGATCGGCGTCGACGATCTCGACGAGCTCGCCAATTACGTGCCCGGCCTGAACATCCAGGAGCAGAGCGCCAACAACCCCGGCATCGTGATCCGCGGCATCACCTCGGACAGCGGCTCGGCCCAGCAGGCGGCGCGCGTCACCGTCTATTACAACGGCATCGACATCTCGCGCTCGCGCGGCGTGTACCAGGCGATCTACGACGTCGATCGGATCGAAGTGGTCAAGGGCCCGCAGGCGACGCTGTTCGGCACCGCCTCCACGGTGGGTGCGGTCAGCATCATCTCGGCCAAGCCCAAGCCGGGCATCGAAGGCGAGGTGACCGCAGGCTATGGCAACTACAACGCCTATCTGGCGGGCGGCCACCTGAACGTTGGCAACGACGTGATCGCCGCGCGCATCGCCGGCGAGTGGAAGAAGCGCGACGGCTATGTCACCAACCTCTCGACCACCCAGGGCGACCTGTACGCGCAGAACCAGCTCGGCCTGCGCGCCTCGCTGCGCTACACCCCGACCAGCGCGCTGACCGTCGACCTGGTCGGCACCTATGACCGCCAGCGCAACAGCGGCACGCCCTTCATCTCGAAGCGCTTCGCCACCGCGCAGGGCCCGGGCAATCCGTTTGGTGCGGCCAACCTCTCCGGCTCGCCCTTTTCCAAGCAGGTGCTCGGCAAGGACCATCTCGGCCTCACCCGCGACGTCTATGACGTGAACCTCACCGCCAAGTACGATCTGGGCGGCGGCTGGAACTTCACGACGGTGAACGGCTATCGCTCGTTCAGCTCGCTCGAAGTGTTCGACGCCGACGGTTCGGCCGCCTGGTGGCTGGAATTCGCCGAGGGCGCCTATGGCTCGCAGATCAGCCATGAATCGCGCTTCGCCTATACCGGCGACCATTTCCGCACCAGCTTCGGCTGGAACGTGTTCCACGAGAACAACCGGCAGGAAGTGCCCTTCTCGACCGAGGAAGGCACCTATATCCAGTGCGCGACGGGCCTGATCCCCGGCCTGGGCTGCATCTCGCCGACCGGCGTGGTGACCGCGGCACAGGCGACGGCGCTGCTCACCAAGGGCGCGGCGACGCAGATCCCGTACAGCTCGCTGTTCGTCAACAAGGGCATCAACGACCAGTACTCGATGTTCGGCGAAGTCACCTGGATCCCGACCCACCGGCTCGAGCTGACCGCGGGCCTGCGTGCGATGATAGAGCAGCGCAAGGCCGGCTATTTCGCGGTCGCGCCCAATTCGGTGCTCAGCAAGGCGCCGCTGATCCCGGGCCAGGTCACCACCAAGGGCACGCTGTGGAGCCAGGACAGCTTCCAGGCCTTCCTGCCGCGCTTCAACGCGCTGTACCGGCTGACCGACACGGTCAATCTCTACGCCACCATCTCCAAGGGGCGTCGTTCGCCGGTGGTGAACCAGGGCGCTGCGCCGGTCGTCGCGCAGGTCATCCCGGAGGAGACGGTGTGGAACTATGAGGGCGGCGTGAAGCTCTCGCGCGGCGCGTTCAACGGCTCGCTGGGCGTCTATTACCAGAAGTACAACAACTTCCAGATCACCCGCACCGTCAGCGATGCCAATGATCCGTCGGGGCGTCCGGTGGGTACCTCGATCACCGAGAGCGCCGGCACCGCCAGCAACCTCGGCTTCGAGGCCGAGGGCCAGCTGCGTCCGACCAAATGGCTGATCCTGTTCGCCAATGTCGGCTTCATCGACGGCGGTATCGACAACACCAAGGCTAACGGCATCTACGCCAACAACCGCTTCCGCCTGCAGCCGCGCACCCAGTCGTCGGCGGGCTTCACCATCGATGCGCCGGTGGGCAACGGCATCCGCGTGTTCGCCACCCCCAGCGTGACCTATCGCAGCAAGATCTTCTTCGAAATCCCGAACAAGGAGGCGATCTCGCAGGACAAGGTGACGCTGGTCAACCTGAAGGCGGGCGTGAGCTTCGCCGACGGCAAGTATGAAGTCGCCGGTTATGTCCGCAACGCCACCAACGAGAAGTATCTGCTCGACGCCGGCAATACCGGCGGCGCCTTTGGCGATCCCACCTATATCCCGGGCGAGCCGCGCTTCTATGGCGTCCAGCTGACCGGGCGCTTCTAAGCGCTTTTCGCAAGCGGCGCTTGCGATCGGCGGGGCCTGTGGTGCGCGCACCACAGGCCTTGTTCGTTCTGCGGCGGCCGACCAGGGCCACGCGCGAAGCGCTTCCCATCGCGCTAGTGTAATACTATCACCCCGGGCCTCGGTTTTCTGGGGAGATGATATGCAGTTTCGTTCGATCCTTCTGGCAGCGCTCGCGACCTCGGCGCTGGCCACCGGTCCTGCCGCCCATGCCCAGCAGGCGCAGCCGTTCAACGACATCCCGGCCAAGTTCGAGCTCCCCGAAGGGTCGAAGGACTATATCCGCCGCGAGGTGATGGTGCCGATGCGCGACGGTACCAAGCTGTTCACCACCATCGTGATCCCCAAGGGCGCCCGCAACGCCCCGATCCTGCTCACCCGCACGCCCTACGACGCCTATAATCGCGTCCGCCGCACCTCGAGCAACAAGATGCTCTCGGTGCTCGCGCAGGGCGACGAGGTGTTCACCCAGGCCGGCTATATCCGCGTGTTCCAGGACATTCGCGGCAAGAACCGGTCGGAAGGCGATTTCGTCGTCACCCGCCCGCCGGTCGGTCCGCTCAACCCGACCAAGGTCGACGACACCACCGACGCCTGGGACACGATCGACTGGCTGGTGAAGAACCTGCCGGAATCGAACGGCAAGGTCGGCATGCTCGGCTCGTCCTACGAAGGCTGGACAGTGGTGATGGCGCTGCTCCATCCGCACCCGGCGCTGAAGGTCGCGGCGCCCGAAAGCCCGATGATCGACGGCTGGATGGGCGATGACTGGTTCCACTATGGCGCGTTCCGCCTGCCCAATATCGGCTGGATCTCCGGCATCACCGGCTACAAGGCCGGCGGCCCGACCCCGCCCAATGGCGGCTGGGACGATTACGACACCTTCCGCAAGGTCGGCTCGGCGGGCGACTGGGCGAAGCAGTACGGCTATGACCAGCTGCCCTATTGGCAGAAGCTGAGCCAGCACGTTGCCTATGACGCCTTCTGGCAGGGCCAGGCGCTGGACAAGATCCTCGCCGCCAACCCCTCCAACGTCCCCACGCTGTGGGAACAGGGCCTGTGGGATCACGAGGACATGTACGGCGCGATCCACGCCTGGGAGGAACTGCAGAAGACCCCGCAGGCGACCAACAACTTCCTGCTGATGGGCCCGTGGCGGCACTCCGGCTTCAACTATAACGGTTCGAAGCTGGGCGAGCTCAACTTCGAGGGCGATACCGCGCTGCAGGCCCGCCGCGACATCCTGCTGCCCTTCTTCAACGCCCATCTGAAGGACGGCGCGCCGGCCTACACCCCGCCGGTCGCCAGCATCTACAATACTGGCGAGAATCACTGGGACTATCTGAACAAGTGGCCGCTGGCCGCGCAGCTGACCCCGCTCTATCTCGCCAGCGATGCCGTCGCCGGCTTCGACAAGCCGGGGGCAGGGGAGGACAGCTATGTCTCCGATCCCGCCAAGCCGGTGCCGTACCTGCCGCGGCCGATCAACTTCAACGACGGGCGGTGGAGCACCTATCTGGTCACCGACCAGCGCTTCGTCGACGGCCGCCCCGACGTGCTCACCTATGCGACGCCGGTGCTGACCGCGCCGGTCCGCTTGTCGGGCGCGCCGCTGGCCGACATCTTCGCCAAGACGACCGGCACCGATGGCGATTTCGTCGTCAAGGTGATCGACGTCTATCCGGACGAGATCGCCTCGAACAAGGAAATGGGCGGGTTTCAGCTGCCGATTGCGCTCGACATCTTCCGCGGCCGCTATCGCAACTCGTTCGAACATCCCACGGCGATCCCGGCGGGCAAGGTGCAGGAGTACAAGTTCCGCCTGCCGACGGTGAACCACACCTTCCTGCCCGGCCACCGCATCATGGTGCAGATCCAGTCGACGCTGTTCCCGGTCTATGACCGCAATCCGCAGAAGTTCGTGGAGAACATCTTCTTCGCCAAGGCGGCGGACTATCAGAAGGCGACCGTGACGATCGTCTATGGTGGCAAGCAATCGAGCGCGGTGCTGCTGCCGGTGGTGCCGGTGGACCAGAGCGCGGCAAAGGTACGTTGATCCGGATGCACGGCCTCGCCCAGGCGAGGCCGTGCATACCAGTGGCCGCTTCTCGCAAAATAGGTATTACATAGGTATCATTCCGTAGCTTTTAACCTTTCCCACTGCGTATATTATTAAGCTCGTTGAGGTTGAGTCCAGGTCGAGAACGAACGTGCCCTGGCCGCTGCGTCTGCGGCCCCGGCGCGCTTCGGGGAGCAGGGCATGCGAGTCGCAATCATTCGTCGCTATCTCAAGGATGCGCTCGAGTTCTTCGGCTATTTCGTCTTTATGACGGTGCTGGGCGCCTCGATGTATGTTCTGGTCAATTATGCGCCGCAGGCAAATTCGCGCTGGTACATCAATACCTGCATCGGCATGGCGATCTTCACCGGCCTCTATGCGTGGCGCATGTTCCGCCGGTATCGCAAGGCGATGCGCCGGCTGAGGGCGTTGGAGGCACTGTCGCCCGAACTGATCCACGAGGCCGTCGAAGCGGGCCGGAAGCTGCGCTGGTCGGAGCGCATCGCCGCCGAGCGGCTCGAGGCGCGGGGCGGCGATCCGGAGCGGGTGAAGCTGCTCGACCAGCTGGAAGCGGTCGAGCAGGCCTATCGGAAGCGGTGCGCCGCACTTGGCGTCGATCCGGCGGACCAGGTCGAAGATGCGTTCGCGATCGATCCCAACATGTCGCTCGAAGCGATCCGCGAGCGGATCGCCGAGCGGATGCGTCGCGAAGACGCAGATGAGGCCGCGGAGGAGGCGGCGCGTCCGCCGATCTTCCGCTGATCCCGCAAATCCTTTCGCGTCAGTTGGGATTCGTTAACGGACTTGCTTCATGATGCAGGCGCGAAGAGTGGCGCCGGCGCGATCCCGCGCCCTCGGTCGGTCGCCGGTGGGGATTGCGTTGATGAAGCCCGAATCCGTTCGTCGGTACTTGTTGGTCGCGCTTGAATTCGGCGCCTATTGCGGCATGATGACGCTGCTCAGCTATCTGATGGTGCTGATGGTGCTCCATGCGCCGCAGCCGCATGCCGGCGCCTATATCACGGTGGCGGTGCTGGCAGCGGTGATGACCGGTCTCCATGCCGCACGGATGTTCCGTTCCTACCGGATCGCGCTGGCGCGCTGGCGCCAACGCGCCAAGAAGCCGGAGCGGCCGCGCCACTGGTCCGATCGTATCGCGGCCGCGGAGGCGCTGCGCCGCCAGGATACGCTGCGCGAACGGCTCGCCAGCGACGAAGTCTCGCCCGAACTGCAAGCGATCCGGCTGCGCATCGCCGAACGCATGGCACGCGAGGACCGCGAACGCGAAGAATTCGCGCAAGCCGAACAGGATCGCATCGAACGCGAGCGGATCGAGCGGATCGAACGTGCCCGCACCGCGCGTATCCGCGCCGAGGTGCGCAACAGCAACCGGACCAGCGCCTGACCTCGTGCGCGGCGCCGACGTAACGGCGGCGCTGCACGTGGCGCAGGCATGTACCTATCGCTGCTCTCTGCAATCGTCACCCCGGCGAAAGCCGGGATCCATTGCGGTCTCGATATCGACGTTGGTTGAGACCGAAAGGCCCATGGATCCCGGCTTCCGACGTCAGCACAAAAAAAGAGGCGACCCGTCGCCGGGCCGCCTCCTTTCTGTTTCGAGGCCTTCCGTGAGGCCAAGAAGCACTTACTTGATTTCGACGGTCGCGCCGGCTTCTTCAAGCTGCTTCTTGATCTTCTCGGCTTCGTCCTTCGACACGCCTTCCTTGACCGGCTTCGGCGCGCCTTCGACGAGCGCCTTGGCTTCGGTCAGGCCGAGCGAGGTGATCGCGCGGACTTCCTTAATGACGTTGATCTTCTTGCCACCGTCGCCGGTGAGGATCACGTCGAACTCGGTCTGCTCTTCAGCAGCCGGGGCAGCGGCGCCACCAGCGGCCGGGCCGGCAACGGCGACGGCAGCGGCGGCCGAAACGCCCCACTTCTCTTCGAGCAGCTTCGAGAGCTCGGCGGCTTCGAGAACGGTCAGCGCGGAAAGCTGGTCGACGATTGCGTTGAGGTCAGCCATGGTAAACTCCAATCAGTTCAAAAGTTTCGGGATAGAATAAAGGTCGCTTGAAGCCGAAGCTCAGGCAGCCTGCTTTTCGCTGTACGCCGCAAGCACGCGGGCGATCTGCGCCGCCGGTGCCTGGGTGATGGTTGCGAGCTTGGTCGCGGGCGCTGCGATGAGCCCCACGAGCTTGCCGCGCAGCTCGTCCAGCGACGGCAGCGAGGCGAGTGCCTGCACGCCAGCCGCATCCAGCAGCACATTGCCCATCGCGCCGCCGACGATTTCGAGCTTGTCGTTCGTCTTGGCGAACTCCGCGACCACCTTGGCCGCAGCCACGGGATCGATGGAGGTGGACAGTGCCGTCGGACCCGTCAGCAGGTCCGCGAGCACCGCATAATCGGTGCCCTGGGTGGCAATCTTGGCGAGCTTGTTCTTCGAGACCTTATAGGTCGCGCCGGCTGCACGCATCTTGTTGCGCAGGTCCGTCGACTGCTTGACGGTCATGCCGAGATTGCGGGTGACAACCACCACGCCAACCTCGTTGAAGGTGCGATTCAGCTCGGCAACGGCGTCGGCCTTCTGGGAACGATCCATGCCGGTCTCCTCATACATGAGGCTGCTCCCGCGAACGGAGGCGGCCCCGGTTAACGGCCCGCGCGCGAACGCAGGCCAGCGGTAATGTCCGAGGGGAAGGATCGTCACGAGGCCGGGGAGCAATCCCTGGGGCGTGACCCGGAACGCTTGCACCCAGCTGCGCAGATGCGCGAGGCCGGGGAAGCCGCCGGAAAATTCTGTCCCCGTCTAGGCGAGTTTTTCAAGGCCGGCAAATCCCGGCCCCTCGCTGTCTCGGACGGATTCCTTCCTGGGAAGGAGCGGGCGCAATAGCGGATTCGGGGGCAGAGTCAAGAGTGGCGAGGCGGCGCGGGGCTCTCATGTCTGCCGTGCAGGCGCCGCCGCCCGGCTTGCTACAGGCAGCGCGTCACGCGCGCGGTGCCCTCCGGCGTCAACGCCAGATGGACGCGGCGTGCGTCGCTGGGATCGCTCGTGCGCGAGATCAGGCCGGCCGTCTCCAGCATCTTGATCCATCGCAGCGCCGTCGTGCTGGGCACGTTCGCCGCGTAGCACAGGCTGGACACCGAAATCGGTGTGCCCGCTTCCTGCGCGATGAACAGATCGATGAGCATGTCCCAGGCGGGGTTTGCCACCAGGCGCCGCCCGAAGGCCTGTAGCTGTGCCTTGCGGTGCTTGACCTCCGCCGCGGCGCGCTCGGCGGGCGTCGCCGGTGCGCTGCCCGCGGGCGGCCCGGCGGCGGCGCCCCCGGAGAGGTGATTCAGTTCCGCGTTGATATCGCTCAGCGCAGCCCGGATGTTCGCGATCGCCAGTGGTGCGCCGTTCCAATCAGGATCGCCAGCCAGGTCGGATATGCCCAGAACCCTTGCGCAAGCACATAGGCCCTCGGAAGGATGCTCGGCGTCGCAAAGTGCGCCACGTGGGTCGCGAACACGATCAAGCTGAAAGCGGACGCCCATAACGGCCAAAACCTCTTGGATCGAAGCGCCAGCCAAACGAACCACAGGAGGAGCGCAGCATCGATCGCGAAGATCGACGTCTGGATGAACGTCAGGCGTTCCATCACAGGCACCGTCCATACCGCGATCGCAGACGCGAGCGACGCCATGAGCAGGGCGGACGATCCCGCCTGCTCATCTCTACCACCGCGCGAGAACGCGATGATCGTGCTGCCTGTCGCGACACTCCAGTAGACGAAGGGCAAGAGCTTCTGAAGGATCATGGTAGGGCCGGGGAGTTGGTTGGACGCCCCGGCTTACTACGCTCAGGCGGCAATGTCTTCGTTTGCCGCCGATGTCGGCATCACCAGCTCGAGCGGCTTTTCGTATCCGCCGCCGGCGGCAACCGTCGCGAGGCCAAGCTGGGCCCGCACGTCGTTGAGCTGGTTGTGGCTTTCCACCAGGCGCGCGCGGACCTGGCCCATCAGGCTGGACGCGGCGAGCGCATTGTCGATCGCCCCTTGGCCGACCATTGCGGCGACCTTGGCCCGCACCCGGGCCTTGGGCAAGCGGGCGGTGAAGGTGGCGATCGCCGCGATGGCATGGTCGCAGGCCAGTTCGGCATCGTGAAGATCGCGAACCACGTCTTTCATCACTTCCAAACGAACAGAGCGCATTGTTAGCCTTTCCGGGAGCGGTCGGCTCCCCATGATCGTTCACCGGTGCAGAAGTCGCCCGAGGGACTCCAGGCTGCTGATAAGCGCACCAAACCCAACCAGCACGCCGACCGCGATGGCGACGATCCAGAACAGGCGCTGCCCGGTGCTGAGGTCGTTCATCGGCGCTTCCTCCGTAGGGAAGGGCCGGCCGACGACCTCAAGGAAGGAAGCGCGCGGCGGATCTGCCAACGCTGTCGACGCCTCGACATTGGAGGAATGCAGGATGGGCGACATACCCATTGGATGGTGCACCGACGATTGGTGGGGGGCAGACGGGCCGTGCACCATCCGCGCAGCCGCGCGGCGGTTCGATGCATCCAATCGCTGGATGGCATTCTTGATATGCATATCAATAGTTTGCGGTGACAGTCCGAGCTCGCGTGCGATCTCCTTCGTTTCAAAGCCTCGGTGAACCCATTCGAGGCACTCGAGCTGGCGCTCAGTAAGCTTGTCCCTGGCGGAGAGGGGTTTTTCCTCTTCCGACCCTCGTGCAACGGAGCCCATACGCATTTCCCCCGACTCAGCCTTGTGGCGCTGCACCATGCGCGCTGATCCAATATGGAGGAAAGTAGGGTTACGCCTAAGTTCCTAATCGTCAGGGGCGGCGGCAGTCCCAATATAAACCATGCTGGCGCGCAAACGGGTTTGCGGTCGGATAGATCAAGGCGATTTCTGACAAGGTTTGCACGCCGTTCGCGCGTGTAAGGCAAAGATCCACGGCGAAGGCCAGGTAGATCCCGGAGCTGCAAAGAGTAATTATTTGGTTCGCGCCAGCCCGAAAGCTGAGCTTTCGTGACTATCCTGCCCCGATGGGTAATACAGTATCCGATATTGATTCAGTCCGCTTCGTGGCTTTGGCGTCGAAGCCGCTCCCCCGCGGAACGGCCTTGGCATGCGCGGCATCGCCGGCACGCTACGAGGACCGGCACGCAAAAAGGGCCGGGATCGCTCCCGGCCCTTTCCGTTTGCCCATGGCGGCGGATCCGATCAGAACTCCGCGCGCACCCCGAACAGGAAGGTGCGGCCGTAATAGTTGATCTCGCCGAAGCGGTTGGGATCGTCGTTATAGGTGTAGAGCTTGGCGCCCGAGAGGTTGATCGCCTCGACGCTGAGCTGGACGTTCGGCAGCAGCTTGTAGCCGATGCTGCCGTCGAGCGTGCCGAACGCCGCGGTGTAGGTCGGCGCCTGGGTGGTGCTGCCGGTGCCGGACAGGTAGCGGCCGCGCCACACATAGGAGAGACGGGTCGAGATCGGGCCCTTCTCGTAGAAACCGACGAGATTGAAGCTGTTCTTCGACAGGCCGATCAGCTGGTCGACGATCGGCCGCGCGCCGGCGGTGTAGTTCGCCTTCACCGAGGTGTGGGTGTAGCTCGCCTGCATGCCCAGCCCGTCGAACGGTGCGGGCAGGAAGGTGAACACCTGGTTGTAGCCCGCCTCGACGCCGTACACCTTGGCATTGCCGCCATTGACCTGGGTCGAGAGCAGCACGGTGCCGCGGCCCGGGATGTCGATATTGACGTTCTGCGCGGTGATGTAATTGTCCATCGCCTTGTAGAACACCGCACCGGTGAGTGCGCCCTTGGGGTTGAAATACCATTCCAGGCCGCCGTCGAACTGGGTGGCGAGGAAGGGCAGCAGTTCCGGGTTGCCGCCGCTCGCGGTCGGCGCGTCGGTGGAGACGGTAATGCGCGGTGCGCTGTCGGTCACGTTCGGACGGGTGAGCACCCGGCTCGCGGCAAAGCGGGCGATCAGCGTCCTGGTCAGCTCGGCCTTGAGGTTGAAGCTCGGCAGCCAGTCGTTGAACGTCTTCGGATAGGCAACCGGCTTGGCGTCGGCGCCGACGCGCAGATAGCCGGTGGCGTTCTGGTCGGTATGGACATAGCGAATGCCGACATTGCCGGTGACGGGAACATCGCCGAGCGCGGTGCCGTAGTCGAGCCGGGCATAGGCCGAGGCGGTCTTCTCGGTCGTCTTGAACAGCGAGGCCTTGTCGCCGGTGGTGAGCGGCGCGTTGGCGAGCGTGTCGTTGAACAGCGCGTTGTAATAGGCCGAGGTGACCGGCACCAGGAAGTTGCGCGGGATGTTGCCGCTCACGCCCGACAGGAAGTCGTCGAAGGGCAGCTGCTCATAGGCACCTGCTCCCAGCGAGCTGAGCGGCGCCGGCGGTGCCCCGGCGGGCTGGGTGACGTTATAGTCGCGGCGCCAATAGTCGCGCTTGCGCCAGTGATATTCGGCACCGACGGCGACCCGGCGGAGGAAGCCGCCAACGTCGTACACGCCATCGAGGCGGGCGAACTTGTCCCAGTCCTTGCTGTTCTTCGGCGCGATGTTGAAGGTGTAGAGCGAATAATTCGCCGGGTTGGTGAGGTCGACCGGGGTCGTCAGCGTCGGCAGGGTCTTGTAGCCGCCAGACGCATTGTAGGTGAGCGGCGCGATCAGATAGGCGCGGCTGCGCACCGTGCCTTCGGCGTTGCTCGGGTGGAAGCTGTGCGCCGACGACCAGTTGAGGTTGGCGGTGACGTGGAAGCGCTCATGGTTCCAGGTCTGCTTCAGGCCGATGGTCAGCAGGTCGTGGCGGTTGAGGCTGTATTCGCGGCTCGCCATGAAGCGGACATTGTTGATCGTCGCGCCGGTGACGGTATTGCCGCTGACCGTGTAGCCGGGCTGGATCACCGTGCCGGGATCGTCCGGATAGATGTCCATGCCGAACTCGTCATAGGCGACGTCGAGCCGCGTCGCGAGCACGTCGAGCGTGGTCTCGAGCTCGGGGGTCGGGCGCCACTGGGCCGAGACCATGCCCGAGATCCGCTTGCGATCCTCGGTCTCGACGGTCGGACGGGTCCGGGTGGGGGTGTAGAGGCCCGAGGGGAGGGCGCCCTGCGCGTCCTTGAGATACTTGTCCTTGTTCCAGCCGAAATTCATGAAGCGGTCGTTGCGGACCGCCTTGCCCCAATATTGCGCGCCGACGAGGATGCCGAAGGTGTCGCCGAAGGTATGGCTGCCGATCAGCGTGGCGTTGGGCTTCACCTTCTCGGTCTGGGTCGTATAGGTGCCGCGCAGATTGGCGGTGACCTTGTTGCCGACCTCGAACGGGCGGAAGGTGTGCACGTCGATATTGCCGCCCAGCGCGCCCTCGGTCATGTCCGAGGTGGGGGTCTTCACCACGTCGATGTTCGACACGAACTCGGCGGGCAGCATCTCGAAACGGAACTGGCGGCCGTTGGCGCCGCCATTCTCGATCAGGTCGTTGAGCGCGATCGGACGGCCGTTGAGCAATGTGCTCTGGAATTGCGGCCCGAGACCGCGCACCGAGACGTACAGGCCTTCACCGCGCGGACGGGTGATCGCGACGCCGGTGACGAGCTGTAGCGCTTCCGCCACGTTCTGGGTGGGGAACTTGCCGATGTCGGTCGCGCTGATCGAATCGAGGCCATATTCGGCATGGCGCTTGGCATCGTTCGCCGCGCCGAGGCTGCGGGCATAGCTGCCATGGACGACGATTTCCTCGCCGCCGGCTTCGGTGCCGTCCTGCGGCGGGGTGGTCTGGGCATAGGCCGGCGCAAGCGCCGCCAGCGCGAGGGCGAGTGCCGAGGATGCGCGGAGCAGCGCAAACGGGGGTATCATGTTGGAATCTCCCTGGACCCTTATTGGTCTTTCGGGAGCGCCCCTAACGAGGAGTCGAAACGGCATCGCGTAAAATTGATTGCAATTCCGTGAAACTTGCAGCGGTGTTTGTTTCGATTACATGACGTTCCGCGAGCGCCTATGAAATCGTTTGTAATTTGACGCACGGGTCGGAGTCCTTCCGCGCTGAGGCGAGACCTGGCTTAGCGGCCGGCGAGCCCGTCGGCGAAGCCGCGCTGGAAGTCGCGCAGATCCTGGTGCAGCGACGCCAGTGGATCGGCGGCGCCAAGCAGGAGGGCGCCGAGTGCCACGAACAGGACCAGCGTGCGGCGGCGACGCAGCGTGCGGGCGTCTGGAAGGTCGTGCATCCAAGCCTCTCCTGGGCGAGATCGCTGCGCCATTATAGCGTATCTGGTTGCCGCGCGGAAGCCATGGGCGACGATCGGCGGCAAGCGCGCAAACAAAAAGGGCCGGGGATCGCTCCCCGGCCCTTTCCGTTTGTCTGGTTGCCGTGCGGCTTAGACGGTGGCGACTTCCGCCGTGTCCACCTTCACGCCCGGGCCCATCGACGAGGACAGCGCGACCTTCTTGAGGTACTTGCCCTTGGCGCCCGCCGGCTTGGCCTTGACGACCGCGTCGACCAGCGCGTCGAAGTTGCGGCGCAGGTCTTCGTTCGAGAAGCTCACCTTGCCGATGCCCGAGTGGATGATGCCGGCCTTTTCGACGCGGTATTCCACCTGACCGCCCTTGGCGGCCTTGACGGCCTCAGCGACGTTCAGGGTCACAGTGCCGAGCTTCGGGTTCGGCATCAGGCCCTTGGGGCCCAGCACCTTGCCGAGACGGCCGACCAGGCCCATCATGTCCGGGGTCGCGATGCAGCGATCGAAATCGATCGTGCCGCCCTGGATGGCTTCCATCAGGTCTTCCGCGCCGACGACGTCGGCACCGGCGGCCTTGGCTTCCTCGGCCTTGGCGCCGCGGGCGAACACGCCGACGCGAACGTCCTTGCCGGTGCCGGCCGGCAGCGTCACGACGCCGCGGACCATCTGGTCGGCGTGGCGCGGATCGACGCCGAGGTTCAGCGCGACTTCGATCGACTCGTCGAACTTGGCGGTCGCATACTGCTTCACCAGCGCGATCGCTTCATCGACGCCGTGCAGCTTGATGGGGTCGACGCTCCAGGTCTTCTGCTTCTTGGTCAGCTTTGCCATGGAATCAGCCCTCCACCACTTCGAGGCCCATCGCGCGGGCCGAACCTTCGATGATCTTCGTCGCGGCGTCGATGTCGTTCGCGTTCAGGTCCTTCATCTTGACCTGGGCGATTTCCGACAGCTGCGAACGCTTGATCTTGCCTGCCACGACCTTGCCCGGCTCCTTCGAGCCCGACTTCAGGTTGACGGCCTTCTTCAGCAGATAGGTCGCCGGCGGGGTCTTGGTCTCGAACGAGAAGGAACGGTCCGCATAGACGGTGATGACGGTGGGGAGGGGCGTGCCCTTCTCGACGTCGCCGGTCGCGGCGTTGAACGCCTTGCAGAATTCCATGATGTTCACGCCGCGCTGACCCAGAGCAGGGCCGATCGGCGGCGAGGGGTTTGCGGCGCCGGCAGCCACCTGCAGCTTGATATAGCCGGTAATCTTCTTAGCCATGTCACTCTCTTTCAAGTCGAGCGGTACAAGCGACGGCCAGAGGCCGCCTCCCGCATGGTTCCACCACGAATGCGTTGGAAGCCGGCGCCCTTAGCGGAAACGGGGGGCGGGGGCAAGGGGGGCGCAAATTCCTCCCCGGGCGCAGCGCGGGGAGGGGGACCGCCGCCGCAGGCGGTGGTGGAGGGGCCGCGCCGCCAGGCGCGGGTTTCGGGTGGCGCGCGGGACACCGCCGCTGGCGCGGCGGCCCCTCCACCCCGCCGCGGGCGCGGCGCGGTCCCCCTCCCCTGCATGCGCAGGGGAGGATTTGGTCACGGCGCCGTGTGCCCCGCCTCGCTGCCGCCGATATCGCCCTCGGCCACCCATTCGCGCCACAGCAGGACCAGCGCTGCCATCACCGCGGGGCCGACGAACAAGCCGAGCAGGCCGATCGTCTCCACGCCGCCCAGGATGCCGATCAGCACCCAGACAAAGGGCAGGCGGGTCGTGCCGCCGATCAGGGTCGGCCGCAGGAAATGGTCGATCACGAAGTTGAGCGCATAGCCGATTACCCCGACGACGATCGCCGCCATCACCGCACCCTTGGCGAGCAGGAGCAGCAGCGCGAGCACCAGCACCACCGCGAGCCCGAACGGGATGATCGAGGCAAAGCCCGAGAACAGGCCGAGCAGGATCGGGTGCGGCACGCCGCCGGCCAGGAACAGGATCGACATCAGGATGCCCTGCGCCAGCCCGAGCAGCACCATCCCGTCGACCGCGCCGCGCACCGCCGCGAAGATCTGACGGCCCAGCCGGTCGCCCGCATCGCCGAACGCGCGGGTGGCGCCGCGCTCGAGCTGGCGGACGATGGTGTCGCGGTCGCGCAGCAGGAAGAACAGCACGACCAGCGTGAACGCGAACACCACGACGCGGCGGACCAGCGTGTGGGTGAGCGCGCCCGAATGCGTCCGCCACAGCGAATGGTCGAGCCGGCCGAACTCGGCAGCGGCGGCTTCGGGCGTGGCGAGGTGGAGCGTCCACCAGGCGGTGACTTCGCTCGATCCCCAGGGCAGGCGGGCGACCCAGTCGGGGACCGGTACGCCGTGTGCGCGGGCATCGGCGATCCAGGCGGTGACCGCTTGCGCCTCGACCACCGCCTGGCTGATCGCGATCGACAGCGGGGTCAGCACGACGAGCAGCACGGCAAGGGTGAGCAGCGCGGCGACCAGCGCGGGGCGGGGCAGCCGCGCCGCCAGGCGGCTGCGCAGCGGCTCGACTCCGATCGCGAGCACGCCCGCCCAGAGGATCGCCGGCACGAAGGCCATGCCGATCCACAAGGCGGCGGCGGCGATGACGCCGGCGAGCACCACGCGGGCGCGGGTCTGGGCTTTGGTGGTGTGTGGCATGCGGGGTCCCCGGTTTGGCGCAGACACTGGCGCGCGCGCCCGCACCAGGCAAGGGGGCTGCCGTCGGACTGCACGGTTTTGCCAATCCAGGGCCTCCGAACTGTCCAGAAGAAAGGGGGTAGCCATTGTCGATACGAGAGAAAATCGAGAGGCGCGTGCTGAAGCGCCTGCTCGCGCTGGTGACCGCGGATTCGCGGCCGAACCTCAATGCGCTCAACAAAATCGTCAGAGAGGTCCGGATTCTGGAGTTGAACGTCAAGGCGTTCGGCTATGAACTGGCGCACCGCATGGCGGCCGCGCTGCCGCCGCGGACGGACACGCAAGCCCATGTCATCGGGCTCGGGTGCAAGCCCTGCACCCAGGCCGACATTGAAAGCGACTGGCTTGCGCACTGGGCGGCGGAACTCAAGGCGCCGGTGCTCTACCATCGCAAG
The DNA here is from genome assembly GCF_002091475.1 of Sphingomonas azotifigens NBRC 15497. Classification (GTDB taxonomy): domain Bacteria; phylum Pseudomonadota; class Alphaproteobacteria; order Sphingomonadales; family Sphingomonadaceae; genus Sphingomonas; species Sphingomonas azotifigens. The sequence continues at coordinate 137,161 of NZ_BCTR01000007.1, forward strand.
CTCTGGGAACTGGCCTATGTGCTGCAGGCTTTGTTCGAGCATGGCCACCTGAGGGACGGTGCGCGTGGGCTGGGCTTTGGCTGCGGCGCGGAACCGATCCCGAGCTATCTCGCTGCGCAGGGCCTGTTCGTGACGGCCACCGACGCAGCCGGCGAGGCGGCGGCGGCGGGGGGCTGGATCGAAAGCGGCCAGCATCTCGGCTCGGCGGCAGCGCCGTTCCTGCCGCATCTCGTCGATCGCGAACGGTTCGATCGCTTCGTCACGGTCGACACCGTCGACATGAATGCCGTGCCCGATCGCCTGCAGGGCTATGACTTCTGCTGGTCGATCTGCGCGCTGGAGCATCTCGGCAGCATCGAGGCAGGGCTGCGCTTCATCGAGCGTTCGCTCGCCACGCTGCGGCCCGGCGGCACGGCGGTGCACACGCTCGAACTGAACGTCGACGCGGAGGGGCCCACCATCGACAATTGGGGCACGGTATTGTTCCAGCGCAAGCATCTCGAAGCGTTCGCGGCGCGCATGGCCGCTGCGGGCGTCCAGGTGGCGCCGATGGCGTTCGACTTCGGCAACCAGCCGATGGACAGGTTCATCGATCTTCCGCCCTGGCTCCACGACATGTCCGAGCCGGAACGGCGCCGCCTCGGCGATGAGCGCCATCTGAAGCTGTCGATCGACGGCTTCGCCTGCACCTCCTTCGGCTTGATCCTTCGAAAGGCGGCATGACGGTGCGGTGAGTATGATAGGGCGGGCGGTTTTCTGGCTTTGGATCGATACCAGTTCCCGCGCGCTTCGGGCGCCCACAGGCCTTCGATCGGCTTCGTCGCAGCCCACTGAACCAAATAAGTCCTTCAACGGTTTGAGCAAAGTCCGCGCAGTCGGTGCATTGCTGTGCTGCGGGCGGACCATCGTTTGAGAGGAATGGGCATGAAACGGATCATCATCGCCGCCGCCGTCGCCGCGCTGGCGACGACCGGCGCCGCCGCGCAGAGCAGCGGCCAGTCGGGCTCGCACAACCCGGTGGTGAAGGACGGCACCGCGCACCACGTCGCGACCCCCGCCAAGGGCCACAGCTCCTTCACCGAAGACCAGGCCAAGGGCCGTCTCGCCAAGGCGGGCTATACCAATGTCACCGGCCTGAAGGGCACGCCGAACGGTGCCTGGCAGGGCATGGCGACCAAGAACGGCAAGCAGGTGACCGTGACGCTCGACTACAAGGGCAACATCACCGCGCGCTAACCCCCCGATTTCTGCAGGAGAAATGCCATGAGCCGGACCATTACGCGCCTGTTCGACGAGTATTCGGATGCCAAGTCTGCGGTGAACGAGCTCGAGCGGCTGGGCGTGCCGCACAGCGATCTCAGCATCATCGCCAACAACACCCATGGCGACCATGACGTGAGCGACGTCAACGCGCATGGCGACGTCAGCCGCGGCGCCTCGACCGGCGCGGCGCTGGGCGGCGTCGGCGGCCTGCTTGCGGGCCTCGGCCTGCTGGCGATCCCGGGGCTCGGCCCGATCGTGGCGGCGGGCTGGCTCGCCTCGACCGCGGCCGGTGCGGCGATCGGCGGCGTCGGTGGCGCGGCGACCGGCAGCATCGTCGGCGCGCTCAAGAATGCCGGCGAGAGCGAGGAGGACGCGAACGTCTATTCCGAAGGCGTGCGCCGCGGCGGCACGCTGGTGAGCGCGCGCGTGGAAGACTCGCTGGCACCCGAAGCCGAGGCGGTGCTCAACCGTCGCGGCGTCAATGCGGCGACGCGCGGCGCGGCCTATCGCCAGTCGGGCTGGACCGCGTTCGACGACAAGGCGCCCGCCTATACCCGCGACGAGATCGAGCGCGAGCGCAGCGCCTATCGCGAGCCGACGGTGCTCTGAGGTCTCGCACCTCGATTCAAGGAAAGCCGGGGGCTTCTCCCCCGGCTTTTTTGTGCCGGCGCCATTTCGAGGCGAAGGCCCCCGCGATAGGATGCGCGGGATGACTGGCTTCGATCCGCTCGACTTCCCGGCCCGCTCGGCGCTTCACGGGCGCCATGCCCGCTTCGCGATCGTCGCGGGCGGCGCGCGGCGCTACGACCCCGACGTGGGCGTTTTCGCGACCCTCGACGCGCCGACCCCGGAAGCACTGGCGGGGCTCGCCACGCTGGTCGCCGCGTACGGCGACGTGGCCTTCCTCGAAGCCGAGGCGCCGCCGGTCGCGCCGGGGCTGCGGGTGGTGTCGCAGGATCTCGGCGTGCAGATGGTCGGCAGGGACTCGCGGCCGGCTACGATCCCGGACGTGCCGATCCGCACGCTCGGCGCGGCCGATGCCGGCGCGATGCTGGCGCTCGCCACGCTGACCGAGCCGGGGCCGTTCTTCGCCCGTACCCACGAGTTGGGGACCTTTCTCGGGATCGAGCAGGACGGTCGCCTGCTCGCCATGGCGGGCGAACGGATGAAGCCGGACGGGTTCACCGAGATCAGCGGCGTGTGCACCCATCCGGACGCGCGCGGGCGGGGCTATGCACGGGCGCTGATCTCCGCCGTCGCCGATGCCATCCGCGCGCGCGGCGAGGTGCCGTTTCTCCACGCCTATGCCAGCAACGAAGGCGCGATCGCGCTCTACCGATCGCTCGGCTTCGTGCTTCGACGCGAGGTGCTGATGACTCGGCTGGGGCCCGCCGATCCGCGCTGAACGGCGGGCGTGCGGTGATCCTATCGCCGGCGGGCCGGGCTGCGCCGGAAGAGCGACGCGCCCTCGGGATCGGGGAACAGGATGCGGCTCGGCCGGGGCAGTGTGTCGAGCCGCAGCGGGCGCGGCGGCCGGTTGCCGGCGGTTTCGATGCCCGTGTTCAGCGTGCCGACGTAGCGGTCCGGCAGCAGATAGGGCCCGCGCGCGTCGCGCAGCACGACATAGTCGGCCAGGCGGGCATCGTTCGCGTACAGGCTGCCACCACGCAGCGTGATCGCGCCGCAGCAGTCGCTGGCATAGTCGCCGTCGGCGGCATCATAGGGCAGCGACGGCGTCCGACGCGCCCAGAAAACCAGGGCAACCGCGACCAGGACCAGGATGGCGGCAAGCGCGATCCAGGCGCGGCGCGCATTCGGCAACAGCAATGATCGTGCGTCCATTTCCTCACCCTCCACCAGCCGATCTCCTGTCGGCAAGGGCAATCACGACATATGTAGATTTAAGAGTCAAGCGTGGGGGCGCGTGGGGTGCCGACGCGTGCGGTTGGGGATGCTCTAGCCGGGGAGGGCGCCGGCCGATGCGGCCCTGGACGGGCGGGTGTGCCAGCGCGCGACGGCGAGCAGCATCGCGCCTTCCACCGCCAGCGCCGGCATCTGGGCCAGCAGCGGCGAGAGGTCGAGCATCAGCAGGCTGGCGAGCAGCACCAGCGTGATCGTTGCCGCGCCGATCGCCGTGCCGAGTTTCAGCACGCTTGCCCAATCGCCTTCCAGCAGGTCCCAGGCCAGGCAGAGATGCGCCAGGCCGAGCACCATCCACAGGATCAGCAGCACCGGCACGGCACTGTTCTGCGACCAGACCAGATACGGATTGTCCCCGGGACCGAGCAGCGCGGCATGCGCGGCCAACCGGGCGAGGCCGAGCGCCTGGCGGAAATACAGCAGCGCCATCGGCACCAACAGGCTCAGCGCCATGGCATAGCCGGCAAGCGTCCGGCGCCCTTCGCCATGCTGCACCATCTGCGCCCCGGCGGTAAGCAGGCAGCCGATGGCGAAGCTGAGCGGCTTGCCGTCATCGCGTGCCACCTCGAACTCCGCCTGCATGGCCCGCGCCCATTCGCGGCGATCGGCGCCGAGACATTGTTGTGCCAGGGCCATCACCCCGCGTGCCAGGGCCGTCGTCACGCCAGTGCCGTGCGGGTGATGGGAAGCGGCGGGAGTGGGGCGGCCGTTTGCGCGAAGGCCACCCCGGCCGCGGTCAATCGATAGGCGTGGCGGGCCGGCCGACCGAGCTGCTCTGGCGGGTGCCATTCGGCCTCGACCAGCCCCTGATCGGTCATCCGCATCAGCAGCGGGTAGAGCGTGCCCGAAAGCAGGCCGGTTTCCTTCATCAGATCATAGCCATGCCGCCACTGTTGCGGGTGCACCGCCAGCGCCTCGAGCAGGCGCAGCATCTGCTTGGACGGTCGGCGATTGCGGCCCATGGCGCATCTCAACCTAGGTAGAGTTGGGAGTCAATCGCCGCATGGCGGCCGCGCCCCAACAAAAAAGCCGGGGTTCGCACCCCGGCTTTTCGTGTTCGTTGCGTGTGCGGCGGTAGCCCGCCTCACTTGACCCGTTCGACGTCCTCGAAGCCCAGCTCCAGCGGGGTCGCGCGGCCGAAGATCGAGATCGAGACCTTCACGCGGTTCTTGTCGTAATCCAGCTCTTCCACCACGCCCGAGAAGGTGGCGAAGTTGCCGCTGATGACCTTGACCGTGTCGCCGATGTCGAAATCGACCTTGAGCTTGGCCTTGGGCGCCGCGGTGGCCGCTTCTTCCTTGGTGTTGAGGATGCGCGCGGCTTCCGCCTCGCTGATCGGCTGCGGCTTGCCCGAGCTGCCGAGGAAGCCGGTCACCTTCGGCGTGTTCTTCACCAGGTGATACACGTCGTCGTTCATCTCGAGCTTGGCGAGCACATAGCCGGGGAAGAACTTCCGCTCGGACTGGATCTTCTTGCCGCGCCGCACTTCGGTGACCGTCTCGGTCGGCACTTCGACGGCCTCAACGAGGCGATCGAGGCCCAGGCGGGTGGCGTCGGCCAGGATCTGGTCGCGGACCTTGCCCTCGAAACCGGAATAGGCGTGGATGATGTACCAGCGCGACATGGTTGTTGGTCTTTCCTTACTGCGCGAGGCGGAGAAGTGCGTTGACGATCATATCGAAGATCGAATCGATGCCGAGGAAGAAGCTGCCGAGCAGCGTGGTCATGATCATCACCATCACGCCGGTCATGATCGTCTCGCGGCGGGTCGGCCAGGCGATCTTGCGGGTTTCGGTCTGGACCTGCTTCACGAATTCGACGGGGCTGGTCTTCGCCACTGGGGCTATCCTCGTGTGAAATTGGTGCTTCGGGCATGGGTCCGCTGCCCGGTCCTTCCCAGGAACCGGTGCAATCCACCCACGCTTTCGGCTAGGGGTCCGTATCTAGAGGATCGGGGGAAGTTGTGCAAGCGGGGTTGGGAAGGGGCGTTTGCGGCACGTGCGGGACGTGCGGCGTGCCCCCTCCACCACGCTGCTGGCGCAGCGCGGTCCCCCTCCCCCGGCTTCGCCGGGAGAGGAAACGCTATACGGCGATAGAAGAAAGCGTCTTTTCCCTCGGCGAAGCCGGGGGAGGGGGACCATTCGCGCCAGCGAATGGTGGAGGGGGCCTCCCGTGGGAAATGCGGCTCAGTGCTGCTTCAATCCCCGCACGCGGTGCCAGATATAGAACGCCACCAGCGCGACCAGCACCACGCCGATCAGCGCGTCGGCGCTGTGGAAGGCCGCCTTCATGCGCGGATCGCTGTCCCACTTCTCGCCGAGCGTCATGCCCACCCAGGCGAGGCCGAAGCACCAGGGCCAGCTGCCGAGAAAGGTGTAGACATGGAACGGCACCAGCTTCATCCGCGCGACGCCCGCCGGGAAGGCGATGAACGAGCGGATCACCGGCAGCAACCGCCCGATCAGCACTGCGATGCTGCCATAGCGGGCGAAGAAGCGGTCGGCCGCGTCGATCTCGCCGGGGCCGATCAGCAGATACTTGCCCCAGCGCAGCGCCGCCGGGCGACCGCCGCGCTTGCCGATCTCATAGGCGACGATCGAGCCGAGGTTGCAGCCGATCGCGCCCGCGGTCGCGGCGAGGTACAGGTCGAACCGGCCGGTCGAGACCAGATAGCCGGCGAACGGCATGATGATTTCCGAGGGCAACGGAATGCACGCGGATTCGATCGCCATCAGGATGGCGATGCCGAGATAGCCCCCGCTCGAGATGACCCAGATGGTGAAGGTGGCAAGAATGCCCAGAATCTTTTCGACCATGATTACTTGGTTGGGGCAGGCGGAAGCATTTGGGAAGCCGCTTTTTTGCGCGGTGCAGCGCAGTCGATCCGGCTTGGCGCGGGCGGGGGGCTCTGATAACCCGGAGTAAATCGCAACGGCGGAGAGGGTGCGCCCATGAACTATCGAACTTCGCGGCGGGCGTTCCTTGCCGGGACGGGCAGCGGCGCGGTGGCGATCGCCGGCGTCGGCATGCCGATGCCGGCGACGGCGCAGACGCTCCCGGCGATGGCCGCGCCGGCCAAGCTGCAGGCGTTCGACATGGCCGACGTGACGCTGGGCGAAGGGCCGTTCCTCCATGCCCAGCGCGCGACCGAGGCCTATCTGCTGCGGCTGGAGCCCGATCGGCTGCTCCACCAGTTCCGCGTCAATGCCGGGCTCGCCCCCAAGGCGGCCGCCTATGGCGGCTGGGAGTCGGACCCGATGTGGTCGGACATCCACTGCCAGGGCCATACCCTTGGCCATTATCTCTCAGCCTGCGCGCTCGCCTATCGCTCGACCGGCAAGGCGGCATATCGCGACCGCGTCGACTATATCGCGGCCGAGCTAGGCGCGTGCCAGGATGCGGCGAAGAGCGGCCTCGTCACCGCCTTCCCGGAAGGCGCGGCGCTGGTGGCGGCGCATCTGCGCGGCGAGAAAATCAGCGGCGTGCCCTGGTACACGCTGCACAAACTCTATGCCGGCCTGCGCGACGGCTGGGTGCTGGCCGACAGCGACACGGCGCGCACCGTGCTGCTGCGGCTCGCCGACTGGGGCGTGGTGGCGTGCCGGCCGCTGTCCGACGCCGCGTTCGAGGCGATGCTGGAGACCGAGCATGGCGGGATGAACGAGGTCTATGCCGATCTCTACTTCCTGACCGGCAATCCCGACTATCGCGTGCTGTCGCAGCGCTTCTCGCACAAGGCGTTGCTGGCGCCCCTGGCCAAGGCGCGCGACCATCTCGACGGGCTCCACGCCAATACCCAGGTCCCGAAGGTCGTCGGCTTCCAGCGGGTCTATGAGGCGACCGGCGACGCCGCCTATCATGACGCCGCGGCGTTCTTCTGGAAGACGGTGGCGGAGACCCGCTCGTTCGCGACCGGCGGACACGGCGACGGCGAGCATTTCTTCGCGATGGCCGAGTTCGAACGGCATGTCTTCTCGGCCAAGGGATCGGAGACCTGCTGCCAGCACAACATGCTGAAGCTGACCCGCGGGCTGTTCCTCCACGATCCGCGCGCCGACTATGCCGATTATTATGAGCGGACGCTGTTCAACGGCATCCTCGCCTCGCAGGACCCGGACAGCGGCATGGCGACCTATTTCCAGGGCGCGCGGCCCGGCTACATGAAGCTCTACCACACCCCCGAGCACAGCTTCTGGTGCTGCACCGGCACGGGGATGGAGAACCACGTCAAGTATCGGGATTCGATCTACTTTCACGACGATGCGACGCTGTACGTGAACCTGTTCCTGCCGTCGTCGGTACGCTGGCGCGACAAGGGCGCGGAGCTGGTCCAAGAGACGCGCTTCCCCGAAGAGCCGGGTACGCGGCTGCGCTGGCGGCTGGCCCGGCCGACCGAACTCACGCTGAGCCTGCGCCACCCGCGCTGGAGCCGCACCGCCGCCGTCCGCGTGAATGGCGCAATCGCGGCGCGCTCGGCCTCGCCGGGCAGCCGGATCGCGCTGACGCGCAACTGGCGCGACGGCGACACGGTGGAACTGCAGTTGGTGATGGAACCCGGCTTCGAGCGCGCGCCGGCGGCGCCGGACATCGTCGCGTTCACCTACGGCCCGCTGGTACTGGCGGGCGCGCTGGGCCGCCAGGGGCTGGCGCCGGGGGCGGATATCGTCGTCAACGAGCGCGAGTACGGCCGCTACAATGACACGCCGGTGCAGGTGCCGGTGCTGGCAGGCGACCCGAGCACGCTGGCCGCGACGATCCGGCCGGGCGCCAAGCCGCTGGAGTTCACGCTGGCGGCCGCGGACGGCAGCACGGTGCGGCTGATCCCCTATCACCGCATCGCGCACGAGCGTTACGCGACCTATTGGAAGCTGGGCCAGGCCTAAACCGCGCCCGCCGCGCGGAGAGAGGTGTACGCGGCGGGCGCGGCGTCGCAGTGTCGGGCGGCGGGGGCAGGGGGCAATACCGCCCGACCCCGCCCTTTTACACCAGCGCCCTGCGCCGCATCAGTATGCGAAGGTATCCTAACGCCCCCCAAAGGGTGAGGGCTCCCCAGCCCCCGGTGGGGCGGGGGCGCCCCGCCTCAATGTTCGCGGAACGAGGTCCAGAAGCTGCCGACCAGCGGCTCCAGCGCATAATCGAGCGCCGTGCGCCGGCGCAGCGGGATCAGCACCTGGGCGGGCATGCCGGCGCGCAGCTGGAAACCCTTGCCACGGACGGTCCGCAACAGGTCGATCTGGTCCGTCGGCACCGTCACCTCGCCGGTGAAGTAGCGCGCGCCGCTCTTCTCGTCGGCCAGCGCGTCGGCGGAGAGGCGGGTGAGCGTGCCCTTCAGGTTCGGCAGGTCGCGCTCGTGCAGGCCGGGGAACTTGACCAGCGCCTGCTGGCCCACCTGGAGATCGTCGGCATCGTCGACCGCCACCTGCACCTGGATGCGCAGCGGCGCCCGTTCCGGCACGATGTCCATCAGCTTCTGGCCCGGCGCGATCACCCCGCCGGGGGTGAACACGGTGAGGCCGATCACCGCACCGGTGGCGGGGGCGCGGATCTCGGTGCGCGCGAGCTGGTCGCGTGCCGCCGCCCATTTGGGCAGCACTTCGCCGAGACGGGTGTCGACGTCGCGCAGGTCGGCGGCGGTACGCTCGTGGAACGTACGTTCGGCTTCCAGCGCGGTCAGTTCGCTTTCGCGCGATGCCTCGTGCGTCTGGGCGACGCTGGCGGCATATTGGCCGCGCTGCCCCACAAGGTCGGCGCGCATCCGTTCCAGCTCGCGGACGCGGGTGCGCGAGACGAAGCCGCGTTCGGCAAGCGGGCGCAGCGCGTCGAGCTGCTCGTCGACGATCCGCAGCTGCTCCTCGGCGGAGACGACCTGGGTGCCGAAACCGCGCCCTTGCGCCGCCGACTGTGCCGCCCGCTGGCCGAGCGCGCCGCGCTGGGCGGTGAGCGTCGCGCGGCGGGCATCGAGCTCGCTCTGCTGGAGGCGCAGGGCGAGCTGGGCATCGCGCTGGTCGCTCGCCTGCAGCGAGGCGAATTCGGGCGGCGTGGCGACCCTGGCCTGGCCGAGCTGCTCGGCCTCCAGCCGGGCGCGCTGGGCGAGCAGACGGATCGCCTGCACCGAGAGCGCGCGTTCCTGCGCCAGCACATCGGCGGCGGCGAGGCGGATCAGCAGCTGGCCGCGCTCGACCCGCTGGCCCTCATGCACATAGAGCGCGCCGACGACGCCGCCGTCGCGGTGTTGGACGCTCTGTCGCTGGCCGGAGACTTCGAGCACGCCGGGCGCGGACGCAGCAGCATCGAGCCGTGCGAAGGCTGCCCAGCCGAGAAACAGCACGAAGAACAGTGCGGCGATGATCAGGCCGGTGCGGATGTCGCGCCGGGGGTCCCCAAGCCTTTCGGCGAGCGGCGTGTCGCCGGGGCCGGGCAGGAGAAGGGTGATGCTCATGCTGCCGATCCTCCCTGTGCGGCTGGGACCATCCGCCGGACATTGGGCGGGGCGATCTTGGCCAGCACCTCGTCGCGGGGGCCATAGAGTTCGACCCGGCCGTCGCGCAGCACCAGCATCTTGTCGACCACCGGCAGCACGCCGAGCTTGTGCGACACGACGAGGATCGTCTTGCCCGCGGCCTTGAGCCGGGCGATCGCGGCGTTGAGCGCGGCATCGCCCTCGGCATCGAGATGGGCGTTGGGCTCGTCGAGCACATAGAGCGCAGGGTCGCCGTACACGGCGCGGGCGAGCGCGATGCGCTGGCCCTGGCCGGCCGAGACGCCGCGGCCGCCCAGGCCCAGCCGGTAATCGAAGCCGCCGGGCAGCCGCAGGATCAGTTCGCGCGCGCCGACCAGATCGGCGGCGGCGACGGCGGCGGCATCGGCCTCGTCGGCGTCCGCGCCGAGCTCGCCGGCAAAGCGGGTGATATTTTCCTTGATCGTGCCTTCGAACAGCACCGAATCCTGCGGGAGATAGCCGATATGGCGGGCGAGCCGCTCGGCATCCCAGTCGGCGATTTCGGCGGCGTCGATCCGCACCGCGCCGCGATCGACCGGCAGCGCGCCGGTGATCGCCTTCATCAGCGTCGACTTGCCCGAACCCGAGGGGCCGACGATCGCGACGACTTCGCCGGGGGCGATCGCGAAGGTGACGCCGTTGAGCACCGCGCCGTCGCGTGCGGCGTTGAGGATGGTCACCCCCTCCAGCGCCAGCGCACCCTGCGGGGCAGGCAACTGGGTCGGGGCAGGGCGGGCGATGGCGGTGGCGAGCAGCGCGTCGAGGTCGCGATAGCCGCTACGTGCCTGGGCCAGCGTCTTCCAGCTGCCGATCAGCAGCTCGATCGGCGCGAGCGCGCGGGCGATCAGGAAGGACGAGGCGAAGATCGCCCCACCCGAAATCAGATTGTCCACCGCCAGCCAGGCGCCGAGCCCCAGCGCCAGCGATTGCAGCGCCAGGCGGATGAACTTGGTCGCGGTGAAATAGCCGCCGGCGTGGAAGCCGCTCTCGGTCTGCAGCGCCAGCATCGTCTCGCGCTTGCGCAGCTGGCGGGCGACGAGCGCGCGGCGCATGCCGAGCGCGCGGACGCTGTCGGCGGCGCCGAGCATCGCGTCCTGCGCGGCATAGGTCTGGCCGGCGACCTCCTGCGCGCGGTCGAGCCCGGCGCGGGTGGCGCGCTCGTTGCGCCAGGCGATGGCGGCCAGCGCGAGGCCGCCGGCGAGCGCCATCACGCCGATCAGCGGATGGACGAGGAAGCAGACGCCGACATAGATCGGCGTCCAGGGCGCGTCGAACACCGCGAGCATCGCCGGGCCGGTGAGCGCCGCACGCAGCGCGTCGAGCTCGCGCGCCGCCGAGCGGGCGACCGGCAGGTCGGGCCGGCCGATCGTCGCATCGAGCACGGCGGGGGCGAGCACGGCGTTGAGCACCACGCCAGCGCGGGTGAGCAGCCGCGCGCGAATCCGGTCGAGCAGCGCCAGGCAGCCCAGCGCGAACAGCAGGACGAGGGTGAGGAAGACGAGCGTCTGCACGCCGCGGGTGGGCACCACCCGGTCATAGACCTGCAGCATGTACAGCGTGGGCGCGATGTAGAGCAGGTTGACCAGCGCGCTGAAGCCGGCGGCGGCGATCCAGTGCCGCCGGCACGCCGCCACCGCTTCGCGCATCGGTGCGAAGGCGCGCGGTTGCGCCTCCGCCAAGAGGTTCGACATCGTCGCCCTTTCCGTTCTGCCCAGGCCGCCGCCCGGAAACGGTTCCAGGCGGCGATGGGGGTTTAGGCGAACAATGCGTGGTCGGCCACCAGCATGGTGTGCGACCATTCGCCGGGATGGTTTGCATCGGCATGCGCAGTGGCGTCGCTCGTCGCGAGCAGCGACGAGACGACCTGCGGCTTGGCGGTGCCGAAGTCGAACAGCGCCAGCTGCGGGTCGTGGTCGGTCGGGCGATCGCCGCCGAACTGCGAGTTGAGATGCACCGAGTCGTAGCTCGCCTTCGACAACAGCCCGCCGGTGACCAGGATATGGTCGAGCTGCTGGGCATTGCCGTCGAACAGATAGCTGTAGCGCTCTTCCGCCGGCAGCAGTGCGGTGGCGAGATCGGTCAGCTTGCCGCCCTTGGCCGGATCGGTCAGCTGGGTCTGCGCGTCCTCCCAGGCGAAGCCGTTCCAGTCGCCGAGCACGGCGATGTTGAGGCTGGGATTGTCGGCGAGGTGCGCGTTGACATAGGCCTTCACGCCCGCCGCCTGCGCGGTGCGCGACGCATCGCCGGCATCGGCCGGCGGCTGGGTGGCGCCCCACAGCGGATCGCTGCCGCCGCGCGAGGTGAGGTGGACGTCGATCGTGGTGATCTTCTGGCCGTTGAACTCGAACGTCGCGACCAGCGGCTTGCGGCTGTTGTTATAGGCATCGCCGGTGATCAGCTCGGCGCTCCCCTGGACGTAGGAAACGCGATCGAGATTGTAGAGATAGCCGTTGCGGATGTTGCCATTGGCTTCGCCGCCGGTGGAGTTGGCGGTATCCGGCGCGATCTCGAGATAGGCGTAATGGCCGCCGTTGAGCGCGGTGATCGCGTCGATCAGGCCCTGCGCGGTCTTCACGCCCGACAGGTCCGAGCCCTTGCCGGCGCCGTCGGCGTCCTGGATCTCCTGCAGCGCGATGATGTCCGGTGCGCGCAGATTGTAGACGATGTCCTTGGCCAGCACGTCGTACTTGTGGTCCGACGCGTCGAGATTCTCGACATTGTAGGTGGCGAGCGACAAATGGGTCGCGTCGCTCTTCAGTGCCGACACTTCCTTGGTGAGCGTCACGTCCTTGGTGACGGTCACCGCGTCGGTGACGATCACTTCGTACTTGGCGGCGGCATAGTTGACGACGCCGGTGACGCTGCTCAGCTGGTCGCCGATCGAGTAATTGGCCTTGAAGCCGGCATAGACCGTGCTGTCGCCCTGGAGCTGGATCTTCTCCGGGTTGAAATCGCCCTTCGAGATGGTGATCCCGCCGCGATCGTTGACGCCGGTGGCGCCCTGGCCCAGCGAGGCGACGACGTCGGTCTCGGCATAGGCATCGGTGGTGGTGTTGGAGACGACCAGCGGCTTGTCGATCGTCACCCGCATGCCTTCCAGCGATTCCCAGAAGTCGATGCCGTCGGTGGTCGGGTCGTAGCTCTTGAGACCGTCGTCGTCGATCACCTGGGTCGGCGGCATCAGCCCGCCCTTGCCGATCAGCACGGCGTCGGGCAGCGCATTGTCATAGCCGAGCAGCTCGATCGACGGGGCGGTCAGCTCGGTGACGGTGAGTCCACCGGTGCCGGCGCGATATTCGCTGACGGTGGCCTGCACCGCGACAGAATCGCCGACGAACACGTCGGGCGCGGTGCTGGTGAAGACGAACACCGCGTCGCTGGTGCGTGCATTGCCGTCGCCGAGATCCTGCAGATAGAAGCCATTGCTGTCGACCGCGGTGACGATGCCGCTGGTGAGCACCTTCTGGCCTTCATAGGGCGAGCGATGGCCCTCGCCCTGAATCTGGCCGATCAGCAGCGGCAGCACGTCGTCGTTGAGGATCGTGCCGGTCGCCTGGGCGCGATCGATGGTGGCGCCGCCGGTGGGATCGGACAGCTTGATCGTGAAGGTCTCGTTCGGCTCGGGCGCGTGATCGCCGAGGACGGGCAGCGAGATCTTGGCGGTCGTCTGGCCATCGGCGAAATGGACCTTGCCGGTGGTCGCGAAGCTGCCGAAGTCGCCAGCATCCGCGCCGCCATAGCCGCCCGGCAGGGTGACCGTGTAGGTCGCGTCGACCGCGCCGCTGGCGCCGCCGATCCGCGACACGGTGAAGTCGATCATGTGCGACCCGCTGTCGCCCTCGGTGGTCGAGGCATCGGCGATGCTGAGCGTGCCGGGCACCTTGACCGCACCCGTGCTGCTCACGCGGATGTCGTCCACGCCGACCCATTCGTCATTGCCGACCGCGTTGGTGGTGATCACGCGCACCTGCAGCGTCGCGGCGTTGTTCGCGTCCGACGGCAGGATTACGGTCACCGGGGTGGTCGGCATCGGATCGGTGGCGTTCGGACCGGCGGTGGCATCGGCGACATAGCCGTTCGGCACGTTCGACCAGGGGCTGGAATCGTTGAGGCGGTACTGCACCGCCACCTGCTGGACGGCGTTGTCGGCGGTCTCGAGGTCGCGCAGCAGGAACGACAGGGTGACGTCCTGCCGGCCGGTCGCATCGAGGTAGAAGGCGAGATACGGCGCGGTAGCAGTGCCCGATCCGGCCAGCGCCACCACCGGGTTGGTCAGCTGGAATTCGGTAACGCCGCCGGTGTTGAAGTTGGTCGGGCTGGTCTGGTCGACATTGACGTCGACGACCGTGCTGCTGCCGGTGATCGTGCGCGGATCGGTGCCGGTAGCGCTGGTCAGGCCGTCGCCGCGGAAGCCTACGATGCTGGGGACCCTGTCCCAATTGTCGTTGGTGCTCAGCAAGCTGGTGTTCGACCAGTCCTGAACCAGATCCCCTCCGGCCAGATTCCAATAGGTTGCGCTCACGCCATATTCCCCTGTTAGTGCGAAGCTTTGGATGCGCTCGGCGCGCGCCCGGCGGCCGATGCAGGTTGGTATTCACCATTTCGGCTAAGCACGTGATGTGACAGGGAAATGAAGTGGCCGTGCAAACGCGACGAGCCGCGCCGCGTGATGCGTTCATGTTCGTCTCATTTTGAAACGAATTTGCACGGTGCCGGGCGATCGATGCAGAGAAACCGTGAGGTTTCCGCCATTTCGGACTGTCGATGAAGCGCGCGCAAACCCGCAGAATCACACAGAAAACGTCGCCGGACTGCAACATAGCCATGCCAGTCGGGCGGCAACAGTCCATTTCAGGGGGATCGTTTACCATGAATCGTTACCTTGCGCTGCCGATCGCCATCGCTGCCTTTTGCGCGCCCCAGGCCCAGGCCAGCGTCGTGCTCGGCAAGCCGGTGACCACCACCGTCAATCCGACGGCGACCGCCACCGTGGTGCTCTCGTCGGTGCTCAATGCGGACACGATCGGCCAGACCTTCGTGCCGACCCAGTCCTACCTGACCAGCATGGCATTCCGCTTCGGCTCGACCACCCGCACCACCACCGGCACCGTGACGCTGGCGCTCTATGCGGGTGCGATCGCGCAGAACGCAGCGCTGCCGGCGAGCGCGCTGTTCTCGCAGCAATATGCCCTGACCGGGCTGCCCTTCCGCGGCGTCGGCGACTTCACCACGCTGTTCACCGGCCAGCTCGCGGTGACCGCGAACACCGCCTATACGGTGGTGCTGAGCGGCACGAGCAACGTCGCGCTCGCCTTCGATCATAGCGAGGGCTACAAGCCGGGCTATCTGCTCCAGACCAAGCTCAACGACCCGACCTGCCGCAGCACGCCGGGCGCGTGCGACGCCAGCTTCCGCTTCACCACCGCGACGCCGGTGCCGGAGCCGGCGAGCTGGGCGGTGATGCTCGGCGGCTTCGTGCTGGCGGGTGGCGCGATCCGCTATCGCCGTCGCCGCACGACGGTCGCGTTCGGCTGATCCTCTGTCGAGACGAAATGCAAGAGGCGCCGGGAAACCGGCGCCTCTTTTGTTTTTACGCGCCGTCAGCGCTTGCCGGTGGCGGGGTGCACCACCGGGCAGGCGCCTTGGTGCTAGGGATCGTCCGGCCTGCGGGCAAGGACAGCGGCGGTCCCGGCCAGTGCCAGCAGGACGACCACCACCGCGACCGCCCGTTTGCCGAAGGGGTTGCTGATCTTCATGCAAAGCGCCTCGGATGGGTGGCGCGGTGGCGGTGCGGGCGCAGGATCATTGCTGCATGCCCATCACCTGCTCCATCGGCATCATGTTGGCGTTGAGATTGTCCATGATCCAGATTGATCCAACGACGACGAGCAGCACGATGATGATGCCGAAGGCGAGGGCGAGGACGTTGTTGGTATTGTCCGGTGCGGTCGTGATGTGGAGGAAGAACACCAGATGGACGCCCATCTGTGCCACCGCCAGCACGCACAGCCCGATCGGGACCCCGGGGCGCCAGAGCGCCCCGGATTGTGCCGCCCAGAAGGACGTGGCGGTCAGCGCCAGCGCCAGCAACAGGCCGATGACATAGCCGACGCTGCCGGTGAGGAAGCTTTCCTGTTCTTCGCCCGGTGCCGCATCGATGGGGGTCGGGCGCGATGCATGTTCGGTCATAGGCTGGTTCCAAACAGATAGACGATGGTGAAGACGGCGACCCAGACGATGTCCAGGGCGTGCCAGAAGAGGCTGAAGCAGAGCAGCTTGCGCTGTACCTTCGGCTCGAACCCGCGGGTGGAGATCTGCGCGGCCAGCGACACCAGCCAGCCAAGGCCGGCGGCGACGTGGAGGCCGTGGCACCCGACCAGCGTGAAGAAGGCCGAGAGGAACGCCGATCGTGACGGACCCGCGCTTTGCGCGATCAAGCTGGCGAACTCGCGCAGCTCGATCGAGAGGAACGCGGCGCCAAGCACGCCGGTGAGCGCGAGCATCAGCTGGGTGGCCCCGACATTGCGCCGCTTGGCCGCGAGGAAGGCGAGGCCGCAGGTGAAGGTCGAGAAGAGCAGGCAGATCGTCTCGATGCCCACCGTCGTCCGGCTGAACAGCATCTTCGAGGTCGGCCCGCCATCGGTCGCATGCGCGAGCACCGCATAGGTGGCGAACAGCGCCGAGAACATCACGATGTCGGTGAGCAGGAACACCCAGAAGCCGAAGCCGGAGACGACATAGCGATCGGCCGGTCCGTTGTCGCGCACGCCGGGCGTGCCCTCGGGATCGCCGTCATGCCCCAGCTGGTGGGGATCGGTCACGGTTTCGGCGAGCGCGGCATGCGCCGCTTCCTGGCGTGCCGCCGGCACCTCGGCGAGCGCGCTGGCGCGAGCGGCGCGGCGTGCCTGATCAAGCCGGGCGACCTCGGCCGCCGGGATCTCGAACTCGTCCTCGCGGCGCCAGGCGAACTTCACCAGCGCGACGATCGTGGCCACGAGGCAGGCCGCCGCAAGCCACCAGATATGCCAGATCAGCGCGAAGCCGCCGATGCTGACGAAGAAGGCGTTGATCACCCCGATCGGCGTCTCGCGCGGCAGCTCGATGGCCTTGTACGCAGGCGCCTTGGCGAGGTGGAGCTGGGCGATCGCGCGCTGCTTGATCCCCCAATAGGCCTCCTCGCCGCGCACGTCGGGCAGCACCGCGAAGTTGAACGCGGGCGGCGGCGAGGTGGTCGACCATTCGAGCGAACGGCCGTCCCAGGGATCGCCGGTGACGTCGCGCAGCTTGTCGCGGTTGCGGATCGAGACGATCAGCTGGGTCGCCTGGCAGAGCACGCCGCACAGGATGAGCAGTGCGCCACCGGCCGCGACGATCTCATAGGGCTGCCAGCTCGAGTCGCTGTAATGCTGCATCCGGCGCGTCGCGCCCTGCAGGCCGATCACGTACATCGGCATCCAGGCGAGGTAGAAGCCGAAGAACCAGCACCAGAAGGCAGCCTTGCCCCACCCGTCGTGCAGACGGAAGCCGAACGCCTTGGGGAACCAGTAGCTATAGCCGGCGAACAGCCCGAACACGACGCCGCTGATGATGACGTGGTGGAAATGGGCGACGAGGAACTGCGAATTGTGGACGATGAAGTCGACCGGGGGCACCGCGAGGAGCACGCCGGTGAGGCCGCCGGTCACGAAGGTGATCATGAAGCCGAGCGTCCACAGCATCGGCACTTCGAAGCGGACGCGGCCGCCATACATGGTGAACAGCCAGTTGAACATCTTCACGCCGGTCGGCACCGCGATGATCATCGTGGCGATGCCGAAGAAGGCGTTGACGTCGGCGCCGGCACCCATGGTGAAGAAGTGGTGCAGCCACACCATGCACGACAGCACGCAGATCACCATCGATGCGCTGACCATCGAGCGATAGCCGAACAGCGGCTTGCTCGAGAAGGTGGAGACGACTTCCGAATAGATGCCATAGGCCGGCAGCGCCAGCGCATAGACCTCCGGATGGCCCCACATCCAGATCAGGTTGACGAACATCATGGCGCTGCCGCCACCGTCCGTGGTGAAGAAGTGGAAGCCGAGATAGCGGTCGAGCGTGAGCATCGCCAGGCAGGCGGTGAGGATCGGGAAGATCGCCAGCATCACCAGGTTCGAGGCGAGCGCCGTCCAGCAGAACACCGGCATGCGCGTGTAGCTCATGCCCGGCGCGCGCAGCTTGAGGATCGTCGTCACCAGGTTGACCGCGGACAGCATCGTGCCCACGCCGGCGATCTGCACCGACCAGAGATAATAGTCGACGCCGACCCCGGGCGAGAATTGCAGCTCGCTGAGCGGCGGGTAGCCGAGCCAGCCGGTCCGCGCGAACTCGCCGACGAACAGGCTGACGTTGATCAGCAGCGCGCCCGAAGCGGTCAGCCAGAAGCTCACCGAGTTCATCGTCGGGAAGGCGACGTCGCGCACGCCCAGCTGCAGCGGCAGGACGAAGTTCATCATGCCCACCACCAGCGGCATCGCCACGAAGAAGATCATGATCGTGCCGTGGGCGGAGAAGATCTGGTTGAAATGTTCAGGGGGCAGATAGCCCGTGTTGACGCCCGAGGCCATGGCCAGGTGGGTGCGCATCAGCAGCGCGTCGGAAAAGCCGCGCAGCAGCATGACCAGCCCGAGCAGCACGTACATGATGCCGATGCGCTTGTGATCGACCGAGGTGATCCAGTCGTGCCAAAGATAGCGCCAATGGCCCTTGGCGGTGATCCAGGCGAGTACCCCTCCGATCACCGCCAGCACGACCATCGAGGTGATCAGCGGCAGCGGTTCGTTGAACGGGATGGCACTCCAGGTGAGTTTGCCGAGCATCCGTCAATAGCCCTTGTTGCTGGCGCCGTGGTCGGCGGCCATGTGATGGGGAGCGACCGCGGCGGTCGCGATCGGCTTGCCGACGCTGATGCGGTCGAACAGCGTGGGGTCGACCGTGGCGTAGGTGATCGGGGCCACGGCCGCGCTGGGCTTGGCGAGCGCCGCATAGCCGCGCGCGTCGAGGGCCGGGCCGGCGGCCTTGGCGGCGGCGACCCAGTCGTCGAACGCCGAACGCGACACCGCGTCGTAGCGGAAATGCATGTCCGAGAAGCCGTCGCCGCTGAACTGCGCCGAGAGGCCGTCATAGCTGCCGGCACGATCCGCCATCAGGTTGAGCTGCGAGACCATGCCGCTCATCGTGTAGATCTGGCCGCCGAGCTGCGGCACGAAGAAGCTGTTCATCACCGTGGCGGAGGTGAGCCGCATGTGCACCGGCACGCCAACCGGCACGACGATGCGGTTGACGCTGGCGATGCCTTCCTTGGGATAGATGAACAGCCATTTCCAATCGAGCGACACCACCTCCACCTCGACCGCCTTTTGCGACGAGGCCAGCGGCCGGGCCGGATCGAGCTGATGGCAGGCGATCCAGGTGACCCCGCCCAAGAGCAGGATGATCATCGCCGGGATGGACCAGATGGTCAGTTCCACCTTGCCCGAATAGGCCCAGGTCGGGCGGTAGCGCGCCCTGGTGTTGCTGGCGCGGAACCACCAGGGAATGCAGATCGTGGCGATCATCACCGGCACGACCACGCACAGCATGATGCCGGTCGCGTTGAGCAGCAGCGTCTTCTCCGCGATGCCGACCGGCCCTTGGGGATCGAGCACGCCGCGCGAACAGCCGCCCAGCAGCATCGGCGTGCCGGCCAGCGCGGCGATCCGCCGCCGTGTCCGCACGCCAGGCCATAGCACCGCGCTCATGGGCGACCGCCCTGGGCGCGCCGCCTCGATCTCGTAAGCATGTGCTGCTTCACGTTTCACCTCGATTGGTTGATGGGGCCCGCCGCATCGGGTTGTTGCTCGCGCCGAAGGTGGCACGACGAATCCAGCGCGGTATTGAAGCCATTTCGCACGGCTGGTCTGGTGTTGCTCTGTTCGCCCGACGCCGACGGCGGTGCGCGCGCGGCATGGTCATGGCGCACGCTGCGCCGAGCGCCGGCGCCCCTTTTCGCGCGCGAACGCGGCGGGCGTGATGCCGAGCCGCTGCCGGAACCGACGGGTGAAGTGGCTCTGGTCGGCGAACCCCGACATCACCGCGATTTCGGCAAGCGGGGCATCGGTCTCGAGCAGCAGCGTTCGCGCGTGGCGAATGCGCCGGGATTCGACATAGGCGAGGGGGGTGGTGCCGGTGCTGCGCTTGAACAGCCGCGAGAAATGGCAGCGGCTGACGTTGATCAGCGCGGCCAGTTCCGCGAGCTCGATGCCGCGGTGGAGGTTGCTGTCGATATAGTCGGTGATCCGGTCGAGCTCGACCTGGCCGAGGCCGGCAGCGGACGCGCCGTCAGCCTCGGGCAGGGCGGCATAAAGGTGGAACAGGTCGGCAGCAATCGAGCGTTCGATCGCGGCCGAGAGCCGCCATGTCGACAGCGGGGCCTGGCGGTCGAGCTCGGCCAGCAGGCGTTCGACGAATCGCCGGACCAGTATCTCGCGGTCGGGCGGCGCGGCGCGGTTGCGGACCAGGCGCAACGGTTCGACGGCGACCCCGTCGCAAGGCATGAGCGTGTTCTCCGGATACCCCAATTGGGGTCCTTGATCCGGTATTTGGAATCGCGTGCGAAGTGACGGGGGGTGATGCCGAAGGGCCTAACGGGCGATAACGGCGGAGCCGCTGCCGAGCGCGCGCCGCTCTGCACATGTCGGAAGGATTGCCGCCGCCCGGCGCCGTCAAGGCCCGGCTTTTGGCCGGTTGGCCGCGCGGCGCGCGCTCCGGCGACGATACGCTGCTGTCAATAAATTATCATAATTGATAGTTATCAAAATCGAGTTGACATAATTAAAGACAATTTTCGCTACTTGGCGCCCAGGTCCCGCGGCGTCGCCGTCGTTCGTCACCGTCCCATGTTTCGCACAACAGGAGCCGTCTGATGTCGCCCATCCCTTCGGCGCGCGCGCAGCGATGCGCCGCCGCTTCGCTCGTTCTGCTAACCCTGCTCGCCAGCGCGAGCATGCCCGCGCTGGCCGCCGCGCCGCGCGATTCCGACGATCAGGACAAGGAAATCGTCGTCAACGGCACCAAGCTGGTGCCGGTCCGGGCCAATGACGCCCGCCAGACCACCACCATTTCCGCTGCCGACTTGCAGGCCTCGCCGAACACCAACGTCGTCGAGGCGCTGGCCCGCATCCCCGGCATTTCGGTGAGCGCCACCGAAGGGCTGTCGCCCTCCGAAGGCAATCACGGCGGTATCGACGGGGCCGCGCGCGGCACCAGCAACTTCGTGTCGATCCGCGGCCTTTCGGGATCGTACAACGTCAACCTGCTCAACGGCGTCAACGCCGCGCAGGGCATGCCCTATAGCCGCAACATCTCGCTCGGCCTGCTGCCGCCAATCGGGCTCAGGCAGATCGTCGTGTCGAAGACCTCGACGGCAGACATGGACGGCGATGCGGTGGGCGGCACGCTCGATTTCCAGACGCCGACCGCCCATGATTTCGGCAAGAGCCTCAACCGGATCTATCTGCAGGGCGGCTTTTCGCAGCTCGCGCAGGACTACCACGCGCCGGCGGCATCCTATCTCGGCCAGGCCGAGTTCGCCCGCCAGTTCGGCGCAGATCATGCCTTCGGCATCTATGCCACCGGCTATTACGGCAAGCGCCGCTTCGCCGCGACCCAGCTCGATTTCCAGGGCGGGCAATGGGGCTATGCGGTGTCGGTCGGCAAGCAGGGCACCAATCCCGACGGGTTCAACCGCGAGGACAATCTGATCCTCAAGAGTGCCAACGCCCAGTTCAGCCGCGGCGAGGAACGACGTTATGGCGGGGCGGTGTCGCTCGACTGGCATGGCGCTGCGACCAGCCTGTGGCTGAAGGCCACCCATGCCCGCTCCGACATCCAGCAGCAAATCTATCAGAAGGGCATCCAGGCGGGCAATTATCCCGCGCCGGTACTGCGCCCCGACGGCCTCTACCACAATGGCGAGAGCGACGGCGAATATCACTATTGGTTCGAAACCGCGCCGGCCAATTCGCAGCTGTCCTCGGTGCAACTGGGCGGGGAGACGCAGCTCGGCCGGCTCGTGCTGCGCTCGAACAGCTTCTACAGCTACGGCCTCAGCGCTGCGCCCGACCATGCCGAGATCACCTATCTCGCCGGCACCGCCAACGATCTCAACGGGCCGTTCCAGGTTAGCTATCGCAACCATTATCCGATCCCGCTGCTCAGCGCGGCGCAACTCGGGCGGCTGAATGACAACAGCCTGTTCGCCTATCAGGTGGGCAGCGGCGAATATACCGCCGCCACCTCCTCGGCGAAGGTCTATGGCTCGAAAGTCGATGCGGTCTATGCGCTGGACGGGCTGGTCCGGGAAATCGCGATCGGTGCGAAGTTCAGCCGCAGCGAGCGGAGCAGCGACAATGTCGACTATTCGAACATCGATTTCGTGCCGCTCACATCGACGCTCTCCAACAGCACGCTGTTCACCGGCCAGGTGATCGCCGACAAGACCTATTACCCCTATACGCTGCCCACCGGCAACGCGGCGGAGTTGACGCGGCTGGCGGCGGCGGCTGCGGCGGCGGTGACGCTGTCGCCCGATTCCCGCTACAAGAACGTGCTGGCGGGCAACGAGAATGTCGCGGCGGGCTATGCGCTGGCGCGGATGCAATGGGGGGCGCTGGAGATCCAGCCGGGCCTTCGCTACGAGAACACCGTCATCCACAACCGCTTCTGGTCGAAGGCGAGCAGCGCGGGCCAAGTGTCCGGCTTCCAGACCAACCGCAGTGCCAACCACATCTTGCTGCCGTCGCTGCACCTGGTGCTGCGCAGCGCCGGTGCCGGCGTGTTCCGCGCGGCGATCTGGCGCAGCTATTCGCGCCCGGCCTTTTTCCAGCTCGGCGGCGGCCGCACGGTGAAGCGCAACACCGACGGCACCTTCTCGGTCACCGAAGGCAATCCCAATCTCCGACCGATGACCTCGACCAATTACGACCTGTCCTGGGAGCAGTCGGGCCGCGTGTATCGCGTGTCGGCCGCGGCCTTTTACAAGGACATGAACGATTACATGTACGATCGGGGCACGGATTACCGCAGCACGCCGGCTACGGTCACCAACGATACCACGGTGAGCAAGCCCACCAATGGCGGCCATGCCCATGTCTATGGCCTGGAACTCGACGGCGAGTTCCGCTTCCGCGACCTGCCGGGGGCGCTGTCGGGACTGGGCGTCGCGGGCAATGTGACGCTGCAGCGCTCGGCGGCGCGGCTGCTCGATCCGACGACCGATGCGGTGCAGCCGATGGCGGGCGTGCCGCAGACGCTCTACAATGCTTCGATCTTCTTCAACCCCGCCCGCTTCGAGACGCGGCTTTCCTATCATTTCAACGGCCGCCTGCTGAGCAAGTACAAGTTCGGTACCACCGGCGGTGCGCTGATGAGCGAATGGACGCAGGCGACCAGTTCGCTCGACCTTTCCGCCGCCTATGTGCCCATGCCGTCGCTGCGGCTGGTGGCGACGGTGAGCAACCTGCTGGACAATGTCAGCTTCTACCGCACCGTCGGCAAGGATGCCGAGACCGTGCCGCAGATCGTCCGCGCCGGCCGCCAGGCCGGGCTGTCGCTGACCTACAGCTTCTGAGCGGCTAGGTTGCCGCACGTTTGAAACCGCCTAAGAGGGTCCATCATCAGTTTTGATTATGGACCCTCGATGGCTGGACCCGATTCCTCCTCCGACCGCGCTCCCCGTCGCCGCGAAGGGAGCGGTCTCTCGATCGGCGCGCTGCGCGCCTTTGTCGGCGTGGTCGATCATGGCTCCTTCTCGCGCGCGGCGGCGGCGATGGGCGTGTCGCAGCCCAACATCTCCAACCAGATCAACGCGCTGGAACAGGCTTGCGGCGCCCGGCTGCTCCATCGGCGGTCGCAGGACCAGAGCCTCACCGATGTCGGCCGCGAACTCTATACCCGGGCGCGGCTGGTGATCAGCCGGATGGACGATTTCGAAGCCACCGCCCGGCTGTTCGGCGGCATCAAGCGCGGCCGGCTGGTGATCGGCTTTTCCACCCCGCCGATCGCGATGCCGCTGATCGCCGACTATCGCCGCACCTATCCCGACATCGAGATTGGCTCGCGGCTGGGCAACACCCAGTCGCTGATCCGCGATGTCATCGAATGCCGTATCGACGTGGCGATCGCCTCGCTGCTCGAGCCCGATCCCGGCCTCGCCTGCCATTTGCTGCGCGAGCAGGGGCTCAATCTGCTGGTGCCGGTGGAGCATCCCTTCGCCCAGCGCGACGCGATCGACGCGCGCGATCTTCCGGGGCTGGCGCTGATCCTGCGCGAGGAGGGGTCGGTCACCCGCGCGCTGACCGAACTCGCGCTTGCCTGGAGCGGCGCCACGGCGAATCCGGCCTTCGTCGCCGGAAGCCGCGAGGCGGTGAAGGAGGCGACGGCGTGCGGCATGGGCTTTGGCTGCGTCCTGGACGGCGAAACCGGCAGGGACGCGCGGCTGAAGGCGCTGCCGATCCGCGGGTTCCAGCGCCGGGCGGGCGTCTATGTCGTGTCGTTGCGCGAAAGTGCCGAAATTCCAGCTCTGGGGGCGTTTCTCGGGCTTGCCGGGAGTGCAGGGGTTCTATAATAAATTCACATCGATAAGGAATGTGGATTTCTAATAATTATGTATTCATCTCCGGAGGCGCTGCGGGCGGAAATCTGCAGCCTGTATCTCGGCAATGGCGCGCGCGCCTATGGCCTGTACGAACTGACCCAGCTGGCGCACGCGCTGCAATCCGCCGCCCATGCCGAGGCGCAGGGGCTGCCCTCGGCAATGGTGATCGCCTGCATGCTGCACGATGTCGGCCATATGGTGCATGAACTGGGCGAGGCGCCCGCCAGGGCCGGGGTCGACGATCGCCACGAGGAACTGGGTGCGGACTGGGTTGCGGCGCGTTTTCCGGCGCCGGTGAGCGCGCCGATCCGCCTGCACGTCGCGGCCAAGCGCTATCTGTGCAGCGCGGAGCCGGGCTATCTCGCCACGCTGTCGCGGGATTCGCTGCTGTCGCTGGTGCTTCAGGGCGGGCTGATGTCGGTGGAAGAGCAGGCTGCCTTCCGGGCCGACCCGCATGCCGAGGCCGCGTTGGCGCTCCGGCGGATCGACGAACTCGCCAAGGACAAGCATGCCCAGCCAGACCCGATCGAGGCCTTTCTCGATCGCCATCTGGTGCCCGCGCTGGCGGTGCCGGTTGCCGCCTGACCGCGCACCGTCACGGCATAATCATATTCTATGATTATGTACTGCGTGCGTTCATAACTGAATTATTGATCGGACATTTGCATGTCGGCGTTACGCGGGGGCGTGCGCCCACTTCCTGCGCATGCCAATCGATGGGGAGATCGTCATGTCGTCGCCGATCACGCGGACGCTCAGCCAGGCCGGGCCGGCGGCTATCGCCGCCTATGCGCTGGTGACCAGCTTCACGACCTATTTCTGCATGTACGCGTTCCGCAAGCCGTTCGCGGTGGCGAGCTATGCGGGGGTGCCCGGCTGGTTTCCGGCGCTGGACTTCAAGGTCACGATCGTGATCGCCCAGGTGCTCGGCTATGCCCTGTCCAAGGCGATTGGCATCAAGCTGATCAGCGAGGCACGCGCCGGGGATCGCGCGCGGATGATCCTCGCCTGCATTGCCGTGTCCGAAGCGGGGCTGGTGCTGTTCGCGGTGCTGCCCGCGCCGCTCAAGGTGGTGGCGATCTTCCTCAGCGCGCTGCCGCTCGGCATGATCTGGGGGCTGGTGTTCGGCTATCTGGAGGGGCGGCGCAGTTCGGAATGGCTCGGCACCGGGCTGTGCCTCAGCTTCATCGTCTCGTCCGGGGTGGTGAAGTCGGTCGGCCGCGCGCTGATCGACGACGGCCATGTGGCCGAGTTCTGGATGCCGGCGGCGACCGGCGCGCTGTTCCTGCCGCTGCTGATGCTGTCGGTGTGGTTGCTCGCGCAGACGCCGCCGCCCGATGCGCGCGACCGCGCCGAGCGGATGCCGCGCGGGCCGATGCCCGCCGCCGAACGCCGCGCCTTCTGGGCGCGCGCGGGCATCGGGCTCGCGCTGCTGATCGTCGCCTATGTGGCGCTCACCGCGCTGCGCGATTTTCGCGACAATTTCGCGGTCGAGCTGTGGCACGGGCTGGGATATGACGGCAATCCGGCGCTGTTCACCCTCTCCGAACTGCCGGTGGCGGCGTTCATCCTGCTGCTGTTCGGCGTGACTGCCTGGATCCGCAGCAACCAGGCGGCGGTGATCGCCTATCTCTGCATGATCCTGGCCGGCGCGCTGCTGGTCGCCGCCGCTACCCTTGCTTGGCAGCTCCACTGGATCGGCGCGATGCCGTGGATGATCGGCGTGGGGGCGGGGGTCTATATGGGCTATATCCCGTTCAACGCCGTGCTCGCCGACCGGCTGACCGCGGCGATGGGCATTCCCGGCAACGCCGCCTTCTTCATGTATCTCACCGATGCCTCGGGCTATGGCGGCAGCGTCGCCCTGCTGCTGGTCAAGAGCCTGGGGGTGACGCTGAGCTGGCTGAGCTTCTTCGTCGCCGCCTGCTATCTGGTCGCGCTGACGGTGGGCGTCACGACGCTGCTGGCGCTGCTCCACTTCCATTTCGACACGTTCCGCCGCCGCGATCCCGTGCGCGGCGCGTCTCCCGCCTTTGCCTGAAGGGGCCTGCCATGTCGTTCGATCGCCGCGCCTTTCTCAAGACCGCCGCGGGCGGGCTCAGCGCTGCCACGCTCGCCACGCTGGGCCGCGCGCTCGCCACGCCGGCGAACCACCGCACCGGCACGATCCGCGATGTCGAGCATGTCGTGATCCTGACGCAGGAGAATCGCGCGTTCGACCATTATTTCGGCACGCTGCCCGGCGTGCGCGGCTTTGGCGATCCGCGGCCGTTGCGGCTGTTCAACGGGCATAGCGTATGGCGCCAGCCGAGCGACCAGCATCCGGACGGCTTCGTCCAGCCCTTCCACGCCGATTCCCGGACCGCCAATGCCTATGTCGTCGACGGCGCCGACCAGCACCACACCGCGGCCACGCTGCTGGTGAATGGCGGGCGCTACGATCACTGGGGCGAATCGCGGCAGATGGAGCGGCGGATGGCCTATTACACCGCCGCCGACCTGCCCTTTTACCATGCGCTGGCGGCCAGCTTCACCGTGCTCGATGCCTATCACTGCTCGACGCTGACCCAGACCTATCCCAACCGGATGCACATGATGACCGGCTGCAATGGCGGCGGCATGGTCGGCGGCGATCCGGTGATGTCCAACTATGGCCATGACGAGACACCCTGGGCGGACATGGCGGCGGACCAGCCGATCACGCCCTACAACTGGACGACCTATCCCGAGCGGCTGGAGCGCGCCGGGATCAGCTGGAAAGTCTACCAGGAATACGACAATTATTGCGACAACATCCTGGCGGTGTTCGCGCCGTACCGGCCGTGCGCCAAGGACTCGAGCCTCTATCGCCGGGCACGCGCCTGGGTGTCGGAAGATCGGCCCGAGCCGGATCGCAGCCGTTCGGACGGCAAGCAACTGGTCGAGGCGTTCCGCCGCGACATCGCCAGCGGACAATTGCCG
Organism: Sphingomonas azotifigens NBRC 15497; assembly: GCF_002091475.1. Lineage (GTDB taxonomy): Bacteria > Pseudomonadota > Alphaproteobacteria > Sphingomonadales > Sphingomonadaceae > Sphingomonas > Sphingomonas azotifigens. Next base: position 164,478 of record NZ_BCTR01000007.1, read on the forward strand.
CAGATCTCGTGGATCGTCACCGCGCAGGCGCTGTCCGAACACCCCGAAGGTGTTCCGGCCGAGGGCGAGCATCTCACGGCGGCGCTGATCGCCGCGCTGGTCGATCATCCCGAGGTCTTCTCGAAGACCGTGTTCCTGATCAACTATGACGAGGCAGGCGGCTTTTACGACCATATGCTGCCGCCGATGCCGCCGATGCCGCCGGCCGATCCCGGTCGCGGCCATAGCGGGGTGAGTGTTGCCGGCGAGTTCAAGGACTATCGCGACCACCCGCACCCGATGGTGCGCGGCATCCAGCCGATCGGCATGGGCATTCGCGTGCCCGCGATCATCGTCTCGCCCTGGACGCGCGGCGGCTATGTCTGCTCGCAACTGTTCGACCATACGTCGACGCTGATGTTCCTGGAGAAGCGGTTCGGCGTGCGCGAGCCGAACATCTCACCCTGGCGGCGGGCGGTGGCGGGCGATCTGACCGCGTGCTTCGATTTCCGGACGCCCAACGCCGAAACCCATACGCTGGGCCTGCCCGACACCGCCGACTATCTGCAGCGCGTCGCCCATGCTGCACGCCAGCCCAGCCTGCGCATCCCCGACGTGCAGGTGCCGGCGGTGCAGGATCCGGCGCGGCGCCCGGCGCGGGCCTTGCCCTATCGCCTCACCGCCGATGCCGCCATCGTCGGCGGCCGCTTTCAGCTGACGCTCGGCAACCAGGGCAGCGTCGGCGCGGTGTTCACCGTGCATGATTATGCGAGTTATGCCCCCTCGGCGCCCCGGCACCACACGCTGGTGCCGGGCGAGCGCCACGTCGCCGACCTGTTCGCGATGGAGGATGTCCACGACTATGATCTGGTCGTGCACGGCCCGAACGGCTTCTATCGCCGGTTCCGCGGCCACCGCGAACAGACCGGGCGCCTCGCCGTGACGGTGGCAGCGGGCGAGGGCGGCGTGCTGATCGTGCAGCTCCGCAACGACGATACAAAGCCGCTGGAGGCGCGGCTGGAGGGCGATGCGGCCTATCCGTTTCAGTTCGTCGAAGGCCGCAGCGTCGTCCCGCTTGCACCCGGCGGCGAAGCGCGGCTGGTGCTCGACCTCTCCGCGAGCGACCATTGGTACGCGTTCCGGCTGTCGCACGATGGCGATGCGCGATGGCGCGCGCGCGTCGCCGGCCATGTCGAAACCGGGCGCCCGAGCCGGACCGATCCGGGGATCGGGACGATGGTCTTGACGGTGTAGCGCGGCTCACCTCGCGCTGACCTATTCGACGATCGCTTTCACCGGCCGCCGCAAGGAATAGGGTAGCGCGCGCCCATAGCCGAATCGCATCACGAGATCCGGGCGGCTATCCGGTGCTCCAAGCAACTTTGCCAGTTCGGACCGGACGCCGGCGACTTCGACCGGCTGGTTCAGGAAGGCGTGCTTGAGGCCGAGGCTGGTGGCAGTGAGGGCGAATCGCTGGCACGCGCGACCGACCCGAATCCAGTGATCCTTGTCCGCTCGGTCTCCCACGAAGATCGCCAACCCCGCCGAAGAGGCGATCTGCCGGGCATATTTGTCGTTTTCGGCCTTTGCGGTGAAGAAGCAGTCGAGCGCGGGGCGGCCCAACCAGGTGGGCAGGATCGGATTTCCGCTCGCCGCGGAGAATAGCCCGTCCCGCGCCGCCAGCGCGCTGCGCGGATTGAACCGCAGCCACTGCCGCAACTCGCGCATGAACGCGGGGTCGGCGATCTGCGCGCTGTTGCCGGCGAGCACGAGGTCGCGCACCTGATCGATGCGGGCCCGCTCGGTCAGCAGGATAAGGCTGACCCCCGGAATGTCGCTCGCCGCAGCGAGCCGCGAAAGCGTCGCCGGTGCGATGGAACGGCCGTCGTAGACTGCGCGGGTCGACTGGCGTCGCGAGATGGCGGCCGCCAGCGCGGCGGCACCCGGCGTGCCGGATCTGAAGGCGTAGCGGATAGCGTTCCCGTCCGACTCCACGACCAGTTCGCCGGGGCGCCCGCTGGCGTGCGCGGCGATCTTCAGATTTTCGGCCGCACACCCTAGGCTGACGAAGAGATGGTGGTCGTCCGGGTCGACCGCCGGGGTGCGGCGGGTCAGGTCGGGCAGGATGTGGATCGAGCGCGGGGCCGTTCGGAAGCGCCACGGCTGCGTGTTGTGGCTGTTGGCAGCGAGGGTGGCATATCGGAGGAGGTCGGCCAGATCGGGAGACGTGCCCAGCGGCGCACGCTGCCTGGCAGCTTCGGCCGCATATGCCTCCATGGACCCGATGTCGTGAGCGGCAAGACCGATCCCCGCGCCAGCCCCGGCAATCGCGCTTCCCGCACCGATCAGCAATGTCCGCCTGTTCATGCCAGTTCCTGCCGGGCCTTGAGGTCCGCGCAGACTGCGCCTGGGGCGAACGGCGGCAATATGTAATGTCACCAGCTTGAGTCCGCCGAATGGGGCTGGAGCAAGCGCGAAGATGCGCGGCCGGGCGGATTTTGCGGGCCCAGGAAAAAGCGCCGCCGCGGGGGTCCGCGACGGCGCCTGTCCTGCAATGGCGCGCAGTGTTTTTGTTTTAGGCGTTCGCGTAGGTGACGCGGGTACGGCGCGTGCGGCGGAGCGCCCCACCGGCGAGCGCGAAGCCGCCGATCATCATGCCCCAGGCTGCCGGTTCGGGCACGCCGGCCGGCGCGAACACGCCCTGGCCGCCATAGGAACCGTTGCCGCGCGAGAACCCGTTGATGGTGATCTCGTTCAGCACGCCCGCCTTGATCGGCACCGCATTGGCGAACACGAACTCGTTGACGCCGCCACCGAACAAGCCGGTGAGCTTGACCCCGTTGAAGAATACCGAGGTCAGGTCGAGATCGGTCGGGCCCTCGAACGTCACCGCGCTGGTGATGATCGATCCGCTCGCCTTGCCGTTCTCCGGCAGGGTGAACTGGTAGATATGGGTGAAGTTGCCGGCGGTGATGCCCGACTGGCCGAAGCTGGTCGACATCGTGCCATCAGCGGCGGTCGAGGTCTTCATGTCGGCGGGGCCGAAATAGGTTGCGGCCTGAGCGGGCGCGACAGAGAGGAACGCCGCAGCGCCCAGCGCTGCGGTCAGGATCGAACGGTACATACGGGGGTGTCTCCCTTAACGGCAAGTGAACCATTGCAGTGCAGGCGAGACCCGCGAAGGGTTCCCAAAGTTCCAATAAAAAAAAGGGGTTATGTCTCGTAGTGGGAACGACCGCGCAAACTCACGCGCGGGCGCGGCTTGTTTCGTTACCGTTTCGTGACACAATCATTCGCGCTTCGCGGACGGGCAACGGCCGGCCGAAGTAGAAACCCTGCGCACGGGTGCAGCCAAGCGCCTGCACCATTTCATGTTCCTGTTCGGTTTCAACGCCCTCGGCGGTCGTCGCCATGCCCAGGCTATCGGCCAGCGCGACGACCGCGCGGATGATTGCGATCGCCTCGCGGGTGCCGCGGGCGGCGCTCTGGACGAAGCTGCGATCGATCTTGATCGAGCTGAACCGGGTATGGGTGAGATAGCCGAGCGAGGAGTAGCCGGTGCCGAAATCGTCGAGGCTGAGGCGCACGCCGAGATCGAGGATCTGCTCGAGCACGGCGACCGCCGAGGTGCCTTCGCGCAGGAACACGCTCTCGGTCACTTCGAGTTCCAGCCGATCGGCCGGGAGGCCGGAGGCCGCCAGGGTCTCCGCCACCAGCGTGGCGAAGGCCGGGTTGTGCAGCTGGTCGGGGCTGACGTTGATCGCGAGCCGGGCGGGCTGTTCCCAGCGCGCGGCCTCGTGGCAGGCGGTGCGCAGCACCCATTCGCCGATCGTGCCGATCAGCCGCGCTTCCTCGGCCAGCGGGATGAACTTCGATGGCGGGATCACTCCCAGCTCGGGATGGGTCCAGCGCAACAGCGCCTCGAAGCCGATCAAGCCGCCGCTGCGCGCGTTGACGACGGGCTGATAGGCAAGGTCCATCTGGCCCTGTTCGACCGCGGCGCGCAGGGCAATTTCGAGCACCCGGCGTTCCTCGGCGGCGATATGCAGCTGTGGCTCATAGGCGTGGAACACGCCGCCGCCCTTGTCCTTCGAGCGATAGAGCGCGAGGTCGGCGGAGCGCACCAGCGTTTCCGCGGTGCGGCCGTCGCGCGGCGCCAGCGCCAGGCCTACCGAGGCACCGATATAGAGCGTGTGCTGATCGAGCTCATAGGGGCGCGAGACGGTGTCGATGATCGCCTGGGCGAGCGCCTCGACGCGCGCGCTGTCGCGGGCGTCGCGGACGACGACGGCGAATTCGTCGCCGCCGAGCCGGCCGATCATCTCATTGTCGCTGACCAGCCGCCGCAGGCGCTCGGCGACGCGCTGGAGCAGCCGGTCGCCGACCGGATGGCCGAGCGTGTCGTTGACCGCCTTGAAGCGATCGAGATCGATCATCATGAACGCGCAGCGCGCGCCCCATTTGTCGGCCTCGGTCATCGCCGCGGCGAGCGACTCGTTGATGTGGAGGCGGTTGGGCAGGCCGGTGAGCGTGTCGAAGCGCGCCATGCGGTGGATCTGGTCGGTCGCGCGGCGCTGCTCGGTCACGTCCGAGCTGACGCCGCGGAAGCCGGCAAAAACCCCGCGTTCGTCGAATTTGGGGCTTGCCGACATCTGCCACCAGCGGCGTTCGCCCTCGATCTCGATCGGCACCGGCAGATCGGCGAAGGGCTCGCGACTCTTCAGCTTCTCGGCGAGCGCGTGCAACTCGGCGGTGAAGATGCCGTTCTCCCAGGCGGGCCCGGCGAGCAGCTGCAGGATCGGAATCCCTGACAGCGTGCCCGGCTCCAGGCCCAGCGAGACGGCGAAGCGCGGGCTGGCGCGCATCAGGCGGCGCTGGGCATCGATTTCCCACAGCCAGTCGGAGCCGGCATCCTCGAACTCGCGCAGCAACAGGCTGACGGTCTGGTCCCGCTCTACGAGCGCCATCTGGTTGGCGCGGAGCAGCACCAGCACACGGCCGCGCGAGAGGCTGCCGCTGCCGAGCAGCAGGGTGAGCAGAATTGCCCCGACGGCGAGCAGCGGCGCGCCGACAAGCAGCAGCGTCACCCCGCAGGCGGCGCCCAGCAGGGCGATGAAGCTGAGGCTGAGCAACGGCAATGCGCCCGTGGTGATCGCGGTGGCGGTAAGCACGAGCGTGATCGCCCCCCAGATATCGACATTGGCGCGGGCGTTGGCGAGCGCGCCGAACGCGAAGGGCAGGACGCTCCAGGCGAGTCCGATGGCGATACCCTCGAGCGCGGTGCGGCGAATCTCGCCAACCGTCGCGGTGAGCGCGGTATCGCCGCGCCAGCGCAGGCGCGACAGCGTTACCCAGCCGGCGATGGTCAGCACCAGCGCCATCCAGCAGAGCACCAGCCATTCTGGGGCCAGCGGCGCCAGCGCGATTCCCGCCAGCCCTGCGCCGGCGACATGGGCCGAGAAGAACAGCAGGATCGCCCGGCGACCGCTGCGCAATTGGGAGGCTCGAATGCGCGGCCAATCGACGCCGTCGGCCGCGGCGCGCAGGCCGAGCAGGGCACGAAGATCGACGTGCGGATGCACCAGGGGCGTTGTGGGTGAGCTACGCACCAGAGCGGCATAGCGAGGGGAGGTTAGCGAGTGGTTAGGCCTGCGCGAAAATGGACGGGATTGAATCCATTTCAGAGATGTCGCGGCGGTGTCGCGGCAGGGTGTCGGCCGGCTCCCCCAGGGAACCGGCCGGACAGTTCGTCACGCGGCGAGCGCGTAGGGCTTGATCTCGCCGTTCAGATAGAGGTTGCGCGCCTTGGCGCGGCTGAGCTTGCCCGAGCTGGTGCGTGGCAGGGTGCGCGGGGGCACCAGTTCGACCACGCAATTCATGCCGGTGACCGAACGGACGCGCTCGCGGATCTCGTCGCGCAGGCGCAGCCGCTCCTGCTCGTCCGAGGTGCGGCACTGGACCAGCACCGCCGGCGTTTCCTCACCACCGGGCGTGGTGATCGCGAAGGCGGCGATGTCGCCCTGCTTGAAGCCGGGCAGCTGCTCCACCGCCCATTCGATGTCCTGCGGCCAGTGGTTCTTGCCGTTGACGATGATCATGTCCTTGGCGCGGCCGACGATATAGACATAGCCGTCCGACATGTAGCCCATGTCGCCGGTGTCGAGCCAGCCATCGACCATGCACGCCTCGGTAGCGGCCTCGTCGCGGAAATAGCCGACCATCACCGACGGGCCCTTGCACCAGACCTTGCCGATCGCCTTCTCGGGGAGCGGCGTGCCGTCTTCCTCGCGGATCTCGACGGTCATGTCGCGCACCGGCTTGCCGCAGTTGACGACGGCGCGGTAGCGCTGCGGGCGGTCTGCGCGGGCGGTGCCGCCGGAGAGCTGCGTCTCCTCGACCAGCTCGACCAGGATGCCCTCGCCCGGCGGCATGATCGAGACCGCCAGCGTCGCCTCGGCGAGGCCGTAGCTCGGCAGGAAGGCGGTGGCCTTGAAGCCCGCATCGGCGAAGGCGTCGACGAAGCGCTGCATCACGTCCGGGCGGATCATGTCGGCGCCGTTGCCGGCGATGCGCCAGCGGCTGAGGTCGAAGCGGTCGCTCGCCTTGGTCTGGCTCGACATGCGGCGCGCGCAGATGTCGTAGCCGAAGGTCGGCGAGTAGGAGATGCTGTTGCCTTCGTTTCGGCTGATCAGATCGAGCCAGGCGAGCGGGCGCCGGGCGAAATCCTCGGTCTTCATGTAATCGGTCGACACCTGGTTGGCGACGACCGAGAGGAAGCAGCCGACCAGCCCCATGTCATGGTACCAGGGCAGCCAGGAGATGCAGCGATCGGCATCGACCAGCTCCATCCCGTGGCTGTGCGCCGCCAGGTTGTTGAGCAGTGCATGGTGGGTGATCGCGACACCGTGCGGGAAGCGCGTCGAGCCGCTCGAATATTGCAGATAGGCGATGTCGTCGGACTGCGCTTGGGGCAGCTCGGCTGCGGGGGCGGGGCGCTCGGCGAACGCCGCCCAGTCGGTCGCCTCGACCTTGGTCAGCCGCGCGGCCTCGGCGCACATCGCGCCGATTTCGGGCGGGTAGATCAACAGCGTCGGGTCGCAGCTTTCGAGCTGGACGCGGAGCTGGTCGATATAGGATTGCGCGCCGCCGAAGCTGGTCGGCAGCGGCAGCGGCACCGGCCAGGCGCCGGCATAGATCACGCCGAAGAACAGCGCGGCGAACTCGGCGCCGGTTTCCGCGATCAGCGCGATGCGATCCTGCGGGCGGATGCCGGCGGCGACCAGGCGACGCGCCTGCTCCAGCGCGTCCTCGCGCAGTTCGGCGAAGCGATAGGGCCGCACCAGCTTGCCCCGCGCATCATGGAAGTTCAGTCCGCGCACACCCTGCGCCGCATAGTCGAGCGCAGCACCCAGCGTTTCGAAATCAGCGAAACGGCGCGGGAGACGGTCTTCGGTGGGCGTCGGCGTAAGCGCTGTCATATCCACTGTTTCGAGCGATCCCGTTTCGTCCAATACCATTCTTTTTCTCATGCCCCTGTGAGGTAGCAGTTCGTTGTGCCCCCACAACGCAGTTTTCCGCAGTGGCTCTGCTACGCAGTATCGTTCAAAATCGGTTGGCAGTGTGGCACAATCAAGGCGCATGCCCGAACCGTCCCGTTCCAAGCCGCCCCTGACCACCGCCGATCTCGACCGGCTGGCGCTCCGCTATGTCGAGCGTTTCGCCACCACGCGCGCGCGACTGGCGGCCTATCTCACCCGCAAGCTGCGCGAGCACGGCTGGGAGGGGGAGGGCGCGCCGGACCCGATGGGCGTCGCCGAACGCATGGCGCAGCGCGGCTATGTCGACGATCGCGCCTTTGCCGAAGCGCGGGTGCGGTCGCTGGGAAGGCGCGGCTTGGGCGCGCGGCGGGTGGCGATGGCGCTGCGCCAGGACGGCATCGGCGAGGCGGATCGCGCCGAACTTGCCGAGGCGGTGGAGGCCGATGCGTTCAAAGCCGCGCTCATTTTTGCACGTCGCCGCCGATTCGGACCCTTTGCCGCTGCGGTCGCGGATCGCGATCTTCACAAAAAGCAAGTCGCCGCATTTTTACGGGCGGGGCATGCGCCTGAATTTGCGCATAGAATATTGCGCATGCAGCCGGGAGAGGATCCGGATGACGCGCTCGAAGCGGGACATTCCTGATCGCACAAAGCGATTCCCCTTTACGGTAATGCTGTGTTAATGTTGCTGGCTTGGGGGATAACGATAATGCGTGCTGAGCAACAGCTAGCGTCTGAACACTATCCGGTCGCGTGCGAAGGTGAAGTCCGGTTCGAAGGCGATTCCGAGATGGACGAGCGGGTCTATCGCGGTGTCATCAAGTGGTTTGATGTCACGCGGGGTTTCGGTTTCCTGATCGCCGACGATCCGAGCGTCGGGGATATCCTGATCCACTTCTCGGTGCTCCAGGATCATGGCCGCCGCAGCCTACCCGAAGGCGCGCGGCTGGAATGCGTGGCGGTGCAGCGCCAGCGCGGGCTGCAGGCCAAGAGCGTGCTGTCGATCGACCTGAGCACGGCGATCGAACCGGCCAAGCGGCCCACCGAGCGTGTGGAGCGACTGAAGCTGATCGGCGAGGCGGGGCCGTTCGAGCCGGTGTCGGTAAAGTGGTTTAACCGCCTCAAAGGCTATGGTTTCCTGGTGCGCGGCAGCGACACCGCTGACATTTTCGTTCATATGGAGACGCTGCGCCGCGCCGGTGTGGAGGAAGTGGAGCCCGGCCAGCCGCTGCGCGCGCGGATCGTCGAGGGCGAGAAGGGCCCGCTGGCAGTCGCGGTCGAACGGCCGCTCTAGGCCCCGCTGCGAGTGGTGGCGGCGGGTGTAGCGGTTCTTTTGTGTGTCGATCCGCGCCGATGCTTCCGCGCCAGGCTGCGGGCGGCTGCGCGGGCGACCAGAATGCCGGTGCCAGCAAGGCGCCGTCGAATTCCCAAACAGGTTCGGAGGGGAGTTGCCGAGCGGCGCGCTAGGCGGTATCGGGCAGGGCCATGGGACTTCCTTTTCCGATCTTCACCTGGTGGAACGGCGCCACGTTCGGCACTCGCATGGGACTGCGCGGCAAGAAGCGCGTCGGCGAGGATTCGCTCGGCAACCTCTATTTCGAGGGCGGGCGCGATCCCAACGGCATTCCGCGCCGCTGGGTGATCTACAAGGGATCCAACGACGCCAGCCGCATTCCGCCGGAATGGTTCAGCTGGCTCGCGCATCAGATCGACGGTACGCCCGAGGAGTCGCTGCCGCCGGTCCGCGCCTGGGAAAAGCCCGCCGAGCCGAATCACACCGGCACCGAGCTGGCCTATCGTCCGCCGGGCGCGCTCGAAAAGGGTGCGCATCGCGCCAAGGCCACCGGCGATTATGAGGCCTGGACGCCCGACGCATGAAGGCTGCGGCGGCGCTGCTCGCGCTCGCGCTGGCCGGTTGTTCGGGTAGCGGGAGCGGCAATGGCGCTGCCGGTGGCGACAATGCCGGCGACGAACTGGTCATCACCGGCGCGGGCGACAGCCAGGGCGTCGACACGGTCTCGGTCGGCCCGGACAACGCCACCGTCGAAGCTGCGGCAACCCCGATGCGCGACCGCGTCGCGGTGCTGGGCGTGCTCAACAAGCGCAACGGCGTCGAGCGCGACATCACGCTCAAGCCCGGCCAGGCGGCGCGGATCGACGGCCAGGTGACGGTGCGGCTGCGCGCCTGCGAGCGCACTGCGCCATGGGAGCAGGACCGGCTCACCGGCGCGTTCGTCCAGATGGACGTGCAGCGCGAGGATCAGCGCTGGCACCGCGTCTTCTCCGGCTGGCTCTACAAGGAACAGCCCGGGCTCAACGTCGTCCAGCACCCGATCTACGATGTGTGGCCCAAAAGCTGTGCGATGACCTTCCGGGACAGCGGCCCGGATACCGTGCCCGCGTCCACGCCCGGCGCATCGAGCGCGAAGAGATCGCCCGAGGCGGCGGGCGGCAACGAGACCGCGCCGGTGGAATCGCCGAGCGCCTCGCCCAGCAACGCGACATAGGCATCACGCGGGATCTCGATCGCGCCGAGCGAGGCGAGATGATCGGTAATGAACTGGCAGTCGAGCAGGCAGAAGCCGCCCGCCTTCAGCCGCGCGACGAGATGGGCAAGCGCGACCTTCGAGGCATCGCGCACCCGTGTGACCATCGATTCGCCGAAAAAGGCGCGGCCCAGCGCGAGGCCGTACAGGCCGCCGGCGAGCCGGTCGCCGTCCCAGCATTCGATCGAATGGGCGTGGCCGAGCCGGTGCAGCGCGAGGAAGGCGCGCTCGATCGGGCCGTTGATCCAGGTATCGGGCCGGTCCTGCGCGGATTCGGCGCACAGCCGGATCATGCCCTCGAAGTCGCGGTCCACCGTGACCTCGAAGCGATCGGCGAGCACGACCTTGCGCAGCGAGCGGGAGAGGTGGAAGCGGTCGAGCGGCAGCACCCCGCGCAGCTTGGGTTCCACCCAATAGACCGAGGCGGCGTCGCGGGAATCGGCCATTGGGAACACGCCCATGGCATAGGCGCGCAGCACCAGCGCCGGATCGAGGTCCTTGGGGGGCGTACGGCGGTGCTTCACCATCAGCCAGTGCGCGCGGCGAGCGATCGTTCGATCGCCTGCCACACCTCGTTGAACGCGCGCGCAGCGGCGCTGCGGGGTGCGAACGCGCCGACCGGCGCGCGCCGGGCAGCGACCGATTCGATCAGGCTGGCCATCGGGATCACCGGCCAGTCGGGATGCTGCGCCAGCGCCTCGGCATGGAGCTTGCGGCGGCGATCGACCATGGCGTGGACCGGCATCAGCGGCACCTTGGCGCCGCGCTGGGCGAGGTGCGCGGCAACTTCCTCGAACGCCCGCTGCGACAGCGGCGAGGGGACCACCGGCACCACGATCAGATCGGCGGCGCGCATCACCTGCTCGCTGGTCTCGGTAAGCCCCGGTGGGCAATCGAGCAGGATGCGATCGAAATCGGCGGCGAGGTCCTCGAGCAGCTTGCTCAGCCGCTTCTTCTTGTCGAGCGCGTGGAAGAGATGGTCGAGCTGGCGCAGCGAGGTGTCGGCGGGGAGCAGCGCCAGCCGATCGATCGCAGTGGCGCGGATCAGCTTGGCGGCGGCGACATCCTTGGAGAAGATCGACTGGGCCTGGTGCCGGTTCGGGGCATCGCCGCCGAGCACATAGGTGGCGGCGGCCTGGGGATCGAGGTCCCAGAGCAGCGTGCAGCGCGCCGAACGGATCGCGGATGCCCAGCCAAGGTTCACCGTCAGGGTGGTTTTCCCCACGCCGCCCTTCAGGCTGTAGATTGCGATCGTCGCCACGTGCGTCTCCCTTAAGGCCAAGCTGACATGAAAAAAGCCCGGCGGAAATAGCCGCCGGGCTTTGGGTTCGTTGGGGGATGCAGGCTTACGCCTTGCAGCTGTGGGTCGAGCCGTCGGCCAGGGTGATCTTGGCAGCCTTGGCGTTGCCGTCGATCTGGTAGCCGCCCTCGGCGGTGAACGGCTTGCCGGCTTCCGGCGCGTGCAGCAGGACCGACTTCATCGAATCCTTCTTCTCGCGCAGCGAGGCCATCTTGCCTTCCTTGAAGAAGTCGACGAACAGCAGGGTGTTGCCCGGCTGGCAGCGGAAGCTCACCGAGCTTTCGATCGTCGGCGGCGTTTCGACCGGCGCGGCGTTCGCAAGCTGCGAAGCCATCGGATCCGGCGCGCGGCTGTCCACCACTTCAGGCTTGTTGTTGCAGGCGGCGAGCGAAAGCAGGGCCGCGGCGGAAAGAGCGATCGGGGAGGCGTTTTTCATAGCGTAGGGTGCTTTTCCTCAGGCGGTAATCATCGTCAAGCGAAAAGGGGTAACAAGGTTACACGCAATGGTGCAACGCAACGAAACAGACGCATTGTTGCGCGATTCCAGAAACGCGAGCCAGTCCGGTGCGATGCCGAGGGCGCGGGAAGGGAGCTGTTTACCCTGCTTGACCCCGGCACGCCGACTGCGCAGGGGAACGGCACGAGGAGAGTGCGCATGAAACCGAGCCTGTGCTGGACCCTGGTGCCGCTGACGCTGCTGGCAGCGTGCGGGGGCACGCCTACCGAAAACCAGGCCGACGATCCCGCCAATGCGGCGGTGGCGCGCGGGCCGATGCTGGGCGGGGTGGACCTGTCGACGCCGCTCCAGATCCGCCCGCGCGAGGGGCGCGACTGGGCGCTCGATCTCGCCCCCGGCCGCATCCTGTTCCAGCAGGAAGGGGCCAAGCAGATGCCCTTCTATCCGGTCTCGCCGCGGATGCAGCAGGGCGCCGCCGTGTATCCGACACAGACACCGGAGGGTGAGACGGTGACGATCACCCTGCGGCCCGGTGCCTGCGCAGAGGGCGCGGTGCTCACCGCCGAACTGCGGATCGGTGCGCAGACGCTGCAGGGCTGTGCGCATCCGCAGAGCGTGGAGCAGGTCCACCGCGACATGTACAACGAGGCGCTCGCCATGCCCTATGTGCCCGACAATGGCAGCGGCAACGCCGACTAGGCGGGCAGCGGCACGTCCCGGGCGGCGTCCAGCGCCGCCGCCACCGGCAGGGTGAAGGCGAAGGTGGCGCCGCCGCCGGGCGTCTCCTCCGCCCAGATCCGACCGCCATGGCCTTCGATCAAATGGCGCGAAATGGCGAGCCCCAGCCCAAGTCCGGTGCCGCTGTCCGGCGCGCTCTGGGCGAGGCCGGGCTGGAACAGGCGGTCGCGCTTGTCGCTGGCGATGCCTGGGCCGTTATCGATCACCTTCAGCACGATCTCTGTGTCGGACAGCGGCTCGGCGCGCAGCCAGATCGCGGCGCCCGGCAGATCCTGGGCCGCTTCGCTCGCGTTGCGCAGCAGGTTGGCCAGCACCTGAACGATCTGGACATTGTCGAATCTGGCGAAGCGTGCATCGGGGGCGACCGAGATCGTCATCGGCGGCAGCGGCCGTGGGGCGGCATCGCGCACCAGGCGCATTGCCTCTTCGAGCACGCCGGTCACGGGACGGGCTTCGAGCACGAGATCGCCGTGATGCACCATGCGGCGGATGCGCCGGATGATCTCGCCGGCCCGCTGCAACTGCTGCTCGGCGGCGGCATTCAACCCGCGCACGTGCTCGTCACTGCTCGGAGACAGGCGGATGGCCGCCATGTAATTGGCGGCGGCCGAGAGCGGCTGGTTGAGTTCGTGCGCCACCGTCGCGGCGATCGAGCCGAGCGCGCTCGCCCGGGTGAGCTCCAGCATCCGCTGCTCGATCGCGCCGCGTTCGGCGAGCATGCGGTCGCGCTCCTGCAGCCGAAGGCGCAGCTCGCGGTCGACGCCGATGCGATGATCGGCAAGCGTGACATAGCTGGACAGCGTCTGGAGGAAGCGGATCTCGGTATCGCTGAACCGCGGGCAGCAACGCCGGCCAAAGGCGAGCGTGCCGAGCAACCGGTTCTTGTGGAGCAGCGGCGTGCCGTAAAAGGCCTGGAGCCCCATCGCGCGTGCGGTCGCGTGCGTCGGATCTTCCGACTGCTGGATATGCTCACCGATCAGCACGCGCCGGTCGCGCGCGAGGGTGCTGCAGACCGAGTCGCTGATGCCGACGCGCCGCCACGGGATCATGCGCTCCGGCGGCACCCCGCCCCAGGCGACCAGGTCCAGCGCCTGGCCGGGTTCGTCAAAGGCATAATGGAAGAAGACGTCGAGCCGCACCTCGCCATGGATGCGCGCGAAGATGCTGTCGAGCGCCGGGGCCAGGTCTTCGGCTTGCAGCAATTCGCTCGCGCTCTCCGCGAGTAGCTCGAGCAGACGGCGATGGACATTGTCGTCATCGCCCGCATCGCAGGCCTGACGGCCCGGGCGGAGGAGGTCGCTGCTCGTCAGCATGGCAAGGCTATGGCGGATACAGGATAGCGCAGGGAGGCCGCCGGCCCGATACCGTATTGCTACTGAGTCGCAGATCGGTGGGATTCATGGTGGCGGCGCCATGCTATTGCTAAGCGTTTGCAGCTGTAAAATGCGCCAGCGCCGCCCATGCGGGCGCTTTGGCGGCGAGGCCGACGGTGTGGAGCGGGCTGGAGGATGGCAGCGCGAGGACGGTGTAGCGATCGGCCGCCGCGCCGAGCTGGCGCAGCCCGTGGCGATGCGCGGTGGCACCGTTGAAGGCGATGCAGCGGAGACCGGGCAGCGTGGCGGCAAGCCCGGCGATGTCGTGCGGGGCAATGTCGCGAAGCGCGGCGTCGGTGCTGCCGGGCCGTGTGGCGCTGGCGACCACGTCCCACAGCCCGATCCGCGCGGCACGCAGCGCGTCGAGCCGGGCATCATAGGACAGCGCGGCAAGATCGCAGCCGGCGGCGGGGGAAAGCAGCTGCCAGAACTGGTTCTGCGGGTGCGCGTAATAACGCCGCGCCGCCAGCGACCGCTCGCCCGGCAGCGAGCCGAGCACGAGCAGGCGGGTATCGGGCGCGACAACGGGCGGGAAGCTGTGCTTGCGATCGGGCATGCGGGGGCGGTGTAGGACTTGGGCCGAGGCGCGGGAAGGGGGCATTTGGTCGCACTAGCTGGTTGAAACGGTCATAGTTCGCGCCCGAACGGATATTCTGCCCCGCGTTTCCCACGAGAACTAGGCGCCCCTCAACGTGGGGCCATGCATGGCGCTCCTGGGACCATCAAACCTCCGAATCCAGACCGAACTTCAGCCGGACCGGCAGCTCACGCTCAGTTCTTGCGGTCGCCGTCAGCGTTGGGCGTGGGCCCGCGAGCCAAGAGATTATCGCTGACTTGCGAGGGGCGGTTCGTGTCTCTGGTGACGGGTGACGGGCGGACGCGACGGCATGCGCTCACTTCGAGCTTGCGGACTCGAACGTTACCATGACCATCCGCGTGTCGTATGTAGGTCCTCCACTAATACCTTGTGTCGGCACCGGCGCCTGAATCATAACCTGCGCGCACGCTACCTTGTCCACCGCGGCACTGCCGCTGCTCACTTCGACCCGGCATGCATCCGGTTTGCCCGTCGCCGCGAAATGCACGCGCGTCAGCGCGGGTGCGGTATATTCAGCCGGCAGTTTTGCCACCTCAACGATGAGGTCGATCCTCGGAATTTCCTGGGCCTTCGGATAGTAGGGCAGCTGCCACCCGAACGAACCGGAGTAGGTCGCGCGGATGGCATGGCCCGCTGCATCCAGCGCGGGGTGGAACTTTGCCCGCTTCAAGAGAATCGCGCAGGTATACTGATCCAGCTCCGCGTACCCGGACGTCAACGTGACATGGCAGCCATCCGGCTTGCCCATCGTGTCGATGGTGAGGACATAATGTAGCCTGCCAGCTTTGCCTTCGTGGCTCGCATCTGGCGGGTAGTCGACATCTGTCACCCAGTTGACCGGGGGGAGCAAGGGCTTCAACGGCGTGACTACCCCGCCTTTCTGCACCTCGATAGCCTGCACTAAAGCTGCCGCAGTCAACAACATCGAGATCATCCGTCGCCTCCATATGCGGCTCAATGATGGCCCTGCACTTGGGGGCGAATCAAGTGCTGGATATTAGCTTTGTAAGTCGCTCCGCTTTGCTGTCCGACGAACGCCGGGCACCTAGCGACTGTAATGCGTCGAGGACAGAGCCATGCTGATAAGTCCACTCCACGCCGGCTGAGCGTACTGGAATTTCCGTCGGCAAACATTCATGCTGTGCCCGTCCAACCCGTATCTTCGCGATCGGAGCCGAGATGACGCAACCATCGACTAGAGATTTCCTGGCGGAGAGCTGGAGTTCCTGGATGAATGCTGCGTTCGCGCCGCAGAAGCTCTGGCAGTCGATCAACCCGGGCTGGTCGTTCGGCAACGTCATCATCAACGACCAGAACTCGCGTGCGCCGCAGACCGAGCAGCGCATCCTGTCCCGGGAAAGCTATGGCCGGCAGATCGGCAAGCTGCTGGATGCCGTCGGCGTGCTGGTCGAGCGACAGTCCGATCACGCCGACAACAAGGCCTTTGTCCAGCTCACGGAGCTGGCCGCGCGGATCGAGGACATAAAGCGCGACGCCGCCGTCGATCGTATCGCGCGCCTCCGTTCCGATCTGGAGACGCTGCGCGACTCCGACCGTCCCGAAGACCAGGCGGCCTTCCAGGCGAACCTCGAGGCGTTGCGCACGCTGGTGCGGGAGGTGGGGTGAGGCACGGGCGCGGCGCGGATCGGCGATGTCTCGCCCGTCTTCCCCCCGCGCATGAACCGGCGTAGCATCGCGCCCCATGGCCCGCACGATCACCCACTATCGGGACTTCTGGCCCCATTACCTGCGCGAGCACGCCAAGCCCGCGACGCGCC
The DNA here is from genome assembly GCF_002091475.1 of Sphingomonas azotifigens NBRC 15497. Taxonomy (GTDB): domain Bacteria; phylum Pseudomonadota; class Alphaproteobacteria; order Sphingomonadales; family Sphingomonadaceae; genus Sphingomonas; species Sphingomonas azotifigens. The sequence continues at coordinate 180,785 of NZ_BCTR01000007.1, forward strand.
GGCTGCATTATCTCGGCACCGCGCTCACCTTCGCCGCGCTGGCCGCGGGGCTGCTGCTCGATCGCTGGTGGCTGATCGCCATGCCGCTCGCCGGCTATGGCTTCGCCTGGGGCGCGCATTTCGGCGTCGAGCGCAACCGGCCGGCGACCTTCACCTATCCGCTCTGGTCGCTCTTCTCCGATTACCGGATGTTCTTCCTCTGGCTGGGCGGGCGGCTTACGCCGCATCTGAAGCAGGCTGGCGTCGCCGAATAGATAGGCTTGCTTGCCTGATGGCGGGGCACGCTCCTATCTACGCGCCATGCACGTTTCCCAGAACACGCTCGCGCTGATCGGCAACACGCCGCTGGTTCGCCTGAAGGGTCCCAGCGACGAGACCGGCTGCGACATCTTCGCCAAGTGCGAGTTCGCCAATCCCGGCGCGTCGGTGAAGGACCGCGCCGCGCTCTACATCGTCAACGATGCCGAGGAACAGGGCATCCTGGCGCCGGGCGGCACGATCGTCGAGGGGACGGCGGGCAATACCGGCATCGGCCTCGCGCTGGTCGCCAATGCCAAGGGCTATCGCACGATCATCGTGATGCCCGAGACCCAGTCGCGCGAGAAGATGGACACGCTGCGCGCGCTCGGCGCCGAACTCGTGCTGGTGCCGGCGGCGCCCTATTCGAACCCCGGCCATTTCGTCCACACCAGCCGGCGGATCGCCGAGGAAACCCCGAACGCGATCTGGGCCAACCAGTTCGACAATACCGCCAACCGCAAGGCGCATATCTGCGGTACGGCGGAAGAGATCTGGACGCAGATGGAGGGCCGGATCGACGGCTTCACCTGCGCGGCGGGCACCGGCGGCACCATCGCCGGCGTGGGGCTGGGGCTGAAGGCCAAGGACGAGACGGTGACGATCGCGCTGAGCGACCCGCACGGCGCCGCGCTCTACGAATATTATGCCTGTGGCGAACTGCGCAGCGAGGGCTCGTCGGTGGCCGAGGGAATCGGCCAGGGGCGGATCACCGGCAATCTGGAAGGCGCGCCGATCGATACCCAGTTTCGCATCTCCGACGAGGAGGGGCTCGCCTGGGTGCGCCGGCTGCTCGCCGAGGAGGGGCTGTGCCTCGGCCTGTCCTCCGGCATCAACGTTGCGGGGGCGGTGCGGCTGGCGAAGGCGCTCGGGCCCGGCAAGCGGGTCGCGACGATCCTGTGCGACACCGGATTTCGCTACCTTTCGACGCTGTACAATGCCGACTGGCTGCGGTCGAAGGGGCTTACCGTGCCGGAATGGTTAACGCGAACCTGAGGCACCGCTCGACAAACGTGTGCTTGCGCGTTACATTTATGCCACAGTCATGAAAATCGGTTCGCATCAGGATCCTGCCCAGGCCATGCAGCGCGTTCGCGTTGGCATGACCGGCCTTGCCGCCGTCATCCTGCTGATGGCGCTGTCGTTCGTGGTCTTCTCGTCTGTGAACCGCGAGGCGCCGGTGAGTGCGGCCGGCGCATCGAACGCGGCGGTGGTCGCCAACCTGACCGGAATCGACAATGTTGCCGCCGACCGGACGCGCGACGAGCCGCTCGCCGAACTGGGCGTGGCGCCCAGCACCGATCCGGCGGACCCTGCCAGCGCCGCCAAGGCGCGCGAACGGGCGCATCGCCAGGACGCCGCCGGCAACTGATCGCTGCGGAGTCGCGGCGGTCGCGGGGAGGGGGCCCCACCGCGACGGTCGCTCGGGGATCGCCGGGGAAATTGCCCCACTTTCCGGGACGCGTTTGCATCCGTCGCCGGTGCGCCTTCGATCAGCCTGACAATTCAGATACTTAGCGGAATTCGCTTCGCGACCGGCGAACACGCCGGCCGGCGCACGCCGTGCGCTGTTTTCCTTTCCAGCTAGGGACTTTCGCGGAGCGTGGCGGAACAAAACGGATCATTGTAGAGAACAAAGCCGGTAAACAGGCGTAAAAGCGACCAGCAGTGGCGCTGGGTGGTTCAAATTCCCGTGCAATCCCCAACTCTCCCGTTGTCTCCCGTCCTATATTGTGATTAAAAGAACACACTAAAGGGGGGCACGAACCCTTTCTCCTGAACATCTCCAGCTGGGGCACGGTCCGCGTGATTCCGGCGGCGGGAGAGTCGTGCCTGGCTCGGGGTTTTGGCGTGGCACACAGGGAGCTCTTCGAAGGATTTGCGCTCCAGGCGGTCGACCAGAAGGGTCGCGTCGCCATACCCGCCGACCTGCGCGCTGCTGCCGAGCGCAATGCCGACGTCCGCCAGATCGTCATTGGGGTGCATGCGGAGGATCCGTGCCTCTCTGCGCACGACACCGGCTGGTCGCGGACCAAGTACGACCGCATCGACAAGATCGACCAGTTGGCGCTCGAGCGGGGCGAACAGCCGAGCGTGCGGCCCAAGCGTCGCGCCTTCGGCATGGTCGAAAAGGCGCCGTACGACGATAGCGGGCGGTTCGTGCTGCCGCCCTTCTTCCGGGCCAAGGCCAAGATCCAGAAATGGGCCTTCTTCGTCGGCAGCGGCGACACCTTCGAGATCTGGTCGCCCGAGGAGCTGCTGGCGAGCGAGACCGCCGATCCCGAACTCAAGGAAATCTGCCTGTTCCTGATGCAGCAGAAGGGGGCGATGTGACCGACGCCCCGCATATCCCCGTGCTGCTCGACGAAGTGCTGGGCGCGCTCGCCATTGTGCCCGGCGAGCGCCATGTCGACGGTACCTTCGGTGCCGGCGGCTATACGCGCGCGATGCTGACGTCCGGCGCGGCGGTGGCGGCGTTCGACCGCGATCCCACCGCGATCGCCAATGGCGCGCGGCTGGTCGCGGAGAGCGGCGGCAAGCTCGACCTCATCCACGCACCGTTCAGCCGGCTCGTCGAAGAGCTGGAGGCGCGCGGCCTGGCGCCGGTCGACGGCGTCGTGCTCGATATCGGCGTCTCGTCGATGCAGCTCGACCAGGCCGAGCGCGGCTTCTCGTTCCAGCAGGACGGGCCGCTCGACATGCGGATGGCGGGCGAGGGGATGAGCGCGGCCGACTGGCTCAACAGCGCCGACGAAGGCGAGATCGCCGATGTGCTCTTCCAGCTCGGCGAGGAACCTCGGGCGCGGCGCGTGGCGAAGTTCATCGTCGAGGCGCGGCCGCTTACCCGCACCTCGGAGCTGGCGGCAGTGGTGCGCCGCGCGCTCGGCCATCGCCCGCACGACAAGAAGGATCCCGCGACGCGGACCTTCCAGGCGGTGCGCATCCACATCAACCGCGAGCTGGACGAGCTGACCGACGTGCTCGCCGCCGCCGAGCGCGTGCTCAAGCCCGGCGGGCGGCTGGTGGTGGTGACCTTCCACAGCCTCGAGGACCGGCTGGTCAAGCGCTTCTTCCGCGAGCGCAGCGGTAGCACGCCGGCGGGGTCGCGGCATCGCCCGGCGGTGGGGCCGCGGGCGGAACCCAGTTTTGAAACGCCCGCCAAGGCCGTGCGCCCTGGCGAGGCGGAGTTGGCGCGTAATCCGCGTGCCCGCTCGGCAACGCTGCGCGCGGCGCGGCGGACGAGCGCGGCGCCGTGGGCCGGTGAGGGAGTGGCGTGATGGCAGTGCATGGCTTCAGGGGGCTTGGCTGGTTCCTGTGCGTCGCAGTCGTGGCGCCGACCTGCTATATGGTAACCTCGCACGGCGCGTCCGAGCGCGCGCGGCTGAAGGCGACGCAGCTCGCCATCATCAGCGCGCACAAGGATATCCGCGCGCTGGAGACCGAATTCGATACGCGGGCGAACATGGCGCAGATCGAACGCTGGAACGGCGATGTGCTGGCGATGAACGCCCCGCAGCCGCAGCAATATCTGGCGAGCGCCAGCGGGCTGGCAGCGCTCGACCAGCCGGCGGCGGCGGCACCGACGGAGGCCGGCGCCAAGGTCGAGACCGCGGTGCTGGTGATCCCGACGGGCACGCGGCCGGTGGAAACCGCGGCGGTGGCGCCGGTGGCGACCAAGCCCGCTCCGGCTGCAGCGCCGGTCGCGACGGCGGCGGCCGCCCCGATCAAGGCGCCTTCGGCCAAGCCCGTAGCGAGCACCGTGGTGCGCGTGGCGCAGGTGGACAGCAAGCCCGCGCAGGATCTGGGCAAGCTGATGCAGAAGGTGGAGCGCGCCCGGCTCGCGACGCCCGACCGCGGGCTGCTGAGCGCGGCGACGATGAACGACCTGCGGCGGGTGGCGAAGCGCGAGCAACTGGCGCCGCGATGATCGTCGTCGTCGCCCCTCCGGCACGGGCGCGTGGATCGGGCGGCGGGCGCGAGGCGCTCGTCGCCGTCGCGCATGTGCGGCTGATGATCCTCGCCATCCTGTTCGGCGCGGGCGTGCTGGCGATCCTGGGCAAGCTTGCCTTTCTGGCGCTGTCGGCCGGCCCGGCGAGCCCGCGCGACCTGACCAACGCGCTGGTGCCGGCGCGCGGCGACATCGTCGATCGCAACGGCACGCCGCTCGCGCGCAGCATCGATGCCTGGACGATCGCGATCCACCCCAATCAGGTGATCGGCGACAAGGCCGCGCTGGCGCAGAAGCTGGCCGAGCTGATCCCGGAGCGCAGCCAGTCGCAATATTATGCGCTGCTGAACAGCGGCAGCGGCTTTGCCTTCCTCAAGCGCCGGGCGTTGCCGGAGCTGGTGAACGCGATGAACGCGCTCGGCGAGCCGGCGATCGAGTTCCAGCGCGAGACCGACCGGCTCTATCCGCAGTCGGACATGGCGGCGCATGTGCTCGGCTATCTCGACGACAAGGGCCACGGCGTCACCGGCATGGAGAAGGTGCTGGAGACGCGGCTGACCGATCCCGCCCAGCGCGGCAAACCGGTGACGCTCTCGCTCGACGCCCGCGTGCAGGCGGCGCTGGAAAGCGAGCTGGGCCGGGCGATGGTCGATCTGCAGGCGCGCGGCGCCGCGGCGGTGGTGCTCGACGTGCATACCGGCGAGGTGGTCGCGATGACCTCGCTGCCCAGCTTCAACCCCAACCAGCTGAACGGGCCGCCGCCGCGCAACAACGTGACGCAGAGCGTCTACGAGCTGGGTTCGACCTTCAAGCCGATCGCGGTGGCGACGGCGATCGATTCCGGCACGATCACCTCGATGTCACGGCGTTTCGATGCCACCGTGCCGATGAAGGTTGGGCGCTTCACCATCCATGACGATCGCGGCGACGAGCAGTTTCGCTGGCTCAACATCCCGGAAACGCTGATCTATTCGTCGAACATCGCCACCGCGCGGATCGCCGACGAGCTGGGGGCGGAGAAGATGCAGGCGATGTTCCGCCGCCTCGGCTTCGACCAGCGGCCGAGCATCGAGATCGGCGCGGTGCGCCCGCTCTGGCCAGCCAACTGGGGGCGGATCACGGTGATGACCACGGCCTATGGGCATGGCATCGCGGTGACCCCGCTGCACCTCGCTGCCGCCTATGCCGCGATGGTGAATGGCGGCGTGTGGCACCCGGCGACGCTGATGAAGGTGGATGCCGCGCATCCCGCGCAGGGCAGACGGGTGCTCCAGGAAGCGACCAGCTACCGGATGCGCCAGCTGCTGCGGCTGATCGTGCTCAAGGGCACCGGCCGCAAGGGCGAGGCGCCGGGCTACCGCGTCGCGGGAAAGACCGGCACGGCGGAGGCGGCGAGCGAGGGCGGGTACGACCATCACCGCAACGTCTCCACCTTCGCGGCGGCTTTCCCCGTCGACGCACCGCGCTATGTGGTGGTCGCCATGCTCGACTCGCCCAAGGCCAATGCCAATACGCCGCGCACCACCGCGGCCTGGACCGTCGCGCCGGTCGTCTCGCGCGTGATCGCGCGGACCGGCGCCCTGCTGGGCATCGCGCCCGACAACGCCAAGGATATCGACGAAAGCGAGCTGCTGCCGCTGGTCGATCGTTCCCCGGAGCCGAAAGCGACAGCCGAATGAAACTGGGCCAATTGATCGGCGGGGCGCAAGACGCGATCGTCACCGGCTTCGCGATCGACCACCGCAAGGTGGCGCCGGGCACCATCTTCGGCGCGTTCGAAGGCGCGCGGGTGAACGGCGAGGATTTCATCGGTGCCGCCGTGCAGGCTGGCGCGATCGCGGTGGTGGCGCGGCCTGAGGCGAAGGTGGAGGGCGCGCTGCATATCGCCGATTCCAATCCGCGCGCCCGTTTCGCCAATCTCGCCTCGCGGTTCTTCGCGCCGTTCCCGGCGGTGACCGCGGCGGTGACCGGCACCAACGGCAAGACCTCCACCGTCGAGATGACGCGCCAGCTGTGGCGGATGGCGGGCTTCCATGCGGCCTCGATCGGCACGCTGGGCGTGACCACCGCGGACGAGCGTGTCTCGACGGGTCTCACCACGCCGGATATCGTCACCTTCCTGTCGAACGTCGCCGGGCTGGCGCGCGAGGGCGTGACGCATGTCGCCTTCGAAGCCTCGTCGCACGGGCTGTCGCAGTATCGCACCGAAGGGTTGCCGGTGCGCGCGGCGGCGTTCACCAATCTCAGCCGCGATCACCTCGATTATCACGGCGACATGGCGACCTATTTCACCGCCAAGATGCGCCTCTTCGCCGAGGTGCTGGCCGAGGATGGTACCGCGGTGGTGTGGGCAGATGACCCGCACGCGCCGCAAGTCGAGGACCTCGCCAGGATGCGCGGCAACCGGCTGATCACCGTCGGCGAACATGGCAAGACGTTGCGGCTGGTGTCGCGCACGCCCTCGCTGCTCGGCCAGACGCTGGAGATCGAGGCGGAGGACAAGCTCCACACCGTCAAGCTGCCGCTGATCGGCGCCTATCAGGCCGCGAACGCGCTGACCGCGGCGGGGTTGGTGATCGCGACCGGTGGCGACGTGGCCGCGACGCTCGCCAATTGCGCGCGGCTGCAGCCGGTGCGCGGCCGGCTGGAGCGCGCGGTGATCGCCGCCAATGGCGCGCCGGTCTATGTCGATTATGCGCACACGCCCGATGCACTCGAGGCGGCGATCGCGGCGCTGAAGCCGCATACCGAGGGCCGGCTGATCCTGGTGTTCGGCGCCGGCGGCGACCGCGATCCCGGCAAGCGCGAGTTGATGGGACAGGTGGCGGCCGCGGGTGCGGACGTGGCGATCGTCACCGACGACAACCCGCGCACCGAGGATCCGGCCGAGATCCGCCGCGCCATCCTCAAGGGTGCGCCTGAGGCCACCGAGATCGGCGACCGCCGCGCGGCGATTGCCGCGGCGATCGCAATGGCCGAGCCGCACGACATCGTGCTGGTTGCCGGCAAGGGGCATGAGCAGGGGCAGATCGTGGGCGAGATGGTGCTGCCGTTCGACGATGTCGCGGTAGCGCGGGAGTGCGCGGCGTGAGGGGGCGCCTTCTTAAATCCCCCTCCCGCCTGCGGGAGGGGTTAGGGGAGGGGATGGCCGTTGCGTCTTCCCTCCGCTTTCCATTCCAGCCCCTCCCCCGACCCCTCCCGCAAGCGGGAGGGGAGCGATGAGTTCGATGCTTTGGACCTCCGCGGAAATCGCTGCCGCGACGCAGGGCACCGCCTCCGCCGACTTCGCCGTCTCCGGCGTCGCCTTCGACTCCCGCGAGGTCGGCCCGGGCGACCTGTTCCTCGCGCTCAAGGGCGAGAGCACCGACGGCCATTGCTTCCTCGACCAGGCCTTTGCGCAAGGTGCGGCGGGAGCGGTGGTGTCGGACGCTACCGACTTTCCGAGCGTCCAAGTGGCCGACACGACTGCAGCGCTGAACGCGCTCGGCGCGGCTTCCCGCAAGCGTTCTTCCGCCAAGATCCTCGGCGTCACCGGCTCGGTCGGCAAGACCGGCACCAAGGAAGCGCTGTTCGCGGCGCTCGACCGGATCGATCCGGGCTGTGCGCATCGCTCGGTGAAGAGCTACAACAACCATACCGGCGTGCCGCTCAGCCTCGCCCGCATGCCGCGCGAAATGCGCTACGGCGTGTTCGAGATGGGCATGAATCATGCCGGCGAACTCGCGCAGCTGACCCGGCTGGTGCGCCCGCACGTCGCGATCGTCACTGCGATCGCGCCCGCGCACCTCGGCTTCTTCGACAGCGTCGAGGCGATCGCCGACGCCAAGGGCGAGATCTTCCAGGGGCTGGAGCCCGGCGGCACCGCGATCGTGCCGTTCGACAGCCCCTATCGCGACCGTCTGCTGGAGGCCGCGCGGCCCCATGCCGCTGAGATCGTCACCTTCGGCCTGGGCGAAGGCGCCGACTATCGTGCGGTCGAGACGATGCGCGCGCGCAGCGGGGGCACCTTCGTGATGGCGCGTTTCGGCGATCGCGAGCTCAGCTTCACCATTTCCCAGCCGGGCGAGCATTGGGTGTCGAACGCGATGGCGATCCTCGCGGCCGTCGACGCGGTGGGCGGCGATCTCGAAGTTGCCGGCCTTGCGCTCGCCGAACTGGGCGGGCTGGCCGGGCGCGGCGCGCGGATGACCGTGCCCGTCGCCGACGGCACCGCACTGGTGATCGACGAAAGCTACAACGCCAACCCAAGCTCGATGCGCGCGACGCTGAAGGTACTCGCCGCCGAGCCCGGCCGCAGGCTCGCGGTGCTCGGCGAGATGCGCGAGCTCGGCACGTATTCGGACGCGCTCCACGCCGAACTCGCCGACCCCATTGCCGAGGCCGGGGTGAGCCGTGCCATTTTGGTGGGCGAAGCGATGGCCCCGCTGGCCGCTGCGCTTGAGGGACGGCTGGATTTCGTCCATGTGGCCGATGCCGCAGCTGCGAAGGCCGAGCTGGACTCCCTGCTCGCGCCGGGCGACGCGGTTCTCATCAAAGGGTCGAACGGCGTGCGGCTGGCGACGATCGTCGCGGCGCTGGCGGAAAGGCAAACATGCTCTATCTGATCGCGGAGCAGCTGGGCTTCCCCGGCGTCCTCAATCTCTTCCGGTACCTGTCGTTCCGCACCGGCGGGGCGGTGGCGACCGCGCTGCTGATCGGGCTGCTGATCGGGCCCAAGTTCATCGGCTGGCTGCGGCTGCGCCAGGGCAAGGGCCAGCCGATCCGCACCGACGGGCCGCAGAGCCACCTCGCCAAGCGCGGCACGCCGACGATGGGCGGGCTGATGATCCTGACCAGCCTGACGCTGGCGCTGCTGATCTGGATGGACCTGCGCAACGCCTATGTGTGGGCGTGCATGTTCGTGACGCTCGGCTTCGGCATGATTGGCTTCCTCGACGATTACGACAAGGTGCGGAAGCAGAAGACCGCGGGCGTCTCCGGCAAGGTGCGGCTGCTCGGCGAGTTCATCATTGCCGGCATCGCCAGCGGCATCATCATCTTTGCGCAGGGCAACACCCAACTCTACGTGCCGTTCTTCAGCTGGGTGCACCCCGATCTCGGTTATTTCTACATCGCGTTTGCTGCTTTCACGATCGTGGCGTTCGGCAACGCGGTGAACCTGACCGACGGGCTCGACGGCCTGGCGACCATGCCGGTGGTGATCGCGGGCATGGCATTCATGCTGATCGCGTACCTCGCCGGCAACAAGATCTACGCGATCTATCTCGGCATCCCGCACGTCTATGGCGCGGGCGACCTCGCCATCTTCTGCGGCGCGATGATCGGGGCGGGGCTCGCCTTTCTGTGGTTCAATGCGCCGCCGGCGGCGGTGTTCATGGGCGATACCGGCAGCCTCGCGCTCGGCGGCGCGATCGGCACGATCGCCGTCACGACGCACCATGAGCTGGTGCTCGGCATCATCGGCGGCCTGTTCGTGATGGAGGCGCTGAGCGTCATCATCCAGGTGTTCTTCTTCAAGCGCACCGGCAAGCGCGTGTTCCGCATGGCGCCGATCCACCACCATTTCGAACAGCTCGGCTGGTCCGAGCCGACCGTGGTGATTCGCTTCTGGATCATCGCCTTCGTGCTGGCGCTGGCCGGTCTCGCGACGCTCAAGCTGCGGTGATCACCAGCCCCGCCTGGCGCGGCAAACGCTTCGCGGTACTCGGGCTCGCACGCTCGGGCGCAGCGACCGTGCGCGCGCTGGTGGCGAGCGGGGCGAGCGTGCTTGCGTGGGATAGTAATGAAGCCAAGCGGCTGGAGCTGCTACAAGCCCCTCCCCTTCAGGGGAGGGGTTGGGGTGGGGGACTCTCCACCAGCGATCCGGCGCCCGGATCGGCC
>NZ_BCTR01000008.1 GCF_002091475.1 Sphingomonas azotifigens NBRC 15497
GGGGGGGGGGGGGGGGGGGGGGGGGGACTCTCCACCAGCGATCCGGCGCCCGGATCGGCCATGCCCCACCCCAACCCCTCCCCTGAAGGGGAGGGGCTTAAGATAGGCGATCCCCTCGAATCCGATCTCACCGGCTATGCCGGCATGGTCGTCTCCCCCGGCGTGCCACTCAACCGCCACCCGATCGCGCCGCATGCGCGCGCGGCGGGCGTGCCGCTGATCGGTGACATCGAGCTGTTCGCGCAGGCGCGCGCCGATCTGCCGTCGCATCGCGTGGTCGGCATCACCGGCACCAACGGCAAGTCGACCACCACCGCGCTGATCCACCACATCATCGAGACCGCGGGCATCCCGGCCAGGCTTGGCGGCAATATCGGCCTGCCGATCCTGGGGCAGGACCCGCTCCCCGCGGGCGGCGTCTATGTGCTGGAGCTGTCGAGCTACCAGATCGACCTGACCCACAGCCTCGACTGCGACGTCGCGGTGCTGCTCAACATCACGCCCGACCATCTCGACCGCTATGACGGGTTCGAGGGCTATGCCGCGTCCAAGGCGCGGCTGTTCGCGATGCAGTCCAAGGGCCATGCCGCCGTGATCGGCATTGGCGACGCCGCCTCGGTCGCCATCGCCCGGCAATTCGCGCTGTTCGACCGCGCCGAGGACGTGACTAAGATCGCGCCGGGCGTGTGCATGGACCAGTCGCGCTGGCCGGCCCTCCAGGGGCCGCACAACGCACAGAACGCGCTTGCCGCGATCGCCGCCTGCGAGGCGCTCGGCATCGACCGCGCCGTGATCGACCAGGGGCTGGAGACCTTCCCCGGCCTGCCACACCGGATGGAGCGGATCGCGACGCGGAACGGCGTGCTGTTCGTCAACGACAGCAAGGCCACCAACCCGGAATCCACGGCGCCCGCGCTCGCGGCGTTCCCGCGCATCCACTGGATCCTCGGTGGCGTCGCCAAGACCGACAGCCTGGAGGCCTGCCGTCCCGGCTTCGGCCATGTCGTGCGCGCCTATACGATCGGCGAGGCGGGGCCGCTGTTCGCTGGCCTGCTAGAGGGCGAGATGCCCGTCGAGCAGGCCGGCACGCTGGACGCCGCCGTCCGCGCCGCCGCCGCCCATGCTGAGCCAGGCGACGCCGTGCTGCTCTCCCCGGCCTGCGCCTCGTTCGACCAGTTCCGTGACTTCGAGGCACGCGGCGATGCCTTTCGTGCCGCGGTGGAGGCGCTCGGGTGAGCCGCCAGCCGGGAGACGCGGACGAGAACAAGGGCGGCCTACCGCGCATCTCCAACCAGTTGAGCCGCGCCAGCAAGTCCCGCGCGGGCATGTGGTTCTGGGAAGTGGACCGCGTGCTCCTGTTCCTGCCGCTGTTCCTGATCGCGATCGGGCTGGTGGCGGTCGCCGCCGCCTCGCCCGCCACCGCGCGGCGCTATTCGGATGCGGCGCATATCGTGCCGCCGATGTATTATTTCTGGCGGCAGCTGATGTGGGTGTGCATCTGCGTGCCGGTGCTGATCATCGTCTCGATGCTGCCGACCTCGGCGGCGCGGCGGCTGTCGCTGGCCGGCGCGGTGGTGTTCCTCGGCCTGATGATGCTGCTGCCGATCATCGGGCATGAGGTGAACGGCGCCAAGCGCTGGATCAGCCTCGGCATTTCGGACCTGCAGCCGTCCGAATTCCTCAAGCCCATGTTCATCGTCTCGACCGCCTGGATCCTGTCGTTCCGCGCCAAGGATCCCGAACTGCCGGTGATGGTGGTGACCGGCGCGCTGACCGCGCTGATCGCGGTATTGCTGATGCTCCAGCCGGATTTCGGCCAGACCATCCTGTTCTCCACCGTATGGGTGATTCTGCTGATGCTGTCCGGCATCTCGCCCGCCGCGATCGCCGCGCTGGGCGGGGTGGCGATCGGCGGCGTCGTCGCGGCGTACCTGTTCTACGGCACCGCGCGCACCCGCATCGACAATTTCCTGTTCCCGACCAAGGAAGCGGCGCTTGCCGATCGCTATCAGGTCGAGATGGCGCACGATACGCTGAGCGCCGGCGGGTTGTTCGGCGCCGGGCCGGGCAGCGGCCAGATCAAGTTCCGCCTGCCCGAGGCGCACACCGACTATATCTTCTCGGTGATCGGCGAGGAGTTCGGGCTGATCGCCTGCGCGGTGATCGTCCTGCTCTACCTCGCGATCGTCGTCCGCGTGCTGATGAAGCTGCTCGACGAGGAGGATCCGTTCCGCCTTCTCGCGGCTGCCGGGCTCGCCTCGCAGTTCGGCGTGCAGGCGCTGATCAACATGGCGGTGAACACCGGCATCGCGCCATCGAAGGGCATGACGCTGCCGTTCATCAGCTATGGCGGCTCGTCGATGATCGCGCTGTCGATCGGCTATGGGCTGCTGCTCGCTTTCACGCGCCGAAACCCGTATCTGAAGCGGTCTCCCTATACCGGCCGCTGGAGCAAAGCCGCATGACCGAACGCCGTAGTTACGTCCTCGCCGCCGGTGGCACCGGCGGGCACATGGTGCCCGCGGCCGCGCTGGCGGTGGAGCTCGCACGGCGCGGGCATCAGGTGGCGCTGGTCAGCGACGAGCGCGGCGTGCGCTTTCCCGGGCTGTTCGAAGGCGTCGAGACGCATGTGCTGCCCGCCGGGCGGCTGGGCGGCGGGCCGATCGGCTATCTCAAGGCGGCGCGGCAGATGATGGCCGGGCGGGCAATGGCGCGCAAGCTCTACAAGCAGCTGCGCCCCGCCGCGGTGATCGGCTTTGGCGGCTATCCCGCGTTCCCGTCGCTGCTGGCGGCATTCAGCGCGCGCATTCCCACCGTGATCCACGAGCAGAATGCGGTGCTGGGTCGGGTCAACCGGCTGGTCGCGGGGCGGGTAGCGGCGATCGCGACCTCCTATGCGCAGGTCGAGCGGATGAAGCCCGACTGGGAGGTCAAGACCCACCTTACCGGCAATCCGGTGCGCGAAGCGGTGCTGGCACTGCGCGCCAAGCCCTATCCGATGCTCGAGGAAGACGGGTTGTTCCGCGTGCTGGTCACCGGCGGCAGCCAGGGCGCGTCGATCCTCAGCCAGGTGGTGCCCGACGGGCTCGCGCTGCTGCCGGTGCATTTCCGCCGGCGGCTGCAGGTGACCCACCAGGCGCGCATCGAGGACATCGAGATGGTTCGCGCCAAATATCAGGAGCACGAGATCCCCGCCGAGGTCGCGACCTATCTGCCCGACATGCCCGAACGGCTCGCCTGGGCGCATCTGGTGATCGCACGGGCAGGGGCCTCGACCATCGCCGAGCTGACTGCCGCCGGACGTCCTGCGATCCTGGTGCCGCTGCCCAGCGCTACCGACGATCACCAGACGGCGAACGCCCGCGAGATCACCGAGGCGGGCGGCGCGCGGACGATCCCGCAGCGCGCCTTCACCGCGCAGGAACTCGCCAAGCAGATGCAGAAGCTGGGGCTCGACACCAAGGCGCTGGAGAATGCGGCGGCGCGTGCGCGCGGTGTTGGCCGCCCCGATGCGGTGCGCGACCTGGCGGACCTCGTCGAATCGATCCACGCACCCAAGGCCCCGGTGGGCAAGGTGCAGAAGGCAAACAACGGAAGGCCAGCTTTTGCGTAAGGATCTGGGCGCATGAAAGGCGTCGCCACCGACATCGGTACCATTCACTTCGTCGGCATCGGCGGCATCGGCATGTCGGGCATTGCCGAGGTGATGCACAATCTCGGCTACAAGGTGCAGGGCTCGGACGTGGCGGATTCCTATGTCGTGCAGGGTCTGCGCGACCGGGGGATTCCCGTTACGATCGGCCATGCCGCCGAGAATCTGGGCGAGGCGGCGGTGGTGGTGGTCTCCACCGCGATCGTGCGGACCAACCCCGAGGTGGAAGCCGCCTATCAGAACCGCATCCCCGTGGTGCGCCGCGCCGAGATGCTCGCCGAGCTGATGCGGCTCAAGTCCACCATCGCGGTGGCGGGCACCCACGGCAAGACGACGACGACCTCGATGGTCGCCGCGCTGCTCGATGCGGGCGGGGTGGACCCGACCGTGATCAACGGCGGGATCATCAACCAGTACGGCTCCAATGCGAGATTGGGCGACAGCGACTGGATGGTGGTCGAGGCCGATGAGAGCGACGGCAGCTTCCTGCGGCTCGACGGCACCTATGCGATCGTCACCAACATCGATCCCGAGCATCTCGACCATTACGGCTCGTTCGAGAAGGTGAAGGCGGCGTTCGTCGAGTTCGTCGAGAATGTGCCTTTCTACGGCGCGGCGCTGCTGTGCCTCGATCACCCGGAAGTGCAGGCGCTGATCCCGCGCGTTCGTGATCGGCGGATCGTCACCTATGGCTTTGCCGCCAGCGCCGATGTGCGCGGGGTGAACGTGACGCCGCATGCCGGAGGTAACCGCTTCGAGGCGATCATCCGCCACCGCGACGGGACGACGCGTTCGATCGAGAATATCGAGCTGCCGATGCCCGGCCGCCACAATGTCCAGAATGCGCTGGCGGCGATCGGCGTGGCGCTGGAGCTCGGCATTCCCGATGCGACGATCCAGCAGGGCTTCGCCAAGTTCGGCGGGGTCAAGCGGCGCTTCACCAAGGTGGGCGAAGTCGCGGGGGCGGCGATCATCGACGATTACGGGCACCACCCGGTGGAAATCCGCGCGGTGCTGGCGGCGGCGCGCGAGAGCACCCGCGGCAGGGTGATTGCTGTGGTACAGCCGCACCGTTATTCGCGGCTGGGCAACCTGATGGACGAGTTCGCGCAGGCGTTCAACGACGCGGACATGGTGTATGTGGCCCCCGTCTATCCGGCGGGCGAGGCGCCGATCGAGGGCGTCCATGCCGATGCGCTGGTCGAGAACGTATCCCGTCGCGGGCACCGGGCGGTGGCTTCGGTAACGGATGCGACGGCGCTGGCGCATGCGCTGGGCGGCGTGGTGCGCGAGGGCGACATGGTGGTGTGCCTGGGCGCGGGCGACATCACTAAATGGGCGGCGGGTCTTGCGCCGGCGATCGCGGCTGCGCGGGGGGATGCGTGAGCTTGGCGGTTCTTCTTAAGCCCCTCCCTTTCAGGGGAGGGGTTGGGGTGGGGGACTCCGCCTTGAGCGGGGGACTCGCCTCGCTGTCATGCCCCACCCCCAACCCCTCCCCTGAAGGGGAGGGGCTATAATGTCGAACTTGCTTCAGGCTCGCGGCAAGCTCACGCCGAACGCCCCGCTTGCACCGCTCGTGTGGTTCAAAAGCGGCGGCGCGGCGGAGTGGTTGTTCGAGCCCGCCGATGCCGACGACCTCGCCGCCTTCCTCGCCGCGCTCGACCCCGCCACCCCGGTGATGGGCCTCGGCCTTGGCTCAAACATGATCGTGCGCGACGGCGGCGTGCCCGGTGTGGTCATCCGTCTCGGCAAGGCCTTCGCCGCGGTCGAGCAGCTCGACGGCACGACCCTGCGCTGCGGCGGCGGGTCCTCGGGCATCCTCGTTTCCTCCAAAGCGCGCGACTGGGGCATCGGCGGTATCGAGTTCCTGCGCTCGATCCCCGGCACCGTCGGCGGGTTCGTGCGGATGAACGGCGGCGCCTATGGCCGCGAGACCTGCGACATCCTGGTCGAATGCGAGGTCGTGCTCCGTTCGGGCGAGCGCCGCGTGCTGGCCAATGCCGATCTCGGCTATACCTATCGCCACAGCAATCTGCCCGAAGGTGCCATCGTAGTCAGCGCCACCTTCCGCGGCGTCCCCAAGCCTTCGGAGGAGATCCAGGCAGAGATGGACCGCATCGCCGCCGCGCGCGAGGAATCGCAGCCGCTGCGCTCGAAGACCGGTGGCTCGACCTTCAAGAACCCGGAGGGCCACAAGGCCTGGGCGCTGGTCGATGCGGCCGGCTGCCGGGGCCTGCGCCGCGGCGACGCGCAGGTCAGCGAGAAGCATTGCAACTTCCTCCTCAACTTAGGGGAAGCGACCAGCGCCGACATCGAGGCGCTGGGCGAGGACGTCCGCGCGCGGGTCAAGGCGCGGTCCGGCGTGGAACTGGAGTGGGAGATTCAGCGCGTGGGAGTGGCGAAGTGAGTTCTTGGGTTGATTACTCTCATTCCTCCCCGGAACGGGGAGGGGGACCGCGCGGCGCCGCCGCGTGGTGGAGGGGCCGCCGCTTCAGCGGCGGTATGGCCTGCACTCGCCGTCTTCCGCACCTTCGGTGCGGCCCCTCCACCATCGCCTTCGGCGATGGTCCCCCTCCCCGTACCGGGGAGGAATGTATGGGAGGCGCCCGGTGGTGAGCCCCCTCCACATCGCCGTGCTGATGGGCGGCTGGTCGGCCGAGCGTGACGTGTCGCTGATGTCGGGCAATGGCGTCGCCGATGCGCTGGAGAGCCTCGGCCACCGCGTTACCCGGATCGACATGGACCGCGGCGTCGCGGCCAAGCTCGCCGAGGCCAAGCCTGACGTCGTGTTCAACGCCCTGCACGGCACGCCGGGCGAGGATGGCAGCGTGCAGGGCATGCTCGACCTGATGGGCATCCGCTATACCCACTCGGGCATGGTCACCTCGGTGATCGCGATCGACAAGCAGCTGACCAAGCAGGCGCTGGTGCCGCACGGCATTCCCATGCCCGGCGGTCGCATGGTGTCACGCGAGGAGCTGTACCGGCAGGACCCGCTGCCGCGGCCCTATGTGTTGAAGCCGGTCAACGAAGGCTCGTCGGTGGGCGTGGCGATCGTCACCGCTGAAAGCAACGTCGGCAACCCGATCCACCCCGATGCCCGCGGGCCCTGGCAGGAGTTCGAGGAATTGCTCGCCGAGCCGTTCATCCGAGGCCGCGAGCTGACCACCGCCGTGCTGGGCGACCAGGCGCTGGGCGTGACCGAGCTCAAGCCCAAGAACGGCTTCTACGACTATGACGCCAAGTACACCGACGGCCTGACCGAACACGTCTTCCCGGCGCAGATCCCGGACGACGTCGCCGAGGCGTGCAAGCGGATCGCGCTCGATGCGCACCGGCTGCTCGGCTGCAAGGGCGCCTCGCGCGCCGATTTCCGCTGGGACGACACGCAGGGCGTCGACGGGCTGTTCCTGCTCGAGGTCAACACCCAGCCCGGCATGACCCCGCTCAGCCTGGTGCCCGAACAGGCGCGCCATCTGGGCATCGACTATGCTAGCCTGGTGCAACGGATCGTCGAGGAGGCATTGTGAGCCGCAGGCCCGCCCAAGCGCAGCGCGCGACCACCCGGCGCGGCGACAAGCCGAAGCCGCGCGGCACCGCGCGCCGGCCGCAGCGGGCGGGCGTGCTCGACCAGGCGATCGCGGGCATCCCGCTGAGCCCCGAGACGCTGCACAAAATCGTGACGTGGAGCATCGTCGGTGCGGTCGGCGCGGTGGTGCTGACCATCGGCGTCCTGGCCGGCGTACCGCAGATGATCGGCGTCGGCGTCGCGCAGGCGGTGGGCGATGCCGGTCTCAAGGTCGACGAGATCCAGATCGACGGTTTGAAGCGGATGGACCGCGCCACCGTCTATGAGCAGGTGCTCGACCAGGATTCGCGCGCGATGCCGCTGGTCAACCTGGAAGACGTGCGGCAGCGGCTGCTCAAATTCCCCTGGGTGAAGGACGCGCGCGTCTCGCGGCGCCTGCCGTCGACGCTGCACATCGCGATCGAGGAGCGGACACCGGCGGCGATCTGGCAGAATCACGGCCAGCTGATGCTGATCGACGCCTCGGGCGTGCCGCTGGAGCCGGTCTCGCCCGAGGCGATGCCGGACCTTCCGCTGCTGATCGGCGAGGGCGCCAACGCCCAGGAGGCGGCGCGCAAGCATCTGCTGGAAACGCAGCCGGGCCTCAAGCCGCTGGTCAAGGCCACGAGCTGGGTAGGCAATCGCCGCTGGGATATCTTCTTCACCTCCGGCGAGAAGCTGCAGCTGCCCGAGGGCGACGACGAGGCGATCGCCGCGCTCAAGAAGTTCGTCGCGATCGACGGCACGCAGCGGCTGCTCGGTCGGGGTTATGTCGGATTTGACATGCGCGACGCAAACAAGTTGGTTGTGCGTCGGCAGGGCGTGATCGAGCCGCCGCCGCCGGTAGCCCCGGTGCCGACGGCAACGCCGCTGCCAGCAACAACGACGACGACGCCGCCGGCGGGCACCGGCAAGGGGGAAGGCTGATGGCGAAGGGTGCACCTGAAGGGCTCGTCACCGCGCTCGACGTGGGATCGTCGAAGGTTTCGGCGCTGATCGCGCAGCGGACCGACGAGGGCAATCTGATCGTGCTCGGCACCGGCCAGCGCGAGAGCCGGGGCGTGAAGCGCGGCTATGTCGCCGACATGCACGCGACCGAGATTGCGATCCGCGAGGCGGTGGAGCAGGCCGAACGCATCGCCGGGTTCAACATCGAGGATGTGTGGGTCAGCTTCTCGGCGGGCGGGCTGGTTTCCAGCGTCGTCAAGGTCGAGGCGGATCTGGGCGGCCACCGCGTCGAGCAGGCCGATATCGACGATCTGCTCAAGGCCGGGCGCGGCGCGATCGACCCGCAGGGACGGATGGTGCTCCACGCGCAGCCGACCCGCTACACGGTGGACGGGCTGGGCGGCGTCAAGCGGCCGCTGGGGCTGCATGCCGATCGGCTCGGCGTCGACGTGCATGTCGTCACCACCGAAGGCTCGCCGGTCCGCAATCTCGATCTGTGCGTGCGTTCGGCGCATCTCGAGGTCCGCTCGATCATCGCCGCACCCGTCGCCACCGGCCTTGCCTGCCTCACCGAGGAAGAGCGCGAGCTGGGCGTCGCGCTGGTCGAGATCGGCGCGGGGGTGACCAACGTCTCGGTGTTCGCGCAGGGCGTGCTGGCCGGCTTGGCCTCGATCCCGATGGGCTCGGCCGACATCACCGACGACATCGCCGCCGCCTTCGGCACCGCGCGCGCCTGGGCCGAGCGTACCAAGTGCTTCCACGGCTCGGCCAACCTCTCTCCGCGCGACAATCGCGAGACGATCGATGTCGTGCCGGCGACGACCGAGGAGGGCGTGGAGGGGCCGCGCATCACCAAGGCGGCGCTCAACACCGTGATCCGCCAGCGGCTCGAGCGGCTGGTCGCCGAAATCCAGAAGGAGCTGAAGAAGCTCAATTTCCAGGAGCCGGTGGGCCGCCAGATCGTCCTGACCGGCGGCGGCGCCGAGCTGGCGGGGATCGCCGACTATGCCCAGCAGGCGCTGGGCAATGCCGTGCGCGTCGGGCGTCCGCGCGGGCTGCTCGCCATGCCCAACGCGCATGCCGGGCCTGCCTTCTCGACGCTGGCGGGACTCACCCAGTTCGCCGCGGCCGATCCGATCGACCTTCGCACGCTGGAGCCGAGCCGCCACCAGATGGTCACGCGGGCGAGCCCGGGCGCGCTGTTCCAGCGATTGATCGCGGCGTTCCGGGCGAATTATTAAGGAAAAGCGTCTGGCGGGGTGTTAGTGGCTAGAGTCATCGCCCCGGTTCGTGCAGAAAAGAATTTCAGGTTGTGCAGCGTCGCCGATGCGCTGCCACAGGAGACCATAGAATGAGTATCGATTTCCTTCCCCCCGACGTGGACGAGCTGACGCCGAAGATCGCGGTGATCGGGGTTGGCGGCGCTGGCGGCAATGCCATCGCCAACATGATCCGCGCCGAGGTGCAGGGCGTCGAGTTCCTGGTCGCCAACACCGATGCGCAGGCGCTGAAGCAGTCGGTCGCGTCGCAGCGGATCCAGCTGGGCGCCAAGATCACGCAGGGCCTGGGCGCCGGCTCGCGGCCCGAGATCGGCCGTGCGGCCGCGGAAGAGACGATCGAGCAGGTCCAGCAGTCGCTCGAAGGCGCGCATATGTGCTTCATCGCCGCCGGCATGGGTGGCGGCACCGGCACCGGTGCGGCGCCGGTGATCGCCAAGGCGGCGCGCGACATGGGCATCCTGACCGTGGGCGTCGTCACCAAGCCGTTCGCCTTCGAAGGCAAGCGCCGCGCGCAATCGGCCGAGGCGGGCATCGAGGAACTGCAGAAGTATGTCGATACGCTGATCGTCATCCCCAACCAGAACCTCTTCCTCATCGCCAATGCGAACACGACCTTCAAGGAAGCGTTCGAGATGGCCGACGAGGTGCTGCAGCAGGGCGTGCGCGGCATCACCGACCTGATGGTGATGCCCGGCCTGATCAACCTCGACTTCGCTGACGTGCGTTCGGTGATGCAGGAGATGGGCAAGGCGATGATGGGCACCGGCGAGGCGGACGGCGACGACCGCGCGCTGATCGCCGCCCAGAAGGCGATCGCCAACCCGCTGCTCGACGGCGTTTCGATGAACGGCGCCAAGGGTGTGATCGTCTCGATCACCGGCGGCGAGGACATGCGCCTGCTCGAGGTCGACGAGGCCGCCAACCATATCCGCGAGCTGGTCGATCCGGACGCGAACATCATCTGGGGCTCGGCGTTCAACCCGGAGCTGGAAGGCCGCATCCGCGTGTCGGTGGTCGCCACCGGCATCGACGCGAATGTCGAGAACCGCCCGGCCGCACCGGCCGAGCAGCCGCGCGTCTTCTCCTTCTCGACTCCGCGCCGCACCACGGCCGCGGCTGCGCCGGAGCCGGTCGCAGCACCTGCGCCGGTCGCCGCTGCGCCGGAGCCGGTGGCGCCGCCGCCGGTCGCCGAGGAAGCGCCTGCGCCGGCCCCCGAGCCGGTCGCCACGGCCCCTGCACCCGAGCCAACGCCGCCGGCGCCGGCTTCGGACGAATTGCTGCTCGGCGTCGACGCGATGGTCCCGGCCCCGGCGCCCACGCCTGCTCCGGCACCGGCCCCCGCGGCAGAGGCCCCTGCTGGCCGCCGTCGCTGGCTGACCGGCGACGATGCCGATAGCCGGCCGCGCCCGAAGACCGGCGGCACGCTGTTCGAGCGGATGGCCTCGGCCTCGCGCGGCGCCAAGGCGACCGAGGAAGAGGACAAGGATCCGCTGGACATCCCGCGGTTCCTGCGTAGCCAGAACAACCAGTAAGGCGCGGGGGTGGCACGGTTCGCCGGGCCACCCCGCCCAGGTCAGCGGCGGTTCAGCGCCGCGCCGCTAGCGGTTATCCCAACATGATCAGCAAGAAACATCTCGGCATCGGCGCGCTGGCGTCGGCGCTGCTCCTGGGTGCGTCGCCGGTGCTCGCGCAGAACGAGATCGTCCAGGCGCACAACCCCGATGCCGACGCGCTCGCCACGCAGATGCGCGTGCTCGCCGAGAACCCGCGTGACGTCGAGGCGCTGCTTGCCGCGGCGCGGCTGAGTACCCGATTGGGCGATCTCTCGGGCGCGCTGGCGCTGCTCCAGCGGGCGGAAAGCATCGAGGCGACCAACCCGCGCATCGCCAGCAACCGCGCCGCCGTGCTGGTGCGGCAGGAGCGGCCGGGCGAGGCGCTGCGGCTTTTCCAGCGGGCCGAGCAGCAGGGCGTGGATGTGCGCGAGTTCGCCGCCGACCGCGGCTTTGCCTATGACCTGCTCGGCCAGCCGCTGCTTGCCCAGCGCGACTACAAGCTGGCCTTGGCGACGCGGCGCGAGGACGAGGTGGTGCGGCGCTATGCGCTGTCGCTCGGCATCAGCGGCAATCGCGCGGAGGCGGAACGCGAGCTCGATGCGCTGCTGCGGGCGCAGGATCGCGCGGCATGGCGGGCGCGCGCCTTCGTCCTGGCGATGAACGGGGACGTGGCGGGCGCCGAGAAGATCGCCGCGACGGTGCTGCCGGGGGCGGCGGGCAAGAATTTGCTGCCGTTCTTCCGGCGGATCGCGACGCTGGGACCGGCGGACCGCGCCTTTGCGGTCCATTTCGGCGAGCTCTCGCCGACACAAGCACGGCTGGCGGATGCCCGGATGGCGCCGTCGCTGCCGGCCTATACCGGCCCGGCGCCGGTGCAGATCGCCCAGGTGCAGCCCGCCACCGCGGTGACTGCACCGCAGCGCGCGGACCCGCGCGGCCGCCGGGCGAGCTCGACATCGCGAACCGTCCCGGTGCAGGTTGCCAAGGCCGACGTGGCGCCGCCCGCCCGTTCGGTCGTGGCCCAGCCGACGCCCGCACCGACACCGGTGCCGATGCCGCAACCCACGCCCGTACAACCGGCACCGCAGCCGCAGCCCCGCCGCGTCGGTGCCGAGGATTCGGCGCTCGCCTCGATCATCGCCCATATCGCGGTGCCGGAGAGCGAGCGCGCCGCGGCGAGTCGTCCGGTCGTGTTGCCGCCGACGGTGGCGCCCGCAGCCCCCAAACCGGTCGTCACCGTACGCCCCAACCCCGAGCCGAAGCGGGCGCCGGTGGTCGAGGAGGAAGACGCCAAGCCCGTAAAGCCCGCCCCGCGGCGCGGCGCCAAGGCCGAGGACTTGGAGCCGGACGCCAAGGCGCCTCGGCCGGGTGCCAAGAAAGGGGATCCGCGCAAGGGCGACGCGGCGGACGAGGCCAAGCCGACCAAGGGCAAGAAGCCAGAGCCGAAAAAGCCCGACCCGAAAAAGACCGAGCCCGAGCGCGTCTGGGTGCAGGTGGCCAGCGGGGCCAACGAGTCCACCGTCGATCGTGCGTGGAAGGGCGTCTCGGCCAAGGCGCCGAAGCTGTTCAAGGCGCATGGCGGCTGGTGGATGCCGTTCAAGGCGACCAACCGCATCGTCACCGGTCCGTTCAAGACCAGCGGCGAGGCGCAGGCCTTCGTCAACAAGCTGGCGGGGGAGGGCGTCTCGGCATTCGTCGTCACCAGCGAAGCGGGGCAGAAGGTCAGCAAGATCGCGCCTTGACCCTTCGCAAGGCCGTCCGGCTGGGCTAGGGCGCGCGGGTGAAACAGCTTTCCTCCTGGGCCTGTATGCCCGGCCAGACGCGCGGGCGCCTCCATCCCGAAGCCGGCGGCGGCGCGCGGGGCCCGCGCGACGCCTTCCAGCGCGACCGCGACCGGATCATCCATTCGATCAGCTTCCGCCGCCTGCGCCACAAGACGCAGGTGTTCCTCGCCCCCGATGGCGACCATTTCCGCGTGCGGCTCACCCATAGCCTCGAGGTGGCGCAGATCGGCCGCGCCATCGCCCGCGCGCTGGGGCTGAACGAGGATCTCACCGAGGCGCTGTGCCTCGCGCATGATATCGGCCATCCGCCGTTCGGCCATGCCGGCGAGGATGCGCTGGAGGCGGCGCTGGCGGGGAAGGGTGGGTTCGACCATAATGGCCACACGCTACGCACGCTGACCCAGCTCGACAGCCCCTATCCCTCGTGGAACGGGCTGAACCTGACCTGGGACACGCTGGAGGGGCTGGCCAAGCACAATGGCCCGATCCACGAACCGCAATGGGCGCTCGCCGCCGCGGATGCCGAGTTCCCGCTCGAGCTCGACAGCTGGCCGTCGCTCGAGGCGCAGGTTGCGGCGATCGCGGACGACATCGCGTATGACAATCACGATATCGATGACGGCCTGCGCGCGGGGCTGCTGACGCTCGACCAGATCATGGCGGTGCCGATGATCGCCGAGGCCTGGCGCGACGTCGAGACGCGCTTCCCCGGCGTCAGCGCCAAGCGGCTGACCGGCGAACTGATCCGCTCGCAGATCGGCGCGATGGTCAATGACTTCATCGCCGAGACTCGGCACCGGATCGCCGACTCGGGCGTCACAACGGCGGCCGAGGTGCGGCAGGCCGGGCGTTGCCTGGCCGGCTTCTCGCCCGACATGCGCGATGCCGAGCGCGGGCTGAAGCGCTTCATGTACGCCAATCTCTATCACCATCCGAGCCAGTTGGCGGCGGCGGCGGCGGCGCGGCAGGTCGTTGCCGGGCTGTTCGCCGGCTATGCGGACGATCCGGCGCGGATGCCGCCCGAATGGCGCGAGGCGCTGCCGGCGGAGGAGCCGGGGCGAAGCCGGCACATCGCCGATTTCATCGCCGGCATGACCGACCGCTACGCCATCGCGCGGTACCGCGAGGTCTGCGGCACGATCGATCTGCCCGAAGGGTTCTGATGTTCGTTCGCCTCCCGCTTGCGGGAGGGGCTAGGGGAGGGCTGCTCCTCCGCAGCGATGCTGCCACGTCAGTCCCTCCCCCGTCCCCTCCCGCAAGCGGAAGGGGTGCCTTTACCTCAGAACGCCGCGCTGACCGAGAACACGACCTGGCTGCCGGCGATGGTCGAGCCATCCTTGGTGCTCGAGAAATTGGGCTGCAGATAGGCGCTGTCGCGCTTGGTGATGCTGGTGTCGACATAGGCGACGCCGAGCACCAGCTTGCCGAGCGCCAGGTCCGCGCCCACCAGCCAGTCGGCATAGCTGCCGGTCGGCGCGACGCTGGTGCCGTTGGGGCCGAGCCCCGGATTGCCGTCCGAATAGCCGAGATGCGCCTTGAGAGTGATCGGCGTCTTCGGTACCGCTGTGCTCACATCGCCCCACAGATAGAGATTGTGTTCCTTGTCGCCCGCCTTGCTCTCGGGTGTGTTGCTCCAGTTGCCGAGCGCCTGCTGCGGCGGTGCATAGGCGACACCGGCCAGCGCCGACACCGGCCCGATGGTGCCGCTCAGCTTGACATAGGGCTCGGCAAAGTCGGTCTTGGAGGCGCCGCCCGGATACATGTACCAGGTGACGCCAACATCGAGCGCTGCGCCCTTGCCGATCGGCAGCTTGTAGCCGCCGACCACGTCCAGCTCCATGTTGGCGCCCCCGAACGTGCCCCAGCCGGACAGGTTCGAGCCCCAGAGCGAGGCGTAGACGCCGCTTTCATGCGCGACGGTGACGCCGCCTTGGACAGCCATCTGCTTGTCGGTCTGCGAGACGCCGCGAAAACGATAGTCGGAAACCAGCGCCACGCTGCCGGTTACCGTCACCGGCTTGGGCGGATCGCTTTCCTGCGCATGCGCGGGCGCGGAAAGGCCGAGCAGGGCTGCGGCGGCAAGACGAATCTTCATGGAACATTCCCTCTCGGAAGCGAGTGAAAGTTCCAGCCTGCGCCGGCGCGGCGACCCGTTCTCAAGGACGGGACTGTCGTTCCGATAGGGCATCTTCGCGCCGCAGCATTGCCGGTTCTTGGCGTAATCGTAAGAAAGTGTTGCTCGTCGCAGCGCCGCGGCAAGAGCAACTTTTCGTTACAGCCGCGCAAGTGTGGGGCAACGCCGGGTGGGTAGATGGGAGGGACAGGAGAGGATGCTCCCAACCATGAGGAACGCCACCGTGAAGCTCGCAACCATCGCACTGATTACGGCGACGCTGGTCGCCGCCCCGGCGGCCGCCCAGTCGCTCCACGAAACCCATGAGCGGGTCTGGATGCCCGCCGGCAAGAGCCAGATCGTCACCTGGCGGATGAAGGACCACAAGCCCGCCGCCACCCAGGCGCATCATCAGGCCGGCAAGCACCAGTATCTGCCCACCCGCAAGGCCCCGACCGAAGAGGCCCGCCGGGAAACCGGCAGCAGCACGGTCGGCGCCAGCGAATAATATCGAGTTCCGTCCCCCCAGAACGGAAAACCCCGCGGTCGCCCAGGCGGCCGCGGGGTTCATCTTTTCCGGGAGCCGGTGGGGCGTCGCTTAGCGCGACGCGACCTGCACCTTGGTCACCTTGGGCACGCGGAACGACACGCGGGTGCCGGCGGCGTTGCCATCGACCCAGCCGTTGCGCACGACGAGGCGGAAATTCTGGTTGCCCGGCTTGGCAACGCCTTCGAGGATCTGCACGTCGCCCTTCACGGTCGAGGTGTAGGTGTAGGTCACGCCATCACGGGTGAAGCTGCGTGCGTCAGCGTTGTCAGCAGCGAAAGCGGGAGCGGCGGCAAACAGGGTAGCGGCAAGGGCGATGGTGAAACGGGTCACGATCTTTCTCCTTCGTGGGTCCAAAAGAGCCAGATCGGCATCCTTCTTGTGTTCTTGATAGGCAATTTGTTGCGCTGCAGCAGATTCGACAACCGCAAAGCGCGAGGGTCATGATTGCACCGGGCGCAATCGTCCATCCGTGAGACGAAGCGTTGGCGAATGCGACGAGCCGTTGTCGCCTGGCAAATTTCTGCGACATTTGGCAGGCACAAGATCCTCCAGTCAGCGGAGGTTCTACCGATGGCGAGTACAAGTATTGCGTTGAATCGCTTCGGCTTGGGTGGAAGGCCGGGCGAGGACCCGGGCCCCGACTCGCGCGCCTGGCTGGATCAGCAGCTGGATCGCTATGTCGCGGCGCCACCCCCGCTTGCGGGGCAGCCGGCGAGCGGCACGCTCGTCGCCCAGTTCGTCGACTATCGCGAGCGGATTGCGCAACTGCGAAAGGCGGCGATGCCGGTGCCCGCAAAGGCGCCGGCGATGACGGCGGTGCCCGCCCGGCCTGCGGGCGCGATGGCGCCGCTCGTCGCGCAACCGCCGATCGTGCAGACCGGCGACGATCCGGCCGAGGCCCTCCGCAAGCAGTTCGGCCAGGCGAGCCGCGACCTCTACAACGGTGCGGTCACCGCCCGGGCGCTCGCCGCGATTCAGTCCGAGGCGCCGTTCGCCGAGCGGCTGGTGCATTTCTGGGCCAACCATTTCGCCGTCTCGGGCGACAAGATGGAGGTGACCAACCTCGCCGGCGCGTTCGAGTTCGAGGCGATCCGGCCGCATGTGATGGGCAGCTTCCGCGACATGCTGTTCGCGGTGGAGCGGCATCCGGCGATGCTGCTGTTCCTCGACCAGGCGGTGTCGGTCGGGCCGAACAGTCCGCTGGCAGTGCGCGCGGGCAATCGCCCGAACGTGCGGCGGAACCTCGGCCTCAACGAGAATCTCGCCCGCGAGATCATGGAGTTGCACACCCTCGGCGTGCGGACCGGCTATAGTCAGGCGGACGTTACCGAATTCGCCCGCGCGCTGACCGGCTGGACAGTCGCCGGCTTCGGCCGCGGCCCGGTGGCGAAGTTCACCGGCGCCACCGGGCGGCCGGGCGACTTCGTCTTCGCCGATGCGATGCACGAGCCGGGCACCCGCACGATCCTTGGCAAGCAATGGACGCTGCCGGGCGAGGCGCAGGCGACGGCGGTGCTCGAAACGCTCGCCACGCATCCCGCCACCGCGAAGCATATCGCCACCAAGCTCGCCCGCCATTTCGCCGGGGACGATCCGCCGCCCAAGTTGGTCGCGCGACTGGAGGCCAATTTCGTCAAGACCGGCGGCGACCTGCCGAGCCTCTATCGCACGCTGATCGCGTCACCCGAATGCTGGGCGCCGGGCACGGTGAAGTTCAAGTCGCCCTGGGAATGGTCGATCTCGGCGATGCGCGCGGTCGGCACCCAGCAGCTCCAGCCGAACGCGGTACCCGGCCTCATGTACCAGCTCGGCCAGCCGGTATGGAAACCCGGCTCGCCTGCCGGCTGGGACGATGTCGCCGGCGCCTGGGCCGGGCCGGACGCGGTGCTGCGCCGGGTCGAGGCGGCCGAGCGGATGGCGCAGCGCACTCGCGACCAGATCGATCCGCGTGCTCGTGCCGCCGAGATGTTCCCCGATGCGCTCAGCCCCGCCACCGCCCAGGCGATCGCGCGGGCGGAAAGCAACAGCCAGGGGGTCGCGCTCATGCTGGTCGCGCCCGAGTTCCTGCGGAGATAGCGTCATGATGCTCCACCGTCGCCAATTGCTCGCCGCCGGCGCCACCGCGCTGATGGTGTCGCCGCTGGGCGCGCGCATGGCCTTTGCCGCCGCGCCCACCGAGCGCCGCTTCGTCTTCATCATCCAGCGCGGCGCGGCCGACGGGCTCGGCACCGTCGCGCCGGTGGGGGACCCGGCCTATGCCGGCGCGCGGGGCGACCTCGCCGCCGATTTCGCCAGCGCGCCCAAGCTGGACGGGATGTTCGCGCTGCACCCGGCGATGACCAACACGCTCGGGCTCTATCAGGCCAAGCAGGCGCTGTTCGTCCATGCGGTCGCCTCGCCCTACCGCGACCGCTCGCATTTCGACGGGCAGAACGTGCTCGAGACCGGCGGCGTCTCGGCCTATCAACTCAAGGACGGCTGGATGAACCGGCTGCTCCGCCTGCTGCCCGCGCAGGACAAGGCGATCGCGCTCGCCGCCGCGGTGCCGATGGCACTGCGTGGGAGCATGGAGGTGGCGAGCTATGCGCCCTCCTCGCTGCCCGACGCTTCGGACGACCTGCTCGCGCGGGTGACCGCGATGTACGCGGGCGACCGCCAACTCCACCCGCTCTGGCAGGAAGCGATGGCGACGCGGATGCTTACCGGCGACCTCGGCAGCGATGGCGGCAAGAAGGCGGCAGATACCGGCACGCTGGCGGCCAAGCTGCTCTCCGCCCCCGGCGGCGCGCGGATCGCGATGATCGAGACCGGCGGCTGGGACACGCATTCGGGCCAGCGCGGGCGGCTGGGCGGGCAGCTCAAGGGTCTCGACGCGATGGTCGCGGCGCTCAAGACCGGGCTGGGGCCGCATTGGGACAATACGTTGGTGGTGGTGGCGACCGAGTTCGGCCGGACGGTGAAGGCCAACGGCACCGGCGGCACCGATCACGGCACCGGCTCGGTCGCGATGCTGCTCGGCGGCGCGGTGCAGGGCGGCCGGGTCCAGGCCGACTGGCCGGGGCTGGGCGACGCGGCGCTGTACGAGGGGCGGGACCTGAAGCCCACCACCGCGCTCGACGTGCTGATCGCGAGCGCGGTCTCGCGGCACTTCGGGCTGGCCCCGGCGGGGACGGCGAAGGCGCTGTTCCCGGCGATGACCATGGCGGCGGGGATGGAGGGGTTGGTAAGGGGGTAGGGGGAGGATTTGCTCCAGAATGGGGAAGGTATCCCTTCAAGATCGTTCCGCTACCTTGATAAAGTTCCCGTTTTGTTCTAAATGCTGCTCCGTGGCGGACGCGGGGGAGTGCGCATGCAGACAGGAACGGAGCAACGGCGAGCTTTTACGATTTGGTTGCGGACGGGGCGACGTGTGCGCCTTGATGAAGGCGGTGCCATTGAGGTCAAGTTCAACCCTTGGCATGATCCGTCTGATGGTCGTTTCACTTTCGCTGGCACCGGCAGTACCTCGAAGGGCGGAGCGGGCGTCGCCGGGCAGCGGAAGCGGAAGCGTGTTCCGCCGTATGGAGACGATCCGAAGCTCAAGCCCATCGCGTCGCTTGAAGAGGCGGACGCATGGAGAGCGAGCGAATTGGCCAAACATCCGGGGGATCCGGATTGGCGAGAAGCGATCGAAGTCCGCTATCGCTACTACCAAGATCATTTCCGTCCCCTGCCTCCTCCACTTTCTTTGGCTCAGCGAGGGGCATTCGTTGGCGGTGGAGGACGCTTCGGTGGTGGAGGGGCTAGCGGCAGTTGGGGAGAGCCGCCGATCGCGAACGATGCGAGCATCGGCTATTTAGGCGGAGGTGGAAGCTTCGGCGGTGGAGGGGCTAGCGGGAGCTGGGAGGCTCCATCTGTCGATAAGCGCTCCGCAGATACTCAAAGATACCGCGCCAGCACAGACCTCGACAATCAACCCGATCAGCCAACTTGGCGGCACGTGTTTCGCAACGGCTATGACTATGAGATCGACGAGCGCGAGCGAACTCGGCGAGTTTCTGGCGTCTTGGTTCTTGCGCCACCGCAGCCTCGATCGAGAAGCCTTCAACGCAGTGCCGGTGGCACCGATCGCCTGCCGAAGGACGATGGCGGGCATTATATCGCACCGCGCTTCAACGGGCCGACCGCAGCGTTCAACCACTTCGCGCAGGATGCGAACGTCAATCGGGGCAGGTATCGGGTGATGGAGGATGAATGGGCGCGGAAGAAGCGGGCCGGCCATCGGGTTACGGTAACGATCGTGCCGCATTTTCGCGCAACCTCGCAGCGGCCCAAAGCAATTGATGTCATATATACGGTCGATGCAGACGTCCACAGCGTGAAGTTGCCGAATGAGCGAGGGGGACGCCATCATGGAAGGTAGGACAACGGAGCAGATTCTGGCGGAGATTGGCCAGATGCTTGCCGCAGATCCCGCATATCCCGTCGAGAACAGCCTCCTTCAGGCGGAGGTGGACCCTGAAATGATATCGCCATCCATATATAAGGATGCAGGCGATCACGTCATGTATCGTTTGCCAGATCTTGATCGGTGGAGCGACATTCTTCTCGAGCTTTGGTATGCGCGGGAAAAAAATGACAGGTGGTCTGAGATCGAGTATATAATACGTAATGGTAGGTTCGAGGTAAACTACATCTATCCCGACGATGTTGGGCGTAGTGAAAGTATAGGTGAAAGGAGAAAGCAGGCGCTACGTCGGTATTATGGTGACAAGCCTGTCCGTTACCCATCCTGGGATGGCGGTGGTTACCCGAAATATGACTTGTGAAAGTCCCGAGGGTTCGGGAACAGCTCGGGCCGGAGACATCTCGGCCACGGAGGAGACGGAACGTCTGCTGGCCCAAATCGGGCAGATGCTGGCCGCGGACCCCCTTTATCCGATCGAAAACACCCTGCTTCAGGCCGAAGTCGATCCGGAGATGATTTCGCCCTCGATCTATAAGGATGGTGGCGATCATGTCATGTATCGGCGGCCGGATCTCGATCTTTGGAGCGATGTGCTGCTGGAACTTTGGCACGCCCAAGAGGGGCCGGCGCGATGGTCGGAAATCGAATACTTCGTCCGCGACGGGCGGTTCGAGGTTGCCTACGTCTATCCGGACGATCCGGGCCGGAGCGAGGACATGATGGAGCGGCGCGAGCAGGCGCTACGCCGCTATTATGGCGACAAGCCCGTTCGGTATCCACCTTGGGAGGATGATGCGCCGTCCTACAGGCTCTGAGCTTCAGAAGTTCGCGCGCGCGCCCGATCCCTCCCTGCAAAGGGAGGTGGCGCGCGGAGCGCGACGGAGGGGTGTCGAGGCTGGTTACGGGGCTCCGCCTCGACCGGCGCCACCCCTCCGTTAGGCCTTCGGCCTGCCACCTCCCTTTGCAGGGGAGGATCACTGCTCCCAATAGGGATGACGGCGCCGCGCCACTGCGCTACAGCCGCCGCTCCCATTCCCCATTGGATTGCTCAATGACGCTCTATGCTCGTTTCGCCGCGCATCTGAATCTGGCCCTGGATGCGCTCGTCCTCGCCGGCGATCTGCCTGCGGGGCTGGAGCGACGCGCGATCACGGTCGAGCCGCCGCGCGATCCGAGCCATGGCGATCTCGCCACCAATGCCGCGATGGTGCTCGCCAAGCCCGCCGGCACCAACCCGCGCGCGCTCGCCGAGAAGCTGGTCGCCGAGCTGGAGAAGCTGGACGAGGTCGCCGCCGTGTCGGTCGCCGGCCCCGGCTTCATCAACATGACGCTCGAGGAGGACAGCTGGCGCGGCGAAGTCGCCGAGATCCTGCGCGCGGGCGCCGATTATGGCCGCTCGTCGCTGGGCGCGGGGACGACCGTCAACGTCGAATATGTCTCGGCCAACCCGACGGGCCCGATGCACATGGGCCATTGCCGCGGCGCGGTGGTGGGCGATGCGCTGGCGAGCCTGCTCGAATATGTCGGCCACAAGGTCATCCGCGAATATTATGTCAACGACGCGGGCGGCCAGGTCGACGTGCTCGCCCGCTCGGCGCACTTACGCTACCGCGAGGCGCTGGGCGAGACGATCGAGATCCCCGAGGGGCTCTATCCGGGCGACTATCTGAAGCCGGTCGGCCAGCAGCTCGCCGCCGACTATGGCGACAAGTATGTCGACGCGCCCGAGAGCGAATGGCTGGCGCTGTTCCGCAAGACCGCGGTCGCGGCGATGCTCGTCATGATCAAGGACGATCTGGCGCTGCTCGGCATCCATCACGACCTGTTCTCGTCCGAGGCGGAGCTTCAGGCCGCGGGCAAGCCCGAACAGGCCGAGGCATGGCTGCGCGCGCGCGGGCTGGTCTATGACGGCGTGCTCGAGGCCCCCAAGGGCGAGACGCCCGAGGATTGGGAGCCGGTGGAACTGCCGCTGTTCCGCTCGACGCAGTTCGGCGATGACCAGGACCGCCCGATCAAGAAGTCGAACGGCCAGTGGACGTACTTTGGGGCCGATCTCGCCTATCACTTCCAGAAGGCGCAGTCGGCCGACCAGCTGATCGACATCTGGGGCGCCGACCATGCCGGCACGGTCAAGCGGATCGTCGCGGCGGTGCAGGCACTGACCGGTGGCGAAACGCGGTTCGACGTCAAGCTCGTCCAGATGGTCCGCCTGCTGCGCGCCGGCGAGCCGGTGAAGATGTCCAAGCGCGCGGGCAATTTCGTGACCCTGGCGGACGTGGTGCGCGAAGTGGGCAAGGACGTGGTGCGCTTCACCATGCTCACCCGCAAGGCCGACGCCCAGATGGACTTCGACTTCGCCAAGGTGCTGGAGACCTCCAAGGAAAACCCGGTCTTCTACGTGCAGTATGCCCATGCCCGGGTGGCGTCGGTGCATCGCCGCGCGGCCGAGGCGGGCATCAGCCTGGACGAGGACGCGGACCTGTCGCTGCTCGATGGCCGCGAGCTGGCCGTGGCGAAGCTCGCCGCGCAGTTCCCGCGCGTGGTGGAAGCAGCGGCGAGCGCGCGGGAGCCGCATCGCATCGCCTTCTATCTCTATGATCTCGCGGCCGAGTTCCACGCGCTCTACAACATGGGCAACGACTCTGCCGATCGGCGTTTCCTGATCGTGGAGCAGCCGGCGCTCACCCGCGCGCGGCTGTTCCTCGGCCGCTCGATCCAGCAGGTCATCCGCAACGGCCTCGCGCTGATGGGCGTGGAGGCGGTCGAGGAGATGTGAGCTCGATGCCTGCCCGCTATGACGACAGCGAACGGCTCCCCTGGCTGGAGACCGTGGAGGAGATGTACGAGGAACCGCGGCAGGGCCGGGTGTTCGTCTATGTCTTCGCCGCGCTGCTCGTGCTCGGCGCGGCTGGCGGGATCTATTACTGGCTGCGGCACCAGGCGGCGCGCGACGGCAATGGCGCGCTGATCGCGGCACCGGCCGAGCCGTACAAGGTGCGGCCCGATCAGCCCGGCGGCATGCGGGTGGATGGGGAGGGCGACATCGTCTTCCGGACCAGCCAGGGCGGACCGAGCCAGGCCGGCATCAATGTCGGGGCACTGCCCGAGGCGCCGGTGGAAGGCCAGAAGCCGCAGAAGAACCCGGCGAATGCGCCCAAGGCGAGCAGCAGCGCGACGATCGCGCTGCCCGCGCCGACGCTGATCCGCGCGACTCCGGTGCCGAAGCCGGTCGCGCCCGGTAGCGGCGAGGGATCGGGCGCGCTGGTGCAGCTCGGCGCCTTCCCGAGCGAGGGCGCGGCCAACGCCGCCTGGACGCGGATGTCGAAGCGGTTCGCCTATCTGGCGCCGCTCGGCAAGCTGGTGGTGCCGTTCGCCACGCCGGAGGGCAAGACGGTCTATCGCCTGCGGGTGAATGCCGGCAGCAACGGCCAGGCGCGCGAGATCTGCGGCAAGCTCAAGGTCGCCGGCGAGAACTGCTTCGTCGCAAGCTGAGGGGGGCTTGCGGGGCGGGCCGGATCGGCTAGGCCAGCGCGAATGAAGCCCGTGATCTTCGGCCTGTCCGGCCCGACGCTTACCGACGAC
Organism: Sphingomonas azotifigens NBRC 15497; assembly: GCF_002091475.1. Classification (GTDB taxonomy): domain Bacteria; phylum Pseudomonadota; class Alphaproteobacteria; order Sphingomonadales; family Sphingomonadaceae; genus Sphingomonas; species Sphingomonas azotifigens. Next base: position 23,478 of record NZ_BCTR01000008.1, read on the forward strand.
GAGCGCGCCTTTTTTCGCGAGGCAGCGCCGCTCGGCTACATCCTGTTCAAGCGCAACTGCGTGGATCCCGCGCAGATGCGTGCGCTCACCGACGATCTGCGCGCGCTCCATGGTCGCGACGACCTGCCGATCACGATCGACCAGGAGGGCGGCCGCGTCGCGCGGATGCAGCCGCCGGTCTGGCCGGCCTTCCCGCCGGGCGCAGCGTTCGACGCGCTGTACGAGCGCGCGCCGATCTCGGCGATCGAGGCGGCGCGGGCGAACGGCCAGGCGCTTGCCGCGATCCTGCGCGCGGCCGGTGTGAATGTGGACCTCGCGCCGATGCTCGATGTCGCGGTGGAAGGCGGCACGCCGGCGATCGGCGACCGGGCGTTCGGGCGCGATCCGATGCGGGTGGCGGCGCTGGGGCGGGCACTGCTCGACGGGCTGAATCGCGGCGGCGTGGCGGGTGTGATCAAGCATATGCCCGGGCATGGCCGGGCGATGGTCGACAGCCATCTCGAACTGCCGCGGGTGAAGGCATCTGCCGTGGAGCTCGAGGCGGACCTGCTGCCGTTCCAGCGGCTCGCCCACGCACCCATGGGGATGACCGCGCACATCGTGTTCGAGGCCTGGGATGCCGAGCTGCCGGCGACGCTCTCGCCGACGGTGATCGGCGAGATCATCCGCGGGCGGATCGGCTTCGATGGACTGCTGTTTACCGACGATATCGACATGAAGGCGCTTTCCGGCACCGCGGGCGAAAAGGCCGAGCGGGCGCTGGCGGCTGGCTGCGACGTGGTGCTCGATTGCTGGGCGCGGATGCCCGAGATGGTCGAGATCGTGTCGCGGATCCCGGATGCGCCAGCGGCGTGCCGCGATCGGCTGGCGCGGGCGATGGGATCGGTGGGCGAGGCGGAGGACGTGCCGCTCGCCGAACTGCTGGCTAAGCGGGATGCGTTGCTGGGGCTGAGCTGACATCACTTAAGCCCCTCCTCCTTGGAGGAGGGGTTGGGGTGGAGGGATTCCAGAACGTCTGTCGGTCTCTGCGAGACACTGCCCCACCCCAACCCCTCCCCTAAAGGGGAGGGGCTAGGCCTGGAGGTCTCGGCGCAGCACTTCTTCTCCCTCCTCTAAGGAGGAGGGGCTTATTATTGCGGCGCCCGCGCCCCCCTCCTATGACCCCCCGGTGGACGGGGCGGACGACATCCTGAAGATCGAGGTCGAGGGCTGGGAAGGCCCGCTCGACCTGTTGCTGGCGCTCGCCCGCACGCAGAAGGTCGATCTGCGCCAGATCTCGATCCTTGAGCTGGTCGAGCAATATCTCGCCTATGTCCATGCCGCCCGCGCGCTGCGGCTGGAGCTGGCCGCCGATTATCTCGTGATGGCGGCGTGGCTCGCCTACCTCAAGTCGGCGCTGCTGCTCCCCCGCAATCCCGCCGAAAGCCCCAGCCCCGAGGAGCTGGCGTTGCGGCTCCAGCTCCGCCTGGAACGGCTGAGCGCGATGCGCGAGGCGGGCGCGCGGCTGGTCGCGCGCGACCGAATGGGGCGCGACGTGTTCCCGCGCGGTGCGCCGGAAGGGCTTCGCGTCGAGCGCCAGGCCAAGTGGGAGGTCGGGATCTTCGACCTGATCGCCGCCTATGGCCGGATCAGCGCGCGGACGCGGCCGGTGATGCACGTCGTCGCCCACCGCGACGTGATGACGCTGGAGGCGGCGCTGGAGCGGCTCTCCACCCAGCTCGGCACGCGCATCGACTGGCAGGCCATCGAAAGCTTCCTGCCCGAAGGCGCCAGCGACCTGTACCGCCGCTCGGCGCTCGCCTCGTCCTTCGTCGCGGCGCTCGAACTCGCGCGGCAGGGGCGGCTGGAGATCCGCCAGGAAGCGCCGTTCGCACCGCTCTATCTCAAGCCGATCGCGCAATGATCGATCCGGGCGATCCCGTGCGCGCGGTGGAAGCGTTGCTGTTCGCTGCCGAGGCGCCGCTGAGCGTCGACGAGATCCGCGCTTATGTCGGGGCGGAGGTGGATATTCGCGCGGCGCTGGCGACGCTCGGCGAGCAATATGCCGGGCGCGGCATCGAACTGGTCCGCCGCGGCGATCGCTGGCATTTCCAGACCGCCGCCGATCTTGCTCACCTGCTCCGCCGCGACCGCGAGGACAGCCGCAAGCTCAGCCGCGCCGGCATCGAGACGCTGGCGATCATCGCCTATCACGAACCGGTCACGCGCGCCGAGATCGAGGCGATCCGCGGCGTGCAGATCTCCAAGGGCACGATCGACGTGCTGATGGCGGCGGGCTGGGTGCGCCCTGCGGGCCGCCGCGAAGTGCCGGGGCGGCCGCTGATGTATGCCACCACCCCCGGCTTCCTCAGCCATTTCGGGCTCGCCAGCCGGCGCGACCTGCCGGGGATCGAGGATCTCAAGGCGGCGGGGCTGCTCGACCCGGTCGATCTCGCGCTGGAACAGCTCGATGCTGCGGAAGCGGCGTCGGAAAGCGAAACTGTCACGGACGAGGAATAGGCGCTTCATCTTCGATTCGGCCGGTCCAACCTTCGTACAGGGTTATCAGCCGTTGCCGTAGGGGGCCGCGGGCCTTAGATAGGTCGCGATATCAAGGAGAATTCTCATGGGTAGCTTCAGCCTGATGCACTGGCTGGTCGTCGGCATCATCGCCATCCTGCTGCTGGGCGGCGGTCGCTTCTCCAACATGATGGGCGACGTCGCCAAGGGCATCAAGAGCTTCAAGAAGGGCATGGCCGAAGACGATGCGCCGACGCCGCCGACCCGCATCGAGGGCAAGGCCGCGCCGGAGCCCGGTTATACGCCTGAGGCCGAGCGCGCCCGCGAGGAGCGTCACTGAGCCCTGCAGCGGCGCCCGGCACCCGGGCGCCGGGATGTTGATCGCAGCGCGCCGGGCCAGCTGGCGCATGCCATGCGAGTGGATACGCCGAGAGAATGTTCGATATCGCGCCCAGCGAGTTCCTGCTCGTGGCCATTGTAGCCCTGGTGTTCATCGGCCCGAAGGATCTGCCGCGGGCGATGCATTTCGTCGGCAAGTGGGTGGGCAAGGCACGCGGCGTTGCCCGCCAGTTCCGCTCGGGCATCGATTCGATGGTGCGCGAGGCCGAACTGGCCGAGCTGGAGAAGCAATGGGCGGCGGAGAATGAGCGGATCATGCGCCAATATCCGCCGCAGCCGCTCGCCGCGCCCGAGGCGCATGCCGTGCCGGCCGTGCTCGAGCACCAGCCGCACGATCCCGTGATCCATGGCGACGACGTGCCCGTGATGACGCCCAAGCCGGACATCCATCCGGAGCCCGCCCCGGTCGAAGTAGCCGCGCCCAAGCCCGTGCCTCCTGCCAGCGACGAACAGCCGTGACAGAGATCGACGACACCCAGGCCCCCTTGCTCGATCATCTGATCGAGCTGCGTCGGCGACTGATCTGGTCGATCGTGTCGCTGCTCGTCGCGTTCGGCGGCTGCCTCTATTTCGCGCGCGGCATCCTCGGCTTCCTGGTGGCGCCGCTGAAGGTCGCCGGCCAGTCGAAGATCATCAACACCGAGATTTTCGGCGGATTCCTCGTCGAGGTGAAGGTTGCTTTCTTCGCCGGCCTGATGATCGCCTTCCCGGTGATCGCCAACCAGCTCTGGAAGTTTATCGCGCCGGGCCTGTACCGCCGCGAGAAGCAGGCGCTGCTGCCCTTCCTGCTGGCGACGCCGGTGCTGTTCATCGCCGGCGCGGCGATGGCCTATTATGTCGCGATTCCGGTCGCGCTGAGATTCCTGCTCGGCTTCCAGGGCAATCTGGGCGGCGTGGAGCAGCAGGCGCTGCCGGACGTGAACAGCTACCTCAAGTTCGTCATGCAGTTCATCTTCGGCTTCGGGCTGTCGTTCCTGCTGCCCGTGCTGCTGATGCTGCTCGAGCATGCCGGCATCGTCACCTATGAGCAGCTGAAGGGCGCGTGGCGCTATGCCATCGTGGCGGCGGTGGCGATCGCGGCGGTGCTGACGCCTCCGGACATCGGATCGCAGCTGCTGCTCGCCGGGCCGCTGATCGGGCTGTATTTCCTGTCGCTGATCGCGATCTACTTCACCCGCCGCCGGCGGGAGCGGACCGCCGCCGCAGAAGCGGAGTCGGCGGACAGCGCGGCGCAGAGCGCCGAATAAGCGCCGCCCCGGCCACATTGCGCGGCCGGGGCGTGCTGCATTTCTTACTTCGACTTTGCGGCCGCGTTGGCGACGGTATCGCCCGCTGAGGCAACGTCCTTGCCGGCGCCTTCCACGGTGTTGCAGGCAGCGATCAGCAGGGTGCCGGCAAGCGCGGCGCAGGCGATGAGAGTACGCATCGAAAATCTCCTTTTTCCCCGGTGGCCGGGACAGGAGGTTCAATGCGGCGCGCGCCCAAACGTTCCTACAGCTCCGCAGGGCTGCGGCGCGGGGATCGTTATCGCGATGTGGGGAAGGAAGTAGGCCCGGAAGCCCCACCGGGGGGGGGGAGGTAGACGCTTCCGGGCCCATGTCGTGGATAGCGAGAGCGGGGGGGCAAAAGGTCACTATCCGAAGATCAAAACGTGCATCCCGGATGCGGGTTCCCGAAGGCGACAATTTTTTTCCGGCGCGAGTGCCAATCAGGGACGGCCGTTGATCGGAATGCTGGTCTCGTAGGCGCCCACCAGCGGATCATGGTGGAGCTGCGTGCGCAGCTGGCGGGCGAGGCCCTGCAGCACGCGGCCATAGCGCTTCTCCACCAGCCCCTCGAACAGCGGGCTGCTGATCAGGGCCGGCGAGTTTACGCGCACCAGCGCGCGGGTATCGTCTTCCTGGGCCTTGATCGAGATCCGGACCTGCGCGGACTCGTTGCAGGTTATCGCCAGCTCGACGATCTCGGTGAGCAGGAAGGCCACCGCGATCGCGACGTCCTGCGTCACCAGCACCGGCTCCACTTCGAGGGTAATCGCGATGCCGCGTGCCCGTTCCGGCGCGGTGGCGCGCAGATTGGCGGCGAGTTCGCCGATCACCGAGCGCAATTCCAGCCCGCGATTGACCTCCATCTCGGCATAATGGTGGCGATGGACCACGGCGAGCGCGTCGACCCGGCGCTGGATCGAGGCATAGGCCTCGGCAGCCTCGTCGCCCTTTGCGGCGCGGGCGTGGAAGTTGATCAGGCTGGAGATCACCTGCAGGTTGTTCTTCACCCGGTGGTGCACCTCGCGGGTGAGCCGGGTCTGCTGCACCAGGCCCTTGGCGAGATCGGCCTCATGCTCCTGCACGGTGCGGCTGATCTGGCTGAACGTGTCGCCCAGCTCGCGGATCTCCTGCGCCGGGATCGGGCCCAGACGGGCCGTGTCGATCACGTCGCCGGGCTGGTAGTTGGCGACACTGCTGCGCAGCCGCTGCAACGGCCGGATCAGCAGGATGTTGACGACGAACCAGCCGATGCCGGCGGCGGCGATCCACATCAGCACCAGCAGCACGGTGGCGATCACCAGCGGCGAGGTGATCGGCGCGCCGGGCATGGTGGTTTCGAGCGCGAGATCGTCGATGCCCAGATTGCTGCGCAGGCTCTTGCCGCGGTCCAGCGGGCCGCCGTCCTTCAGCGCACGCAGCGTCAGCCGGTCGCCATGCGCGATCAGCGCGGCGCCATATTCGGGGACGAAACCACTCGGCCGGGCGAGGCCGGCGAGCAGGTCGTGCGGATAATAGGCAATCGCCGTAGCCCCGGCGTCGCCGCTGATTCGCAGCACCAGCCCGCCCGGCACGATTCGCGCCGCCACGTCACCGCGCGGCGCCTTGGCCAGCCCGGCCTGCTCGAAGCTGCTGCCGCACAGCAGGTGGCCACGTCCGTCGCGCACGAGGAACCGCGCCTGGGCCTGGGCGGCATAGGTGCCGGCAAGGCGGGTGCAGCCGGGCGCGTCCTGCGGATCGCGCTCGAGCGCGGCGAGCGCCTCGCCGAGCTGCGCGACATGGTTTGCCAGCAGATTTTCGAGATTGCCCGCGCTTTCCTGCGCGGTGACGCTCAGCCGCTCGCGTGCCTCATCATCGGCGCTGCGCGTGGTCTGGAGCGTGGTGAACAGGGCGATCAGCGCAAGCGGCAGCAGCGCGCCGACCAGAATCAGGAAAACCTTCGCGCCGGTGGGCAACCGCCCCAGCGCCGCCGAAAGCCCTCGGCCGCGGAATTGGGGATCCAGACCGTTCATTGGTCGAAATGCTTAGTCGAGCTTCTTCAACAGGTCGAGCAAATCGTCCGGCACGGATTCCTTGAGCGTTTCGTCATAGGCGCGGCGCAGCGCATCGCCGACGTCACCACTGGGGCGCGACGACGTGTCCGCACCGGGTGCCGGCTGCTGCTTGTCCTGATCGTCGTTAGCGGAGTGCACCAATTCCCCCCTGAGGGTCCGGATCGTCCGGACACCCGGACCAAATGAACGATGTGACCGTTACCGCGAATACTGCGAACGACGCCGAGTGCAAGCACCCGGCGCCGCGGCAGCCATTCACGCAGTCCGGACGATGAAACCAAAGACCGCCTCGATTGTTCCACCATCGATGCGAAATCCGGGGAGGGGCTTCTTCGGGTGACGGAATCAATTGAAATCAGGCCCGTCGGGGGCAAGAACGGCTCCCGCACTCGATGGAGAAATAGCAGCTCATGTCGCTTGGTCAGCAACTCGCGCCCCACCTTCCGCTCCTGCGGCGCTATGCCCGTGCGCTCACCGGCAACCAGGCCGAAGGCGACCGTTATGTCCGCGCCGCGCTGGAGGCGATCGTCGAAGCGCCGGACCAGTTCCCGCGCGACGTCGATGCGCGCCTCGGCCTGTACCGCACCTTCCAGGTGATCTGGCAGTCGAGCCAGTGGGACGACAGCATCGATGCGATCGAGCAGGGCAATGATGCCGAAGCGATCGCGCGCAAGCGTCTCGCCCGGCTGACGCCGCTGTCGCGCCAGGCGCTGCTGCTGACCACGGTCGAAGGTTTCCCGCCCGAGGACGCGGCCTATCTGATCGGCGAGGACGCCGCGCGCGTCTCCGAACTGGTGAGCGAGGCCGTCGCCGAGATCGAGCGCCAGACGCGCACCCGCGTGATGATCATCGAGGACGAGCCGCTGATCGCGATGGATCTCGAGCAGATCGTCCGCGACCTCGGTCATGACGTGACCGGCGTCGCCGTCACTCGCGACGAGGCGGTGGCACTGGCGATGGAAGATCGGCCCGGGCTGGTGCTCGCCGACATCCAGCTCGCCGACGACAGCTCGGGCATCGATGCGGTGAAGGACATCCTCGCCGAATTCGAGCTGCCGGTGATCTTCATCACCGCGTTCCCGGAACGCCTGCTGACCGGCGAACGACCCGAGCCCACCTTCCTGATCACCAAGCCGTTCCAGCGCGAAACGGTGAAGGCGACGATCAGCCAGGCGCTGTTCTTCGACGAGGCGACCGTACCCGCCTGAACGGGAAATATGGCGGGTTCCACCTGGTACGGACCCAAAACGGTTCTGGTGCGTTGACCCACCATGACCGAGCAAGATGAACCCGCCTCCGTCACCACCGATCGCGCCCGTGCTGGGACCACCCCGGGCGTCACGCGGTATGTGCTGGGGATCGGCCTGGTGCTGGTCATTGTGATCTTCGCAATTATCTTATTGGTTTGATTGGCATGTTTCGAGAGAACGTGCTTGTAATCGAGCCACGGGACCCCAGCTTGGCGGCGAACCGCGCCGCCATGCGCGCAACTGATCGGGAATGCATGACGGAAGCCACCCACACGGATCACGGCGAACCGGGCGCGGCGGCGGCGCCGCCGGTGGAACATGTTTCGCTGTCGGACCCCGAATTCAAGATTCAGCTGGCGCAGGTGATTCCGCACCTGCGTGCCTTTGGTCGCTCGCTCTCGGGTAGCCGCGATCTGGCCGACGACCTGGTCCAGGAAACGCTGCTCAAGGCATGGGCGGCGCGCAAGCGCTTCCAGGCCGGCACCAACATGCGCGCCTGGACCTTCATCATCCTGCGCAACCTGTATCTCAGCCAGATGCGCCGCGCGCGCTTCAAGGGTGAATGGGACGATCTCGTTGCCGATCGCCTGCTGGCGGCGCCGGCGAGCCAGGATCGCCATGTCGAGCTTGCCGACATGCAGCGCGCGCTGCTCCACCTGCCGCAGCCGCAGCGCGAGGCGCTGATCCTGGTCGGCGCGGGTGGCTTCGCCTATGAGGAAGCCGCCGAGATCTGCCAGGTCGCGGTGGGCACGATCAAGAGCCGTGTCGCGCGCGGGCGCGTGGCGCTGGAGGCGTTGATGTCCGAAGGACAGCTGCCGTCGCGGCGCTCGACGTCGCTCAACGAGGACGGTCGCACCGCGCTCGACACGATCATGGGCGAAGTGGAGGACCTCAGCCGCGAACGCTGAGGCGGGGCTCAGGGCCGGTCGAAGAAGTCGACCGTGCCCGAGCCGAGATGGTAATAGGCGCCCACCACTTTCAGCCGTCCTTCGGCCTGCGGTTTGAGCAACACCGGATCGGCGCGACGGCGCAGCGCTGCCGTCATCCGGCGGACATGCGCGCGCGCCGCATTCTCCACCCTGTCACCGGGCAGCGTACGCGCGGCGAGGGCGGCGGGCAGGATCGGCTCGATCATGTTGCCGATCACGCCGGGATAATCGGCATTCCTCTCGACCACCGCGATTGCCGATCTGACCGCGCCGCAGTTCTCGTGCCCCATCACCACGATCAGCGGCACGTGCAGCTCGGCCACGGCATATTCGATCGAGCCGAGCACGGCCATGTCGATGACGTTGCCGGCATTGCGGATGATGAACAGGTCGCCCAGCCCGCCACCAAAGACCAGATCGGGCGGCACGCGGCTGTCCGAGCAGCTGAGCAGCGCGCAGAACGGTGCCTGGCCGCGGGCCAGCTCCTCGCGCCGCGCCGCGCCTAGATTGGGCAAGCGGCTTTTATCCTGGGTGAAATCGGCGTTGCCTGCTTCCAGGCGGTGCAGCGCGTCGTCCGGCGTGATGGGCGGCGCGATCGGGCCATCGGCACGCCAAGCCCGCGCCGGCAGGGCAGCGCCTGCTGCTCCCAGCATCGCGCCGGTGACCAGTGCCCGTCGGCTCAATTGGTGTCGCATCGCACCCCCAGTGCGTTCCGTTGACCCCGCGTAACGACTATACCGTTTGATCGCGTCGGAGGAAAGGGGCGCGGGAGATTACGCATGGGAATGCCTTCGGTCGCAGCCCAGAATTGGGCCCTGGATGGGAGAAGAAACCATGCGACTCGATCGTTCTGAGGCCCGGGATACCGGTTTCGGCGTGCGTACCGCGGCCGGGATTGCGCTGATCGCCTTTGTCACCGCGATGCTGCTGGTGCTGTGGAAGCTGCGCATGGGAGGCTGAGGCACGCGAAAATTGCGCTCTTGCCACCCGCGGCGGCTTCCCCCATATGCGCCGCGGGAGTCGGGCGGACGGGATCGTCGCCAACCCGGTCAGGTCCGGAAGGAAGCAGCCGTAACGATTTCGTCCCGGGTCGTTCCGGCTCCCACCCATCACCACATTGTCCGTGCACTTGGGCTATCCACAGGCCAGCGTGCCTACCGCTTCGACAAATCGTCTGCGGATGCCTAGATAGGCGCCGATGTCCGATTCCCTGCTTGGCCTCGACGAACCCCCGCAGCCGCAGCGCGGCGAAGCCTATCGCGTGCTCGCTCGCAAATACCGGCCGCAGACGTTCAGCGCGCTGATCGGGCAGGATGCGATGGTCACCACGCTGGGCAACGCGATCCGCCGCGGCCGGCTGGCGCATGCCTTCCTGCTGACCGGCGTCCGCGGCGTGGGCAAGACCTCCACCGCCCGCCTGATCGCCAAGGCGCTCAACTGCATCGGACCGGACGGGCAGGGCGGCCCCACCATCGACCCGTGCGGCGTCTGCGAGCCGTGCCGGGCGATCGCCGAGGGGCGCCATATCGACGTGATCGAGATGGACGCGGCCAGCCATACCGGCGTCGACGACGTGCGCGAGATCATCGAGGCGTCGCGCTACGCCGCGGTCTCGGCGCGCTACAAGATCTACATCATCGACGAAGTCCACATGCTGTCGAAGAACGCGTTCAACGCGCTTCTGAAGACGCTGGAGGAGCCGCCGGGGCATGTGAAGTTCCTGTTCGCCACCACCGAGGTCAACAAGGTGCCGGTGACGGTGCTGTCGCGCTGCCAGCGCTTCGACCTGCGCCGCATTTCGGCCGAGCTGCTCGCCGAGCATTTCGCGCGGGTGTGCGAGGCCGAACAGGTCGAGGCCGAGCCCGAGGCGCTGGCGCTGGTCGCGCGCGCGGCGGAAGGCTCGGCGCGCGACGGCCTCTCGATCCTCGACCAGGCGATCGCGCATGCGGGGCTGGAGGGCGAGGGCGTGAAGGCGGAAGCCGTGCGCCAGATGCTCGGCCTGTCCGATCGCGGCGCTAATCGCGATCTGTTCGGTACGCTGGTGGAAGGCCAGGCGCAGAAGGCGCTGGCGGGCCTGCGCGCGCAATATGACCTCGGCGTCGATCCGCTGGCGGTGCTGCGGGCGCTGCTGGAGACCGTCCACGGCGTGACGCTGGTAAAGCTGGGCACGCAGCGGCTCTCCGGCCAGTCGCTCGAGGAGCGCGAGGCGATGGAGGGCTGGGCGGCACGGCTGTCCTTCCCGGCGCTGCACCGGCTGTGGCAGCTGCTGCTGCGCGGGCATGACGAAGTCGCCAAGGCTGCGCTGCCGATCGAGGCGACCGAGATGGCGCTGCTGCGCGTGATCCATGCAGCCCAGCTTCCCGATCCGGGCGAACTGGCGAAGCAGATCCTCAGCGGCAGCATTGCGGTGCCGACCGGGGCGCCTGCAGCCGTCGGTGCTGCTCCGACCGCGCCGGCGCCTGCCACGGTGCAGGAAACCGGCCCGGTGCTGCCGACCAACCTCACCGAACTTGCCGAGCATCTGGAAGAGCATCGCCGCCTCCAGCTTGCGATGTTCGTCCGCGATTATATGCGGCCGGTGCGGTTCGAGGGCAGCGAGATCGACTTCGGCGCGGCGCGGCCGCTGCCGCAGGATTTCGTGCGCGAGCTGGGCGGGGCGCTCAAGGACAGTACCGGCGTGCACTGGAAGGTGACGCCGGTCGAAGGCGCCACCGCGATGACGCTGCGCGAAGAACAGGCGGCCAGGCAAGCGGCCGAGCGCGAGGCAGTGCTCGCCTCGCCGATCGTCGCCGCCGCGATTGCCGCTTTTCCAGATGCCGAGTTGATCGGCTGGACCAAGACCGGGAGTGACGGATGAAGAGTCTCGAAGACATCATGGCCATGGCGCAGAATGTGCAGGCCGAACTCACCAAGGCGCAGGCGAGCCTCGACACGGTCGAGGTCGAGGGCGTGTCGGGCGGTGGGCTGGTGAAGGTCAAGGCCAGCGCCAAGGGCCGGATCATCGGCATCGCGATCGACGATTCGCTGGTCAATGTCGCCGAAAAGGCGATGCTGGAGGATCTGCTGGTCGCCGCGTTCAACGATGCGCGGGTGAAGGCCGATGCGGCCTCGTCGGAAGCGATGAGCAAGATGACCAATGGCCTGCCGCTGCCGCCGGGCTTCAAGCTCCCGTTCTGAGACAGTGGGTTAGGGAACCATAGCATCTCCCCTCGGTTGCTGTCGCCAGACTAACCGAGGAGAGACGATCATGGCGGAACGTATCGTTGAAGACGGCGTGGCGACCGACCGCGCGAGCCACACCACGGTGATCGAGCGCCGCGGCGGCGGTGCCGGCATGGCGCTGATCGGGCTGGCGGTGCTGATCGCGGTGGTGATCGGCGCCTTCTACCTGTTCAACCAGAATGCCCGTGAGAATGCCAAGACCAACGCCGTGACCAGTGCTGCCAGCAGCGTCGGCGATGCTGCGAAAGATGTCGGCGACGCGGCGAAGGACGCGGCGAAGTAAGCCCCTCTGAACTCCCCTCCCGCTTGCGGGAGGGGCTGGGGGGGGG
>NZ_BCTR01000009.1 GCF_002091475.1 Sphingomonas azotifigens NBRC 15497
GGGGGGGGGGGGGGGGGGGGCTGACGTGGTAGAAGCGCTGCTAAGTTTCAGCCCCTCCCCCGACCCCTCCCGCAAGCGGAAGGGGAGCGCAGGAGCCGAAGCGGTGGATTACTTCAAGCACCGATCCAGCCCGTTTCCCGCGACCACGTTGATCCGCGCGTTGATCTTGTTGCCATAGCGCCGGGTGAACCCGCGCGGGTCGATCGCCGCGCGCTTCTTGGGCAGTGGCAGCACCGCGGCGATCAGCGCCGCCTCGCGGTCCGACAGCTGCGATGCGTCGTGATGGAAATAGCGTTCGGCCCCGGCATTCACGCCGTAGGTCCCGATGCCGGTCTCGGCGACGTTGAGGTAAACCTCCATGATCCGCCGCTTGCCCCAGATATTCTCGATCAGCACGGTGAAGTACGCTTCCAGGCCTTTCCGGAAATAGCCGCCGCCCTGCCACAGGAACACGTTCTTGGCGGTCTGCTGGCTGATCGTCGAGCCGCCGCGAATCTTGTGCGTACCCTGGGCATTGCGCTGATAGGCCTTCTCGATCGCCGCGAAGTCGAAACCGTTATGCTGGCAAAAGCGCGAATCCTCGGCGGCGATCACGGCGCGCGCCATACTCGGATCGATGCGGCTGAGCGGCATCCAGTCCTTGGTGACGCCGTGCCCGGCGAACACGTCGCCGATCATCGTCCAGGTGATCGGCGGCGGCACGAAGCGATACACCGTCACCATCAGCAGCGACAGCAGCACGAAGCCGAATACCAGTTGAACCCCCAGCACGATCAGCCGACGCCACCAGGGCTTGCGCGGGCGGGCGGAGGAACGTCGGGGGGAGGAGGGGCGGGCGCGATTCTTGCTCACGCACCCGCCATGCCCCAGCCGGGGCGGTTCCTGCAATCACCTGGCAGGAACCGCGGCCCGATCAGTGGGTGGCGAGCAGGCGGCGGTCGCCTGCGAGGCGCATCATCGCCTTTTGCAGCTTCTCGAACGCGCGCACCTCGATCTGGCGGACGCGCTCGCGCGACACGCCATAGACCTGGCTCAGCTCCTCGAGCGTCTTGGGATCGTCGGTCAGGCGACGCTCGGTGAGGATGTGCTTCTCGCGCTCGTTGAGGTCTTCCATCGCCGAGACGAGCATGTCGTGGCGAACGTCCGCCTCCTGCGCGTCGGCGACGGCTTCGTCCTGCAGCGGACCTTCATCGGCCAGCCAATCCTGCCACTGGCTCTCGCCATCCTCGCGCATCGGCACGTTGAGCGAGGTATCCCCGCCCATCGCCATGCGGCGGTTCATCGAGGTGACCTCTTCCTCGGTCACGCCCAGATCGGTGGCGATCTTGGCGAGGTTCTCAGGGGACAGGTCGCCATCCTCGAACGCGTCGAGCTTGGCCTTCATCCGGCGCAGGTTGAAGAACAGCTTCTTCTGCGCGGCGGTCGTGCCCATCTTCACGAGGCTCCACGAGCGCAGGATGAATTCCTGGATCGAGGCGCGGATCCACCACATCGCATAGGTGGCGAGGCGGAAGCCGCGATCGGGCTCGAACTTCTTCACGCCCTGCATCAGGCCGATATTGCCTTCGGAGATCAGCTCCGAGACGGGCAGGCCATAGCCGCGATAGCCCATGGCGATCTTCGCCACGAGGCGAAGGTGCGAAGTGACCAGCTGCGCCGCCGCATCGGTGTCGCCATGCTCCTGGAAGCGCTTGGCGAGCATATATTCCTGCTCGGGGCTCAGGATCGGAAATTTCTTGATCTCGGCCAGGTAGCGATTGAGGCTCGCCTCGCCGCCGAGCGCGGGAATCGTCGCGGGGACGTTGCTGCCGCTAGCCATGATCGTATCTCCCTTTCCAACGGGCGCGTGTCCAAACGGGGGGACTCGGGCGCCCAAACCTCATACGAGAAGCTGGTTGAACAGTTCCTGCATGTCTGCAGGCATTACGCTATCGAACGCCAAAGCGTTACTTTTGATCGGGTGGATGAACCCGAGATGGGCCGCATGCAAGGCCTGGCGCTGGAAACCCAAGCTTGCCAGAAGTGCGCGGTGCGCGGAACGCATACTTCCATATAGAGGATCACCCACCAGCGGGTGGCCGATCGACGCCATGTGGACGCGCACCTGATGGGTACGTCCGGTTTCCAGCCGGCATTCGATCAACGTCGCGTCGCGCAGTTGGTTCAGCCGGGTCCAATGGGTAATCGCATGCTTGCCGTGACCGGGCGAACAGACCGCGATCTTCTTGCGGTTGCTTGGCGAGCGGGCCAGCGGCGCGTTCACCGTGCCGGTCGCGGCGAGCACCCGGCCGCTGGCGATCGCCCGGTAGCGCCGATCGATGCTGTGCGCCTTGAACTGCGCCGCTAGGCCGACATGCGCGCGATCGGTCTTCGCGGCCACCATCAGGCCCGACGTGTCCTTGTCGATCCGGTGGACGATCCCCGGCCGCGCGACACCGCCGATGCCCGAAAGCTGCCCGGCGCAGTGGTGGAGCAGCGCATTGACCAGCGTGCCGTCGAGATTGCCCGCCGCCGGATGGACGACCAGCCCGGCGGGCTTGTCGATCACGATCAGATGCTCGTCCTCGAACACCACGTTGAGCGGGATGTCCTGCGCCTCGTTGTGCGCGGGGGCGGGATCGGGCACCACGACCTGGAACACCGCACCGCCCACCGCCTTGCGGGCAGGGTCGCGGGCGAGATTGCCGTCGGGGCCGGTGACGGCGCCGGAGGAGATCAGCGCCTTCACCCGCTCGCGCGACAGCGTCGGCAGCGCATCGGTCAAGGCACGGTCGAGCCGCCAGCCATGCGCCTCGTCCGCGATCCGCGCTTCTAAGATGGAAACCCCCTGATTCATGTTTTACCGGAAATGGGCATGGGCGTTACGATTTCAAGATCTATACTGGACGGTATGAAAAAAGCTTCGGCGGCCGCCGCGCCGCGGGAAGCGTGCGGCCTGCTGCTGGGGAACGGGGACGTCGTTGCGCGCTTTACCCTCTGCGCCAATGTCGCGGACACGCCCGAGACGCACTTCGAGATCGACCCTGCGGCGCTGTTCGCCGCCTTGCGCGCGGAGCGAGCAGGCGGGGAGGCGCTGCTCGGCTATTGGCACTCGCATCCCAGCGGCGACGCGACGCCTTCCGCCACCGACGCAGCGATGGCCGCGCCGGACGGCAAACTCTGGCTGATCCTGGGCGGCGACGCGGCAACCTGCTGGCGCGCCGGGCGCTCCGGCCTGTGGGACCGCTTTGCCCAGGTGCCGCTGATCGGCGCCTAGGACGTGGACATGGGGCAGTCGATCAGGTCCGTCGGCGTTTCACCCAGTAGTTGCTGGCCGCACGCGATCAGCACCGCGAGCAGTTCGGCATAATGGTAGCGGATCATGGCGAACCCCGCCGGGTCGAACGCCCGACGGCTGGGCCCGAGATGGCGGACGAAGCGACCCGCCTCGGCGCGCTTGAGCACGCGGCGGACATGTGGCTGCGAAACGGCGAAGCGCTGGGCCAGCGCGGCGAGCGAGACGATGGCGCCGTCGGTGGGTTCGAACGCATCGTCGGTACAGGCGAGCACCAGCGCATGCAGGATCGAGCACCCCGCCAGCGGATGCAGGAAGGCCGCCCGCAGGCTGCGGAAGGGATCAGGCGCGTGGGTCATTGCGTAGAACCGCGCCGCCTGAAGGGCGAGGAACTGCTGGTAGGTGGCGGGATCGTCGAGCCGGTGGAGGACGGCCACCAAAGCCGGCTCGAGCATCGCCGCGGCATGCAGCGCGCCTTTCAGATGCGCGCACCACGCTTGCCGGAACGACGGCGTCGTGCGGTAGCTCTTGTCGTCGCCCGTCTCGAGCACGCCGATATGCGTCATGAACACCAGCAGCGCGCCGGCACGGTTCGCAGTGAGCAGGCCGGTGCCGGCGCAGATCTGGCGCAGCATGGTGGGCGTGAGGCCGCCGCGGGTATCGAGATACGCGGCCGACATCGCGGTGATGTAGTGGCCGGCATCCTTGAACACCGCGGCCAGCTGCCGGTTGTCATCGGCCGCGGCGAGGACGTTGGCGGCAAGCCCGCGCGCTGCCGGGCCGAACAGCGGGTGCGCGGCGATCTCGACCCAGGGGCGCGGCAATGCCGCCTGATCCAATTTCGCCGTTTGTAGCACTGTGTCCTCAATTCTGCTCGAAGCCAGCCGCTAGCATGATCCTGCACAGACGAAAAGTTTGTTCCACATACGCAATGACATTGGTCGATCTGTTCAGACGGCCGCCGACGCGATTTCGCGCAGCGCCTGTTCGAACGCCTCGGGCGGCTGGCCGCCGGAGATCAGATAGCGCTCGTTGATCACGATCGCCGGCACCGACTGGATGCCGCGCGACTGCCACAGCGCCTCTTCGGCCCGCACCTCCTCGGCATAGCGGCCGCTATCCAGCACCTCGGCCGCCTCGGCCGGGTCGAGGCCGGCCTGTTCCGCCGCCGCCAGCAGCACTGCGCGGTCGCCGGGGTTCCGCCCTTCGGTGAAATAGGCGGTGAACAGCGCGAGCTTGAGCGCCCGCTGGCCGCCCTCCAGGCCCGCCCAGTGCAGCAGCCGGTGCGCGTCGAACGTGTTGTAGATGCGGCTCTCGTCGGTCATCGCCATGGTGAAGCCGAGCGCGGCGGCGCGCTCGCGGATCATCGCGCGGGTGGCGGCGGACTGGTCCGGCGTCGCGCCATATTTGCGGCCGATATGCTCGACGATGTTCTCGCCCTCGGGCGCCATCGCGGGATTGAGCTCAAAGGGATGGAAGCGGATCTCGGCGTCGACCACGTCCGCGGTGCGGGCCAGCGCTTCCTCCAGGCCCTTCAGCCCGATGACGCACCAGGGGCAGACAATGTCGGAAACGAAATCAATGGTCATCGTGCGGGGCATGGCGCGTCCTGAACTGAGGGTATCAGGCGCAGGCTTACGGTACCTGTCGGCCTAAGGGAACGTGGGTCCAGATCGGATCGATCCCGCTATGGGCCTGCAGTCGCGCTTCGAACCCCGGCAAGGATCGCCTTGCTGGCGTCGCACAAATTGCCGGCGAACACCGTTCCCGGCTCCATCTGGTAGCGCGCTGCGCCGCCCGCGCGCGGGTCCACGCGCCGCAGCGCGACGGTCCGCTGCCCGCTCGCAAAGCCGCCCTGCTCGAACCAGAGGATCCAGTAGCGGCCAGCGCCATAGGCGCGGAGGAACTGGCGCTGGGGGAGGCCCGCACGCATCACGTCGGTCGCGCTGTACGGCGCGCCGGCCTCGGCGATGCCTCCGGCGGCGAAGCCGCGCCGCACTTCGGTTGCAACGGCGCCTGGCAGATCGGCGAGCCGGTGCACGACAACGGCGTCCGGCCCGAGATCGCAGACGGGCCCGGCCGGCGCGGCGCCCAGCAGCAGGAACAGGGGCAGGTGCATGCACGTCTCCCGGTTGTGGGCCGAGCCTAGAAAGCCCGTTGGGCAGCTTTAGGGCAGCCCCGGCGCCCCCGACGCCCTGCACGTCCGGAACGTTTTCGCCGCATCTCTCGTTAGGAGCGCCAATCTTCAGGGAGTGGTGCCATGCTTTGGACGATCGTCGTCATCCTCGTGATCCTGTGGCTGTTGGGCTTTTCATTCCATGTCGCCGGCGGGATCATCCATCTCCTGCTGGTCATTGCGCTGGTGATCGGCCTGATCCAGCTGTTCACCGGCCGCAGGGTCTGAACCGGGCGTCCGGCGGGCGTCAGTCGCCCGCCGGCCCCAGATAGTCTGCGCCGTACACCGCGCGGCGGAAATCGCGGTGCAGCGTGCCGTCGAACGGCGCCGTCTGGACCAGGAAGACCGCGGTGAGCTTGTTCGCCGGATCGACCCAGAACAGCGTCGACCAGGCGCCGTCCCAGAAAAACTCGCCGACCGCCCCGCGATTTTCCTCCGGGCTCTTCGGCTGCCCGTTGCGGACGAAGAAGTCGATGCCGAACCCGCCATTGCCCTTGCCGGGCAGCCACAGCCGCTCGGTAATCGCCGGATCGAGATCGTCGGTCGCCATCCGCGCGACGGTGGAGGGCTTGAGCAGCCGCACGCCGTCGAGGCTGCCCTTGTTCAGCAGCATGCGGGCGAAACGCATATAGTCGTCGCTCGTCGAGACGAGACCGAAGTCGCCGGGGGTGAGCTTGCGCGGGGCGAAGTTGATCCGCCGGATCATCGCATCGGGCATCCGCGCCAGCTTGCCGTCGGCGCCCTTCTGATAGCCCGCAGCGAGGCGGGGCAGGCGATCGGCCGGCTGGGTCCAGCCGGTGTCCTTCATGCCCAGCGGATCGAAGATATGCGCCTTCACATAGGCCTCGAACGGCATGCCCGAGAGCTTCTCGACGAGCAGCCCCTGCACCGCCACCGCGGCGCTGTAGCGCCACTGGGTGCCCGGCTGGTAGACCAGCGGGACCGCGGCCAGGCGGCGGCCGAACTCGGGCAGGTCATGGTCGAGGCCCAGCGGATCGGCCTTGTCGAACAGCTGGTCGGCGGGCTCGGTCTTGCCGCCATAGGAGAAGCCGGCGGTGTGGCGAAGGATGTCGCGGATCAGGATCGGGCGGCGCGGCGCCTCGGTGCGGACCGATCCGTCGGCGTTCTGGCCGGCATAGACGCGGACGTTTGCGAATTCGGGCAGATAGTCGGCGAGCGGATCGTCGATGCGGAACTTGCCCTGTTCCCAAAGCTGCATCAGTGCGACGCCGGTAACCGGCTTGGTCATCGAGAAGATCTGGATCAGCGTGTCGCGGGACATCGGCTTGTGCGCCTCGCGATCGGCATCGCCGCGGGCGCCGAAATAGACTTCGCGGCCATCCACCCAGACCAACGCCGACACACCGACCGCGCGGCCATCCGCCACCATCTTCGCCAGCGCCGCGTCAATACGGGCGCGATCGATGCGCAGCGGCGCGGGGGCGGGGCGGTGCTGCGCCTGTGCCTGTACTGGCGCAGGCACACTGGCCACGAGTGCGAGCGCGGGGGCAGTCAGGGCCATAAGATACTGCGTTTTCATGCACTTCCTCCCCATTTCCGCAGCTCGTCCGGCCGCAGCTTCCGGTGGCGCGATGCCGCCGCCACAATGCTTGCAGCTTTTTGTCCGCTGCGCCAAAGGGGATTCACAGCTGGAGCAGAAAAATTGAACATCAGCCCTACCGAATTCGCGAGCCTGCTTTGCTCTCGCCTGTGCCACGACTTGTTGAGCCCGGTGGGCGCGCTCAACAACGGCCTGGAACTGCTTGCCGACGAGCATGATCCCGAGATGCGGGCGCGCTGCCTGGAACTGCTGGCGGAGAGCGCGCGGGCCAGCGCCAACAAGCTGAAGTTCTTCCGCCTGGCGTTCGGCGCGGCCGGCGGATTCGGCGAAACGGTGGACACGCGCGAGGCGCAGGCGGCCCTGGAAGGGCTGTTCGGCGACAATCACCGGGTGAAGATCGGCTGGATGGTCGAGGAGCCGGTGATGGCCAAGCAGGCCATCAAGGTGCTGCTCAACCTGGCGCTGATCGGCGGCGACGCGCTGATTCGCGGCGGCCAGCTCGATATCGGTGCCGAGACTACCGACGGGACGATCGAGATCGTGATCCGCGCCGACGGCCCGCGCATCGTGCTCGACCCCGAACTGCGCGGCGCGCTGGCGGGTGGGCGCGACGAGATGCCGATCACGCCGCGCGCCGCGGCTGCGTATCTGGCGCACGAACTCGTCGTCCAGCATGGCGGCGAACTGCAGGTGAGCCCGCCCGATTCCGACGTGCTGCTGTTCGGCGCGTCGTTCCCGGTCGGCTGAGACGGGCCATAACCCGGAATTAACCCTCGGCCGCCATGGTGACCCCCGGAAATTTCCACCGGGGCCCCATGGACGACCTGCTGCAGGACTTCATCGCCGAGACGCGCGAGACGCTCGAGGCGCTTTCGGGCGAGATCGTCGCCTGGGAGTCGCATCCGGGCGACCGGGCGCGGCTCGATGCCATTTTCCGCTTCGTCCATACCGTGAAGGGCAGCTGCGGCTTTCTTGACCTGCCGCGGCTGGAGCGGCTGGCGCATGCCGCCGAGGACGTGCTGGCGCAGGTGCGCGACGGCGCGCGCACACCCGATCGCGCGCTGGTCAATGCGGTGCTCGCAGTGGTCGATCGGATCGGCGAGATCGTCGAGGCGATCGATGCCGGTGCCGCGCTCGATCATAGCGGCGAGGAACTGCTGATCGCGGCGTTGGCCGAAGGATCGGACGAGATCGTGCTGCCGACGCCGGTGGCGCAGCGCGCGCCGGCGCGCAGCGTGCGGCTGGGCGTCGAGCTGCTCGACCGGATGATGAACGGCATGTCGGAGATGGTGCTGGCGCGCAACGAGCTCGCCCGCCGGCTGCGGTCCCGCGACATCGATCCGGCCGTGGAGGCGGCGCTGGAGCGGCTCTCGCTCACCGTCGGCGAAATGCGCGACACGGTGACGCGCACCCGCATGCAGAAGATCGACGCGCTGTTCTCGCCGCTGCCGCGCATGGTGCGCGATACCGCGGCCGGGCTCGGCAAGTCGGTGGCGCTGCAGGTCGACGGCGCCGATGTCGAGCTCGATCGCGAGATGATCGAGGTGATGCGTGATCCGCTGGTCCACATCATCCGCAATGCGATCGACCATGGCCTCGAGGCACCGGCCGAGCGCCGCGCCGCGGGTAAGCGCGAGGTGGGGCGGCTGTCCGTCTCGGCGCGCCAGTCGGGCAACCAGATCATCGTCGAGATCGCCGATGACGGCCGCGGCGTGAATGTCGAGCGGCTGATCCAGAAGCTGGCGGCGACCGGCGTGCGCTCCGAGCGCGACCTGCGGGCGCTGCCGGAGCACGCCAAGCTCGAACTGATGTTCCACCCCGGCCTGTCGAGCAAGGACAGCGTGTCCGAAGTCAGCGGTCGCGGCGTCGGCATGGATGTGGTGAAGGCCAGCATCGACCAGATCGGTGGCCGCGTGGAACTCGACAACATTCCCGGCAAGGGGCTACGCATCGCCATCCACGTGCCGCTGACCCTGTCGATCATCTCGGCGATCATCGTCGGCGCGGGCAAGCAGCGCTTCGCCATTCCGCGCCAGTCGATCGAGGAGATTGTGAGCGAGCGCGGCGAGGCGATCCGGATCGATCTGCTGGGCGGCACGCCGATCGCGACGGTGCGTTCGCGGCGGATGCCGCTGCTCGATCTGGGGGAACTGCTCGAATTGTGTCCGGACCGCGAACTGCACGGGCCCCGCATGCTGGTGATCGTCTGTGCCGGCGCGGGCAGCTATGCGCTCGCGGTCGATACGGTGCTCGACAATGAGGAACTGGTGATCAAGCCGGCGTCCCCGGCGGTGATGGCGGCGGGCGTCTATGCCGGCCAGACACTGCCGGATTCGGGGCTGCCGATGCTGCTGCTCGATTGCGCAGGAATGGCGCGGGCCGGCGGGCTGGACTTCAGCCGCGACCTCGACGCCGCGTTCGGCGACGAGGGGGCCGAAGAGACGGCGCCGGGCCTGCCGGCGCTGCTGTTCGACGATCTCGACGGGGTCCGCCGCGCGGTACCGCTCGCTGCGGTCGACCGGGTGGAGAAGGTGGCGGCCGCGCAGGTCCAGATGGCCGCTGGCAGCTACCGGCTCGCCATCGACGGGCGGATCGTGCCGCTGGCGCTGCAGGGCAGTCTCGACGGCCGCGAACGGCTGAGCGTGCTCCGCCTGAAGGATGAGGACGTCGAGGTCGCCTATGCGATCGACGAGGCGATCGAGATCATCACGCTGCCGGCGGACATCGCGCCCGCCCGCACGCCGGGCGCCGCTGCCGGGGTGGCCCTGGTGGAGGGCGAGCAGATCGAACTGCTCGACGTGCTGTGGGTGTTCGACATGCATGTCGACCGGATTGCCGCCCGCGACGCGCCGCTGTGCCTGCTGACCGGTGACAAGGACGGCTGGCTGAGCACCTTCGTGCGGCCGCTGCTGGAAACGGCCGGCTACCGCGTCGCCGACAGCCTGTCGCCGGGCGAGGCGCCGGCGGTGGTGCTGGCTGCCGATGCCGGCATGTCCCCGGCCGCCGGTGATGCGCCGGTCGTGCGCCTCCGCCGCAAGCGCCAGGCCGATCCCGGCGACGACAGCGTCTATCGCTATGACCGGGCCGGGCTGCTGTTCGCCCTCGAAGCACGGCTTGCCGGCGGGGAGCGCTACTGATGACGGGGCAACTCTATCTGATCGCGGAGGTGGCCGGCCGCACCGTGGCGATCGATTCGGATCAGGTCGAATCGGTCGTCGATATCGGCGAGGTGACCGCCGTGCCGCGCGCGCCCAAGGCGGTGCGCGGGCTGGCGGCGCTGCGCAGCCGGGTGGTGACGGTGGTGGATACCGAGGCGGCGCTGGGGCTGAACGGCTGCACGCTCGCCCGGCGCGCGGTGATCACCCAGATCGACGGCCATCATTATGCGATGCTGGTCGACACGCTGGACGATGTCGCGCCGTTCGAGCTGCGCCCGCTGGCGAGCGGCATCGCGCTCGAGGGCAATTGGCGGGCAGCGGCGCGCGGCATCGTCGAACGCGACGGCGAGCCGGTGCTGGTGGTCGATCTGACGGCGATGGTGCCGGCGCCTTCCCTGCTTTCCTGACTCCCAGATTAACGGGAAGCTTACATCTACACTGGTACATCCAGCCTTTAGACGCACCTGCCAGGGGATCAGGGACCATGAAGACGTGCCTCGTCGTGGACGACTCGAAGGTGATCCGGAAAGTCGCCCGGCACATTCTGGAAACGCTGGATTTTGAGGTCCGTGAAGCCGGCGACGGGCGCGAGGCGCTCGATTCGTGCCTGGCCACGCCGCCCGATGTGGTGCTGCTCGACTGGAACATGCCGGTGATGAGCGGCATGGATTTCCTGCGCGCGCTCAAGAATTCGGGCCTGGAGCAGCGCCCCAAGGTGGTGTTCTGCACCACCGAGAACGGCATGGCCTATATCCGCGCCGCGATCGAGGCGGGCGCGGACGAATATGTGATGAAGCCGTTCGATCGCGAGACGCTGGAAAGCAAGCTGCAGATCGTGGGCGTCGCCTGACTTTCCTTCCGCCGGAGCGCGCCCGCGTGACGAGCCAGCCCTTCCCGCAATCCCCCGAAGCTGTCGGCGCGCCCGCGCGCGGGCAGGTGCTGATCGTCGACGATTCGGTCGTCGCGCGCTCGGTGCTCGGCCGCATGATCGAGGGGACCCAACGCTTCCAGGTGGCGGCGGCGCTGAGCGACGTGCGTGCTGCGCTCGATTATCTGTCGCGCGAGCGCGTCGACATCATCCTGCTCGACATCGCGATGCCCGGAATCGACGGCCTTACCGCGCTGCCCGACGTGGTCGCCGCGGGTCAGGGGGCGAAGGTGCTGATCGTGTCCTCCTCCGCCGACGAAGGTGCGGCGACGACGCTGCAGGCACTGGCGCTGGGCGCCGCGGACACGCTGGTCAAGCCCGGGGTCGGCGCCTTTGGCGGCCGTTTCGCCGAGGTGCTGGAGGAACGGCTGGCACGCCTGCTCGACATGCCGAGCGGGCCTGCCACCGCTGCCTGCCCGGTCGTGGCCCCGACGCCCAAGCCGACGACCGCCGCCGTGCAGCTCGACGGCGTGCAGATCGTCGCGATCGGCGCCTCCACGGGCGGCATCCACGCGCTCAGCCAGCTGTTCCGGCAGATCCCCGCGGGGTTCCAGCTGCCGATCCTGGTGACGCAGCACCTGCCGCCGAGCTTCATGAGCTATTTCGCCACCCAGCTCGCCGTCCTCGGCAGCCGCCCGTGCGACGTTGCGGTCGATCGGATGCGGATCCGCCCGGGCCGGATCATCATCGCCCCGGGCGAGGCGCATCTCAAGGTGGTGCGCACCTCCGAAGGCGCGGCGATCCGGCTGAGCACCGATTGGGCGCGCAGCGGCTGCATGCCCTCGGTCGATCCGATGTTCGACAGCGTCGCCGAGGTGTTCGGCGCGCGCGCGCTGGGCGTGGTGCTCAGCGGCATGGGACGCGACGGCTGCGAGGGCGCGGGCCGGCTCGTCGAGGCCGGGGCAAAGGTGCTGGTCCAGGACCAGGCGACATCGGTGGTGTGGGGCATGCCCGGCGCGGTGGCGAACGCCGGCCGGGCAAGCGCCGTGCTGCCGCCGGAAGAAATCGGCCGACTGATCGGCAGGGGAGGGGCGCGATGATCGAGACGATGGCGCCCAGCGCGGGTGCGATGCAGCTGATCGGGGCGTTGCTGGAGCAGCGGACCGGCCAGCAGATCGCCGCCAATCGCGCATGGCGTATTGAGACGGCGCTGAAGCCGGTGCTGCGCGAGCGCGGCTTGCCGAGCCTCGACGCACTGGTGGGGCAGCTGCTCGGCGCGCGATCGGGCGAACTGGCGGATCAGGTGGTGGACGTGCTGCTCAATCAGGAAACCAGCTTCTTCCGCGACGTTGCCGTGCTGGAGCAGATCGCCGCCGCGGCGGTCGCGCTGCAGGCCGCGGTGGGGAGCCGGCGGCTGCGCATCTGGTCTGCCGGATGCTCGACCGGGCAGGAGCCGCTGTCGCTCGCCATGCTGTTCGCTGAGAGGGCCGAGGCGTTCCCGATGCCGCCGGAGATTGTCGCGAGCGATGTTTCCAGCGTGGCGCTCGCCAAGGCAAAGGCAGGGCGCTACTCGCAGTTCGAGATCCAGCGCGGATTGCCGGTGCGGCGGATGGTCGAATGGTTCGACAGTGATGGCGGCGAATGGGTCGCCCATCAGGAACTGGTGCGCCGCGTGCAGTTCCGCCAGCACAACCTCACCGCCGACGCCCCGCCGCCGGGCAAGTTCGACATCATCCTGTGCCGCAACGTGATGCTGTATTTCTCGCTGCCGCTGCGCC
Organism: Sphingomonas azotifigens NBRC 15497; assembly: GCF_002091475.1. Taxonomy (GTDB): domain Bacteria; phylum Pseudomonadota; class Alphaproteobacteria; order Sphingomonadales; family Sphingomonadaceae; genus Sphingomonas; species Sphingomonas azotifigens. The sequence goes on from NZ_BCTR01000009.1 coordinate 12,816, forward strand.
GGCAGGTGTTCGACCGGCTGGCGACCGCGATCCAGCCCGGCGGGCTGCTGGTGCTGGGGGCGGGCGAGACGGTGATCGGGCTGACCGAGCATTTCACGCCGAGCGAGGCGTTCCGCGGCCTCTACCGCACCGCCGAAGCCGAGCCCGCACCGCTCGCCGCGGCTGGGTGACCTACGGATTGCGCGGAACGCCGCGCGCAGTAGAAGAATGCATGACCAGCGGCCTGGAAATTCACGACGCACCGTCCCCCAATTTCGGCGAACGTCTGTCGCCCGTCTCGATGATCGTGCTGCATTATACCGGCATGGAGAGCGGCGCGGCGGCGCTGGCGCGGCTGCGCGATCCCGAGGCGCAGGTCTCGGCGCATTATCTGATCGAGGAGGATGGCAGCATCTTCCGCCTGGTCGCGGAGGACAAGCGCGCCTGGCATGCCGGCCGCGCGCATTGGCGGGGCATCGACGACGTCAACTCGGCATCGATCGGCATCGAGCTGGTCAACCCGGGGCATGAACTCGGCTATCGCCCGTTCACGCCCGAGCAGATGAGCGCGCTGATCCCACTGGTCGCCGACATCAAGGAACGCCACGGCATCACCCGCGGCAATGTCGTCGGCCATTCGGACGTGGCGCCTTCGCGCAAGCAGGATCCCGGCGAGCTCTTCAACTGGCATGCGCTGGCCCGTCTCCGCCTCGCGCTGCCGCGGCCGACCCGCAACCTCGTCGATCCCGGCTGGCCGGAGGGCGGCTTCATGCTCGCGCTCGAGCGGTTCGGCTATGACGTGACCGATCCGGTGGCGGCGGTGACCGCGTTCCAGCGGCGCTTCCGGCCCGAACTGATCGACGGCGAGATCGATATGGAATGCCGCTGCATCCTGCTGGCGTTGCTGCTACCCAAGCCGCAGGGCGACGATTGAGCGATTCGTTTCGCGGCTAACCATGTTTGCTTACGGAACCCTAAGCGGAATCTGATGAAATGCGCACCGGAGGTACAAACGGTGAGCTTTTCGATCCGTCCGCAATCTACGCCGCTAGGGCCGGTGCATGTGCGCATGACCGGTATCGTTCGTGGTGACCAGAAAGGCCCCGGCATCGGCATCGTCAACGCGCCCACGGCCGCGGAGGCGACGGCGGAGCTCCACCGCGTCGCCCGCGTGGCCGGCGCCGACAAGGTGGTGAGCGTCGCGGCCGACTATCGTCGCGCTGCGCTGGCGGGCGGAACCACCAGTACCCAGTGGCGGATCGAAGTGCAGGCCTGGGGCACGGCGATGGCGCCGCCCAAGCCGGAAGCGACCGAGGCGCCCGACGACCCGCAGCGGCAGGAGGCGGACCGCGCCCGCGACGACGAAGCCGCCAAGCGTGCCCGCGACGCGCAGTCGAAGGCGGAGACGGCGGCCAGGACCGACGAGTCGTCCGAGGCCGACGCGAGGAAGGTGCACGAGCAGGCCGCGGCGCGCGCGCCCGAGGCACCAGCCCCGGCACCGGCACCGGCACCGGCACCGGCGGAGTCTTCCCCACCTCGGGCCGAATCCGCACCCAGTGCCGAGACGGCACCGGCGCCGCCGCCGGCCGAGCCCGCGCCGAGGCCCGAGCGCTGAACTGCTTGCACCTTGCCGCCGAGCCGTTACAGCGGGCGGTGCCAGAGGGTCGGGCGGCCGCCGCCTGCTGCAAAGCAGGGGGAGGAAAGTCCGGGCTCCACGGAACGACGGTGGCGGGTAATGCCCGCCGGGGGTGACCCCAGGGAAAGTGCCACAGAGAGCAGACCGCCCACTGCCCCGGTTCGCCGGGGTAAGGGCAAGGGTGAAAGGGTGCGGCAAGAGCGCACCGCGCGACCGGCAACGGAAGCGGCTTGGTAAACCCCACCGGGAGCAAGACCGAATAGGGATGGCACATGCGCCTCGTTCCGGCGCGTCGTCCGGGTTGGTTGCTGGAGCGGCGGAGCGATCCGTCGCCTAGAGGAATGGTCGCCTATCCCCTTCGGGGGTGGACAGAACCCGGCTTACAGACCCTCTGGCATTTTGGTTTTTGGCAGCTGCTGCGGTGCGGCGGGCTCTGGCCTTTGGCGGGCCCCGTGCCTATTTGGGCGATTTATGGCGCGACACACGCGATCGATGGACTGGGGCTTTCCCCGCTGGCGCGAGTATGGCTCGGAGCGCGAGGCCGCGCGCGTGCGCCTGTGCGACCGCGACGGCTGCGACAAGCCCGGCGACCGGCCCGCACCCAAGTCGCCGAACAATCCCGAGCGCTGGTATTTCTGCGAGGAACATGCCGCGGAATATAACCGCAACTGGGACTATTTCGCCGGGCTGACCGCGGAAGAGGCGGCGCAGCGCGAGGCGAATGAGCGGCGCACCGCGAATGGCTATGCGCATTCCGCCACCAACAGCTGGGCGGGGCCGGGCGACGGCAGCCGCTCGCGCGACGAGATGAAGGCGCTGGAAGTGCTGGAGCTGGAAGTGGACGCAAGCTTCGAAGCGGTGCGCGGCGCCTGGCGCCGGCTCGCCAAGGAATACCACCCGGACGTGCGGCCGAACGACGCCGCCGCCGCCAGGCAGTTCCAGGCGATCCAGGCCGCGTATGACGTGCTTAAGGCCGCCGAGGACCGGCGCCAGTGGAAGCCGCAATGAGCCAGCTGGTCGCGTCCAACTGGGGCAATGCGGTGCTGGTCTGCGGGAAATGCTCGAAGAAGCTTGGCGGCGGCTTCGGGCCCAAGGGCAAGATCTCGCTCGCCAAGGCGCTGCGCAAGGAGTTCGGGCTCGGCAAGGGCCGCAAGGCCGAGGTCGGCGTGGTGGAGACCAAGTGTCTGGGCGTGTGTCCGGGCGGCGCGGTGACGGTCGTCAACGGCGCGCAGGCGCGGGAGTGGCTGATCGTGAAGAAGGGCGCGGACCTGGAAGAGGTCGGGCGCGAGCTGGGGCTTTCCTGAGGCCCGCGCAAGGCGGCGCCCTCTCCAACCTCCCATCGTCATTCCCGCGAAGGCGGGAATCCATTCGCCAGTGCGCTTGGGGAAAGAACCGCGCTTTCAGCGGCAATGGATCCCCGTCTTCGCGGGGATGACGTGTAGCATGCTGAAGCGAACGGCTTGCCCTCTCCCGCGCGTGGAGAGGGGCTTACGCGTACCGTCCCGCCGTCTCGCGGATCAGCGCGATCATGTTGGGAATGCCCTGGGTCCGGTTCGAGCTGAGCTGATTCTTGAGGTCGAACGGTGCCAGTGCGCCTTCGATGTCGGTCGCCAGGATCTCGTCCGGGCTACGGTCCTGCACCGTCAGCAGCACCAGCGCGATGATGCCCTTGGTGATCGCGGCATTCGAATCCGCCAGGAAGTGGAGCCGGCCGTCCTCCAGCCGGGTGGGATAGACCCACACCGAGGCCGAGCAGCCCCGCACCAGCGTCGCATCGGTCTTGAGCGGATCGGGCATGTCCTCGAGCGCCTTGCCGAGATCGATCAGCAAGCGATAACGATCGTCGGCGTCGAGAAACCCGTATTCTTCCTGGAGATCGGCGAGGCTGGTCATCGGGCTGCGCTAGCGGGCCCGGCCGGGATTTTCCAGCCTCGCGGTTATTTGGTCGTCGTCGTGCCGTAGCGCAGGCTGAGCCGGGGGCGGGGTGCCCGTGCCGGCGCCGGCTGGGTGTCCGTCACCGGCGGGGTGGCCTGGCTCACAGGTCGACCCCGGCGGCGATCGCTTCCAGCTTGCGAATGCGCTCCTTGAGGTCCGCCAGCTCGATGCGCGAGGCGGGGCTGGGGATCGCTGCTGCGGGTTCCGGCCGGCGGAGTTCCTGCAGCTCGCGGTGCTTCAGCGCCAGCCAGCCGCGCCAGCCGGACAGCGCCGCGGCGGTCAGCATGCCGAGCCCGGCCAGGCCCGATACGGCGAGGGTGATGGTGACTTGCGGGTCGCTGGTCATGGGGTTCGCTCCCAGAAACATGGCTTAGATCCGGTTCTTGTCGCGCAGCTTCTCGATCTCGTGATCGAGCCGCAGGCTGGTTTCGTTGTCGGTGATGACGCGTTCGAGCACCTGGACGCGCTCCTTGAGGGCGCGGATCTCGTCGCGGAGGCGGTCGGCTTCGAACGTCTCGGCGGGATCGCGGGCGGAGAGGCCTTCCATCCTGTCGCCGCGGCCCCCCTTGATCACGCCGTAGCGCGCCTGGAGAACCTTGCCGATCGTGATCACGACGATGATGGCCACGACCATTTCGAACGGGTTCATTGCACCTTACTCCCCTAACTGGCGCGCGTGGCGCCTTAGTTCCCTGTTTGCGATGCCTGGGCGGCGCGGAGGGCGCGGCGGCGCGGGCGATCGCGGCTTTCGGCGAGGGCAATAGCTCCCCCGCACAGCGCGGCAAGCACTGCGAGCATGATAATCATCGAAATTTCCTTGCGTTGGGTGAGGGTGGAAGGCGCCGTTCAGTTCAGCGGCGCATCCCGAAGCTTTTCGATCTCGTCGGACAGCGCCATGCCGCGATCGGTGATGATCCGCTCGAGCACCTGCACCCGCTGCTCGAGCCGCTGGGTCTGGGCGGCGTATTGCGCGGCCTTTTCGGCGGCGAGCCCGGCCTCGATTTCCATGCGGCGCTCCCAGAGCTTGAACAGCGGGCGGAAGAACACGCCGCCGATGATCGCCACGAGGCCGCAGCTGATGCCAAGGATCGGGATGAGGATGGGGGAAAGCATGGCGTGCGTTCCTTTCAGTTCGAGCGGCCGCGCAGCGCGTCGATCTCGCGATCGAGCTGGTGCGCGCCATCGGTCACGATGCGTTCGACATTGGCGAGCCGGTCCTTCACTGCGCCGAGCTCGGCGCGCAGCTGCGCATTTTCCTGGCTGAGCAGCTTGACCCGCTCCACCGTCTCGTCGTTGCGCTGCGGATAGACCGACTTGCCCCAGGCATTTTCCAGCGGATAGCCGTGCTTGATGCGGAGCCAGTGGCTGAAGATCCCCGCGGCGATCCCGAAGAACCCCAGCGAGATGCCCGACAGGATGATCCAGGGCAGGAACGGTGCGAGCGCTACTTCGATCATCGGTCGTCTCCTGTCTTGGCATCGCTAGGTTGCCGGTCGCGCTGCTGCTTGGCGTGGCGGCGCGGACCGATGATCCCCGTTGCGGCAGCAGCAATGAAGAGCGTGATCCCGGCCAGGACGACCCAGCTAAGGAGCGAGGGCGGGACAATGTCTATCTCGAACATCGATTGTCTCCTCAGCGCAGCGAATCGATCGCGCGGGCAGTGCGCTCGGCAGGATCGGTGGCGATCCGCTCGAGCACGGAAATCCGGTCTTCCAGCCGGCTGATCTGGCCTGCGAGCCGTTCGTTCTCGGCTGCGAGCAGGCTGATCTTGCGGTCGGCGTCGGGATCGGCCTTGTGAATATTCTCGCCGTGATCGTCGCTGATCGAATAGCCGTGCTTGGCACGGATCCAGTTGTTGGCGAGCCACCCGAAGGTGGAGAGTGCCATCAGCGCGATCACGAATTCGGGACCACCCCAGTTCATCGTCGTGCCTCCCTGTTGACGACCTGCGCCTCAGCGCAGGCTGTCGATCTCGTCGGCGAGCCGAGTGTTGCGGCTCGTGTAGAACAGCTCGATGTCGGCAAGCCGGCGATCAATGTCGCGGAACTTCGAGCGGACCTCGGCGGTCGAGCGCTTGGGGCTCGAGCGGACGCCCTGCCAAAAGCGTTCGTCCTCCGGCGTGTCGTACAGGCCCACCGGCTTGGGGTTGGCGAGCCAGGCGATCACGAAATAGCCCAGCGCGACCCAGCCCGTGGCGACGGTGAGCAGCACGGTGGCCACTCGCACCCAGGTCACGTCGATGCCCGTGTAATCCGCCAGGCCGGCACAGACGCCCATGAACTTGCGGTTCTGACGATCGAGATAGAATTTGGTGCGAGCGGACATCTCAGTTCCTCCGGGAAGGATCGTATGGCGCCTGCTCGGGGCGCTGGGCCGAGAGCGGGCGGTAGTCGGGGTTATCGGCGGCGATGATGCGTTCTACCGTCATCAGCCGGTCTTCGAGCATCCGCGCCGTGCGGTAGAGGTCGTCGAGCAGGTTCTCGTCTTCCCGGGTGATGGTGCCGGCCTGCTTCCACTTGGTCACATAGTGGAAGACGATCCAGGGCAGTCCGAGGAAGAGGATGGCACAGACGAAGACCGGGATGAGGAATTCGTTCACGCGTCAGGCTCCCTTGTTGAGACGAGCCTTCAGCGCTTCGAGTTCGGCATCGACCTTTTCCGACGAGCGGAGTTCGGCGATTTCCTCTTCGAGCGTCTTCGGGTTGCCGCCCAGGCCCATCGCATCGGCACGGCCTTCGGCCAAATCGACGCGGCGTTCCAGGATGTCGAAGCGCGAGAAAGCGTCCTGCATCTTCGACCCGTTGGTCATTTCCCGCAAGCGGGCGCGGTTGTTCGCGCTTTCGAGGCGGGCGACGATCGAGTTCTGCCGGGTGCGGGCCTCGCGCAGCTTGTTCTGCAGCTTGTTGATGTCCTCTTCCGAGGCGCGGAGCGCATCGTCGAGCACGGCGATTTCCTGCTGCAGCTGGTCGCACATGTCGGCGGCCTTCTGCTTTTCGACCAGCGCGGCCTTGGCGAGGTCCTCGCGGTCCTTCGACAGGGCTAGCTCGGCCTTTTCGGTCCAGCTGTCCTGAAGCTTTTCGAGCTTGGCGATGTGGCGGCGCATTTCCTTCTGATCGGCGATCGTCCGGGCGGCGCTGGCGCGAACCTCGACCAGCGTTTCCTCCATCTCGAGGATGATCATGCGGATCATCTTGGCGGGGTCTTCCGCCTTGTCGAGCAGGTCGGTGACGTTGGCGGCGATAATGTCGCGGGTTCGCGAGAAGATACCCATGATTTGCGCTCCTTCGTATGTTCTTCGGGGGTGCCGCCGGAAGGGATGGGGGCCCTTCCGGCGGCTCCGGCACCGCCGAGGGAGGCAGTGCCGGGAGACCTCATAGGCCCGCCTCAGGCGATCGCCGGGGCCACCGCGCCGGCGGTGAGAACCACGCTGGCGAGGAAGGCGAAGGAAATCGCCACGAAGGCGGTGCGGAGGGTGTTGATCTGGTTGCTCATCGTATCTGTCCTGAACCTTGGTAGGTTGAAGTGGCTGCCCGTCATCGGGCTTGCCTCCATCTTTGCAGGAGGCGTGCCAAGTTCCGAAAATGGCGGAAAACCGAGATTCTTGTATTGACTACAAGTGTAGTTTACAAAATGCCCTTGCTAATAGTTGGGAAAATTCGCCAAGCTTTGCGGCATGGAGCGGATTACCCAGGTCATCGGCCAATCCTCGGCCTTTCTTGACGCGTTGGAACGGGCGAGCCGGGCGGCGGCGCTCGATCGCCCGGTGCTGGTGATCGGCGAGCGCGGTACCGGCAAGGAACTGGTCGCCGAGCGTCTTCACCGCCTGAGCCCGCGCTGGGACCAGCCGCTCGTCACGATGAACTGCGCGGCACTTCCCGAGACGCTGATCGAGGCCGAATTGTTCGGCCACGAAGCAGGTGCGTTCACCGGCGCCACCAAGGCGCGGACCGGCCGGTTCGAGGAGGCCGATGGCGGCACGCTGTTCCTCGACGAGCTGGGCACGCTGTCGATGGGGGCGCAGGAGCGGCTGCTGCGCGCGGTGGAATATGGCGAGGTGACGCGGATCGGTGCGTCGCGACCGGTGCGGGTCGACGTGCGCATCGTCGCGGCGACCAACGAGCATCTGCCATACCGCGTGGAAAAGGGCACCTTCCGCGCCGACCTGCTCGACCGGCTGAGCTTCGAGGTGGTAACCCTGCCGCCGCTGCGGCACCGCGGTGGCGACGTCGAGGTACTGGCCGATTTCTACGGGCGGCGCATGGCGTCGGAACTGGGCTGGCAGGATTGGCCGGGCTGGGGGCCGCATGCGCTGGATGCGCTGCTCTCCTATGACTGGCCGGGCAATGTCCGCGAGTTGCGCAACGTCGTGGAGCGCGCGGTCTATCGCTGGGAGCAGGGCGGGCCGATCGACCGGATCGAGATCGATCCCTTTGCCTCGCCCTTTCGTCCGCGGCCCATGGCCTCGTCGATGAATCCGGTGGAGAAGCCGGCCGAACCGGCGGCGCCGGCGGCAACGCCCGCGGCGGCGCCCGACCCCGCGGACCTGGGCGGGGACTTCAAGACGCGCGTTTCGCGGTTCGAGAAGCAGCTCCTCTCGCAGGCGCTGGCAGAACACCGCTTCAACCAGCGCGCGACGGCCGAGGCGCTGGGGCTGACCTATGACCAGCTGCGACATGCGCTCCGGCGGCATGACCTGCTGGGGGCGGGAGTGTGATATTGCGAACCGTTCGCGATATTGTTGCGAGCGATTAGCGATAAGGGTGCAGGCGCTCGCATGGGCGCGTGAGGCCCTTCAAGCCATACATCGTCATTCCCGCGGAGGCGGGAATCCATTTGCCAGGACGTAGGTGGAAAGAACCGCGGCTTCAGCGTCTATGAATCCCCGCCTTTGCGGGGATGACCTAGGGTGTTGCCAAGGGCCGCTATTCCCCGAATGCCTGCGCGGCGATGAAGTCCGCGACCTGCTTCCCCTGCGGGGTCTCCGGCAAGATGATATTGAAATGGTCTGCGCCGCCAGGGGCGAGCTTCACCACCGTATCGCCAGAGGCGAGCGCGGCCTGGGTGTAGGGCTCCATCATCATGCCGAGCGCGCCGAGCACCACCAGCTGGTGCACGCCGAGCGGCAGATGCTCCTGCGGGCTGGCGAGCGCATAGGCGGCTGGCCTGTCGGCCGGGGCGCCCCCCATGAACGGAACGATCGCGGGCGCGCCGCAGATCTGTTCGTCGATGCCGACGAACGGCGCGAGTGTGCCGGGTCCGTCGATCGCCACCGCCGTCTCCGGCTTGACCATCATCGCTCCGGCCAGCGGATCGCGCAGCTTCGGCCGCGCTGCGACCCACAGCGCGAGATGCGCGCCGGCGCTATGTCCCACTATGGCGACATGACGCAGGTCGAGCGGCTGGGTCTTGGCCAACACGGCCAGATAATCGGTCGCGGCGGCAACATCCTCGAACGTGCCGGGATAGCCGCCGCCGGGATTGCCGGTGCGACGATATTCGATGTTCCAGGTGGCGATCCCGCGCGCGGTGAGCGCCTCGGCGAGCGGCGCGGTGCCCTGCCAATCCTCCATCTTCGCGTTCCAGCAGCCGCCATGGATCACCACGGCGACCGGGAAGGGGCCCTTGCCCTTGGGCAGGCGAAGTTCGCCCTTCTGCAGCGGATCGGCGCCATAGGCTGCGACGAGCGCCGGTGCCGCGACGCGGGCCTTTGCCGCGTTCAGCACGGCGCGCGCGTTGTTCTGCGCCCATGCCGGGCCTGCGGTGGTCGCGAGCAGCAGCAGCGCAAGCATCGGACGCAGCATCGGCAACCCCTTTCTTGCCCGACAACAGGTTGCCGGCAGCAAGTGGCATATCGCATCGGGCGGGCGAACGAAAAGGCGCTTTTCCGGGCTTTTTACTTCGCTGGCACAGCGAGTCGTGGTAAGAACAAGCCGGGTCGCACGGGCGCTCAGCGGCTGCCATGCAGCAGCCGAGGCGCGGATCGTCAATGTCACTCGGGGGTGAACATGCGTCCCTTGTCGGCCCTTTTGTCGCTTTTCGTGCTGTCCGTACCGGGCCATGTCACCGCCCAGGAACTGCCCGCACTGGGCGGTGACTCCACGAAAGTCTCCGTATCGGGACTTTCCTCGGGCGGCTTCATGGCGGTGCAATATTCGGTTGCCTGGTCAAGCGAGGTGATGGGTGTCGGCGTGGTCGCCGGCGGCCTCTATAATTGCGGCTTCGTGTTCTCGGCGGACCCGATCGGCCAGTGCATGCAGAAGCCCTGGTCGGCAACGTCGAGCTGGTCCGCGGTCCGCGATTTCGCCAAGGCCGGGACGATCGATGCGGCTACCAACATCGCCCGGCAGCGCGTCTATCTGTTCACCGGGCAGAACGACACGGTGGTGGCGCCGGCGATGATGCGCAGCGTCTTCAACTTCTACGTGACCGCAGGCGTGGCGGGCCCGGCGCTGCGCTTCGTCGACACGCTGCCCGCAAGCCACGCCTTCGTCTCGGCGACCGTGGGCGGCAAATGCAGCGCGACGGACAAGGCCTATGTGGTGAAGTGCAAGGTCGGCAGCACCTTCTACGACCAGCCGCACGAGGTGCTCGATCATATCTATGGGCTCAAAGCGCCCGCGGCGACCACGCTGTCGGCCAAGCCGATCGCGTTCGACCAGCGTCTATATGGTGGCGATGCCGGCCAGATGGCCGACAAGGGCTATGCCTATGTGCCGGCGCGCTGCAGGCGCGCGGGTGCGGGCTGCGCAGTGCATGTCGTGTTCCATGGCTGCCTGCAGAGCGCGGACTCGCTGGGCAGCGACGAGATCTACGCCAAGCTCGGCTATAACCGCTGGGCCGACAAGAATGGCATCATCATGCTCTATCCGCAGGTCGACAAGAACCCGCTGGCCATGAATCCTTATGGCTGCTGGGACTGGTGGGGCTATACCGGCCTCGGTTTCCAGTTGCGCCATGGCGGGCAGATCGGTGCGGTCCACCAGATGGTGGCGCGGCTGTTGACGGCCGGCTGAGCGATCTCAGCGCGTGCGCGCGCGTTCGTCAAATGCTGACCGCGCCGCCTCGATCCGCTCCAGATTGGCGGCGGCCCAGATCCAGACGCCGCAAAATGCCTCCGCCAGTGTTCCGCCCAGGTCGGTGAGGCGATAGTCGACGCGCGGCGGGATCACCGGATGGATGGTGCGGATCACCAGCCCGTCGCGCTCCATCTGGCGCAGCGTCTGGGTGAGCATCTTCTGGCTGATGCCCGGCACCGCCTTGCCGATCTGGGTGAAGCGCAACTCGCCCTGCTCGGTCAGCGTTTCGAGGATCAGCATCGTCCATTTGTCGGCGACGCGGCCGATCACCTCGGTCACCAGTGCTTCGACGCGCGGGTCCATCTCCGGATAGTCGGCATGGGGGACGGCAGCGGGCATCGGGTCACTCTCTTTCGGGTGCGTATAAATCTTTCGGGTGCCTTCTTTCGTTGGGAGCCTAGCGGCGTACATCGCCGCCAGCAATCAGCACTGGAGGCGATGATGAAGACTCAAGGCAACACCATCCTGATCACCGGCGGCGGCTCGGGCATCGGGCAAGCACTCGCGCACCGGTTCCACGATGCCGGCAATACCGTGATTGTTGCGGGGCGTCGGCGCGAGGCGTTGGAAGCGGCCTGCGAGGGCCGGGCGAACATGCATGCGATGACGCTCGACGTGGAAAGCGCTGAGGGCGTGGCGGATTTCGCCGGGCGCTTGCTGGCGGCGCATCCGGGGCTCAACGTGCTGATCAACAATGCGGGGATCATGCGGTTCGAGGCGCTCGATGCGAAACGCGACCTCGCCGATGCCGAGGCGACGATCACCACCAACCTGCTCGGCCCGATCCGGCTGATCGACGCGCTGGTCGAGCATCTCGAAGCGACGCCCGACGCGGCAATCGTCAACGTCACCTCAGGGCTCGCCTTCGTGCCGCTGGTGACGACTCCGACCTACAACGCCACCAAGGCGGCGATGCACAGCTACACCGTGTCGCTGCGCGCGGTGCTGGACGGCAAGGTCGAGGTGATCGAGCTCGCTCCGCCTGCGGTGCAGACCGAGCTGACCCCGGGGCAGAGCCAGCGCCCGGGCTACCAGCCGCTCGAGGAGTTTGCGGACGAGGTACTGGCGCTGTTCGGCGAGACGCCGACGCCGAAGGAGGTGCTGGTCGAGCGCGTGAAGTTCCTCCGCAACGCCGAGCGCGAAGGGCGGTTCGAGGAGACGCTGGCACAACTGACCGCGATGGCGAAGGCGGCGCGGGAAGCGGTGGAGGGGTGACATGAAACTAAGCCCCTCCTCCTTGGAGGAGGGGTTGGGGGTGGAGGGATTCCAGACCAGAAGTTGGTCTCGGTGAGACACTGCCCCACCCCAACCCCTCCCCTGAAGGGCAGGGCAATCGCATTTGGAACCTCGCGACGACGGCACGTCCAAAACAATCGTCATCCCGGCGGAAGCCGGGATCCATTCGCGCTGAAATGGCGGTTCTTTCCCCCCGCGTCGAGGGCAATGGATCCCGGCTTTCGCCGGGATGACGGAGCAAATTTGCCAAATGCGATAGCCCTGCCCTGAAGGGGAGGGGCTAAAGTGCCCCCTACTTCCAAAACAAAACGGCCGGGGATCGCTCCCCGGCCGTTTCGTTTTTCCGGATGGGCCGTCGCGGGAGTAACTCCCGCGACGTCGGACGCGGCGGGGCCGCGCCGGCCGGCCTTCGCCGTCTCGGGGCGAGCAAGGCTCGCCCGTGCGGCTCAGGCGAACAGCTTCGCCCAGCCGCGCTTGGCGCGGTCCTTCCAGTAGCCGCGGTGGTAGGCGTCGGACGCCAGCAGCGGCATCACCGAACCGGCTTCCGCGAACACCATCTGCTCGATGCCGGTGTTCACCTTGCCCCAGCTGGCGGCTTCCTGCAGCGTCGAGGACGAGCAGGCGCCGTCGCGCACGTCGGCGACGGTGATCTGCACCGCGTACTTGTGCACTTCCACGTCCTCGTGACCGAGGATCTCGGCGCAGACGACGGTGTCCTGGATGAAGTTCTTCGGCACGCCGCCGCCGATCATCAGCAGGCCGGTGGTGCCCGCCTGGATCTTGATCTCGGTCAGCTCGCGGAAGTCCGCGACCGCGTCGATCATCAGGTACGGCTTGCCCGCCTTCATCTGGTCGACCTGGTGCTTGACGAGGCCGAAGCCCGCCGAGCTGTCGACGAACGCCGGGCAGAAGATCGGCACGTCATGCTCATAGGCGAGCTTGACCAGGCTGTTTTCCTTCTTGCCGTGCTCCGACAGATACTTGCCCATCTCGCGGATGAACGCGCGGCTCGAATAGGCGCGCGGCTCCAGCTCGTTCGCGATCTTGTTGATCGTGAAGTCGCAGTCCTGGAGCTGCTCCTCGTCGATGTAGGTGTCGTAGATGCGGTCGATGTAGAGCGAGCGCAGCGTGTCGTCGTCGGGGATCTCGAGCGCCTGATAGTGCTTGTGGCCCAGACCCTCGAAGAAATCCATGTCGACGATGGTGGCGCCGGTGGCGACGATCACGTCGACCATGTTGTTGCGCACCAGCTCGGCATAGAGGTCCATGCAGCCGCCGGCCGAGGTCGAGCCTGCGATCACGAGGCAGACCGTGCAGTCCTTGTCGGCCAGCATGTCGTTGTAGATCTTGGTGGCGCGGCCGAGGTCGCGGCTGGTGAAGCTCATGTCGCTCATCGCGTCGACGATCGGACGCGCGTCGAAGCTCTTGATGTCGATGTGCTTGACCTGCTTCGAAAGCAGCTCGGCCTTGCGGGTATCGTTGATCGGGGCGTTGGCCGCCGCGGTCTTGGTGAGGCTGTCGGTCATGGGAACTCCCATTTTCACATGGCCGCCGTCATTCAAAGGGGACGCGGAAACCCATATTTGCCCCGCCGCCTGGCGGAGGGGTCGGGGGAGGGGCTGTTCAGCCGCTCCCGATCAGGAACACGCCATGCCCTTCCCCGACCCCTCCCGCAAGCGGGAGGGGAGCGAGGTCGGATAAGACGTGCTGATTACAGCTTGACGACGTTCGAGGGGACCGCAGCCGCCTCGTCTTCGCCGGTGTAGAGCGAGACCATCGGCTCGTCGTCGACGATCACCGTGTCGCCCGCCGTGAAGCCGTTGAAGCCGGTGCGCATCGCCGCGCCGTACGCGCCGAGCATCCCGATCTCGATATAGTCGCCCGCCTGGATGTCGGCCGGCAGCTCGAACGGGCCCGCCATGCGATCCATGTCATCGCAGGTGGGGCCGTAGAAGCTGAAGCCCATGTCCTTGGCGTTCGAATCCGGCTCGCGGAGGAGACGGACCGGGAAGCGCCAGCCGATATGCGCCGCATCGAACAGCGCGCCGTACGCGCCGTCGTTGATGTACAGCTCGTCGCCGCGACGACGCTCGACGCGCACGATCAGCGAGCTGTATTCGGCGCACAGCGCGCGGCCCGGCTCGGCCCACAGCTCTGCCGAATAGGAAATCGGCAGGCTTTCGAAGGCGCGGTGGATCGTCGCGAAATAGCGCTCGAGCGGCGGCGGCTCCATGCCGGGATAGCTGGACGGGAACCCGCCGCCGACATCGACGACGTCGACGGTGACGCCCGCCTCGACGATGGCGGCGCGGGCGCGCTCCATCGCATTGGCATAGGCTTCCGGCGACATCGCCTGGCTGCCGACATGGAAGCAGATGCCCAGGGCATCCGCGACCTGGCGGACCGCGATCAGCAGGTCCTTGCTCTCGCCCGGGCCGACGCCGAACTTCGACGCGAGGCTGAGCTTCGAGTGATCCGACGAGACGCGGAGGCGTACGCACAGCGTGAGATCGGTGGCGCCCTTGGTGGCGCGCACGATCTTGTCCAGCTCTTCCATGCTGTCCAGGCTGAATACGCGAACACCGTACTCGAAATACGCCTCGGCAATGGCTTCCTCAGCCTTTACCGGGTGCATGAAGCACAGGGTTGCTTGCGGCGCGACACCGGCGACGAGGCGAACCTCGGCGATCGATGCGACGTCGAAATGCGTGATTCCGCTCTCCCACAGGATCTGGATCAGATCCGGCGAGGGATTGGCCTTCACGGCATACATCGAACGACCCGGGAACTTCTCTGCGAAGAACCGGGCCGCACGCGATGCAGCGTGCGGGCGGACGAGCGTTACCGGCTGGACCGGACGAAGCTTAGCGATGTCGGCAACGCGGTTGCCGATACGGGTGGTCGCTAACCCCAGCGCGCGATGATGCTTGTGCAACTCAAGGGACCTCCAAATGCCGCGAGGCAAACATTGACGAAAAGCTGCCTTGCGGTTGGAAGTCCCATGGGGCAGCGGAGGAGCGCACATATGCGCGTCGGACCCCCGTGTAAAGTGATTCTCGGGTCCGTTTTTCTACGGCGAGGGCTTTTTGTGACGATTTTGCGACAGCCGACCCGGGCGGGGGTCCGCGACGCGGCGGCGAAGGTGGCGGCGATCCTGCCGCCGACCCCGTTGTTGGTGCACGAGGTGCGGGGCGTGGCCGTGGCGTTCAAGGCCGAAAGCCTGCAACCGGTCGGGGCGTTCAAGATCCGCGGTGCATGGCACCGGCTGACCGCACTGGACGCGCGCGTGCGCGACAAGGGTGTGGTCGCCTTCTCCTCAGGCAACCATGCGCAGGGCGTCGCCTGGGCGGCGAAGCGGCTCGGCATCCCGGCGGTGATCGTGATGCCGGCGGATGCACCCAGGGTGAAGCTGGAGGCAACGCTGGCGCTGGGGGCCGAGGTGGTGCGCTACGATCGTCGGACCGAGAGCCGCGAGAAGATCGCCGAGCAGCTCGCCCATGCCCGCGGCGCCGCACTGGTGCCGAGCTTCGACGACCCCTGGATCATCGAGGGGCAGGGCAGCGCGGGCATCGAGGCAGCGAAGCAGATGGCCGATGCCGGGCTGGAGGCGCCGAGGCGCGTGCTGGTGCCGTGCGGCGGCGGCGGGCTTTCGGCCGGGATTGCGCTTGCGCTGCCCGAGGCGGAAGTGATGCCGGTCGAGCCGGAGGGCTGGGACGACATGCGGCGCAGCCTGGAGGCGGGCTGGATCGAACCGGTGGGAGACAATCCGCCACCGACCGCGTGCGATTCGCTACAGACTCAGCGGGTTTCTTCGCTTACCTTCGACGTCCTCGCGCGGCGCGGATCCATCGGCATGGCGGTCAGCGAGGCCGAGATACGGGCGGCGCAGCGCTGGGCGGCGGCGAAGCTGCGGCTGGTGGTGGAGCCGGGCGGTGCGGCGGGCATCGCGGCGCTGCTGGCGGGCAAGGTGCCGGCGGAACCCGGCACGCTGGTGATCGTTTCGGGCGGCAATGTCGACCAGGAGGACTATGCGCGAACGCTCGGGGGCACGGAATGATCGCGGAAGTCCGCTCGGCGCGGCGATTGCGCATGTCGCCAGCATCGGCACGCTCGTACTCGGCCATTTTCTCTGGTTCGCGCTTCGCATCGCCTATCGCGGCGAGCCCAGGCTGGCGGCGGCTGCCGCGTGCGGCTGCGTCTGCCTCGTCACCGGCGTGACGGTATGGGTGGTGGTGACCTGAGCGGGCTTGCCGGCCTCTATCCGCTGACCATGGGCATCGCCATGCTGGCGGTGTTCGCGCTCGCCTGGGGCGGGGTGACCGTGCTCCGTCGCGGCGACCGCCAGCGGGGCGTGCTTATGCTGGTCTGCGCGCTGGTGATTCTGGCGAACGTGCTGATCTGGACGGTGTAGGGTCGCGACCTAGCAAACTGCGCTCCCCTCCCGCTTGCGGG
>NZ_BCTR01000010.1 GCF_002091475.1 Sphingomonas azotifigens NBRC 15497
GCCGCTTGCGGGAGGGGAGCGCTCACCGGCGCGGGATCGTTACATCTTGCGACCTTTTCCGAGTCGACCGACCCGGCGCCCGCGCAATATCCTGCAGCCCGCAGCAGGAGAGCCAGGATGCGCGCGATCGGATGGGTGGTAGCCGGACTGTTCCTCGCGGGCGCGCCCGTGCTCGCACGGCAGCAGGTGGAGCCGGCAGCGCCCGCTGCTGCTGCGCAAAAGCGCGACCTCGCTTATGGCGCGCGCGCCGCGCAGAAACTCGACTTCTATCTGCCCAGCCACCCGACGACGTCGCCGCCGCCGCTGGTGGTGTTCGTCCATGGCGGCGGCTGGCGGATGGGCAACAAGGAGAACGCGACCGGCACGCCAAAGATCACCCATCTGCGCGATGCCGGCTATGCCTTCGCGACGATCGACTATCGGCTGGTGCCCGAAGCACCGGTGGAACAGCAGGCGGAGGATGTGGCGGCGGCGCTCGGCTGGTTGATCGGCCATGCCCGCGAACTCGGATTCGACCCGCAGCGGGTGGTGCTGATGGGGCACAGCGCCGGCGCGCACCTGGCGGCGCTGGTCGGCACCGATCCCGGCTATCTGGCCAAGGTGGGACTCTCGCCCGATCGGCTGCGGGGCGTGATCCTGCTGGATGGCGCGGCCTATGACGTGCCCGCGCAGCTGGCGCAGGCGGGCCGCTTTATGCAGCCGATCTACCAGCAGGCGTTCGGCAGCGATCCGGCGCGGCAGCGCGCGCTCTCGCCGATCGCGCATGCACAAGCGCCCAATGCGCCGTCCTTCTTCATCCTCCATGTCGATCGGGACGATGGCGCGCGCCAGTCGGAGGCGCTGGCCGCGGCGCTGCGGCAGGCGGGGACGAAGGTGACGCTGCAGGGCTTTGAGGGCCGCGGCCTGCGTGGCCATGTTGCGATGAACCGGAAGCTTGGCGAGGCGGACTATGCCGCCACCGCTGTGGTCGATCGCTGGCTCAGCGCGACGTTCGCGCCGCGCTGAGCCGCCAGGATCCTCAGCGGATCGGGCAGTTCGGGTCGAGCCGCATGTCGAGATAGCGGTCGACCGAACCCATCAGCTGATCCATCTCGTGCTCGAAGAAGTGGTTCGCGCCCGGGATGGTGTCGTGGTGGATAGTGATGTGCTTCTGGGTGCGCAGCTTGTCGACCAGCTTCTGCACCGCGCCCGGCGTGACCACCTCGTCCTGCTCGCCCTGGATGATGATGCCGGAGCTGGGGCAGGGGGCCAGGAAGGTGAAGTCGAACATGTTCGCCGGCGGCGCGACCGAGATGAAGCCGCGGATTTCCGGGCGGCGCATCAGCAGCTGCATGCCGATCCAGGCGCCGAAGCCGAAGCCCGCGACCCAGGTGGAAGAGGCCTCGGGGTGGAAGCTCTGCACCCAGTCGAGCGCGCTGGCGGCATCCGAAAGCTCGCCGATGCCGTTGTCGAAGGTGCCCTGGCTCTTGCCGACGCCGCGGAAGTTGAAGCGCAGCGTCGCGAAGCCGCGGCGCTGGAAGGTCTTGTAGAGATCCTGGACGATGCGGTTGTTCATCGTGCCGCCCGCATTGGGGTGCGGGTGGAGGATCATCGCAACCGGTGCGCGCGGGCGCGGGGCGGGGGCAAAGCGGCCCTCGAGGCGGCCTTCGGGTCCGGGGAAAATGACTTCGGGCAAGGCGGATCCTGTTCAATAGGGAGATGCGCGGTGGAGCGCAGGAACATGGTCGCTATATAGGCAGCGGGTCCCTTCACGCAATTGGAACGCCATTGGCCGCTCGACTCTATCTGGATCACGCCGCGACGACCCCGATGCTGCCGCAAGCGGTGGCGGCGGTGGTGGAGGGGATGCAGCGCTGGGCGAACCCGTCGTCACCGCATGGCGACGGGCGTGCGGCACGCGCCGCGCTGGAGGATGCGCGGCGACGGATCGCCGCTGCCTATGGCTGGGCGCACGAGCTGCTGCTGACCAGCGGTGCAAGCGAATCGCTCGCCATCGCGATGCAACGCAGCGTCGTCGAGCGGCGGCTGGTGACCGCCGTGGAGCATGACGCGGTGCTGCGGCTGGGCGAGGGCGCGGGCGTGCTGCCGGTGGCGGCGAACGGCCTGCTGGAACTCGATGCCCTCACCGTAGCGCTGCAGGGCGAAGGCAGGGTGCTGGTCTGCGTGCAATGGGCGAACAGCGAGACCGGGGTGCGCCAGCCGATCGCGGCGATCGCCGGCATCGTGCACGGCGCGGGCGGGTTGTTGCTGGTCGATGCCGCGCAGATGCCCGCGCATGCCGATGCCGAGGTGCTGCGCCATGCCGATCTGGTGGCGGTCTCGGCGCACAAACGCGGCGGCCCGCCAGGGATCGGCGCGCTGCTGGTCCGCGATCTCGGTCTCTTGCTGCCGACCGGCGGGCAGGAAAAGGGCTATCGTGCGGGCACGGAGAACCTGCCCGGCGCGCTCGGCTATGCGGCTGCGGTCGGGGTACCGGAGGATCTTGCAAAGATGCACCGGCTGCGCGCGCGGCTGGAGGCGGCGATCGTGGAGGCCGGCGGCGATGTCGTGGGCGCCGAGAGCCCGCGCAGTCCGCTGATCGGCGCCTATCGGATGCCGGGTGTCTCGTCGGCGGCGCAACTGATCCGCTTCGATCTGGCGGGCGTGGCGGTGTCGGCGGGGAGTGCCTGCTCCTCGGGCAGCATGCGGCCCAGCCATGTGCTGACCGCGATGGGCTGGGCCGAACCGGCGCTGCGCGAAGTCGTCCGGGTAAGCTTCGGGCGGGGCACCACCGAGGCCGATGTCGATCGCTTCGCCGAGTTGTGGCGGGCGACCTTTGCCGAGGCGCGGGCGGCATGATCTATCTCGACTATCAGGCGACGACGCCGCTCGCCCCCGAGGCGCTGTCCGCGATGCTGCCCTGGCTGGAATCGCAGCACGCCAATCCGCATTCGCCGCATGCGCCGGGCCGCGCCGCCAAGGCGGCGGTGGAAGTGGCGCGGGCGCAGGTGGCGGCGCTGCTGCCGGCAGGGGGCACGCTCGCCTTCACCAGCGGTGCCACCGAAGCGCTCAACTGGGCGATCAAGGGCACGACGGGGCCGATCGTCACGCTGGCAACCGAGCATGCGGCGGTGCTCGATACGGTCGCGGCGACCGGTCGGCCGATAACGGTG
The DNA here is from genome assembly GCF_002091475.1 of Sphingomonas azotifigens NBRC 15497. GTDB lineage: Bacteria > Pseudomonadota > Alphaproteobacteria > Sphingomonadales > Sphingomonadaceae > Sphingomonas > Sphingomonas azotifigens. Next base: position 3,153 of record NZ_BCTR01000010.1, read on the forward strand.
CTGCCGGTGGGGCCGGACGGGCTCGTCGACCTGGCAGGGGCCCGGGCGGCAATCGTGCCGGGCACGGGGCTGGTCGCCGCGATGCTGGTCAACAACGAGATCGGAGTGATCCAGCCCGTCGCGGAACTGGCGGAACTCGCCCATGCGGCCGGTGCCCTGTTCCTGTGCGACGCCGTGCAGGGCTATGGCCGGGTGCCGATCCCGGCGAATTGCGACCTGGTGGCGATCTCCGCCCACAAGATCCATGGGCCCAAAGGCATCGGTGCGCTGTGGGTGCGGGACGGGGTGACGCTGGCGCCGCTGCTGCATGGCGGGGGGCAGGAGGCGCCTGGGCGATCCGGGACGCTCTCGCCGGCGCTGTGCGCGGGGTTCGGGGCAGCGGCGAAGGTCGCGGCCGTGCGGGCAGAGGTGGACGCGAGTCATGTCAGCAGGTTGTTCGCGCTGGCGTCAGAGCGACTCCAACTATCCCCCCTCCCGCCTGCGGGAGGGGATGGGGGAGGGTGCGATGTGGAGGTTCTATCTTCCACGCAACCGCCTGCTACCCTCACTCACCCTCCCCTAGCCCCTCCCGCAGGCGGGAGGGGAACAAGAGGTTGGCAGCTCAACGGCTCCGCCACCCACCGCTACTACGGCAATCTCAACCTCCGCCGGGACGGTCTCGACGTCGCCCGGCTGATGTCCGACCTGCGCGACATCGCCTTTTCCGCCGGCTCCGCCTGTGCCAGCGGCTCCGGCCGGCCGAGCCATGTGCTGCGCGCGCTGGGCCTTTCGGACGCTGCCGCGCGTTCGAGCATTCGTATCGGCTTCGGCCGCATGACCACCGAGGAGGAATTGATGACCGCACTCGACCGTATCTGCGCCGCCGCCGACGCCCAGCGGGTCGCCGCATGATCCGGGTACGGTTCGAGGCGGCGGGCGGTGCGGTGCTGGACGTCGAGGCGCCGCCCGGTGCGCGGCTGCTCGAAGTCGCGCAGAATGCCGGTCAGCCGCTGGAGGGCACGTGCGAGGGCCAGATGGCCTGCTCGACCTGCCATGTGATCATCGCACCCGAGGATTTCGGGCGCTTGCCGGCAGCGAGCGAGGAGGAAGAGGACATGCTCGACCTCGCCATCGGTGCGGTACGCACCAGTCGGCTCGCCTGCCAGATCGTGCTTACCGATGCGCTCGACGGGTTGACGGTGCGGATGCCCGCGGCGCACCGCGACATGCAGGGACGATGACGCCTACCAGTGGCAGCGCGGGTCGCGGTCGTTCAGCTTGGCGAGCAGCACCGCCATGTCCTGCGGCAGCCCTTGGTCGCGCGCATAGGCATTGGCGATCGCGCGACCGATGCCGTCGCACGCACGCGGCCCCTCGACGCGATAGGGGGTCATCGCGCTGGCCTCTGGGGCCTTGGAGGGTGCCGTCTGAACCACGGTCACAAAACAGTTATATGGAGCATTCGTTGCCTGCGATTCTTGCGGTTGATCGCAGCTGTGCGATTTTTGGACGCGCGGCGAACCGGTGATCTCCGCCTCCCTTCCCGATGCGATCGAGCGGATCGCCGCGCATTCGCCCTTCCTCGGCCTGGTGCTGGGGCGCGAGCACGATCTTGCGGCGGACCCCGCGGCGGCACTGGCGGATCCGCTCGCCGTGTCGCGTGCGCCAACCGCCGCGATGCCGGTGGCGCAGGCGCTGCGCGTGCAGCGGCGGCGGCTGGCGCTGATCGCGGCGATCGGTGACCTTTCCGGCGCCTATGATTTCGGGCGCACCGCCCGGCTGCTGAGCGACTTTGCCGATGCCGCGCTCGATCGCGCGATCATCGCGGCGATTCGCGAGCGCACGCCCGAGGCGGAGCCGTGCGGCTTTGCGGCGATCGCGCTCGGCAAGCAGGGCAGCCGCGAGCTCAACTATTCGTCCGACATCGACCCGATCCTGATCTTCGATCCCGCGACGCTGCCCTGCCGCCCGCGCGAGGTGCCCGAGGAGGCGGCGGTGCGGATCGGGCGGCGAGTGCTCGAAATCCTCCAGGCGCGCGACGGCGACGGCTATGTGCTGCGCGTCGACCTGCGGCTGCGACCCTCGCCCGAGGTGACGCCGATCGCGCTGCCGGTGGAGGCGGCGATCAGCTATTACGAGAGCCAGGCGCTGCCCTGGGAGCGCGCCGCCTTCATCCGTGCGCGCGCAGTGGGCGGCGATACCGCGCTGGGCCAGCGCTTCCTCGATGCGATCCGGCCCTTCGTGTGGCGCCGCGCGCTCGACTATGGCACGATCCGCGAGATCCAGGACATCTCGCGCCGCATCCGCGACCATCACCACCAGGGCCAGCGCTTCGGTGCTGGCTATGACCTCAAGCGGGGCAGGGGTGGCATTCGCGAGGTGGAGTTCTTCGCGCAGATCCACCAGTTGATCCATGGCGGCCGCGATCCGGCCCTGCGTGCGCCTGCTACCCGCGATGCGCTGGCGGCGCTGGCCGCGGCGGGGCGTATCGATGCGGGCGAGGCGGCGGCGCTCGACGAGGCTTATGTGCTGCTCCGCACGATCGAGCATCGGCTGCAGATGGTCGACGATCGCCAGACCCACACGCTGCCGAGCGATCCGGCCGCGCTGGACAATGTCGCACGGCTGCACGGGGTGGCGGACGGCGCGGCGCTGATCGCGCTGCTCCAGCCGCATGTCGAACGGGTCGGGCGGATCTATGACGCGCTGGCCGAAGCCGGCGGCAGCGGGCTGCCGAGCGACCCCGATCTGCTCGGCGAGCGCCTCGGCGCGGCGGGCTTTCCCGATGCCGATATCGCGCGGCGCGTGGTCGAGGGCTGGCGCGGCGCCACCTATCCGGCGCTGCGCAGCCCGGCGGCGCAGAGCGCGCTGGAGGCGGTGTTGCCGACGCTGATGGCGGGTTTTGGCGGCGCGCCCGATCCGCAGCATGCGATCACCCGCTTCGATGCCATGCTCAAGCGGCTGCCGAGCGCGGTCAACATCTTCCGCCTGCTCGAAGCCCAGCCGGCGCTCACCCGGCTGCTGAGCGCGATCCTCAGCCATGCGCCGACGCTCGCCGAGCAACTGGGGCGCCGCGCCGAATTGCTCGACGGACTGATCGATGCCAGCGCACTGGCGCCGGTGGGCGAGGTGCCCGAACTGATCGCCGCGATGGCGGTCGAGGAACGCGGTGCCGACTATCAGTGGCGGCTCGAACATGTCCGCCGCATCGTCAACGAGAAGCGGTTCGCGCTGGGCGCGCAGATCGTCGCCGGGGCGAGCGATCCGCTCGACGTCTCGGCCGGCTATGCCCGGGTGGCGGAAGCGGCGATCGAGGTGCTGGCCGCCGCCACCGTCGCGGAATTCGCCAGCCAGCATGGGACGGTGCCCGGCAGCGAGCTGGTGATCCTGGCGCTCGGGCGGATGGGTGGCGGTGCGCTCACCCATGCCTCGGACCTCGACCTGATCTATCTGTTTACCGGCGATTATGCCGCCGAATCCGACGGGCGCCGGCCGCTGGGCGCGGTGACCTATTACAATCGGCTGGCGCAGCGGGTGACCGCGGCGCTCTCCGTGCCGACCGCAGCGGGGCCGCTCTACGAGGTCGACACGCGGCTGCGCCCCTCGGGCACGCAGGGGCCGCTGTCGGTGTCGCTCGACGGTTTCGCCGCCTATCAGGAAAAGGATGCCTGGACCTGGGAGCATATGGCGCTCACCCGAGCCCGGCCGGTGTTCGGCTCCCCGGCGGCGCGGGCGGCAGTGCAGGCGATCATCGACCGGGTGCTGCACGGTGCCCGGCCCGAGCGCGACATCCTTGCCGACGCGCGCAAGATGCGGGCGGAGATGGCCACCCACAAGCCGCCGGCGGGCCCGCTCGACGCCAAGCTGCTCGACGGCGGGCTGGTCGACTTGGAGTTCGCGGTCCACGTCCAGCAGCTCTGCCATCGTACCGGCTTCGATCCGCGCCTCGGCCGCGCGATCGACGCGCTGGTGGGGCAGGGGCTGATGCCGCCCGGGCTGCGCGCCGCGCACGATTTCCTGACGCGATTGCTGGTGACGCTGCGGCTGGTCGCTCCCGATGCCCAGCCGCCCGGCGAGCGCACCCGCGCGCTGATCGCCCGCGCGCTGGGCCTGCCCGATTGGGAAGCGGTGGTTGCGACGCTGGACGCAACGCGGCAGGAGGTGCGGCAATGCTGGGCCGACATCCAGGCCCGCGGCTGACGGAGACCAGGCAATGAGCATCGAACAGGGCGACGCGCTCCCCAAGGGCGCGCTGGTGGCGGCGGACGGCAGCGCGATCGCACTGCCCGACTGGGGCGTTGGCGCGCCGTTCGTCCTCTATTTCTATCCCAAGGACGATACCTCGGGCTGCACGCGCGAGGCACAGGACTTCACCGCGGTGATGCCGGATTTCGCCGCGCTCGGCGTGAAGGTCCTCGGCATTTCCAAGGATCCGCCCGCCAAGCACCAGAAGTTCACCGCCAAGTACGACCTCACCGTCCCACTCGCGACGGACGAGGACGGCGCACTGATGGAGGCGCTGGGCGTGTGGGTCGAGAAGTCGATGTACGGCAAGAAATATATGGGCATCGAGCGCTCGACCTTCCTGTTCGATGCGTCGGGTACGCTGGTGCGCGTCTGGCGCAAGGTGAAGGTGCCCGGTCACGCGGCCGAGGTGCTGGCCGCGGCAAAGGCGCTCGGGTGACCGAAGCCCGCAGTGTGGGCGCGGCGGTGCGGGCGGTGCTCGACGCCGCCGACCCGACCGACAAGGTGATGCAGGCCCGCGCCGCCGCGCGCAACTGGCGGCTGGGGCGGCTCGACTTCCGCTTCGACGTCGCCATGCCGGATCGTCCTGCGCGGCCGGATGTGCCCGAACTGCTGCCGCCCAACCGAATGCCCAAGCGCGGGCGGGGCGGTTCGGAACGTGGGCGGATCGCGCTGATCCATGCGCTCGCCCATATCGAATTCGTCGCGATCGACCTCGCCTTCGACCTTATCGGCCGTTTCGGCGGGCAATTCCCGCGCGGCTTCACCGACGACTGGATGCGCGTCGGCGCCGACGAGGCGATGCATTTCGCGCTGCTTGACCGGCGGCTGCGCAGCCTCGGCAGCCACTATGGCGCGCTGCCCGCGCATGACGGGCTGTGGGATGCGGCGAGCGAAACCGCGCATGATGCCAAGGCGCGTCTCGCGATCGTGCCGATGGTGTTGGAGGCACGCGGACTGGACGTCACCCCGGCGACGATCGAGCGGTTCGAAGCGGCCGGCGACGCGGTCACCGCCCGTATCCTGATGCGCATCGTGACCGATGAAGTACGCCATGTAAGGGCTGGTACGGAGTGGTTTGAGTCGGCCTGCAAGGCGGCTGATTGCGTGCCCGAAACGACTTGGCAAGCTTTGGTCCGTACCCATTTCCGTGGGGCCGTTAAGCCTCCGTTCAACGACTCGGCGCGCGAGTCAGCCGGTCTGACGCGGGAATACTACCAAGCGCTTGCCGCGGGCTGATTATCCTCCAAAAGAGTCCCCAAGCGGGACGGCGAGGTCAGGGGCTGCCCAATCCGTCCGCATCATCCTGAAGTGAAACGCCGGGTCGCACGGTGCTCGCTTCCATGAATGCGCCGGGGACTCATGGCTGTACCGTCTGAACGCAAGAACGACGATTTCGCACGCAAGTTCCGGGAATTTTTCACCACCCGCGATGTGATTCTCCACGAAGGCGGCAAGCTGCGCCGCTTCAGCGTCGGCGGTCGTTCGCAGGCGCTGTTCGCCAGCGCCGCGGTGATGACGGTGGTCTTCTCCGGCTATGGCATGTCGCAGGCGATGGCCGGTGCGATCGCCTATACCGCGCCGGTGGCGGGCTCGCCCGAGGCGCAGGTCGCCGCGATGCGCGCCGAGGTGGCCCGCATGCGCGCCGAAGTCGCCGCCGCCAAGCAGGCTGCCAAGCTGCAGGCCGCCAAGATCGAGCAGCGCCAGGCGGTGCTGAATGCGGTCGTCTCGGGCAAGGCCGATCGCTCGGTGCTCGAAGCCGACCTCTCCGCGATGCCGAAGCAGACCAGCGCGCTGACCGACGAGATCGTCGCACCGCTGCGCAAGGTCGAGGCGCGGCAGGTCGCGCTCGCCGCGCAGGCGCAGAAGGTCGGCGAGGCCCGTGTGCGCCAGGCCGCAGCCCGCATCCAGCATCTCGGCCTTGCGCCGAGCCGTTTCGTCAAGGTCAATGTCGCAATGGGCGGCCCCTATGAGCCGGTCAGCGACGAGGACGCATCCGCGGCGACCAGCGCCGATGCCGATGCGCAGTTCCGCTCGCTGTTCGAGACCTGGAAGAAGCTCGATTCAATCGAATCGAGCACCATTTCCATCCCGTCGATGCAGCCGGTGCAGCATGTCAGCTTCACCTCGCATTTCGGCGTCCGCTCGGATCCGTTCCGCGGCACCGCGGCCATGCATGCCGGTGTCGACATTCCGGGTGAGATGGGCACGCCGATCTATGCGACCGCGGACGGCATCGTCTCGCACGCCGGTCGCCAGGGCGGCTATGGCAACCTGGTCGAGATCAACCATGGCCGCGGCATGGAAACGCGCTACGGCCACCTCTCGAAGATCCTGGTTGCCGATAACACGCGCGTGCACCGCGGCCAGATCATCGGCCTGATGGGTTCGACCGGCCGCTCGACCGGCACCCACCTCCATTACGAGGTTCGCCTCGACGGCCGTGCGATCAATCCGATCCCGTTCATCCAGTCGGGCGAGTATATCGCGCAGGCGCCGGTGAGCGCGGGCGGTGTCGGCGGTCCGCGCGGCCAGCGCTGAGCGCATTGCCGGACGGGCGCCGGCGCATTATCTGACGCCCATGACGACGACCATTGAGCAGCCCGCCATCGCGCTGACGCCCGCCGCCGCGGCGCGCGTCGCCGCGATCGCCTCCAAGCAGGCCAAGCCCGCTATTCTGCGGCTTTCGGTGGAAGGCGGCGGCTGCTCGGGCTTCCAGTATCGCTTCGGCCTGGCCGAGGGCGTGGAGGCCGATGACAGCGTCGCCGAAGCCGATGGCGTGCGGCTGGTGGTCGATTCCGTCAGCCTCGATCTCGTCCGCGGTGCGCAGGTCGATTTCATCGACAATCTCGGCGGCGCGCATTTCGCGGTGACCAATCCCAATGCGGCATCCGGGTGCGGTTGCGGCACCAGCTTCTCGATCTGAGCGCACGCCTTTGAAAATCGTCAGCTACAACGTCAACGGCATCAAGGCGCGTCTCGAGCGCCTGGTCGAGTATCTCACCGAGCAGCAGCCGGACGTGGTCTGCCTGCAGGAACTCAAGAGCTCGGACGACACGCTGCCGGTCGCCGCGATCGAGGCGGCGGGCTACGGCGCGGTGTGGCACGGCCAGAAGGGCTTCAACGGCGTCGCGATCCTCGCCAAGGGGCAGCAGCCTGTCGAGCGCCAGCGTGGGCTGGCCGGCGATCCCGAGGATGCGCACAGCCGCTATATCGAGGCCGAGATCGGCGACCTGATCGTCGGCGGGCTCTATCTGCCGAACGGCAACCCGCAGCCCGGGCCGAAATTCGACTACAAGCTGCGCTGGATGGAGCGGCTCAACGCGCGCGCGGCCGAGCTGCTTGCAGAGGAGCGGCCGGCGATCCTCGCAGGCGACTTCAACGTCATCCCCAACGACGACGACACCTTCTCGGTCCGCGCTATGGCCGAGGATGCGCTGATGCAGCCCGAATCGCGCGAGCGGTACCGGATGCTGCTCGCGCAGGGCTGGACCGACGCGCTGCGCACCCGCTTCCCCAAGGGTGGCGTATGGACCTTCTGGGACTATCAGGCGGGCGCATGGCAGCGCGACGCGGGCTTCCGCATCGACCATCTGCTGCTCAGCCCGCAGGCGGCGGACCGCTTCACCGGTGCCGGCGTCGACAAGGACTATCGCGGCCGGGAAAAGGCCAGCGACCACGCGCCGACCTGGGTGACGCTGCGCTGATCGCGCGGCTGCTGTCGACATTTCCTCAAAATTTAGCGGACGGATTGGTGCTAGGCGCCATTTGTTGGTGCGATTTGCCGTACTATGGCACCATGACACTTCAAGGTGACTGGCTAAGCTATTGAATTTGCAAGCTTAGAGAAACTGGCACGGCTCCTGCAAAACATCGAGTACCGGCGAAAGCGAAGGAGCGTCGGACCTCGAAGCAACCAGGAGCCAGCCATGACTCAGTACCGCGTTCCGAACATCCTCCGCCTTCTACCGGCAACCGCGCTGCTTGCGACGACGCTCGCCGCTGCGGCGCCTGCCCAAGCCGCCCCCGACCCGGAGCCAAGCCAGGCTGCGGCGAAGAAGGACCCCCAGACGCTCGATCGCGCGACCCGCCTCAAGGTTTGGTGCGTCGAGCGAAAGGCGGCCCCCGGCGCCAAGAAGACCAAGCAGTGCAAGACCCGGGAGACCTGGATCCGCGAGGGCAACGACCCCCTGCGCGAGTTCTGATCGCCCGCGACCCCCGAAGATCTCGACCAAAGCTACCCCAACCACCGCAACGCGTGCGGCGGGACGACCCCGCACGCCCATTTCAGGAGGAACCTATGACCAACTTCGCTCGCACCGCCCGTATCAGCGCCGTCCTGTTCGGCGCCTGCGCCCTGATCGCCGGCAGCGCCGTCCCGGCCAGCGCCGCCGCCGATCCCAAGGAAAAGCCCCAGACGAGCAGCGAGAAGCCGACGGCGGCCGGCGCGGTTCGGGTCTGCGTGCAGCCGGAAGCGCCCACCGGCAGCCGCATTCCGCCGCGCCGCGAGTGCAAGACGCGCGATCAGTGGATCAAGGAAACCGGCATCGATCCGCTGGCGAACCGCTGATCGGCCGAGGCGACGGCAGCGGGCGACCCCCACCCGCTGCCGTTCGCGCGCTTACAGCGCCTTCTGATAGATCAGATACTCGCGGTTGATCTTGCTCTCGATCGCATCGGCGATGGCGATCATCCCCTGGTTGTCATCGAGGATCCAGCCGATCTCGCCGCGAGTCGCGCCGTAATTGGCGACCGAGGCCCGGCGGATATATTCGATCATCATGAAGGCCAGCTGGCTCGCCATGCGCGAGCTCTGCAGCCGCTTCACCACGCCCATCAGCGGGACGCGCATCGTCCGGGCCTTGGGCTTGCGCAGCCACAGCAGCAGCTTGGCCCAGCCGAACGGCAGCAGCGAACCCTTGAGCGGCTTCAGCGGTTCGTTGAGGTCGGGCAGGGTGACCATGAACGCCACCGGCTCGCCATCATATTCGGCAATGCGGATCAGGTCGTTGAACACCAAAGGCTTCAGCTTCTTGCCGACATCGTCCACCTCCGGCTGGGTCAGCGGCACGAAGCCCCAGTTATCGCCCCAGGCATCGTTGAGGATGGCGAGGATGATTGCCGCTTCCTCGGCGAACTTGGCCTTGTTGACCTCGCGGATGCGGATGCGGGCATTCTTCTCGCCGGCGGCGACGATGCGCTGCACGATCGGCGGGAATTCCTTGCTGATGTCCAGCTCATAGGTGACGATCTTCTTGGCCGGACCATAGCCCTGCGCTTCGATCCATCCCTGATAGCGCGCCGGATGGTGGCCCATCAGCACCGTCGGCGGATGGTCATGGCCCTTCACCAGCAGGCCGGGCTCCTCCCAGATCGACAGGCTCACCGGCCCCAGTGCCTTGGTCATGCCCTTGGCGCGCAGCCAGTCCTCGGCTTGCGCGATCACCGCGGCGGCGACTTCCTGGTCCTCGGCCTCGAACAGGCCCCAGAAGCCGGTGCCGGGGCCGAAGCCCTGCTCGGGCGGCATCTGCAGCGCAAGCGTGTCGATATGCGCCGAGATGCGGCCGACCACCTTGCCGCCGCGTTCGGCGAGGAACAGCTGGCCCTCGGCATGGCTGAACCAGCCATTCTTCTTCGGGCTGATCGTGCCCGCCACCTCCTCGCGCAAGGGGGCGACCCAGTTCGGATCGTCGCCGTTCAGGCGGTAGGCGAGTTCGATGAACGCCTTGGTATCGGCCTTGCCCGAAACGGGCCGGACCTTGAGATCGGCACTAGCCACGTGGATCTTCCCCAGAAATTCTTGATACGGCGCAATGCAGTCTTGCGTCCGGAGGCGCCTGTCAAGCCATACGCGGCAGCGCAGCGACTTGCCCCTTTCGGCGCCCTGTAATGCCACCTTGTAGCCACTATCTAAGGCCAATGGCAGGACCCATGACCCAATCGCTAGCCTTCGATCATCCGGACGCCGAGGTCTCGGCGACGATCGCGCGCATCCGGCTGTCGGGCGTTCCCGACGACCGTGCGATGCTGCGCGCCGCCGCGGAGCTGACCCGCGACCTCCACACGCCGAACAAGGCGCTCTACTGGACCGACTGCTTCCTTTCGGCGGCGATCGGCTATGCCGGCATGGCGACCGCGATGTTCGCGGCCTCGCCCTGGGTGGCGGTGATCGGCGGCATCATCGCGGTGCTCGCGCTGTACCGTGCCGAGCTGTTCATCCATGAGATCACCCATCTCAAGCATTCGCTGCTGCCCGGCTTCCGCCCGGCCTGGAACGTGCTGGTCGGCGTGCCGCTGCTGCTGCCGTCGTTCATGTACGAGGGCATCCACACGATCCACCACGCCCGCACCCGCTACGGCACCGATCAGGATCCCGAATATCTGCCGCTCGCGCTGATGAAGCCGTGGACGCTGCCGCTGTTCCTGCTCGTCTCGGTGCTGATGCCGATCGGACTGCTGCTCCGCTTCGCGGTGCTGTCGCCGCTGTCGCTGTTCTCGCCGAAGCTGCGCCGGCTGGTGGTCGCGCGCTATTCGGGGCTGCAGATCAACCCGAAGTTCGAGCGCCGCGCGCCCGAAGGCGAATTCCGCCGCCAGTGGTTCTGGCAGGAACTGGGCGCGAGCCTGTTCGCGATCGCGCTGATCGGCATCACCGTCGCGGGCATCCTGCCGCTGCGCGCCTTCTTCGCCTATGTCGCGATCGTCGCCTGCTCGGCGGTGCTCAACCAGATCCGCACGCTGGTCGCGCACCTGTGGGAGAATGAAGGCGAGCCGCTGACCGTGACCGCCCAGTATCTCGACAGCGTCAACGTGCCCGAGCCGGGCATCCTGCCCTATCTCTGGGCGCCGGTGGGCCTGCGCTACCATGCGCTGCACCATCTGCTGCCGGCGGTGCCGTATCATTCGCTGGGCACGGCGCATCGCCGCCTGGTCGCGGCGCTGTCGACCGACTCGGTCTATCACAAGGCCAATTACCCGACGCTCTCGGGGCTGGTGGTGAAGCTGGCGCAGGGCACGATGCGCCAGCGCTGATCGACGCAGGCTACAGGCAAGGGGCCGGGCACCGGGCGGTGCGCCGGCCCTTTTCTTTTTGGATTTCCGTCCTTGCGCACGGCATGGCCGCGGCTAGGCTGGCCGCAGGGTCGGAGGAGAGGGTGATGCGACGGCTTTTCGCAGCAGCGGCGCTTTGTGCATGGATGGCGGTGCCGGCGGCAGCGCAGACGCGCTGGCCGAACGGCGCCAAGGCGGCGGTGGTGCTCACCTATGACGACGCGCTCGACTCCCAGCTCGATCACGCGATCCCGGCGCTGGACGCCGCCGGGCTGAAGGGCACCTTCTTCCTCGCCAATGTGAAGGAAGCCGATGTCGGTCGCTGGCGCGCGGCGGCGAAGGGTGGACATGAGCTCGCCAACCACACGATCTTCCACCCCTGCACGCACGACGTCTATCCCGCCGATCCACGCTATGTGAGCGAGGCGTACACCAGCGCCAGCATGCTCCGAGAGATTGCCCAGCAGAACGTGCTGCTCCGCGCGCTGGACGGCAAGGACCGCCACGGCTTCGCCACCCCGTGCGGGCAGAGCCTGGCGGGCGGCAAGGAGTATCTGGAGGACCTGCGCAAGGCGAACCTCGTCACCTATGTGCGCGGCGTGGTCGATACGCCGGCGGACGCGCGGGCAGATGTGTCCAAGGCGGATCCGATGCACGTGCCCTCGCGCCCGTTCGGGGACGGCGCGACGGCGGAGAAGATGATCGCCTATGTGCGCGAGGCCGAGCAGGGCGGGGGCTGGGCGGTGTTCCTGTTCCACGGCGTCGGCGGGGACTATCAGGCGGTGCCCGATGCCGCCCATCGCAGTTTCGTGCGCTGGCTGCAGGCGCATCGCGGCGAGGTGTGGGTGACGACGCTGCAGCAAGCGTTGGACTGGGCAAAGGCGCATCCCGGCAAGTAGCGGCGGTGAGTGCGGACGCAATTCGCCCAGCCGCGCGCCGCATGGCATCGGTTAACGCCGGGGCGCAGGCTATCCGTCCCGCGACACGCTCTGCCGCTACTGGTCTGAAGTCTGTCGCATTTTGGCATTATCGACGCGTTGATTCAGACAGCGGTGTCTCGCAAATGCATTGCTTGTCGGGTTTGAGTTAGTTAACGCGAAGCTCCGGCCAGGGGGAAGCCAAGATGCAAATGTCAGGCAATCCGCTCGACCACGGGGTCAGCGAAAGCGTACACGATGCCGGTCTGGCAGCACGGTTACCCGCCGAACTCTCGATCGTCGTTCCGACCTTCAACGAATCGCGCAACGTGCCGCTGCTGGTCGAAGCGCTGCGGAACGCGCTGGGCGACACGCGCTGGGAGGTCGTCTTCGTCGACGACAATTCCCCCGACGGCACCGCCGATCGGGCCCGTGCGCTCGCGCTGGAGGATCCGCGCGTCCGCGTCGTCCACCGGTTCGATCGCCGCGGCCTGGCATCGGCCTGCGTAGAGGGGATTCTCGCAACGGCTTCGCCCTATGTCGCGGTGATGGACGGCGACATGCAGCATGACGAGAAGATCCTGCTCGCCATGCTCGCCCGCATCCGCCGCGGCGACGTCGATCTCGTCGTCGGCAGCCGCTATGTCGAGGGCGGCGGCATGGGCGACTGGAACAAGCGCCGCATCGCGATGAGCCAGATCGCCACCGCGCTGGCGAACAAGCTGACCAAGACCGCGATCAGCGACCCGATGAGCGGCTTTTTCATGCTGACGCGCGAAGCGTTCATGGGCTCGCTGCCCGGGCTGTCGTCGGTCGGCTTCAAGATCCTGCTCGACATCGCCGCATCGTCGCCGACGCCGATGCGCGTGGCCGAAGTGCCCTTCACCTTCCGCACGCGCCAGCATGGCGAGAGCAAGCTCGACGGCTTGGTGCTGTGGGAATATCTTGAGTTGCTGCTCGACAAGACGTTCGGGCATGTCATTCCGATCCGGTTCGTCAGCTTCGCGCTGGTCGGCGGCTCCGGCGTTGTCGTGCATTTCCTGGTGTTGACGATCGTCTTGCAGGTGCTGCTGGCAATGTTCGGCACCACCGCAGAGACGCGCTGGTTCGCGATCGCGCAGGGTGTGGCCACCCTGGTGGCGACGTCGAGCAACTTCTTCCTCAACAACATCCTGACCTATAGCGACCAGCGCCTGAAGGGCGCCAGCCTGTGGTGGGGATGGCTGACGTTCAACATCGTGTGCGGCGTCGGCCTGTTCGCCAATGTCGGTATCGCGCGGTGGCTGTATCAGCGGCATAACTATCTCGTGCTCTCCGCGCTTGCCGGCATCGCTGTCACGACGGTGTGGAACTACTCGATGTCGTCGATCTTCACCTGGCGGAAGCGTCGGTGAGCGCCACTTCGGCGGGCTCGAGCCGTTCGCCATCCCCTTGGTTGGCAGGCGGCTCGCGCCGCCGGCTGGCCGTTCTGGCGACCATCCTCGTCGTTGCGACCGCACTGCGGTTTGCGCTGGCCGATTACTCGCTGTGGTTCGACGAATATGCGGCGCTGTTCTTCGCGCACCAGCCCTATGCGCGTCTGTGGAGCGATTGGATGGTTCGCGAGACCAATCCGCCGCTCTACTACTCGATCTTGCACGGATGGATCGAACTGATCGGCCCGATGGACCGGGTCACCCTGCGGGTCCCGACGATTCTCGCCAACCTGCTGACGATCGCGGTCGCTTATTTCGGCGTTGCGCGGCACTATGGCGAACGTGCTGCTGCCCTGGGGGCAATGCTGCTGGCGGTATCCGCCCAACAGATATTCTATGCGCATCAGGTCCGCGGTTACAGCTTCCTGGCCTTGGCGCTGACCGTCTCCTTCTTCGGCCTGATGCGGATCGTGGCCGCAGAGGAGCGCGGTACGCGGGACCAGACGGGGGCCTGGCTGAGCTTCGTCGGCGGCGCGATTGCCGCGATCTACCTGCACGTCACCGCGTTGCTCTGGGTGCCGATCGCGACTCTGGCGCTGCTGGCCGTCGACCGCCGCTTCGTGCCGCTGCTCGGCCGCGACTGGTGGCGGCTGGCGCTCGCGGACCTGGCGATCGCGGTGGGGGCGCTCTGGGCGTTGTACATCGTCTACCAGCAGACGCAGGTGCCCAACCCGAACATCTCCTGGATGCATTTCCTCGGTATCCGCGGTGCGCTCAAGCTGTATTGGGCGAGTTCGCTGCTGGCGCGGGACCCGTTCGGCATCCAGGCACTCAGTGCCGGGCTGCTGTTTGCGGCGGCGGTGTTCGGCATCGTCCGCACGGCGCGCCAGCGAACGACGCAACTCGCGGTACTGTGTTGGGTCGGCGCGGTCTGCCTTTTCTTCCTGTTCAGCCTGAAGCAGCCGGTGCTGGTGGAACGCACCCTGGTGTGGATGGCGATCTTCCCGGTTACGCTTGCCTGCGCCGGTGCGAGCACGCTTCGCGGGCGGCGCACATTTCTGGTCGTGGCGGGCGTTCTGATCGCCGCCGGCGGCGCCAATCTCGCGGCGACCTATGCCGGCTTTGCGCGCGAGGAATGGGATGGCGCGATTCGCCAGGTGCTCGACGATCCCAAGAGCGTGCTCATCGTCAGCGGCGAAGGGGATGCGGTGGTATCCGACTATGCGTGTAAGTTCCTGGGACGGCGGGACCAGTGCCCTGTTCCGATCATCGCGCTCTCCGGCGAAAACCATAATGCCTGGGCGAGCGGCTATGGCCCCAAGGTCTCGGTCACGGAACAGGGGCGACTTGCCGTGTCTCCCCAGTCGAACGTCTACCTGATCCAGCGCTATGACGGGCGAACACTGCGTGTTCTTCACGCGGCCGGCCTGCTGCGCGACGTTCAGGGACGCAGCGGCGACCTCGTCTTTTTAGGGCCGTTCGGTCCCCCCGCACTGGCCGATATCGAGCGCGTCGCCTGCGTGCGGGACAATATGCTCGAATCAGCCTGTCCTGCGCTACCGCCGCGCTAGGTCGCGGACTGCGGGGCTGCGCTGCAGCAAGCTGGCACCTCCCATGCCTGCGAGGTAATTTGGTCTAATGCTCACCAGCCCGGAGAAGTCCCATCCCCGCTCGACATCGTCATCCCGGCGAAAGCCGGGTGACGGGGAGAGGCTGGATGAGTGGGTATTGATGCGGTCTTGCATGAGATAAGTCACGCAACATTCTGATTTTTTGATGGAAGCGGCGCGCTTTCGTTGGCTCCATCCATTTGGCCAAGTCGAACGCGCCGAGGGCGCTTATGTCGCTGTCCCCTCGGCGCATTCCGTCACCTGGCTGGGTGCCGCACTGCCAACAATGCCGCAAAGCCATGCCTGGCTACGAGGCGTAGCTTCCCTGGCAAGAACTTGCCGAGGTCTGGACCCGCGCTGGCATTCACGACAAGGATATAGTCGAACTTCGAAGGCCAGTCGGTGAGGTGGCTGGGCTTAGGCTTACCCGGCGCAAGGCCCGCGCCGGTCAGCATTTGCAGGGTCGGCATCGGGAACGCTCCTGCTTTTCCCGATCGATCGTAATAAGGTTGTGAAATCACGGGTTGCTGGCCGGACAGTGTAAACGCGTCCGCCCAGAAAGCTTGCCGATCGATGAAGGCGAACGAGGCGTAGTGCCAGAAGCTGTTCGGGTACGTGCGGGCGAGAGAGCGCGACGGAACGATCGGACCGTTCGAAGTGTCTACCAGCGCGTCGACCGCCAACACCCGACTGCCGGGGGTGACGGGCACAAGCACCGCGCGAACGTCGGCGACATCTTGCTGCGCCTCGACCCAAACGCGACCGATCAGCGACATCCGCGCTATGAACAACGCCGCTATCGCCAGAAAGATCACGACCCCGACAGGACGGGAAACCCGCGGTAGCGTAGCCGCAAAGAGCAGAAACCCCATCATCACGGGAACGCGGGTGTCGATGTAGAAGACGCCCTTCGCCCCGGTCGGCAACGCGAAGAAAAGCACCGTCAGGAGCGGGAAGGCCAGGAAAGCGAGGGGCGCGATCCGCAAGCGTCGGGTGACCAGAAGCCCCGCCAATATCAGTCCGAGCACCGCCAGGATGCCGTAGGTCAGAAGAGGCGAATATCCGGCAACCGGCACCGCCAACGTCTTTAGCTTGGTGAGCCATCCGTAGCGGAATACCGCACCTCCGGTCCCTGCGAATGGCGAGACGAGATAGAGGAGCAGTGGGGCAATCAGCGCGACCATCGCCGACCCCAGGCGGCGAACGACGAACAGCGCGATGCCGTCGCTCCTCAACCCGCGTTGAATCACGCTGCCCGCTTCCCAGCAGCCGATCAGCAACCCATAGAGGGCGAACGCGAATAGATGGCTGAAGAATGCCGCCAGGCCGAATAGGGCGCCGACGAAAATACCAAGAACTGGATGCCGTCTCGCCATCCAAATCCAGGCCGCGGTTCCCCAAAGTGCCACGCCAACGCCAATTTGGAAATTGATGAAGCCGAGCAGGAACGGCACGTTGTAGACCACAAGGCCTACAGCCAATGGCCAGTAGGACCGGCGCTCGAAGCAGGCTCGGTTAAGCGCGATCGTCCCCGACGCGGGAAGTACTGCTGCGAATCCGAGAAAAACCTTCCCGCCGATCAGTGGCGGCATGATGCGCAGAAGCGGCGGCAACAGGATGTCTATCGCCAGGTTCGGGGCGATTTGCCAATTCGGGGCGAAGATTTTGGACATGATCGGATCGTTGGCGCCGATCGCGAGAAACAGGGCCCGTGCCAAATGGTTCGGATAGTCGGTCAAAGGTGGCACTTCGACCATCAGTAGCGGCACGATCAGTCCCAATAGCATCGCGCCTACCGCGCACCACCAGGCCCAGCCAGCATCGGATACCGAGCTTGATCCACTCGACGAGAATGCTTCTGCGGGTGAACTTCGGACGCTCGTTGCCCGTGAGGCACTCGGCATAGTGATTCGACTCCGTATAGAGTGGTCGCTGAGCGTCATGCGAAAAGTTGCCGGTGTCGGCATTAACATCTCGCGGGAGAAAATTTTACCATCTTTTGCGGCAGTGCAACGTACTTGGTCGTGATGCGGGCCGAGCGCAGCGCGGGAGCGTCCATTTCGCCGCCCGGATCGCCTTCGACCTGCCCATGGCCGCTCGGCCCCCTATCGTGCACGCGCCGGGGCGGAATGCGAAATCGCCCGGATCGAGTCCAGTTTCTGGATTGCAGTGCCTACTTCAGCGCCTTCGAATTCGGTCCAAACGAATCGACAAACGCTTTGCTGTCGCGCAATAAGCCGCGCGGCGTCTATGGCCGGTAGCGGTGAACCGAATTATGCTGCGCTGCGGCAACTGGAGTGGGCATGGCGAGTAGTGAACGCGAATCGCTCAGATCCTATGGATCTGGGTCGGTCATTCCGCTGGTCGTCGATCTGGATGGCACTCTGGTATCGGGCGATCTGCTGGCTGAAACGCTGGTGGCGCATCTTGCTGCCCGGCCGCACGACGCCTTCCTGCTGGCGCGTCTGCTCGCGCAGGGCAAGGCGAACCTCAAAGCGCATCTGAGCGAGCTGCACCCGCTCGCTGCCGACGAGCTGCCATACCGCCAGTCGGTGCTGGACGTGATCGCGGCCGCGCGCAGCGAAGGGCGCCCGGTCTATCTCGCGACCGCCAGCCATGAGCGCTATGCCAGCGCGATCGCGGCGCATCTCGGCGTGTTCGACGGCGTCCTCGCCACCGCCGCGAACGACAATCTCGCGGGCGATCGCAAGGCGACGGCGCTGGTCGAGCGCTTCGGCGAGGCCGGCTTCGACTATATCGGCAACAGCAGCGCGGACCTGGCGGTGTGGAGCCATGCGCGGCGCTGCTACGCGGTGGCGACCAGCGCCTCGGTATCGCGCCGGCTGCGCCGATCGCATGACGCGGTCGAGGCACTGGAGTCGCCGCGGCTGACGATTCGCGTCTGGCTGCGCGCGCTGCGCGTCCACCAATATGCGAAGAACGCGCTGATCTTCCTGCCGATGCTCGCGGCGCATGCGCTGAAGCTCGATCTGTTCGTCAACTGCCTGCTGGCGTTCGTCGCCTTCTCGATGGCAGCGTCGGCGATCTATCTCGTCAACGACCTGGTCGACATTACGCACGACCGCGCGCACCCGAGCAAGCGCAACCGTCCGATTGCCGCCGGCCTGGTCTCGGTAGGCCAGGCGATGGTCGCGGTGCCGCTGCTGCTGGCGGCGAGCGCGCTGGTCACCCTGTTCCTGCCGATCATGTTCGCCGCGGTGCTGCTCGGCTATCTGGTGCTCACCACCGCCTATTCCTTCTGGCTCAAGCGCAAGATGCTGATCGACGTGGTCGTGCTGGCGCTGCTGTACAGCGCGCGCGTCTATGCGGGCGGCGCGGCTACCGACATCGTGCTGTCCGACTGGCTGCTGGCCTTCTGCCTCTTCGCCTTCACCTCGCTGGCGCTGATCAAGCGCTACACCGAACTGCTCGTGCGCGTCGATCGGCAGTTGCCCGACGCGCAGAACCGCAATTACCGCAAGGACGACCTGCCGGTGATCGTCGCGCTCGCGGCGGGCTCGGGGCTGAACACGGTGACCGTGCTCGCGCTCTATGTGCAGTCGCCCGATGTGGCGCTGCACTATCGCCACCCGCATCTGCTCTGGGCGCTCTGCCCGCTGTTGCTGTTCCTGATGTCGCGCGCCTTGATGATGGCGCACCGGCGGCTGATGCACGACGATCCGATCGTCTGGGCGATGCGCGACCGGGTGTTCCGGCAGGGCATTGTCGCCGCCGGCGTCATCGTGGCCGTGGCAGCGTTTCTGTGAGCGAGACCGGCGGCGGCAAGATCGGGGGCGCGGTGCTGGTCGCGGCCGTGGTGGTCGCCTGCGCGCTGCTGTCGATCGGCCTGTCCGGGCACCAGTCCGGCGCGGCCAACAACCTCTTTCACCTGCCGATCCTCGCGCGGCTCTATGACGAGCCGCAATTCGCCGGCGACGCCTTCATCCAGTCGCTGCGCCAATATGCGTCGGGCTTCTGGCTGGTGCTGCGCGGCGTGGCCGAGGGGCAGGCGGCGCTGACGCTGCTGCTCGTGCTGCAGATCCTCTCGCGCACGCTGTTCTTCGTCGGTGCGCTGGCGATGGCAACGCCGCTCGGCCTCGAGACGCGCCGCCAGCAGCTGGTGTTCCTGCTGTTCGTCGCGCTCGCCGCGCCGCTGCAGGGGACCGCGCCGGCGGGCAATGGCGGGCTGTTCATCCAGGCCTTCACCCATTCGGAGGTGGCGAACGCGACCGCGCTGTTCGCGCTGGCGCTTGCCGCGCGTGACCGCTTCGGCTGGGCGGCGGTCGCCGTCGGTCTCACCTTCTTCATCAACGCGTTCGTGGCGGTGTGGCTGGTCGCGCCGCTCGGGCTGCTGGTGCTGCTGGCACTGCGAGCGGGCCGCAGCTCGATCGCCGCGCTTGCGCTGCAACTCGTCTGGGGCGGCGCGCTGGCCGCGCTGCTGGCGTTGCCGGTCGTGCTCAACGTCGCACACAATAGCGGCCTCGGCAGCGGGCTGCCGGTCGATTACCGCAGCTTCCTCGACGATTACTGGCCCTATCACTTCCTGGTGTGGAGCCTGTCGTGGCGCGAGCTGTTCAAGTTCGCGGCGACCCTCGCGGTCGGCGTCGCGGCCGCCTGGTGCCTGCCGCGCGCGGCGCGGACGGCGGTGCTCGCGATGCTGCTCGGCTTCCTCGCGGTGTGGGTGGCGGGGACGGTGCTGCCGTTCGTCACCGGCTCGCAGGGGCTGCTCAACCTGCATCTGCTCCGCTCCAGTGCGATGATCGTGATCGTCGCGGTGCTGGCGCTCGCCGCGCTGGCCGCAAGGCTCGTGCTGTCCGAACCGCCGGCGGACCGCTATGTCTGGGGGCCGGGCCTGCTCGCCAGCTTCGCGATCAAGGCGCCGCTGCTCCCGATCGCACTGCCGCTGCTGCTGCTGCGCCGCGTCTGGTCGCCGCCGCCGCTGCTGTCCCGCCCGCTGGTGGCGGGAGCGGTGTTTGCCGCGGTCGGGGCGGCGGCGCTGGTTACCGGCTATCAGGCGGCGCGCGCCGACAGGCTGTTCCGCGCGCATCAGGCCGACTGGCTGCGGGTCGCCGACTGGGCTGCCGGGCATACGCCGCCTACCGCCGTGTTCCTGCTGCCGCAGGAGCAGATCAACCCGCGGAGCAGCCTGCCGGTGCCGCCGGCCGACCAGGGCGGCATCCACCTCGGTGTCGAGGAATTCGTGTCCTTCGCGCACCGGGTGTCCTGGGTTGGCTCCAAGGAAGGCGCTGCGGTGATGTGGTCGCCGGGCTATTATCGGGAATGGTGGCCGCGCATCAACGCGGCGCTGCGCCTGCAGAACCTGGACCAGCGGCTCGCCTATGCGCGCACGAACGGCATTTCCTATGTCGTCGATACGTGCGAGCAGCATGGTGCGCTCGTGCCGGTGCATCGCTCCGGTCCCCTTTGTGTCTATTCGGCGAGACCCTCATGAAGCCAGGCCTTCTTGTCATGATCATCTCCAGCGTGGCGATGTCCGCCATCGCGCAGATCCTCATGAAATACGGCATGTCGCGGCCGGCGATGCAGCGGGCGCTGGGCGGTGGTTCGGTGGTCGAGGCACTGTGGCAGATCGCGACCAGCCCGGGGGTGATCGGCGGGCTGTTCGTCTTCGGGATCAGCGTCTGCGCCTGGCTGTACGTGCTGTCGCGGGTCGACGTGTCCTTCGCCTATCCGTTCGTGTCGCTGGGGATGGTGCTGACGGTGCTGTCGGGCTGGCTGATCCTCGGCGAATCGGTGCCCCTGCTCCGCATCGCCGGGCTGGTGCTGATCGTCGCGGGCGTGATGGTGGTGGCCGTCACCGGCTGAACTGTCGCGCAGCCCGATGCGGCCGAGCAGCGTGCCCCTATCGGTCGAGTCGCTTGCTCATGTGCGGCAATCGCCCGCTATTCCTCCGTACGCAGCAGCACGGCCTCGCCGATCATCAGGAACAGCAGGAACGGCGCCCAGGCGGCGAGGAAGGGCGGGTAGGCGCCGAGATTGCCCATCGCCAGCGCGAAATTGTCGGCGACGAAATAGAGAAAGCCGAGCGCCATCCCGATCACCACGCGCACGAACAGCTTGCCCGAGCGGGCGAGGCCGAACGCAGAGACCGCGCCGAGCAGCGGCATCAGGAACGCCGAGAGCGGCCCGGACAGCTTGTGCCACAGCGATCCCTCGAGCGCCTTGGTCGGCCGCCCCGCCGCCTTCAGCTCGCCGATGGCGACGCGAAGCTCGGCGAACGAGCTCGAATCCGGGTCGACATGCGCCAGGGTGAACTGGTCCGGCCGCACGCCCGCGCCGATAAGGGTGGCACCGATCGGCGACAGCGTGGCGCTCGCTACGTCGAAGCGCTTGGCGCCGTCGACGCGCCAGGCGTTACCGGCGCGGGCGCCGTGCTTGGCGGTGAGGATCGAGGTCAGCGCGCCCTTGCGCCGCTCGTAGACGGTGATGTCGTAGAGCTGGGCGGCCTCGCCCTTGCCCTTGATCTGCTGGACGTTGATCAGGTTGCCGCCTGCCTGCACCCACACATTGGCACGGTCGCCGCGATCGACCGGCAGCGGGGCATATTCCACCTTCTTCCACTGCTCGAGCGTCGCGGTCGCGCGGCTGACGACGCGGTCGTTGAACACGAAGGACAGGCCGGCGACGACCAGGCCCGACAGCATCAGCGGCGCCAGCACCTGGTGCGCGGAGAGGCCGCCCGACTTGAGCGCGATGATCTCGCTGTTCTGGTTGAGCTGGGCGAGCGTGAAGATCGCGCCGCCGAGTACCGAATAAGGCAGGAAGGTCGCGACGATCTGCGGCACGCGCAGCGTCACGTAACGCAGGATCTCGGCATTGCCGTTGCCCGGATGGGCGAGGATCGCGGCGCTCTCGGTCAGCAGGTCGAGCGAGGTCAGCACCAGCACCAGCGCGCCGAGCAGCGCGAAGGTGCGCAGCACGAACAGCCGCGCCATGTAGAGCGAGATGGTCGGCGAGGGGAACAGCGCGCGCAGGCTCATCGGGCGGCCTCCGCGGCACGGCGGCGGCGCCGGCGGCTACCCGGCAGCAGCCGGCCGATCAGCTTGCCGGTCTTGGCGAACACCCGCTCCAGCGCGCCGATCGGCTGGCCGCCGGGCACATAGGCGACGGTGTAGTACATCCAGAAGGTCAGCCCCGCGAAGATCGAGAACGGCACCCACAGCGCGATGATCGGATCGATCAGCCCCAGGCTGCCGACGCCCTGCGCATACTCGTTGATCTTGTGATAGGTCACGATCATCAGGATCGACAGGAACACGCCGAGCATCGAGGTGGAGCGCTTGGGCGGGATCGCCAGCGCCACCGCCAGCATCGGCAGCAGGAACATCGTCGTCACTTCCGCCATCCGGTAGTGGAAGGCCGAGCGGCTCGTCTCGCGGTCGATCTCGTTGGCCGATCGGTTGCGGCCGATCACCGCGAGCTCGGGCAGGGTGCGCTCGATATTGCTGTCGCCGCGCTTGCGGAACTGCTCGTATTTGGGGAGCGGGATCGGCAGATTGTGCGTGGAGAAGGTCAGCACCCGCGGCACCGGCGAGCTCTTGTCGTAATGGATCAGGGTGCCGTTGGTCAGCCGGAAGATGATCGTGTCGGGATCGTCGGAGCGGAGGAACTGGCCCTTCTCGGCATTGACGGCGAGCGGGGTGCCGTCCTTGTTGGTCATCTCGACGAAGATGCCGCGCAGGTCGCGCCCCTCGTCCTGGCTCGATTCGATCCGCAGCGTCATCTTCGAGCCGAACTCGGTGAATTCGCCGACCTTGATCGAGGCGCCGAGCGCGCCCGAGCGCAGCTCGAAGCGGAGCTGCTCGTAATTGTAGCGCGAGGTCGGCTGGACGAAGCCGACGATCGCGAAGTTCACCGCGGCCAGCACGATCGCGTACATATAGGGCACGCGCAGCAGGCGCGTGTAGCTGATGCCGACGGCGCGCAGCACGTCGAGCTCCGAGGTGGTGGCGAGCCGGCGAAAGGCGAGCAGCACGCCGAGCATCAGCCCGATCGGGATGCCGAGGCCGAGATATTCGGGCAGCAGGTTGGCGAGCATGCGCCATACCACGCTCACCGGGCCGCCTTCGGTCGCGACGAACTGAAACAGCCGCAGCATGCGATCGAGCACGAGCAGCATCGCGGAGATGATCAGGGTGGAGATCAGCGGCACCGCGATCAGCCGCGCCATGTAGCGATCGATCGAATTCATGCTGTCGCTGAACGTCCTTCGAGCTTGGATCCTTGCGCCCACGAAACGGCAAACGGGCGGAAATGATCCGGTCGCGTATAGCCGTGCTGAACGCCGATGCCACCCGGAAAGTGTCATCATGTTAGCCACATTGCCGGGGAGGGCGCTGCCGGGGGTGACGAAATTGCGCCGAACGTCTATGGGCCCGCGATGCATTTTCTCGATCAAGCCAAGATTTTCGTCCGCTCGGGTGCCGGCGGCCCCGGTGCCGTGAGCTTCCGCCGCGAAAAGTTCATCGAATATGGCGGCCCCGACGGCGGCAATGGCGGCAAGGGCGGCGACATCGTCTTCGAGGCGATCGCCGGCCTGAACACGCTGATCGACTTCCGTTACACCCAGCATTTCCGTGCCCCGCGTGGGAGCGGCGGTGCGGGCTCGAACCGTACCGGCGCAGGCGGCGACGATCTGGTGATCAAGGTGCCGATCGGCACCCAGATCCTCGCCGACGACGACGAGCGCACGCTGCTGGCCGACCTGACCAAGGAAGGCGAGCGCATCGTCTTTCTGCGTGGCGGCGACGGCGGCCGTGGCAACGCAACCTACAAGACCTCGACCAACCGCGCGCCGCGCCAGCACGGCACCGGCTGGCCCAGCGAAGAGGCCTGGGTGTGGCTGCGCCTCAAGCTGCTCGCCGATGCCGGGCTGGTGGGGCTGCCCAATGCCGGCAAGTCGACCTTCATCAACGCGGTGACCAATGCGCAGGCCAAGGTGGGCGAATATGCCTTCACCACCACCCGCCCGCAGCTTGGCGTCGTGCGTCACAAGCAGCGCGAGTTCGTGATCGCCGACATTCCCGGCCTGATCGAGGGCGCGGCGGAAGGCGCGGGCATCGGCGACCGCTTCCTTGGCCATATCGAGCGCTGCCGCGTGCTGCTCCACCTGATCGACGCCAATGACGAGGATGTCGCGACCAGCTACCGCATCGTCCGCGACGAGCTGGAGGCGTACGGCGCCGGCCTGGCCGAAAAGCCGGTGGTGATCGCGCTCAACAAGATCGACACGCTCGACGACGAACTGATCGCGGCGCTGTCGGCCGAGCTCGAGGAAGCCAGTGGCGCACCGGTCATCCCGCTGTCCGGCGCGGCGGGGACGGGGGTCGACTGGGTACTCGACCAGTTGCTCGAAATAATCGGCCCCAACGAGAACCGGGCGGCCGACGAAACCTTCGAAGATGGTGAAGAACCGGTTGAATGGTCGCCGGTCTGACGCATTTCTCGGGCATCGATCCGCTTCGGATTCCTTTGGGGAGAGACGCGGATGGGTGCGTTCGGTTGGTTGCGTGGCCTGTTTGGTGCGAATGCACAGGCAGTTAACGATACCGAGCCTACTCGAATCGTCAGCCTCGCCGAGCGTTCGGCGGAGGCCCGCGCCGGGTTCTGGGCGGTGCTCGGGCCCACCAGCGATCGCATCCTTTCGTCCGCGCCGGCCGGGTCGCTGTGGCCGGGCGGGCACGAGGCCTATCGGCTGATCCATCGCGGTAGCGCGATCCTGCTCGCCACCGACGGCCTGTCCGATCCGTTCGACGAGAGCGCCAGCACCAACGGCTTCGAGATCGAGCTGTTCGTCGAGGGCCCGGGGGAGGGGGCGCCGGCGCAAGTGGCGGGCGATGGCTGGATGCTCGAAGTGCTGCGCCGCGTGGCGGCAATCGTCGCCGAGGAGCAGGGCATCCTCCGCCCACTGGAGCGCCATGGCCCGATCCCGCTCGAACTGACCAACGTCTCCAGCTCGGCCGCGATCGCCGCGCGGCTGCCGGCGCATTTCCTGACCGCCGACGACGTGCTGGGCGTGATGATCGGCGCCCCCGATCCCGATTTCGCGACGCGGATCGACGACATGCCGCTGTCGCCGGTGCGCGTGCTGCCGGTGGTGCTGCTTACCGCTGCCGAGCTCGGCGAGATCCGCGCGGGCGACAGCGAGACCCGCGATGCCGTGCTCGCCCGCCTGCAGGCGAGCGGCGTCGGCCATTGCAGCGACCTGCAGCGCGAATCGATCGTCTGATCGGCTTGGCATATGCCGAATTCGGTCGCTAAGAGCGCAGCCATGCCCGCGCCCGTCCGCCAAGCCGATGCCATTGGATTCAGTCCCTCGACCTGCGGTCGGCTGGTCGTGAAGGTCGGGTCCTCGCTGCTCGTCGATGCGGAAGGGCAGATCCGGCGCGACTGGCTGGCGGCGCTCGCCGCCGATCTGGGTGCGCGAGCGCGCGAGGGGCAGCAACTCGTCATCGTCTCGTCGGGGGCGATCGCGCTGGGCGCGCGGCGGCTGAAGCTGCCCAAGGGCGGCCGCGCCAGCCTGGAGGATGCGCAGGCGGCGGCGGCGACCGGCCAGATCGCGCTGTCCAGCGTCTGGGCCGAACTGCTCCACGACCAGGGAATCACCGCGGCGCAGATACTGGTGACGCTCGACGATCTCGAGGACCGGCGCCGCTACCTCAACGTCTCCGCGACGCTCGATCGGCTGCTGCGCCTCGGCGTGGTGCCGGTGATCAACGAGAATGATTCGGTCGCGACCGAGGAAATCCGTTTCGGCGACAACGACCGGCTTGCCGCGCGGGTGGCGAGCGCCGCCGGTGCCGAAGGCGTGGTCCTGCTGTCGGACGTCGACGGGCTCTACACCGCCAATCCCAACACCAACCCCGACGCGCAGCTGATCGCGCTGGTCGACGTGATCGACGAACGGATCGAGGCGATGGCCGATCGCGGCTCGGCTTCGGGCATGGGCTCGGGCGGCATGGTCTCGAAAATCGAGGCGGCGCGGATCGCGACCAGTGCCGGCGCCCACCTCGCCATCGCCGATGGCCGCGTCGAGCACCCGCTGGCCCGACTGGCGGCGACGAAGCGCGGCACGCTGTTCCTCGGCCAGCAGGGCGCCGCGGCGCGCAAGGCATGGCTGCGCGGCGGGCTCACCGCCAAGGGCGCGATCCATATCGACGAAGGCGCGGCGCAGGCGCTGAAGGAAGGCCGCAGCCTGCTCGCGGCGGGCGCGACGCGGGTCGAGGGGCGGTTCGCCCGCGGCGATCTGGTCGTGGTGGTCGGTCCGGAGGGCAAGCATATCGCGCGCGGGCTGGCCGAATATGGCCATGTCGACGCCTCGCGGATCGTCGGGCGGCGAAGCGACGAACTGGTCGAGATTCTCGGCTATGCGCCGCGCGCCGCGCTGGTCCACCGCAGCCACATGGCGCTGCTGTGAGCGTGCTCGCCATCACCGGCGGCACCGGCTTCGTCGGATCGCGTCTGATCGCGCTCGCGTTGGAGGCGGGCCATCAGGTGCGTGCGCTGGCCCGGCGCGAACAGCCCGCGCGCGAGGGCGTCACCTGGGTGCGCGGCGACCTCGATGCCATAGCGGCGCTGGCCGAACTCTGCGCGGGCGCCGACGCGGTAATCCATGTCGCCGGCGTGGTGAATGCGCCCGATCGCGAAGGCTTCGCGCGCGGCAACATCACCGGCACGGCGAACATACTCGCCGCCGCCAAGACGGCCGGTGTCCGCCGGTTCGTGCATGTCTCGTCGCTCGCCAGCCGCGAGCCGCAGCTTTCGGCCTATGGCTGGTCGAAGGAAGAGGCGGACAAGCTGGTCCGCGGCTCGGGGCTCGACTGGACCATCGTCCGTCCGCCGGCGATCTACGGACCCGGCGACCTGGAGATGCTCGAGCTGTTCCGCGTCGCGAAGCTCGGCCTCGCGCTGCTGCCGCCGGGGGGGCGCATCTCGGTGATCGAAGTGGGGGATCTTGGCCGCCTGTTGCTGGCGCTCGCCGCGGCGGACCGCTTCCCGGGCGAGATCGATCCGGACGACGGCCGGGACGGGGGCTGGACCCATCCGGACTTCGCCCGTGCGATTGGCCGGGCGGTGGGGCGGCGCGTGCTGCCGCTGTCGCTGCCCAAGGCCGTGCTGATGGCGGGCGCCTATGTCGACCGGGCGCTGCGCGGCAAGAAGGCCAAGCTGACGCCCGATCGCGTTTCCTATTTCTGCCATCCCGACTGGGTGGCGAGCCCGGCGCACCGCGCACCCGCCAATCTGTGGACGCCGCAGGTGGAGACGGCGCAGGGGCTGGCGGCGACCGCGCGCTGGTATCGCGAGAACAAGCTGCTCTGATCCCGTTGTCGTCGCGCAATGACTTGGCTACACTGGCTGCGAAACGGAAGGTCCACTGCATTTCTTGATCGGGGGATTAGAATGCGGAAATGCTCGACGCTGCTTGCTGCCTCGCTGATCGTGATTGTGCCGACGGTGGCGCATGCCAGCCGTAACAGCCGCTGGCGCAGCGTCGGCCTGCAGGTGATCAAGGGCAAGGGGGACCGCGATACGATTCGCGTTCGCGGGGATAGACGGGACTGGCAGATCCGCGTCTGCTCGGTGAACCATCCGTTCCGGCTGCATTCGGTGGAGATTCGCTTCGCCAATGGCGGCCGGCAGCATGCCGATGTTCGCGAGCGGATCGATTCGCGCGATTGCAACCGCCCGATCGACCTGCGCGGCGACGGGCGTGTCATCGATCAGGTCGAACTCCATTATTCCACGATCGGATCGGGCCTCCTCCCGCTGGTGCGCGTCGAGGCGCGCTGAGGCGCCTCAAGGGCAGGTTTTCGGTTCGTACGGATCCTGCCCGCGCCTTAACCATTCTATAAAAGGGGCATGTGGACCGCCCCGATCAAGCTCATCCTGTGGGATCTCGACGACACGCTGTGGCGGGGCACGCTCGCCGATGGCGATCCGGTGGAACTGTACGAGACGCGCGCCGAACTGGTCCGCGCGTTCAACGCACGCGGGGTCGTCTCCTCGATCTGTTCGAAGAATGACTTCGAGGTCGGCCGCGCCCAACTGGAGGCGTTCGGCCTGTGGGACGAATTCGTCTTTCCGCACATCGCCTTCACCCCCAAGGCGCAGGCGGTGGCCGAGATCATCGCCGACATGCAGCTGCGGCCGGTCAACGTCCTCTTCATCGACGACAATCCGCACAATCTGGGCGAAGTGCGCCACGCGCTCCCCGACATCCAGACGCTGGACGCGACGGCACCCGATGCCGATGCACAGCTCGCCGGGCTGCTCGCGCTGCAGACCGGCACGCGCAGCCGCGTCGCCGAATATCGCATTCTGGAGGCGAAGAAGCGCGACCGTGCTGCCGCGCCAGGCGAGTCGAACGAAGCGTTCCTGCGCGCCTCCGGGCTGTGCGCCTGCGCGCCCGCGCTGATGGACAATCTCGATTTCGCGCCGCGCATCGCCGAACTGATCAACCGCTCGAACCAGCTCAACTACACCCGGTCGCGGGTCGAGCTGGACGCGCTGAAGGCCGAGATCATCAACGTCAACCGGCACGATAGTGTCTCGATCTTCGCCTGGGACAAATATGGCCGCTATGGGCTGGTCGGCTTCGCGATGTTCGACATCATCGACAAGCGGCTGGTGCATTTCACCTTCTCCTGCCGCGCGATGCACCTCGGGCTGGAGCAATATGCGCTGGACAAGCTCGCCGCGCGCCAGGTGATCGCCGGTGCCGACCCCCACGTTCGGATCGATGCGAGCGCGTGGGAAGGGCGGTTCAGCACTGCGACCGCCGACTGGATCCAGGATTGCGACTTCAACGATCCGAAGATCCGTGCCGAGCTGCTGGCCGAGCATCTCGAGCAGCCGGCAATGGAGCCGGCGATCCGCATCATGTTCGACTGCCAGTCGGGCGGGATCGCGCATTACAGCCGTTTCCGCCAGGCGATCGAGTTCGACAATGCGCCGCGGCTGTTCGGCCTCCAGATGATGGAGGATCGCAGCTATGAAGGACAGAACTTCCCGCCCTTCCTCGTCTATGGCGCGGCGGTCGACTATCTCGACAATCGCTGGCCCGAGCAGTGGCACCTGCTGGAGCGCGGCATCTACGAGAAATGCGCGCTGCGGCTGGTCATCCATCTGCTCGAGAACAACCTGCGGCTGCTGGTGGTGCTGCCGCCGGAGAACGCACCGATCGAGAAATACCGGCTGGGCCTGAACGGGTCCCCGCAGCGCGTCGGCCTGTTCAACGCGCTGTGGCGCCGCTTCGCGCAGGAAAATCCCGGCACCATCTACATTCTCGAGGTCGCCGACCTGGTCGACAGCCTCGACGAGATGGAGGACATCACCCACTATCATCCGACCTTGCTGCGCAAGATCGCCGACCAGATGGACCTGTGGGTGCACCGGTCGATCCAGGGCATGGGGGACGCCGCGGCGGCCTGACCTTTGGGGCACTGCCCCGCCATGGGCCCGGTTTCGCCGCATTCGCTTGGCACCTGCGACCGATACCACTAAGGACCGGCCGCATGACTGACCGTGCAGAAATCTTCGACATCGTCGCCGCGCAGATCGAACCCTTCAACAAGAAGGGCGTCGCGCTTTCGGACACCACCACCTTCGCAGGCGATCTCGAATGGGACAGCCTGACGGTGATGGATTTCGTCGCCGCGATCGAGGACGAGTTCGACATCGTCATCACCATGAACATGCAGGCCGAGATCGAGAATGTCGGCCAGCTGGTCGATGCCGTGCAGAAGCTCAAGGGCTGAGCGCCATGACCGATCTGATGAGCAAGTTCGACGGCCTGATCGCCGAGCGCCAGGCGCTGCTCGACAGCGGCGTGATCGATCCGTTCGCGATCGTGATGGAGCAGGTCAAGTCGCCCACCGAGGCGGTGATCAAGGGCAAGGACACGATCCTGCTCGGCACCTACAACTATATGGGCATGACGTTCGATCCGGACGTCATCCAGGCCGGCAAGGACGCGCTCGACCAGTTCGGTTCGGGCACCAATGGCAGCCGCATGCTCAACGGCACGTTCCGCGACCATATGGAAGTCGAGCAGGCGCTGCGTGACTTCTACGGCGTGTCCGGCGCGATCGTGTTCTCCACCGGCTACATGGCCAATCTCGGCATGATCTCGACGCTCGCCGGCAAGGGCGAGTACATCATCCTCGACGCCGACAGCCACGCCTCGATCTATGACGGCTGCAAGCAGGGCAATGCCGAGATCGTCCGCTTCCGCCATAATGACGTGACCGACCTCGACAAGCGGCTCGGCCGCCTGCCCGCGGAAGCCGGCAAGCTGGTGGTGCTGGAGGGCGTCTATTCGATGCTCGGCGACATCGCGCCGCTCAAGGAAATGGTCGCCGTTGCCAAGAAGCACGGCGCGATGGTGCTGGTCGACGAGGCGCATTCGATGGGCTTTTTCGGCCCCAACGGTCGCGGCGTGTACGAGGACCAGGGGCTGGAAGCGGACGTCGATTTCGTCGTCGGCACCTTCTCCAAGTCGGTCGGCACCGTCGGCGGCTTCTGCATCTCGAACCACCCGAAGTTCGAAGCGATCCGGCTCGCCTGCCGCCCCTATATCTTCACCGCCTCGCTGCCCCCCAGCGTGGTGGCGACCGCGGCGACGTCGATCCGCAAGCTGATGCACGCGCACAACAAGCGGGCGCATCTGTGGGAAAATGCCCGCACGTTACACGGCGGCCTCAAGGCAATGGGTTTCAAGCTCGGCACCGAGACCGCGGAAAGCGCGATCGTCGCCGTCATCCTGGAGGATCAGGAGCAGGCGGTGATGATGTGGCAGGCGCTGCTGGAGAACGGCCTGTACGTCAACATGGCGCGCCCGCCGGCGACCCCGGCCGGCACCTTCCTGCTGCGCTGCTCGCTCTGCGCCGAGCATCGCCCCGAGCAGATCGAGCGCGTGCTGGGCATGTTCCGCGCGGCCGGCCAGGCCGTCGGGGTGATCGCCTAACCGCTCTTTCCACCTTGGTTCCAAACGCCTAGAGTCGGGTCCGGATGAGCGAAGCGATCCCGTCTCTCGAGCGTTCGGTGCACGCCAAGAACTGGCGTCTGCTGCTGCTGGGCGCGCTGGCCGTGGCCGGCGTGCTGGTGCTCGGCGCGCTGATCCTGATCCAGCAGCGCACCGATCTCGAGCGCGACCGGGCGATCGCGCTCCGCCAGCACAGCTTCGAAGTTATCCTGCGCGCCAACCAGCTTTCGGGCGGGATCGCCGCGGCAGAGGCGGCGCTTGGCCGCTATGTGGTGAGCGCCGACCGCAACCTCGGCCAGAAATATGCCGAGCAGTGGCGCAAGGCGGCCGAGCAGCTCCAGAGCCTGCGCCAGCTGACTCGCGACAATCCACAGCAGCGCGGGGAGATCGGCCGCCTGCAGCAAGCCTTCGCCCAGCGCGGCCGCGAACTCGACGAAACCGCGCTCTACACGACCTACAAGCGCGACCGAGATGCCTGGGGTGCCTATTATCAGGTCCGGGAGAGTGCCGCGCGCAAGGAGGTCGAAGCGATTCTCGATCGCATCGTCGATCAGGAACGCGGCCTTCTCGACGATCGCACGCGCGCGGCGGCACAGCTGATCGAGAACAGCAGCTATGCCTCGCGCGTGCTGAGCGGCTTCGGCCTGGTCATCGCGCTGGGCGCGGTCGTTCTCGGCTGGCTGGCGGTGGAGGCGGAGGGCGGCCGCGCGCTCGCCGATGCCGACGCCGCCTGGGAGCGCGAGCGTGCCGGCCAGCTGCGCGAGGCGGTCGCCGCCGCCACCGCGCAGCTCCGCCAGGAAGCGCGCGAGCGCGAGGAGGCCGAGGCGAAGCTCCGCCAGGCGCAGAAGATGGACGCGGTGGGCCAGCTCACCGGCGGGATCGCGCATGATTTCAACAACATGCTGGCGGTCGTACTGGGTGGGGTGGAACTGGCGCGGCGCCAGATCGAGGGTGATCCCAAGGAAGCCGCCCGCCATCTCGACAATGCGATGGAGGGCGCCCACCGCGCCGCTGCGTTGACCCGCCAGCTGCTGGCATTCTCGCGCTCCGAATCACTGGCGCCCGAGCCCGTGGATGCCGGCACGCTGATTCGCGGCATGCGGGATCTGCTCGATCGCACGCTGGGCGACACGATTCGGGTCGAGGCACAGGATCGCGGCATGGGCTGGCGGATCTGGGTCGATCGCCATCAGCTCGAAAATGCGGTGCTCAACCTGGCGGTCAACGCGCGCGATGCGATGAACGGCCGCGGCACGCTGGTGATCACCACGGGCGAATCGCGGCTCGCCGCCAACGAGGTCGGGCATTGCGCCGCGGGCGACTATGTCTCGGTGGCGGTGCGCGACAGCGGCTGCGGGATGACGCCCGAGGTGCTGGAGCGGGTCTTCGAACCGTTCTTCACCACCAAGCCGGTGGGCAAGGGCACCGGCCTCGGGCTCAGCCAGATCTTCGGCTTCGTCCGCCAGTCGGGCGGCGGCATCGCCATCGAGACCGCGCCCGACCAGGGTACGACGGTGACGCTGTACCTGCCCCGCTACAAGGGCGCGATGACCGGCACCGCGGCGGCCCCGACGGCGATCGAGCCGGCCGAGGAGAAGGCCGGCGACAGCTACGACATCCTCGTCGTCGAGGACGATCCGCGCGTGCTGGCGGCGACGCTGGCCGCCCTGTGCGAACTGGGCCATCGCCCGGTCGGCTGCTCCGATCCGCTGCATGCGCCGACCACGATCGAGGCAATGCCGGTGCTCGACCTGGTCATGACCGACGTGCTGATGCCCGGCCAGACCGGCCCCGAGATGATCGCGTGCGTCGAGGGGCGGTTGCGCGGCGCGGCGGTGCTGTTCGTCACCGGCTTTACCGGCGACGCCAGTGCCGAGCAGCTCCGCGATCGCCCGGTGCTGCGCAAGCCGTTCACCGTTGCGGCGCTGTCGCGCGCGGTGCGGGAGGCGGTGGCGGGCGAGGCCGGGCGGGTCGCGCAGGCGGCGGAATAGCGCGACGCATCCCCGTGGCGTCGCGCATCGAAATGGGCGAGGCTGTGACGGCTTGATCGGGGAGGTTGCGATGCGCTCTATCTGGTTCCGCAGGATATTCGGCGTGCTGGCGGGGATGTCGATGCCCGTTACTGCCCACGCGCAGGCGGCTGGCCATGTCACCGGGGTGGGCGGAGTGTTCGTCACCAGCAAGGATCCCAAGGCGCTCGCCGCATGGTATCGGGACATGCTGGGTATCAAGATCGAGCCCTGGGGTGGCGCCATGCTCCGCTACGACGCGCCGGGGCATCCGCCCGTGCTGGTCTGGACGGCGGTACGTGCGGGCAGCCACCAGATCGCGCCATCGCCGCGCGAGTTCATGCTCAATTTCGCGGTCGACGATCTCGACGCGATGGTCGCCCGGCTCGAAGCCAAGGGGGTGAAGATCCTCAAGCGGACCAGCGACTCGACGGGGAAGTTCGCCTGGATCCTCGACCCCGACGGCACCAAGATCGAACTTTGGGAGCCGCCGGTAAGATAAGGCTGGCCGGATGATCTAAAATTAGAATCTACTTAGCGAGAATGCGAAGTACATCAAAGGCATTCGAGAACGTTAAATAAACTGCGGTAAACATGCCTAGCAAAAACATTATGATCGCGAGGATGTTAAACCATCCAGGAAAAACTCTTTGTAGCGTCATTGGGACCAATCTTCCCACCGTATCTTCTGAGCGGACGGTAGAAATAAGGGGAAGTTCCTGGTTGATGCTCATGATTTCGATAGTAATTTGCTCCTTTGGGGCAAGGCTGTCGAATCGTAGTGAGTATCGACCAAACGCTGAAAGCTCTGAGGTGTGCCCTCGCGCAGGAGCGATATTATATATTGGTGGCTTCCAGTTGAAGGTAACCTCAATAGATCGTGCAGGTAATAGGCCGGTATTCATGACATTTATTGATGCGGTTCGAATGATCTGTGTGTCTTGAATCCTGTTACCTTGATTGTCCAAGAGGGGCTGGTCAACCAGCATGTTCCAAGAGTGGCCAACGCTAAACACTAAATGGGGTTTGAGGCGCCAATAGCGTGTGAGCGCCGCACCTAGAAGCACACTTACGAAGCTCCATACTTCAGCTTGGTGCGTAGATAACCACGTCATTCTCTGTCCGATTGCTTTGTTCGGGCGTGGTATGCTGACGCGATACAATCGCGGAATCAAGGTAATTAGCCCGCGTAGATTAAGTCCCAGCCTCGATTCGCGCGCGCAGCATCGATGCCGCCAGTTCGCGCGCCTTGTCGCGCGGCAGGCCCAGCGCGCGAGCCATGGGGGCGCCGAGCAGGGCATCGCCGAGCGCCATCAGCGTCAGCTGCAGCGTTTCCTCGCGTAGTGGCGTACGGGCGTCCTGGCCCTCGCTGATCCGGTCGACCAGCCGGTGGATCGCCTCCAGGATCGGATCCAGCGCATCGCGGTTGCCGGTGAGCAGCATCCAGCTCGCCAGCGCGCCCGCGCCTTCGCGGTCGAACGCGTCGAAGGTAAGATCCACCACTTCGCGCAGATCGTGATCGGTGCTTCGGGCGCGCAGCACCGCCTCGCCGATCTTCGCGGTCACCGTCTCGGCAATGCTCGCCGCCAGCCCCTTTTGCAGCCCCGCCGCCGAGCCGAAATGGTGAAGCAGGTTGGCATGGGTGCGGCCGATCCGCGCCGCCACCGCCTTGAGGGTCACCGCCTGGGGACCGTCCTCGATCAGTAGCGCACGCGCGGCCTCGAGCGCGGCATCGCGCGATTCTTCGGGGGAGAGGCGCCGGCGCGCCACCTTGCTCGTCAACGATCGGGCCCTGTGTCCATTCGATGACGGCTTAGTCGAGCTTGGGCGCGGGGGGAAGCGGCCTCCCCGGCGCGCGCCCGGGGAGGCACCAGGACGGATCACGCCGCGAGGCGTGGCTCCGGATTCGGGTGGCAGTCGTCGGCGTCCAGTTCGCGCTCGAAGCGGGCGCACGCCACTTCGCCGTTGCGCCCCTTCGACCACATCGGCTCGACCCGTCCGGTCGGCCGGAAGCCGAGCTTGCGCAGCACGCGGCCCGAGGCGGGGTTGTCGACGAAATGCCCCGAGGTCACCCGGCGGATGCCGGCCGCGCGGGCGGCCGCCAGCACGCCGCGCGCCGCCTCGGTGGCGTAACCCTTGCCCCAGGCCGACGGCGTCAACCAATAGCCGAGCTCATGCGCCTCGCTTCCGGCTGGATCGATGCCGACGCAGCCGACCAGCGCCACCGCGCCCGCCTGGTGCTCGAACACCAGGAAGCGCGTGTCGGTCCAATGGGCGAGAAAGGTCTCCGCCGCTTCGATCGAATAGGGCCAGGGCACGCGCGACAGGTTGCGCACGACCGCCTCATGGTCGATCGCCCGGGCGAGGGCAGGGGCGTCCTCGGGCCAGCCGGGACGTAACGTCAGTCTCTGGGTCCGCACGAACATGACCATGCTCCTTGGTCCTGCGGCTTATGCACATGCCCGTGTGGCAGGGCTGTTTCGCCGCGGTTTCAGGGAGCAAGAAAAAAGGGAGACCGGGGCGACCCGTCTCCCTTTTCGCGTTGGTTCGTCGAACCCGGGTCACCCTGGTGGGCAACCCGTACGGTCGCCCGATGTTATTCGGCCGCCTCGGCAATCATGTCTACGGAGCAGAACTTGCGCCCAAGCTTGCCTTCCTTGAACGACACGCGGCCGTCGGTAAGCGCGAAGAGGGTATGGTCCTTGCCCATGCCCACGTTCACGCCCGGGTAGAATTTGGTGCCGCGCTGACGCACGAGAATGTTGCCGGCGAGAACCGTCTCGCCGCCGAACTTCTTCACGCCAAGACGACGGCCAGCAGAGTCGCGACCATTGCGGGACGAGCCGCCTGCCTTCTTATGTGCCATTGTCTATACTCCTCGTGTCTCGTCAGTCGCTTACTGGGCCGCGCCGATAGCAGTGATCTTGAGGATCGTGTGCTGCTGGCGATGGCCGTTCTTGCGGCGATAGTTGTGACGACGACGCTTCTTGAAGACGATGACCTTCTCGCCCTTCGCCTGCGCGACGATTTCGGCAGAAACGGTCAGGCCGTCGGTCGCCTTCAGCTCGCCGCCTTCGCCGGCCAGCAGGACGTCGCCCAGCGTCACCGACGAACCGGCTTCGCCGTCGAGCTTCTCGACGACGATCTTGTCTCCTGCGGCAACGCGATACTGCTTGCCGCCCGTGCGCACGATAGCGAACATCGGTCTCTTCTCTGGTTCAAATGCATGTGCCCGCCAAGGTTGCACCTCGGCAGGAGGAAGGGCGCAGCTATGCGATGGGGGCGGGATTGTCAACCGTTCCGTAAGACGAAACTGCGATTTTCCGAGTCCCGCAGCTCGGGCGGCGCCTAATGCCGATGATTCGGCTTCAGCCGGTAGCGACCGGCATCGAAGCTGTCGAAAAACCCGCTGATTCCGGGATGGTCTACCGGCTCGTCGCTGTCGTCCGCCACCAGATTCTGCTGGCTGACATAGGCGATATAGGTCGAATCGGCATTTTCGGCGAGCAGGTGGTAGAAGGGCTGGTCCTTGGCCGGCCGCATGTCGACCGGAATCGAATCATACCATTCGTCGCTGTTCGCGAAGACCGGATCGACGTCGAAGATCACGCCGCGAAAATCGAGCAGCCGGTGGCGTACCACGTCGCCGATCGCGAAGCGCGCACTGGCGATCGGGGGCATCGGCGTACCGGAGTCGAGGGGAAGAAGCGAACCAATGGTTTCTGACATTGCCCCAATCTAGGGGGGCGGATGCCCCACGGCAACGGTAGCGACGACGGGCGATCCCGATCCGGGAAGGGGCGGGGATGCAGGCCGGGTTCCGCATCCGCGAAAAAACTTGAAAGACCGAGCTTGCGGCCCCCAAAACTTTGCGCTAGTGGCCGCGCCTCACAGCGACCGGTACGCGGGTTCGGGCCTTCCCGAGAGTGCGTATCCTCCCATGCGGAGAGGTGCCGGAGTGGTCGATCGGGGCGGTCTCGAAAACCGTTGTGCGGGTAACCGTACCGAGGGTTCGAATCCCTCCCTCTCCGCCATTGGGCGCCCTTAGCGCGATCTTCGCTGTGATCTCTCCCGAGAACAATCTCACAAGATGCGCCGGTAGCCGCGCGCTGTAGTGCAGAGCGGCCGGACGGGGCTTGTGCGCGAAAATGCTGCCCGATCCGGTCAGGCAGCCATTGCGTAGCGGCGGCAATGTTCCAGATAGCCCACTTCGTGCCGCCCCGCGAGCGATACGACGCTTTGCCACAGCCAGGAGGGCGTATCGAGGTTGCCGCGGCGATCTTCTGCTAGAGTCTCCAGCCAGGCCGCGCGCGCGTCGCTGTGCATCTGGCGGGCGTGGGCCTTGCCGACGACGAAGGCGAGATAGCGGGCCGATTTCACCGCCTCGGCTCGGTTGAACTGGTCCAGTTCCAGCTTGAGGTCTTGCGGTGCCAGTTCGCGGACGAACAAGGCGTGGCCGAGCATATGGACGGACGTCATGCGCATGCCGAGGTGCGGCGAGAGCGCCCGTGCGGCGGCCACCACCCGATCGGCATTGTCCTTCGGCATGCGGGCATCCGCTGCGGCAGGGGCGATCGGCGCAATCGCCTCCTTGAGGTCGATAAGCGCATAGCCGGGCGCGTCCTTGTCTCCCTCAACGGCGACGATCGCCGCGTAGCGCAGCAGCCCCAGCGAACTGCACCCCTTCATCCAATAGGCGGCGTCGACGAGGCGTACGGCGCGCTTCGCATCCTCGCCATCCAGCCCGAGGATCGTCGGCAGCACCGAAGGCGCGGCGAGCGCCGCTTCCAGGGCTGCACGCTCCTTGCCGCCGACCGGCCAGAATCGCTTCCCCAGCGGGATGCGCGGTTCGACATCATCCAGGCGTTCCTTGGCGAGGTGGCGCCAGCGTCGGCCCAGGGAACGCCGCTTGACGCTTTGCACGACATCGGGCTCGACGCCGGGATCGCCGCTGGTCGGGTCCGCGATGGCGGTGACATAGCCGTCCATCATCTCCTCCAGCATGCGCGCCGTGACCACGTCGGGCAGGTCGGAGCCACGTGCGGCTGTAGCGAGCGACAGCCCTAGGCGGATGATGTCATGCGCGGGGTTGCCGATCACGGCCTGGTCCATGTCGCGAATCTGCACTTCAACGCGGCCGTCGCCATTGGACAGCGGGCCGAGATTGCCGACATGGCAATCGCCGCAGATCCAGATCGACGGGCCGGTCGGGACCCGCGCGGCGACCGGCGAGCCTGCCAGCCAGTCGTAGAATTTGGCCGTATTCCCCCGCACATACGCATGAGCGGAGCGCGCCATCTTCAGCGTGCGGTTGGCTTCGAGGAGCGCGTTGCGCTCGGCGGGGGTGGGAAATTCGGGTGCGGATTTCTTCGGCATCGCGCGTCAACGCACGACATCGGCAAACGTAACGAACTGTTGCTGATGTCCTTGGGGACAGCGAAGCCCGCAGTGCGGTAAGCAGGAAGGGGATGGTGGACACACTTGGGCTCGAACCAAGGACCCGCTGATTAAGAGTCAGCTGCTCTACCAACTGAGCTATGTGTCCATCCGGCTTCTGCATGGCGCCCTTGGTGGGGCACCGCCGCTTCGGAGGGGCGCCTTTAGCGTCGGCGCTCGCGGCTTGTAAAGCCCCAAAATGAAAAAATCACCAGCGCGTCTTGGTGCGGCCGTCGCGGTCGATCGAGAGGAGGATTCCCAGGCACAGCATGAAGGTCATCACCGCGGTGCCGCCGAAGCTGATCAGCGGCAGCGGCACGCCCACCACCGGCGCCAGCCCGATCACCATCGCCATGTTGATCGAGCAATAGAGGAACATCGTGCCGGACAGTCCCGCCGCGGTCAGCCGGCCGAATCGCGTCTTGGCACGCATGCCCACCCCGATGCCCCAGGCGATCAGCGTGCCGAACGCGAGGATCAGGAACACGCCGCCGGCCAGCCCCCATTCCTCCATCATCGTCGCCAGCGCGAAGTCGGTCTGGCCTTCGGGCAGATAGTCGAGATGGCTCTGCGTGCCCTGGAGGAAGCCTTTGCCGAAGATACCGCCCGACCCGATCGCGATCTTCGACTGGGTGATGTGATAGCCGGTGCCGAGCGGGTCGCGCTCGGGATCGAGGAAGATCAGCACGCGGTTGCGCTGATATTCGTGGAGCACGAAGTTGAAGGCGAGGGGGGCGGCCACCGCCACCGCCAGTGCGCCGGCGATGAACAGCCGCAGCGGCACGCCTGCCAGGAACATCACCATGATGCCGCAGCCGGTGATCATCAGCCCGGTGCCGAGATCGGGCTGGGCGATGACGAGCAGCGCCGGCACGCCGATCAGCACGCAGGCCGGCCAGATCGCGACGAACTTGCGCGTCTCGCTGGCCGGCAGCATCTCGTAGAAGCGGGCGAGCGCGAGCACGATCATCGGCTTCATCAGCTCGGACGGCTGGAACTGGAAGCCGCCCAGGCTGATCCAGCGCTGGCTGCCGCCGGCGACCTTGCCGAGCAGCTCCACGCCGAGCAGCGCCACGACCAGCGCGGCATAGACCGGCAGCGCCCATTGCGACCAGATTCGCACCGGCACGCGCGACATGCCGATCGCGACCGCCAGGAACAGCAGGAAGCGCGTCCCCTGGTTGAGCGCCCAGGGCTTGATGCTGCCGCCGGCCGCCGAATAGAGCACGACCAGGCCGAAGCCGCCGATCGCCAGCACCAGGAACAGCACCTTCCAGGGAAGCTGCGCGACCTGAACGGGGACGATGCCGTCGCCGGGGCGTGCCATCAATCGCCCTCCACGCTGCCGGTGGGCGCGACATCGCGCTTGGTCGAATCGGCGGTGCTGTTCGCCGCCTGGTCGGCAAGCGTGCTGGCGGCTTCCTCGGTATCCTCGGGCGCGGGCGGCGGCGGGGTGGCCTGTGCGGCGCGGAAGGCGGTCCCTTGCGCGGCCATGCGCGTGGTATAGTCGCCGCCCCAGGTCGGCTCCACTTCGGCCAGCGTCTTCATCGCCAGGTCGCGATCGAACAAATAGGTCATGATGTCCCGGCCGATCAGCGGCGCGTCGAGGTTGCGGACGGTGTGGCCGTTATGCTCGAGCACGATCGCGGCGGCATATTTCGGATTGTCGTGCGGCGCGAAGCAGACGAGCAGCGCGTGGTCGCGCATCTTGAACGGCAGCGATCCGTTCTTGAGCACGCCGGTGCGGCGCTCGGCCATGGTGATGCGGCGGACCTGCGCGGTACCGGTCTTGGCGGCGAGCGCCACGCCCGGCACATACATCCGTGCCGCGCCGCCGGTGCCGCCGCCATTGACCACGCCGTACATCGCGTCGCGCACGATCGCGAGATCCTCCTGGCTGACCGGCAGCGGCTGCGCCCCCGACGGGCCGTTGGCAAGCAGGCGCGGCACCAGGATCTTGCCCGAGCCGAGCCGGCTGGCCATCACCGCCAGCTGCAGCGGGTTGGCGAGCACATAGCCCTGGCCGATCGAAGCGTTGAGCGAGTCCGCCACCGTCCAGGGATGATGGTATTTCTTCAGCTTCCAGGCGCTGTCCGGCACCGTGCCGAAGCGCTGGGTGGTGAACGGCATGTCGAACTTCTGGCCGAGCCCGAGCATCCGGGCCATCGGCGCGATCGCATCATAGCCGACGCGGCGGACCATCTCGTAGAAATAGATGTCGCAGCTCTGCATGATCGCGTTCTTGAGGTCGAGCGGCCCGTGCCCGCCCTTCTTGTGGCAGTGGAACACGCCATTGCCAACCCGCAGCGCGCCCGAACAGACGACGCGGTCGTGCGGACTCACCCCGGCGGCCATCAACGCTAGGCCGTTCATCGGCTTGACGGTGGAGCCGGGCGGGTAGAGGCCCTGCAGCACCTTGTTCATCAAGGGGACGTGGTCGTCCTCGGAAAGCATCTTCCATTCGGTCTGGCTGATGCCGTCCGAGAAGCTGTTGGGGTCGTAGGCAGGCATCGACGCCATCGCGAGGATGTCGCCCGAGGCCACGTCGATCACGATCGCCGAGCCGGAATTGGTGCCCAGCCGCCGCGCGACATATTCCTGAAGGCCTGCATCGATGGTGAGCTTGATGCTCTCGCCGGGCGTGTCGGCGCGGGTTTCGAGCTCGCGGACCGGGCGGCCATGCGCGGTCACCTCGACCCGCTTGGCGCCGGGCTTGCCCCGGAGGCGCTTGTCGAGCGTCTTCTCCAGCCCGTCCTTGCCCAGCTTGAAGCCCGGCGTGACGAGCAGTGGATCCTTGTCGAGCTTGAACTGCTCGGCCGAGGCCGTGCCGACATAGCCGATCAGATGGCCGACGCCCGCGCCCAGCGGATAGTGGCGCGCATAGCCCCGCGTCGGCGCGACGCCGGGCATTTCGGGCTGGCGGACCAGCACGGCGGCGAACCGGTCCCAGTCGAGATTCTCCGCCACCTGCACCGGGCGATAGCCGCCGGCGCGCTTCAGGTCGGTCTCGATCCGGGCAAGATCCTCGGGGGCGAGATTGAGCAGCCGGGTCAGCTCGGCGAGCAGCTTGTCCTTGTCGACGATGCGATCGGGGATCAGGTCGACGCGGAAATCGGTGCGGTTGCTGGCGAGCGGCTTGCCGCTGCGATCGAGCAGCCAGCCGCGGCGCGGCGGGATCAGCGTGTTGTTGACCCGGTTGCTCTCGGCCTTGAGCTTGTACTGCTCGTTCTCGACCACCGACAGCCACGCCATGCGCCCCGCCAGCACCATGCCGACGGCGCCCTGCGCCGCGCCGAGCACGACGGCGCGGCGCGAAAAGCTGTAGGTCTGGGCGGCTTCGGTGATCCGCACCATGGCTCAGGCCTTCACCACGTCACGGTCGAGCCAGGCGCACATTCGCGAGGCGAGCGGGAAGAGCATCGCCGAGGCGCTCGCCTGCAGCAGCAGCGCGGCATCGACCTTGGCCGAAATGGGGGAGGCGAGGAACCGCCCTGCGATCAGCACGAAAGCGGTCGCGCCCGCGGCGATGAGCCAGTCCTGCCAGAAATTGCGCCACACGATGCGCGTCTCTAGCACGTCGATGATCAACATGCATGCCATCCACAGGAACATCGCCGATCCAAAGGGTTGCCCGCTCACCAGATCGTCGAACAGCCCGAGCGGGGCGGCGACCCACACCCGCAGCGCATCGGGGCGCAGCAGCCGCCAGCCGAGCAGCATCAGCAGCCCGAACGGCGGCAGGAAGGGGACGGTCGCCACCACCGGCAGCAGCGTGACCAGCGAGGCGAGCGCGATCGACAGCGGCGCGAGCCAGCGCGCCCGGGGGCGCGGCGGTTGCACACCCAGCGGCTGCAGGTCGAGTGCCATCACTTGCC
Source organism: Sphingomonas azotifigens NBRC 15497 (assembly GCF_002091475.1). Taxonomy (GTDB): domain Bacteria; phylum Pseudomonadota; class Alphaproteobacteria; order Sphingomonadales; family Sphingomonadaceae; genus Sphingomonas; species Sphingomonas azotifigens. The sequence goes on from NZ_BCTR01000010.1 coordinate 45,689, forward strand.
CTTGGGCTTGGGCGTGGCGGTGGGGAAGGGCTGCGGCGGCGGGGCCGGCTCGGGCAGGAACACGCGCAGCACCATCACGAAATCGGCCATGTCCGGGTTGCTGACCGGCGCGGCGGTTGCGGAATCGCGGCCGGTCTGGGTGACGCGGCCGAGCGGCACATTGGGCGGGAACACCCCGCCGGTGCCCGATGTCACCAGCAGGTCACCCGCGCGGAACGGATTGGCGGCGGCATTGGCGGCGCGCACGTCGAGCGTGCCGTCGCCGCGACCGGTGACGATCGCGGGCAGCCCGTCGCTCGCCCGGCGCACGGGGATGGTGCTGTCCGGATCGGTGATCAGCAGGACGCGCGAGGCGTTCGGCCCGGCCTCGACCACCTGGCCGATCAGCCCGTCGCCGTCGCGCACCGGCTGACCCTGGCCGACACGCTGCCAGCTGCCGGCGTTGAGCGTGGCGTAGCGCCGGGTGCTCGACGCCGAGGAATTGACAAGCCGGGCGACGACGATCGTCTCGGGCGTCGCATCGCGCGCCTTGAGCAGCAGGCGAAGGCGCTGGTTCTCGCGCTCCAGCCCCAGCGCGCGCTGGAGCGCGGCATGCTCGCCCTCGATCTGCCGCTTGAGCCGCGCATTCTCGCCGCGCACGCCGAAATAGCTGCCGATCCACTCGGGAACGGCGCCAACGCCGCGCCGCACTGTGTCGAGCCCCGAGGAGACCGGCGTGGTTACCTCGGCGACGGTGCTGCGCAGCGCCGCGAACAGATGCGGGTTGTACCGCGAGACCAGCACGAGCCCGCCGCCGATCAGCAACAGGCCGATCGCCGCCACATAGCTGAAGAACAGCCCATATTGCGCCCGTCGCGAAAACCCCGGGCGCCGATTCCGTGGCGGCGCCATCGCCGTTGGCCTTTCGTCAGACCTGGAGGAGAACGCCGCGGAACATCGGATCCTCGAGCGCGCGGCCGGTGCCGAGCGCCACGCAGGTCAGCGGATCCTCGGCGACGGTGACCGGCAGGCCGGTCTCGTCGCGCAGCACTTCGTCCAGCCCCTGGAGCAGCGCACCGCCGCCGGTGAGCACGATCCCCTGGTCGACGATGTCGGCGGCCAGCTCCGGCGCGGTGTTCTCCAGCGCGATGCGGACGCCCTCGACGATGGTGTTGACCGGCTCGGACAGTGCTTCCGCAATCTGGCCCTGGTTGATCTGGATTTCCTTGGGCACGCCGTTGACGAGGTCGCGTCCCTTGATGTGGATCGTCTTGCCGATGCCGTCGACCGGCGGCTTGGCGACGCCGACTTCCTGCTTGATCCGCTCGGCGGTGGCTTCGCCGATCAGCAGATTGTGGTTGCGGCGGACGTACGAGACGATCGCCTCGTCCATCTTGTCGCCGCCGACCCGGACGCTGGTCGAATAGGCGAGGCCGCGCAGGCTGAGCACCGCGACTTCGGTGGTGCCGCCGCCGATGTCGACGACCATCGAGCCGATCGGTTCGGTCACCGGCATGTCGGCGCCGATCGCGGCGGCCATCGGCTCCTCGATCAGCCACACCTGGCTGGCGCCGGCGTTCGACGCGGCATCGCGGATCGCGCGGCGCTCGACCGAGGTGGAGCCCGACGGCACGCAGATCACGATTTCCGGCCAGCGCATGAAGCGCCGCTGCCCGTGCACCTTGCGGATGAAGTGCTTGATCATCTCTTCGGCGACATCGATGTCGGCGATCACGCCGTCGCGCAGCGGGCGAATCGCCTCGATCGAGCCCGGCGTCTTGCCCATCATCAGCTTGGCGTCGTCACCGACCGCCTTGACCTTCTTCACGCCGTTCAGCGTTTCGACCGCCACGACCGACGGCTCGTTGAGCACGACGCCGCGCCCGCGCAGGTACACGACGGTGTTCGCGGTACCCAGATCGATCGCCATGTCGTGGGACATGAATTTGAAAATGCGGGAGAAAGCCATCTATTGATCCGTCCTGCCGGGTCGGGCGCCCCCCGTCCGGCTGCTCGCACAAAAAGTTTCTGCCCGAACCCTTTCCGGGACGGCGGGAAATCCGGCCTGGTGTCATGCGGATGCGGGTCGCGGGAGGCCGTCGCTTGGGCTACAGCGAATGCCATGTCAATACGCCGCCTGCCCGAACATCTTGTCAATCGTATTGCAGCCGGCGAGGTGGTCGAACGCCCCGCCAGCGCGCTGAAAGAACTGGTCGAAAACGCCATCGACGCCGGGGCGACCCGGATCACGGTCAAACTGGCCGGCGGCGGCATCGAATTGATCGAGGTTATCGACGATGGCTGCGGCATGGCGCCGGCCGAAATGGCGCTCGCGCTCGAGCGCCACGCCACGTCCAAGCTGCCGACCGACGATATCGAGCATGTCGCGACATTGGGGTTCCGGGGCGAGGCGCTGCCCTCGATCGCGAGCGTCGCGCAGCTGACGCTGGAAAGCCGGGTGCGCGGCGCCGAGGGCTGGTCGCTGACGGTGGATAACGGCACGCTGCTCGCCGAGGGGCCGGCCGCGCTGCCGCCGGGCACGCGGGTGCGGGTGGCGGCGCTGTTCGGCCGGGTGCCGGCGCGGCGCAAGTTCCTGCGCTCGACCCGCGCCGAATATGCCGCCTGCCTCGACGGGATGAAGCGGCTCGCCATGGCGCGGCCCGACATCGCCTTTTCGGTCGAGCATGACGGCCGCCGGGTGCTGAGCGTGCAGGGCGGGGAGAGCCGGCCGGCGCGGGTGGCCGCGCTGACCGACCGCGCGCTGCAGGAGAACAGCGTCGCGATCGACTTCGAGCGCGAAGGGTTGGTGCTCGGCGGGGTGGCGAGCATCCCGACGTTCAACCGCGGCGTGGCGGACCACCAATATCTGTTCGTCAACGGCCGGCCGGTGAAGGACCGGCTGCTCGTCGGCGCGGTGCGCGGCGCCTATGCCGAGATGCTCGCGCGCGATCGTCACCCGGTGGTGGCATTGTTCCTCGACGTTCCGCCCGAGGTGGTCGACGTCAACGTCCACCCTGCCAAGACCGAGGTGCGCTTCCGCGACCCGGCCCTGGCGCGCGGGCTGATCGTCAGCGGGCTTCGGCGGGCGCTGGATGTGGCGGGGCATCGCAGCGTGCAGCGGCCGAGCGAGGCGGCGCTGGGGTTGTGGCAGCCGGGTTCCACGAACTTTAGCCCCTCCCCTTCAGGGGAGGGGTTGGGGTGGGGCAGTGTCTCACCGAGACCAACTTCTGGTCTGGAATCCCTCCACCCCAACCCCTCCTCCGAGGAGGAGGGGCTAAGAAGGTACTCCGGCGCCGTCCGCGATTCCGGCACCTTCTTCGCTGCCGCACCGCTCGCCCGCGCCGAACCGGCCCGCCACGAAGCGCCGCTCGCCACCGACTTCCCGCTCGGCGTTGCCCGCGGCCAGGTCGCCAAGACCTATATCGTAGCCGAAGCCGAGGATGGGCTCGTCCTGGTCGACCAGCATGCCGCGCACGAGCGGCTGGTGCTCGAGCGCATGCGCCGCGCGATGGCTGGCGGCACCGTGCCGTCCCAGGCGCTGCTCCTCGCCGAGGTAGTCGAACTCGACGAGCCCGGCTGCGACCGGCTCGAAGCGCGGATTGAGGAACTGCGCGCCTTCGGGCTGGAACTGGAACGCTTCGGCCCGCGCGCGATGCTGGTCCGCGCGGTGCCGGCCGCGCTCGGCACCGGTGATATCCACGGCCTCGTTACCGATCTCGCCGACGAACTCGCCAGCTTCGACGAGGCGCTGAGCCTCAAGGAACGGCTCGACCATGTCGCCGCCACCATGGCCTGCCACGGTTCGGTCCGTGCCGGGCGCGTCCTGTCGGTCGCCGAAATGAACGCGCTGCTCCGCGAGATGGAGGTCACCCCGCATTCGGGCCAGTGCAACCATGGCCGCCCCACCTGGGTGAAGCTGGCGCATGGCGACATCGAGAAGCTGTTCGGCCGAAAGTGACCGCCGTTCAGGGCTTTTCCGCGTAGCGCACCCGCGTCGCCCGGCCATCGGGGGTGGCGCTGATGTCGACGACGCAGAGATGCTCCATCGTGCGGTGCGGCGCGCAGCCGATGCCGACGAAGCGGAGCCTGGGGTTGAACAGCAGCCGGCGGTGGCCGCGATCGGCGACGCCATCGTCGATGATCATCTGCCGCACCACCTGCTCGGCGTCGCTGGAGCCGAAGGCGATCGCCTCGCCGACATAGATGTCGCCGCCGTGCCGCTTCACGCGATCGCCCGGTCCGCTGCCATCGGCGGCGCGGTGGCCGGCAGCACCGAGGCTGCCCTGTTCGCGTGAGAAATCCAGGGCGGTCTGGGCGAGTATCGGCGCCACGGTGAGAGGCGGCATCGCAGCTTGCTGCTCGAGAAAGGCGATCGCCTCGTCAACCGCTGCCGTGCCCTCGCGGGTCAGCAGGCCGTCATAATCGCCCGGCAGGTAGACGATGTTGCCGTCGAAATAGCCGCGATAGACCCGGAGCTCCTCTGCATAGCGTCGCGGGTCGGCGCGGGCGGCGTTGATCTTCGCCAGCACCAGCTCCTCCAGCGTTCGCGCGCGCGCGGTCGCTGCGAGAACCAAGCCCGCAAGCGCAGCTAACATCGTGAGGACACGTACAGCCATCGGCAAGGCCCCTAGCCATAGCGGGCCATACCTTCACGAACGTTGGAATATCAAGCGTAATAATTACGACTGCGTGATGAAAACGATCGCAGTTGGCTTGTGTCCGTCATGGTACGCGAATCAGTCCTTCTTGCGTGACGCTGGCGACCAGCCGGCCATCCCGCGCATAGATGCTGCCGCGGTTGAAGCCGCGGGCATGCCCCGCCCAGGGGCTGTCGGTCGCATAGAGCAACCATTCGTCGAAACGAAAGGGCTCGTGCAGCCACAGCGCATGGTCGAGGCTTGCGGTCTGCACCTGGCCGCCCGTCCAGCTGACACCGTGGGGCAGCATGCAGGTGCCGAGCAGCGTCATGTCGCTGGCATAGGCAAGCATCGCGCGGTGCAGCGCCGGGTCGTCGGGCAGCGGGGCGACGACGCGGAACCAGCTATATTGGCGTGGCTCACGGGGCTCGGGCTGGAACCAGTTGCGCGGGTTGACCGGGCGGATCTCGATGGGCCGGGTGCGGAGGAAGAAGCGCTTGAACTTTTCCGGGATCCGGTCGCGGATCTCTTCGCGCAGTTCGGCTTCGGAGCGGAGATCCTCGGGCGCGGGCACCTCGGGCATCGCGTCCTGGTGGTGGAGGCCTTCGGCGGGCAGCTGGAACGAGGCCGCCATGTTGAGGATCGGCTTGCCCTTCTGCATCGCAATCACCCGGCGATTGGCGAAGCTGCGTCCCTCGAAATCGCGCACCACGCGGTAGAGGATCGGGTAATCCTCGTCTCCGGGCCGCATGAAATAGGCGTGGAGCGAATGCGCGACCTTGCCGTCCTCCACCGAGCGCTGCGCCGCCTGCAGTGCCTGGGCGATCACCTGCCCCCCGAACACCCGCCCGACGCCGCCGGGCTGCCGGGCGCCGCGATAGAGATCGGTGTCGAGCGTCTCGACGTCGAGCAATGCGGTGAGGCCGGCGACCAAGTCTTCCGGGGACTTCTGTTCGCGCATCAGTAGCCAGCTGCCTCCGCAAGCGCGTTCGCGTGATAGTTCGAATCGCCGAACATCTCGGCGAGCACGCGAGCGCGCTTCATGTAGAAGCCGATATCATATTCGTCGGTCATGCCGATGCCGCCATGCATCTGGACACCCTCCTGCACCGCAAGCGTGGTGGCAAGCCCGGTCATCGCCTTGGCGATGGCGACAGCCTCGTCCGCGGGTTCGCCCGCGTCGAGCAATTGCTGCGCCTTGAGCGTCGCGGCGCGGGCGACCTCCATCTCGCTATAGAGATGCGCGGCGCGGTGCTGGAGCGCCTGGAAGCTGCCGATCAGCGTCCCGAACTGCTTGCGCTCCTTCAGGTACCCGAGCGTCATGTCGCTCGCCCCCGCGCCGACGCCGAGCAGCTCGGCCGAGGCGCCGGCCCCGGCGGCGCGCAGCAGCCGGCCGAGCGGGTCGGCACCGGCGTCGATCTCGCCGACCACCGCATCGGCGGTGACCTCGACGCCGTCGAAGGTCGCGTGCGCGGCGAGGCTGGAATCGGCGAGGCGCTCGGGGCGGAGGTCCAGCCCGGCCGCCTTTGGGTCGATCGCGAACAGGGTGATGCCCGCCGCATCGGTGTCGTTGCCGGCGGTGCGCGCGGTGACCAGGATCAGGTCGGCGGCATGGGCATGATGGGCGAAGCGCTTGGTGCCGGTCAGCCGGAAGCCGTTGCCCGCGCGCTCGGCCTTGAGCGCCACGGCGCGGCCGAATTTGGGCTTCTCGTCATGCGCGATGGCGATCACCGCCTCGCCCGCGGCGATGCCGGGGAACCAGCGATCGGCATGGGCGGTGCCCTTCAGCGCCTCGACCGCGGCGACGGCGGTGGAGAGGAAGGGGGAGGGGGTGAGGTTGCGGCCGATCTCCTCCAGCACCACGCCCGCCTCGACATGGCCGAGGCCCAGGCCGCCCGAGGCTTCGGGGATCAGGATGCCGGTCAGGCCCATCTCGGCGAACTGCTTCCACAGATCGCGGCTGAAGCCGGTGGGATCCTTGGCGTCGCGCAGGGCGCGGAGGTGGCGGACGGGGGCGTGTTCGGCGACGAATTCCCGGGCGGTGTCGCGGAGCATCGTCTGTTCGTCGTTGAGGTAGAGCGGCATCGGTGTCTCCATTCTCCCTCTCCCGCCTGCGGGAGAGGGTCGGGGTGAGGGTGAGTCGGGCTGGGGAGGGGCGCGCATTTGCCCCACACACCCTCACCCTTCCGCCGCCTGGCGGCGGCTCCCTCCCTCTCCCGCAGGCGGGAGAGGGATTGCGGTCCCTCAGCCCGGTAGCTCCAGGATCCGTTTGGCGACGATGTTGAGCTGGATCTCGCTCGTCCCGCCCTCGATCGAATTGGCCTTGGTGCGCAGCCAGGCGCGGGGCCTGGCGCCCTTGGCCGAGGCCTCGCTCTCCCATTCGAGCGCGTCCGATCCGCCCGCGGCCATGATCAGCTCGTGGCGCTGCTTGTTCAGCTCGGTGCCGACATATTTCATCATGCTCGGCTGGGCAGGATGGGCGCGGCCGGCCTTGAGCTCGTCGAGGAAGCGTTCGGACATCGCCGAGAAGGCGCGCATCCGCACCTCGAACAGCGCGATCTGCGCGCGCAGGATCGGATCGGCGAGCCGGCCCTGGTCGTCGAGCCCGATGGTCGCGATCGCGCCTTCGGTCAGCGGATTGCCGCCCGCCCGGTCCAATCCCATGCCCGAGATCATCTCGCGCTCATGGCCGAGCAGGTACTTGGCGACATCCCAGCCCTTGTTCTCCTCGTGGACGCGCTGGGACTTGGGCACCTTCACATTGTCGAAGAAGGTTTCGCAGAAGGGCGAGTAGCCCGAGATCAGCAGGATCGGCTTGGTCGAGACGCCGGGCGAGGCCATGTCGAACAGCACGAAGCTGATGCCGCCCTGCTTGGTCTCCTTGCTGGTGCGCACCAGGCAGAAGATCCAGTCGGCCTTGTCGGCATAGCTGGTCCACACCTTCTGGCCGTTGACGATGTAGTGGTCGCCGGCATCCTCGGCCCAGGTCTGGAGGCCGGCGAGGTCGGAGCCGGCATTGGGTTCGGAATAGCCCTGGCACCAGCGGATCTCGCCGCGCGCGATCTTGGGGAGATGGTCGAGCTTCTGCTCCTCGGTGCCGTATTTGAGCAGCGCCGGCCCGAGCATCGAGATGCCGAAGCTGTTGAGCGGGGTGCGGGCGCCCATCCGCTTCATTTCCTCGCGCAGGATCTTGGTCTCGGCCGGGGAAAGCCCGCCGCCGCCATATTGGGTCGGCCAGTCGGGTACGGTCCAGCCGCGTGTTGCCATGCGGTCCATCCAGAGCTTCTGGTCGGGATGCGCCCAGTCGGGATTGCGCCCGCCCCAGACGATGTCCTTCTCGGACCGGATCGGCTCGCGCATCGTGGGCGGGCAGTTCGCCTCCAGCCAGGCGCGGGTTTGCTCACGGAACGTGTCGAGATCCTGCGTCATCATCCTCTCCTCAAGCCCCTCTCCCGCCTGCGGGAGAGGGAGGGGCCCGCCGCCGCAAGGCGGTGGGAGGGTGAGGGTGACTCTGCGTCTTACCTCACTCACCCTCACCCTTCCGGCGCTTCGCGCCTCCCTCCCTCTCCCGCAGGCGGGAGAGGGAAGATCAGGTCACCGGTTGAACTTCTCGCCCTTTTCCGCCTTCTCGCGGAGCAGCGGGGCGACTTCGAAGCCATACTTCTCCAGGCCCTCGACGATCTTCTTCAGGCCCTCGGTATCCGCCCAGAACATCGGCCCGCCGCGGTACGGGGGCCAGCCATAGCCATAGACCCACACCACATCGATATCGCTCGCCCGCTGGGCCATGCCTTCCGCCAGGATCAGCGCGCCCTCGTTGACCATGGTGTAGAGCGTGCGGACGACGATCTCCTCCTCGGTGATCTCGTGGCTCGGCACATTGAGCTTGCCGCGCCATTCCTCGATCAGCTCGGCGACACGCGGGCTGTTCGAGGGCTGGCGCTTCTCGTCATAGTCGTAGAAGCCGGCGCCCTTCTTCTGGCCCCAGCGGCCTTCGGCGGCGAGCGCGTCGCGGATATTCTCGATGCGGTTGGGATCGCGATGCCAGCCGATGTCGACGCCGGCGAGGTCGGCCATCTGGAACGGCCCCATCGGCATGCCGAAGGCGACATGGACCTTGTCGATCTGCTCGGGCGTCGCGCCTTCGAGCAGCATCTTGGTCGCTTCCACCTGGCGCGGCATCAGCATGCGGTTGCCGATAAAGCCATAGCAGACGCCCGCGATCACCGCGACCTTCTTGATCTTCTTGCTGAGCGCCATGGCGGTCGCCAGCACATCGTCGGCGGTCTTGGCGCCGCGGACGATCTCGAGCAGCTTCATGACATTGGCCGGCGAGAAGAAGTGCAGCCCCACCACGTCCTGCGGGCGGCTGGTGCTGGCGGCGATCTCGTCGATGTTGAGATAGCTGGTGTTCGAGGCGAGGATCGCGCCCGGCTTGGCGATCTTGTCCAGCCGGCCGAACACGTCCTTCTTGACGTCCATGCTCTCATAGACGGCCTCGATGATCAGGTCGCACTCGGCGAGATCGTCGAAGTTGAGCGTGGGCTTGAGCAGCCCCATCGCCTTTTCGACCTGCTCGGCGGTCATCCGGCCCTTGGCGGCGGTGGCCTCATAGTTCTTGCGCATGACGCCGGTGCCGCGGTCGAGCGCGTCCTGCGCCATCTCGACGATGGTCACCGGCACGCCCGCCGACAGGAAGTTCATGCTGATCCCGCCGCCCATCGTGCCGGCACCGATCACGCCGACGCGCTTGATGTCGCGCAGCTGGATATCGTCGGCGATGCCGTCGATCTTGGCGGCCTTGCGCTCGGCGAAGAAGATGTGGCGGAGCGCCGCCGACTGCTGGCCCATGATCAGCTTCATGAAGCCGATCCGCTCGGCCTGGACGCCTTCGGCATAGGGCTTGCCGGCGGTCTGCTCGATGATGTCGATGATGGTGTTGGGGGCATCGAGCCCGCGAAAGCGCTTGGCGTTGGTCGCGCGGAACGTGGCGAAGGTCTCCGCATCGACGGTGACGGGACGCTCGCTGGAGCGCGAGACCGGCTTGCCGATCACTTCGTTCGCGAAGGCGACGGCATCGGCGAGCAGGCTGTCTTCACCCGCGAGGCGATCGACCAGGCCTGCGTCCTTGGCCTGGGTGGCCGAGATCGGGTCGCCCTTGGTCGCCATCTCCAGCGCGACTTCGACGCCCGCGACGCGCGGCATGCGCTGGGTGCCGCCGGCACCGGGAAGGATGCCCAGCTTCACTTCGGGCAGGCCGAACTTCGCCGAGGGCACCGCGATGCGATAGTGCGACGCCAGCGCCACCTCGCAGCCGCCGCCGAGCGCGGTGCCGTGGACGGCGGCGATCACCGGCTTGTCGAGCGCCTCGATCTGGTCGACCAGCACCGGCAGCGACGGCTCGGCCATTGCCTTGCCGAACTCGGTGATGTCGGCGCCCGCGAAGAAGGTCTTGCCGGCGCAGATGATGACAACCGCCTGGATGCTGTCGTCACCCTTGGCTTCCTCGATGCCGGCCTGCAGCCCCTGCCGCACCGCCGCGCCGAGCGCGTTCACCGGCGGATTGTCGGAGGTGAGGATCAGGACAGGGCCCTGACGGCTGGTGGTAATCACGGACATGGATGCGAACTCCTTGGTTCGGATTGCCGGCCTTGGGCCGGGAGGGAGATGAAGGGCAGGGGGTGCGGTGCAGGAAAAACGCCACCACCAGCCGTCATCCCCGCGAAGGCGGGGATCCATTGGCGCTGGTGGCGCGGTTCTTTCCCCAAGCGCACCGGCGAATGGATCCCCGCCTTTGCGGGGATGGCAATGGGGAGGGAGAGCAGGGCTTCCCCCATCACCGCGCCAGCGCCGAATAGATCAGCGTCTTCAGCTCGCGCCGGATCGGGTAGAGCATCGACGGCGAAAATTGCGTCATGAACACCATCGAGAGCCGCTCGATGGGATCGACGAAGAAGGCGGTTGAGAACATCCCGCCCCAGTAGAATTCCCCTACCGAGCCGGGGATCATCGTCTTGGCGACGTCCATGGTGATCGCGAAGCCCAGGCCGAAGCCTACCCCGGCATTGGTCGTCTCGTTGAACAGCCCGCGCGACAGGCTGGCGAGATCGCGGCCGCCGGGCAGGTGGTTGATCGTCATCAGCTGGACGGTCTTGGGCGAGACCAGCCGCACGCCGTCGAGTTCGCCGCGGTTCAGCAGCAGCGTGTTGAAGCGGTGATAGTCGAGCGCGGTCGAGACCAGCCCGCCGCCGCCCGAGAGCAGCCGGGGGAAGCGCGACCAGGCGGAGGCTTCGCCGCGATCGTACAGCACCCGGCCTTCACCTTCCTTCATCGTCCAGCAATCGGCGAGGCGGTGGACCTTGTCCTCCGGCACCCGGAAGAAGGTGTCGTGCATGCCGAGGGGGCCGAAGATCCGCTCGGCGAAGAACCGGTCAAGCGTCCTGCCCGAAAGCCGCTCGACCACCGCGCCCAGCACGTCGGTGGCGACCGAATAGGTCCAGGCCTCGCCCGGCGAGAATTCCAGCGGCAGCGTGCCGAGCGTCGCGACCAACTGGTCGAGCGTCAGGTTGCCGTGCCAGTTCTCGATCCGCCCGGCGCGATAGGCGGCGTCCACGGGCGTGCGCTCCTGGAAGCCATAGGTGAGGCCGGCGGTGTGGCGGAGCAGGTCGACCATCCGCATCGGCTGCGCTGTCGGCGTGGTAACGAAGGGCTCGCCATTGCCGCCACCGGCATAGACGCCGACGCCCTTCAGCTCGGGCAGGACATGGTGGACCGGCGTGTCGAGCGCGACCAAGCCCTCCTCCAGCAGCATCATGAAGGCGAGGCTGGTGATCGGCTTGGTCATCGAGGCGATGCGGAACAGCGTCGATTCGTCGACTGGCGCACCGCCTTCGCGCGCGGCACCCTGGTGCGAGAAGTGGACGATCCGCCCGTCGCGCGCGAGCAGCAGCTGGGCATGCGGCAGCTTGCCGGAATCGAGATAGCGCGTCTTCACGAAGGCATCGATCCGCGCCAGCCGGGCGGCATCGAATCCATGGGCGATCGGGTCGTCGACTTCCATGCTTGGCGGCATACCTCTCGTTCGAATCCGGTTCAATGCACCTTCTGGCGGGTGCCCGCTTTCTATTGCCTTGAGCGCGCAGCAAATCAACACTAACGTGGCAAACGGTTGGTCAACGAGCCAAACCCAAAGTTCGGAAAGTCGATGGAGAGCGCCGCCTTGACCCTTGAACCGATCGTGCCCTTGCCCCCCGACTGGCCCAAAGCCCCGCTCGCCGCGGTCGACGCGATGCTCACCGCGCCCGGCGCCAAGTTCGAAATGGACACCGTGGAAATCCGCGGGGTGCCGACGCGCGTGTGGAAGAACGCGCCGCCCACCGCCGCGATCCTCGCCCGGCTGGCGCGTCTGTGGGGCGACCGGCCGTTCACCATCTATCAGGACGAGCGGGTCAGCTACGAGGCCAATTACCGCGCGACCTGCCATCTCGCCTCTTGGATGCAGGCGCGGGGCGTGGGGAAGGGGGATCGGGTCGCGCTGGCGATGCGCAACCTGCCCGAATGGCCGACGATCTTCTTCGCTGCGGTGAGCATCGGCGCGATCCTGGTGCCGCTCAACGCGTGGTGGACCGGTGCCGAGCTCGACTATGGCATGCAGGACTCGGGCGCGAAGCTGTTGTTCGTCGACGGCGAACGCCACGCGCGGCTCCAGCATTGTTACGACAAGCTGCCCGACCTCGAACAGGTGGTGGTGAGCCGGGCCTGCGAACCGATAGAGGGCGATGCGGTTGCGCTCGAATCGATCGTCGGCCCCTGCAAGAGTTGGGCGGAACTCGCCGACATCGCGTTCCCGGACGTGGCAATCGCGCCCGACGACGACGTCACGCTCTTCTATACCAGCGGCACCACCGGCAATCCCAAGGGCGCGGTGGGCACCCATCGCAACCTGATGACCAACATCCTCACCGCCGGCTATTCGGTCGCGCGGTCGATGCTCCGCCGGGGCGAGGTGCCGCCGCCGGTGCCGGCCTACAAGGTCGGGCTGCTGGTGATCCCGCTGTTCCATGTCACCGCGTGCAGTGCCGGGCTGATGGCGCTGATCGCGGCGGGCGGCACGGTGGTGTTCATGCGCCGCTGGGAGCCGACCGAGGCGATGGCGATCATCCAGCGCGAGAAGGTCAACCAGACCGGCGGCGTGCCGACGATCGCCTGGCAGCTGCTCGAGCACCCCGAGCGGCACAAGTACGACCTGTCGAGCCTGGAGAGCATCTCCTATGGCGGCGCGCCCTCGGCGCCCGAGCTGGTCAAGCGCATCTTCCAGGAATTCGGCGCGCTGCCCGGCAATGGCTGGGGGATGACCGAGACGATGGCGACGGTGACCCACCACCTGGGCGAGGAATATCTCGCCCGGCCGACCAGCGCCGGGCCGCCGGTGCCGGTGGCCGAGCTCAAGATCATGGATGTCGAGGGTGCGCGCGAGCTGCCGGTCGGCGAGGTCGGCGAGCTGTGGGCCAAGGGGCCGATGATCGTGAAGGGTTATTGGAACAAGCCCGAAGCGACCGCCGAGACGTTCCGCGACGGCTGGGTGCGCACCGGCGACCTGGCGCGGCTGGACGAGGAGGGGTTTCTCTACATCGTGGATCGCGCCAAGGACATCATCATCCGTGGCGGCGAGAACATCTACTCCTCGGAAGTGGAGCACGTGCTCTACGCCCATCCCGCGGTGACCGACGCAGCGTTGATCGGCGTGCCCCACCGCACGCTCGGCGAGGAGCCGGTGGCAGTGGTCCACCTGGCGCCGGGCATGTCGACGAGCGAGGCGGAGCTGCAGGCCTTCGTCCGCGAGCGGATCGCGGCGTTCAAGGTGCCGGTGGCGATCCGTTTCTCGGCCGAGACGCTGCCCCGCAACGCCAATGGCAAGATCCTGAAGAAGGATCTCAAGGCGCTGTTCGTCGGCGAGCAGGCGGCGTGAGCTACGCTTGATCCTCCCCCGCTTCTTCTAGTCCCCCTCCCGCTTGCGGGAGGGGGAGGAGGCGTTGCACCCTTTTACACCAAGTGAATCACCGTGCCCGCCGCCGCAGCGGCCGCCGCAATCTCCTCCGGGGGCGCCTGGTCGGTCACCAGGTCGTCCACGTCGCCGAACTGCGCGACCTGGACGAAGCCCGACTGGTCGAACTTGGTCGCGTCGCACAGCACTGCCACACGTCGCGCCTGTGCCAGCAGGCTGCGCTTGAACGCTGCCTCGCCTGCATCGAAATCGAGGAAGCCGCGTGCCGGATCGACGGCACCCATCGACAGGACCGTCAGGTCCGGCGCGAACTGCCGACAATAGTCGATCGCCTCGCTGCCGAAGGACGCGTGGTAATCCGGATCGACCATCCCGCCGGCCATATAGAGCCGCTGGCCGGGATGGCCGAGCACCTGGGCGGCGACCTCCACGCTGTTGGTGATCACCGTCAGATCGCGAACATGGCCTAGTGCGCGGGCGAACCACAGGGTCGTCGTGCCCGAATCGAGCAGCAGCGTCATGCCCGGCTGCACCAGCGCCAGCGCGCGCTCGGCGATGCGCTGCTTGGCCTCGGCCTGGTCGCGCAGCCGCTGGCGATAGGGCGGCTCCAGCACGCCGCCGGGCAGGCACACGCCGCCATGGATCTTCTGCACGCGGCCGGCCTGCTCCAGCTGGCGCACGTCGCGGCGGATCGTCTCTTCCGACACGTCGAACCGCTCGGCGAGCTCGCCGATCGACCAGCGGTCGCGCTGCTCCAGCAGGTCGAGCAGCGTCGTGAGGCGCGCGCTTTGGTTGGCACGCCCCCCGGGGGCCCTGACCGGGATGTCCAGATTGTCCATTCCCGCACTCTATCAGCGTCGGCCTCTCCCGAGAACCCACAAGAGAACGTTCAAAACCACACAAATCAACACTAAATGTCACATGCGAGTCATGAACCCCACCTAGGCGCCGGCTGGGGGCAGCCAGGGCAGGCGCCGCCGCACACTAAAGGGAGGGCAACATGGCATTTTTCTACCGCACGGCGTTTGCCGCGCTGGCCGCCGGCGCGAGCTGCATCTCGATGGCCGCTGCGGCGCAGGAGGCGGCGCCGCAGGCTCACGACGACAGTGAAATCGTCGTGAACGGTTACATCGCCTCGCTCGCCAAGGCGCGGGAGCTGAAGCGCGATGCCAACATCATCAAGGACGTCATCGTCGCCGAGGACATGGCGAAGTTCCCGGAGCTCAACCTCGCCGAATCGATCCAGCGCCTGCCGGGCGTGGCGATCAACCGCGAAGCCGGCGAGGGCCGCCGCATCACCCTGCGCGGCCTCTCGCCCGATTACACCCGGGTGCAGCTGAACGGCATGGAAGTGCTGGGCAATGTCGACTCGGCGATGGATAGCCGCGGCCAGCGCTCGCGCGACCGCGCCTTCGACTTCAACATCTTCGCCTCCGAGCTGTTCTCGCGCGTCGAGGTGGAGAAGAGCTACCAGGCGTCGCAGTCCGAAGGCGGCATGGCCGGTACCGTCGGCCTGTTCACCGCGAAGCCGCTCGAGCAGAAGCAGGGGCTGACCGGCGCGATCGCCGCCAAGCTCGGCACCAACAGCTATACCAAGGACGCGCAGCCGCGCGTCGCCGCGATGATCAGCCAGAATTGGGGCGATCGCTTCGGCATCCTGCTCTCGGTCGCCTATTCCAAGCGCAAGACCGAGGAGCAGGGCTACAACACCTATTCACCGAGCCAGCTGAGCGCGAGCAAGATCGCGGGTTACCTCGCCAGCGGCCTCGACATTTCGGCGTTGTCGGCCGACCAGCAGGCCAAGTTCAAGTCGGGCGATCTGGTGTTCGCCTCGGGCAACCGCCTGTCGGTGTGGGACGCCAAGCAGGAGCGCCTCGGCCTGACGCTCGCCACCCAGTGGCGCCCGGCCGACAATCTGCTGTTCACCGTCGACGGGCTGCACGGGGAGTTCACCACGCACCGCGACGAGTATCACCTCGCGACGCGTCCGGACAACACCTCGGGCTCGGTGATCTTCGACACCGGTTCCAAGATCAACGCGATCCACTGGGACAGCAGCAACTTCGTCGATGCGATCAGCGTCGACAATGCCACCTATGCCAGCGAGCATCGCCGTTCCTACAACAAGAACAAGTTCAACCAGATCGCGCTGACCTACAAGTGGGATGCGACCGACCGCCTCAAGGTTGATGGCCATATCGGCTATGAGGACTCGTCCTACACCACGCCGATCGACGACAAGCTCTATCTGCGCGCGCGCGGCGGCATGACCACCACCTATTCGGCGGACGGAACCAGCGCGACCAACGACTATCGCTGGAACACCCTCGATGCCTCGAAGTACGAGTTCAAGGAGTTCTACTTCCGCGAATTCTGGAACAAGACCAACCTGCGCGAGGGCGTGGTCAACGGCGCCTATACGCTGACCGATATCTTCACGCTGCGCGGCGGCGCCAGCTATCGCCGGTTCAGCAACTCAGGCTCGGAAATCTACAATGACGGCCAGTTCCAGAAGTATGGCGGCGATCCGGCGGCGAGCATCGTCGACCCGTTCACCCAGAACAAGTCGGCCGACTGGCTGACCGGCAACTACGACCGGGCGTTCGCCAAGTACAACGCCCAGCACACCACCGTCGGCGCCTGGGACATCGAAAACACCTTCAAGGTGACCGAAGAGACCAAGTCGACCTACGGCCAGCTCGAATGGAATGCGGCGGTGGGCGGCATGCGGCTGCGCGGCAATTTCAGCCTGCGGGCGTTCTTCACCGACACCACGAGCACCGGCAACGTCACCCAGAGCGACCGGCCGATCGGCGTGGTCACCACCAGCGCGCACTATTCGGACGTGCTGCCGGCGCTCAACGCGGCGCTGGAGATCACGCCCAACTTCCTGATCCGCGTCGCCGCGGCGCGCAACATCAACCGGCCGTCGCTCGGCTCGATGAGCGCCTCGGGCACCGCCTCGGCGGACGGCACCAATCCGGCGACCCGTCGCATCGCCGCGAGCATCGGTAACCCCGATCTCAAGCCGTACAAGGACGATGCGTTCGACATCTCGGCGGAATGGTATTTCGGCCAAGTCGGCCTGATCTCGCTCGGCGTCTATCACAAGGACATCGACAACCTGATCGTCAGCGAGACCAAGTACAATGTGCGGTACAGCGATACCGGCCTGCCGCTCGATCTGCTGCCGAGCCTGACGCCCGACACGATCGTCGCCGAATATTCGAAGCCGGTGAACGGCGGCAAGGCGTACATCACGGGCTTCGAAGCCGCCGCCCAGGCGAACTTCACCTTCCTGCCGGCACCGTTCGACAAGTTCGGCATGTCGACCAACCTGACGCTGATCGACTCGAACATCCGCGACAAGAACGGCGTGAACAACCCGATCAACGGCCTGTCCAAGTCGAGCGCCAACGCGACGCTCTATTACGAGACCAAGCGCTGGGGCATCCGCGGATCGATGAACTATCGTTCGTCCTATCTGCGCTCGGGCTATGACGGCGTGAAGCCGGAGAGCAAGGACGGGTTCGACGGCACCGTCTATGTCGACGCGGCGGCGTTCTACAACCTGACCGACCGCATTCGCTTCACGCTCGATGCGATCAACCTCACCAACGAGACCGAGGTGCAGTTCAACAGCATCTACCACCGTCTCCACAACGAGACGCGCAGCGGCACCAGCGTGTTCGGCGGCGTCAGCATCAAGTTCTGAGCTTCCTCCCCCGAGGATCCAACTGGCCGGCCCGGGGTTCGCCCCCGGGCCGGCTTTTTTCTAGGCGCCGGCGCCGTCCAGCCAGCCCGCCGCGCGCAACGCCGGCACGGATGCGCGGGCGACCGGAACCTCGCGCCCGTCCGACAGACGCAGCTTCCAGTTGCGCTCCTGGCGGATTGCCGCCGTGACGGCCTCGCGGGCGACCCACCAGCCGCGATGGACGCGTTCGCCGCGACCTTCGAGCTGTGCCGCCGCATCGCGCATCCGCATCAGCAGCAGCGCGCTGCCATGCTCGGTATGGACGCGGACATAATGATCCTCGTTCTCGAGGCACAGGATCCGGCCGCGCAGATGCGCTGGCAGCAGTTCGACCAAGGCAGGCGTCGGGGCCGGCGTGGAGGCGGGTGTCGTCGTCCCGGGCGTCGCTTTCGCGATAGCGAGCGCCGGGGAGGGCGGGTCTGCGGGGGCGGGGGCAACGGCAGCGGGCGCGGTGCGGCGCTCGACCAGCAACTGCACGATCGTCACCGTCGCGCCGACGATCAGCGTCTGCAGATAGGCGCTGGCGATGGCTGCGCCGCTTACCGAGCGCCACGCGGCGCCGGCATGGGCGAACACGATCACCAGGCTCGTGGGGAAGGCGCCGAACGCGCACGCCGCAGCGATGGCGAGCCAGCGGGGTAGGCGGGTCTGCCGCGCCAGCGCGCCCCCGGCGGCGATGACCGGGCGGAAGAACAGGTAGCCGGTGACCAGGTACAGCGCCCAGTGCAGCAATCGCGATCCCAGCGGCACCGCGTAGGATCCGAAAGGCCCGAGCATCGCCAGTGCGATGATCAGCCCGCCCAGCACTACCAGTTCCGCGAACAGCCGGCGACGGGCGGTCACGCGGCGCACCCGTTCATGCTTCGCGAACGGGCTTCCGTCTCCGTGCCCGCACCCTTGGCGAAGCGGCCGCCGCCGCCCGCGAAACGGCGCTGGCCCGCCGGCGGCCGTGCGGCAGAAAGGGGGCTATGGAGGTACTGATGAACGAACTTGCACATCCCGGCGTCACGATTCCCTTGCGCGACCGGCTGATCGTCGCGCTGGGCGCACTCGCCGCCGGCGCGCTCCTGCTGGCCTTCGTCCATGGACTTGCAAGCGGCGCGGTGGCCCGGTCAAGCATGCACAGTCTGTGGCTGGCGTTGCATTTGGCGGCCGTGGTGCCGGCGCTGCCCCTCGGCGCCTATGTGCTCGCCCGTCGGAAGGGGGACGCGCTGCACCGCGCGCTCGGCAAGCTGTGGGCGGTGCTGATGCTGGTAACGGCGCTGTCCAGCTTCGGGCTGCGCGGCCTGACCGGCAATCTCAGCCCGATCCACCTGCTCTCGCTGCTGGTGCTGGTGATGATCCCGCGCGGCATCCATCTCGCCCGCCGCCACCGGATCGAGGCGCACCGCCGCGTCATGTCGCTGACCTATCTGGGGCTCGCCGTCGCGGCCTTGTTCACGCTGCTGCCGGGGCGGCTGCTCGGCACCTGGCTGTTCAGTTGACCACCGGCGTCGCCACCACGCGGGTGATCGCGTCGCGCCACCCGGCCAGCCGCACGGCACGTACCTCGGGCTCGATCTGCGGCTCGAAGGTACGGACGGTGCCGCGCATTGCCGCTGCGTCGTCCAGGCTGTCGAACAGACCGCAGCCCAGCCCCGCCAGCATCGCCGCGCCGAGCGCGGTCGTTTCCGCGAAATCGGGGCGGTCGACGGGCAGGGCGAGGATGTCGGCCAGATCCTGCGCGATCCAGTCGTTGGTGATCATGCCGCCGTCGACGCGCAGCCGCGCCCATTGCGCGCCGTCGGCGGCGAAGGCGGTCTCCAGGTCGTGACTTTGGTGCGCCATCGCCTCCAGCGCGGCGCGGACGATATGCGCCCGCCCTGCCGAGAAGCTGAGGCCGGAGATCGCCGCGCGCGCATCCGGCTGCCACCAGGGCGCGCCCAGCCCGGTGAGCGCCGGCACGCAATAGACGCCGCCATTGTCGGGCACGGATCGGGCGATCGCTTCGGTTTCCGGCGCGCTGGCGATCAGGCCGAGCGAATCGCGCAGCCACTGGACCAGGCTGCCGGCGACGAACACCGAGCCTTCCAGCGCATAGGTCCGCCGGCCGCCGAGCTGCCACAGCACGGTCGACAGCAGCCGATGGCGTGAGCGCGGCTGGAGCGTCCCGGCATTGGTCAGCACGAAGGCGCCGGTGCCATAGGTTGCCTTGGTGTCGCCGGGGGTGAAACAGGTCTGCCCGATCGTCGCGGCCTGCTGGTCGCCGGCAAGGCCGCAGATCGGGATCGAACCGCCGAACACCTGGGTCTCGCCGAAGCGGCCGGCGCAATCGACGATCTCGGGCAGCGCGTCGCGTGGCGCGTCGAATTGGTCGAGCAGGCCGTCGCTCCAGGCGCCGCTGCCCAGGCCCATCAGCAGCGTCCGCGAGGCATTGGTGGCATCGGTGACGTGCAGGCCGCCGGTCAGCTTCCACACCAGCCAGCTCTCCACCGTGCCGATCGCCAGCCGGTCGCCCGCCGCCTTCAACTGCGGCCAGTTGGTCATTGCCCAGGCGATCTTGGTGCCGGAGAAATAAGGGTCGAGCAGCAGCCCGGTGCGTGCCTGGATGCTCGGTTCCTCGCCGGCTTCGCGCAGTTGGAGGCATAGCGGCGCCGTGCGGCGATCCTGCCAGCCGATCGCCGGCGCCAGCGGTTCGCCGGTGATCTTGTCCCAGAACACCACCGTCTCGCGCTGGTTGGTGATGCCGATCGCGGCGATTCGGCGAGGGCCGCCGGCGAGCGTGACCATCGCCGCCGCGCAGGCATGGCTCAGCCGCCAGATCTCCTCGGCATCATGTTCGACGAGTCCCGGCGCGGGGTAATGTTGAGTCAGTTCTGCAGATCGGCTTGCAACGCATTGGCCCGATGGCGTGAAGAGCATCGCTCGGGTCGAGGTGGTGCCCTCGTCGATCACCAGAAGCAATTCGGCCATGCAATTGAGGCTAGCTGGCAACAGATGTCGCCGCAATTGCGCCGTGTTAGGGCCCTGCATTGCCGCGACACCTCCGCGTCTCTACACTGTACCAGAAGGGGATTTTTGGCGTGGATCAGCGTACGGGCATGATGGGCGGGGAACAGGGTACGGCGGGAGCGGTTCCCGACCCCCTGATGGCCGCGGATCTGCCCGAAGGCTGGGAGGGCGAGCCGATCGTCCCCGGCCAGCGCCGGGACCGGCTGATGGCCGCCCTGGTGCTGATCGCCGGCATGGGGCTGGTGCTGGCGCTGCCCTTTGCCCTGCAGGCGGGCGCGCGCTTCTTCCTGCCGGTCACCGCATCGCTGGTGATCGCGATCGCGCTGGTGCCGCTGCTCGAATGGCTGGAGCGGCACCGCCTGCCGGCGCCGATCGCCGCCTTTATCTGCGTGCTCTTGTTCCTCACCGCCGCCAACGTGGCGCTCGCCTCGATCGTGGTGCCGGCATGGCAGTGGATCCGCCGGCTGCCGGAGAGCATTCCCAAGATCCAGCACAATCTCGAGCCGCTGATCCGCTTCTATTCGAACCTCGAGCGGTTCGTGAACAAGACGCTGAACAACTTCGCCTCGACGCCGGTGCGCCAGCCGATCGCCCAGCCGGCGCAGCCGCCGACGTCGCTGATGGACCTGTTCACCACCTCGGCCCCGTCGGCGCTGATCGAGATGTTCTTTGCGATCCTCGTCATCTACTTCTTCCTGTCGGGCTGGACCCGGCTGCGCCGCCGCGCGATCACCAGCCGCTCGAGCTTCGGCGGGGCGATGGCGACGGCGCGGGTGATCCAGGATGTGGTCGACGATACCTCGGCCTATCTGGGCACGATCACGCTGATCAACGTTACGCTGGGGCTGATCGTCGCGGGCGCCTTGTGGCTGATGGGGATGCCGACGCCGCTGATGTGGGGCGGCCTCGTCGCGTTGCTCAACTACATCCCGTACATCGGTCCGGTGATCGCCGCCTTGCTGCTCGCGGTGGGCGGGCTGATGTCCTATGCCGATATCGGCACGGCGATGGTGCCGCCCGCGATCATGATCGCGGCGCATCTGGTCGAAGCGAATGTCGTGACCCCGCTGATCGTCGGCCACCGGCTGACCATCAACCCGATCATGATTCTTATCTCGCTGAGCTTCTGGGGCTGGGTGTGGGGCACCACCGGCGCACTGCTGGCGGTGCCGCTGCTGATCATCATCCAGACCGTGCTCAACGCCGCCGGCAAGCCCGATATCGCCGGATTCCTGTTCGAACAGGGCACGCTGGTGCGCGATCCTTCGGACATTCGTTCGCGTCGGCGCGCGAACCTCGATCAATCCGGTTGACAGCCCGAAAACACGCGGCTAGGTGCCGCCTCCTCGCTTGGCT